>URMK01000031.1 GCA_900548905.1 uncultured Lachnospiraceae bacterium | reverse complement strand
AAAGGACGCAGCGTAAGGACTGGCGTTTTTAGACGCCCCTTCCAGGAATCCTTGCTGCATCGCTGCCCCGGGGAAAAGCAGGGGAGGGAGACCCGGGCATGCCGCAGGACGCAAAGGGCCGTCTGAACTGTTACGGCCGGGAATACGAAAGCGGAGTATGTGAGCCTGTGTTTACAATAAAAAGAAAATAAGCTATAATGCCTTGATGAATATAAAGGTGCATATCCATAAAAGATTATCACTCAAACTTCGCAGGTGCCATATGGCCCTCCGAAGTTTGAGATTATTCTATTTGAGGGTAGGGTTACCGTTGCAGACAGGGAGGAAAACCAATGAGACTTAAAAACGTACCCGGATCCAGGGAAGCGATTGGGGAGAGCCGTTTTGTGATACATGAACCGGAGGCACAAAAAGGAAAATGGACAGAGATATTCGGAAATGAGAAGCCTATCCATATAGAAATCGGAATGGGAAAAGGGAGGTTTCTTATGGGGATGGCCGCACAGCATCCCGAAATAAACTATATTGGGATTGAGAAGTATTCCAGTGTCCTGCTTCGCGCCATTCAGAAGATGGAGGAGGACGAGCTTCCCAACGTCCGCTTTCTCCGCATGGATGCGGAAGATCTCTGTAATGTATTTGACAAAGAAGAAATAAGCAGGATATATCTGAATTTTTCGGATCCCTGGCCCAAGGACAGGCATGCAAAAAGGCGCCTTCCCTCCAGACAATTCCTCGCCAGATACGACGAAATACTCAAAAAGGACGGCACGCTGGAATTCAAAACGGATAACAGAATTCTGTTTGATTTCGCATTGGAGGAACTGGAGCCGGCCGGATGGAAGGCGGACGTGGTTACCTTTGATCTCCATGGGGATGAAGCGCTGATGCAGGGAAATGTGATGACGGAATATGAGGAAAGGTTTTCTTCGATAGGCAATCCCATATGTAAATATGTAATCCGCAGATAACAGTGCCCTTTGATACAGTTTAATAGAAATATCTGAAAATACATGGATAATGAGTGGATTATGCATGTATTTTTTAATGCTTATACCGGTATATGCGCCTCTGATTTTGGGAATGAGTAATATGTGCACTTTTTAACTATTTTTATCCTTGCAAAGCACAAAAATGTGTAATATGCTTATACCATGAACTTATGCCTCTATTATGTATTGACATGCATTCCGGATTCGTATGGAAAACAAAAAATAGTCAAGACTAAAAAGAGACACAGAAAAACAAAGGAGGTTTTATCATGGAAGATAAATTTACAACAGGGGATTTTGAAAAAGAAGTGCTGCAGTCGGACAAGCCGGTGTTGGTGGATTTTTTTGCGGACTGGTGCGGTCCCTGCAAGATGATGGCGCCGGTAGTGGAGCAGCTTGCTGAAGAAATGGATGGAATAGCCAAGGTCGGCAAGCTCAATATTGATGAGAATATGGAAATTGCCGAGAAATATGGTGTCATGAATATTCCTACCTTTCTGGTGTTTAAGGACGGGCAGGAAAAAGCCAGGATTGTGGGCGCGGTATCCAAAAACGAATTGAAAAACAAACTGGAACAGACGTTGGCTTAACAGCGAGTGACGCCCGGCGTATTTTCGTCGGGCGACGCTTGTGTCCGTTTTCGCATGATGCGGGTTGTGTTTTTGATGATAGCGGTTGATTTTTTGAGGGGAAGGCATTTTATGTACATACTCTTTTTCTTACTATGGGTGATCTTTAACGGGCAGGTTACACTGGAAATCGTTCTTTTCGGGATTGTGATTGCAGGGGCGGTTTATGCCTTCTGCTGTAAATTTCTGGATTACAGTCCGCAAAAGGACTGGATTATCCTGCGTAAATCAGGTTATATCATTGCCTATCTCGGAGTTCTTATCTGGGAAATTGTCAAAGCCAATGCGGCAACCCTTAAGTTCATTGTTTCCCCTCATGTCAGGGTACAGCCTGTTATTGTCCGGTTTAAAACGGACTTGAAAACGAAAACCGCCAGAGTGCTGCTGGCGAATTCCATTACCCTTACGCCGGGGACCATCACGGTATCGCTGCAGGATAATGAATATACGGTACATTGCCTGGACAGGCAGTTTAGCGAAGGGCTTTCGGACAGCACCTTTGTGCGGCTTCTGCACAAGATAGAAGGGCAGGTGGCAAAATGACCGGTTTGGGAAATGCATATGAAGCGGTTTTTACGGCGGCGCTGATCTTTCTTGGGTTTATGCTGCTTCTCTGCCTGATTAGGGCTGTGCGCGGCCCCCGTGTGGCGGATCGGCTGGTGGCTGTGAATATGATGGGTACGATGGTTATGGTTATGATTGCCATACTCGCGCTTTTGCTGGAGGAAGGCTATCTGGTGGATATATGCATCATCTATGCCATGATAAGCTTTCTGGCGGTCATTGTGCTGACCAAGGTATATATGGGGGTTTATCAGGAAACAAGGAAAAGAGACGGGGAAAACGACGCGGCAGAGGAGGAAAAAGCCCATGAATCTTGAATTGCTCCGCTTTATTATCGGGACAGTGGTTCTTACGGCAGGGCTGCTTACCTTTGCCCTGGAGGTGTTCGGCGTCTACCGTTTTGAGTTTGTTTTGAACCGGATGCATGCGGCGGCCCTGGGAGATACCCTGGGAATCGGGATATCGCTGACGGGCCTGATCATTATGTCCGGCCTGAATTTTACCAGCCTGAAAATGCTTCTGGTCATCATGTTCCTGTGGTTTGCGTCACCGGTTTCCTCTCACCTGATTTCCCGTCTGGAGGTAATGACGGATGAAACGCTGAAGGAACACTGTGAGCTGGGCACAGAGATGGATGAAAAACAGGATGGGGCGCAGAAAGGAGAATGATATGCAGACATTTACATATCTGTTAATGGGCTTTCTGGTGGTGTGTGCGGTTTCGGTAAGCTTTTCCAGGAATCTGCTGAATTCCATCCTGATTTTTATGTCCTACAGCCTGGTGATGTCGATAATATGGATTCTTCTGGAATCGCCGGATTTGGCAATTACGGAAGCAGCTGTCGGGGCGGGGGTTACCAGCGTGCTTTTTTTTGTGACGTTGAAAAAGATCCATGCAATCCGGAGGGAGGACGACGAAGATGACAGAAAAGAAGAATAGCCGTTTTTCCCGCTGGTTTTATGGAGAGGGGGATCCTCTTCTGGGCAGGGTGGAAATGAAACCCCAGAAGGAATATAAGGAAGAGGAATCCAGTGTTCAGGAAAGAATGCGGGAATACCGGCAGCTGCAGGAAAAGGTCTATGATGTGGAGCATAACAGAAAGCTCCAGCTATTTAATAAGGCCTACCGGGTTATGGGTGTTATTTTCTGTATCTGCCTGATTGGCATAATGCTGGTGACTGTTTCCTATCTACCCAGGACCGGAAATGCAGCCAATCCGGACAACAATGAGGTATCGGAGCGCTACATTACCAAAGGGCTGCAGGAGACCGGTGCGGTTAATATCGTTACGGGCATGATACTGGATTACCGGGCGTTTGATACCTTCGGGGAATCCAACGTGCTGTTTATTGCTACCGTTACGGTACTTATCCTGCTTCGCATTGACAAAAAAGAAAAGCAGGAGGGGGAGAGCCGGGATAACGGCATGACCCAGGCGGAGGCGGTGGAGAATGACCGGGTTTATGAGCCTAAAAACGATTTGATCCTGCAGAAGGTGGCCGGTTTCCTGGTTCCATTGATCATTATTTTCGGCATCTATGTGATTCTGAACGGTCATCTGTCCCCCGGCGGCGGGTTTTCGGGCGGCGCCATTATCGGTGCGGGGCTTATTCTTTACCTGAATGCCTTCGGGTTTGCAAAAACCGAACGGTTTTTTACGGAAAAGACGTATAAATGGATTTGTTTTTGTTCTCTGACCTGCTATTGTCTGGCAAAAAGCTATTCCTTTTATATGGGAGCCAACCATCTGGAAAGCGGGATCCCTTTGGGAACACCCGGGGCAATCCTGAGCAGCGGCCTGATATTGGTGCTGAATATTTGTGTGGGTCTGGTGGTGACCTGTACCATGTATGCTTTTTATGCGTTATTCAGGAAGGGGGGATTCTAGGATGGGAGGCAACCTTTTATCCAATTACGGGGAAGCGATTGCCATGATCCTGTTCGGCATCGGATTCTCCAACCTTCTCCTGCAGAAGAACCTGATAAAAAAAATAATCGGCCTTAATATTATGGATACGGCGGTTTATCTGTTTCTTGCGGAAAAGGGCTTTATCCTTGGCCGTAAGGCCCCTATTGTGGTGGATGGGGTTCAGACAATGACCAGCTACATCAACCCGGTTCCCAGCGGCCTTGTTCTAACGGGTATCGTGGTATCGGTTTCCGTAACGGCCCTGATGCTGTCCCTTACCATCCGCCTGTACCGCAGATATCATACGCTGGATTTGGATGAAATTTCGGCAAGACTGAAAAAGGAGGGATTGTAAATGGATTTTGTACAGAACTTTCCCTTCTTTTCCATTATATTATCCATGTTTTCCGGTACGGTGAGTTCTGTCCTTCCGGCTAAGGCCGCCAAGTGGCTGAATACGGCGGTTATCGGCGCGGTGGGGTGTATGTCGGCTGTGCTGCTGGTATACCTTACGGGGAAAGGAACCAGCTATACCTACATGATGGGTCATTTCCCGGCTCCCTGGGGAAACGAAATCCGCGCAGGTGTGCTGGAAGCGGGTATGGCTCTGTTTTTCTGTATCATTATGCTGCTTTCCATGATGGGCGGACGGAAAAAGCTTTTGGGGGAAGTGGAATACAGCAAGCATAATCTGTACTATATCCTGACGGATTTGCTGCTCAGTTCTCTTCTCGCCCTTGTTTATACAAACGATCTGTTCACCGCCTACGTTTTTGTGGAAATCAATACCATAGCTGCCTGCGGCCTTATCATGATCCGGCAGAACGGAAGAACGATTGAAGCGGCGGTGCGGTATATGATTATGAGCCTTTTGGGCAGCGGTCTGCTGCTGGTGGGAATCAGTATGCTGTATGACATGACGGGCCATCTGCTCATGAGCAATATCAAGGAAACCGTGGGGGAAATTGTAGCCCAGGGGGAATTCCAGGTGCCGCTGGTGGTAACGATTGGCCTGATCTGTGTGGGACTCGCCATTAAAAGCGCTCTGTTTCCTTTTCATTCCTGGCTGCCGGATGCTTATGGCTATTCCACCGTATCCTCCGCCGCCATGCTTTCCAGCCTGGTGTCAAAGGGATATATTTTCCTGCTGATCAAAATCTTTTACCGGGTAATCGGTTTTGAATTTATTGCAGGCAACAAGATTATAAATGTCCTCTTTATCTTCGGGCTTATGGGCATGATCTTCGGATCCTTAAGCGCGATCAAGGAAAACGATATCCGCAGGATGATTTCCTTTTCCAGTGTGGCCCAGATCGGATACATCTATATGGGCTTCGGGCTGGGAACGGAAATCGGGATGGTCGCCAGTATCTTCCATATCCTGTCCCATGCAGCCACGAAGTCACTCCTGTTCGTATCCGCCATCGGCCTGACGGATGTTTCCAAAGGCAGCCGTAAATTCCAGGATCTTACGGGAGCCGCCTACCGGCATAAAATAGCGGGAATCGGGTTTACCGTAGGTTCCCTGTCCATGGTGGGTATGCCTTTATTATCGGGTTTTGTGAGCAAGCTGCTGTTTGCCCAGGCGTCCATCGGACATGCTTATAAAATGCTGCCGGCTCTTATTGTGCTGGGGATCAGCACCATATTGAATGCTATTTATTTTATGAAGACAGTCATCCGTATATTCGTTCCGGAAAAACGTCCGGATTGTGAGGTGATTACCGTCAGAGGAGAGAAAACCTATGCGGTTACTATTGTCCTCTTCGTCGGCCTTAACATTGCCCTTGGCATGCTTTCCCAGCCTATTGTGAAGTGGATCCAGTCGGGCCTGGCTATGTTCGGCTAAGGAAAACAGGCTGTCGGACAGAGTTTGGGGACGACCCGTTAAGCGGGGCCTTACATTATTTATTACCAGGCGCGGGTACGGCGCGCAGACAGGAGCTTTATATGAAGGAATCAGGCATGCTTCTCTTTCCCATATTTTTTCCTATTAGTATGGGGATTCTGTTGCTGCTTATGAAAAATTCAATAAAACGGGCTGCCATGACAGCCCTGACTGCCATAGGGCTGGTGGTGACAGCCGCCGCGGTAATCATGGTGCTTGGCAGGGGAGAGACTGCCTTTACGCTGTTCCAGCTGACGGCGCTGCTTCCTGTTTATTTCAAAGTGGACGGGGTGGGCAGGCTGTTCGTGACTGTAGTCACCATTGTATGGGTGCTGGCCGGAATCTATGCATTCCGGTATATGCAGCATGAGGACTGCAATAAAAGATATTTTGGGTTTTATCTTATTGTATACGGCATTTTGGTGGGTCTGGATTTTTCCGGCAACCTGATTACCTTCTATCTTTTCTACGAATGTATGACGCTGCT
Source organism: uncultured Lachnospiraceae bacterium (assembly GCA_900548905.1). GTDB lineage: Bacteria > Bacillota > Clostridia > Lachnospirales > Lachnospiraceae > Eisenbergiella. The sequence goes on along the minus strand of URMK01000031.1, from coordinate 67,976 downwards.
GTCCCTTCCTCTTGTGTTCCATACACGGACAAGGGAAGCGGTGATGGCAGGTCTGAAATATTTATTTTACTCCCTGGCAGGCGCCTATCTGGCCCTGTTCGGCCTGTACTTCGTCAACCGTTATGGAAATACCCTTACCTTTACGGCGGGGGGCGTGCTGGACTTTTCCCTGGTGGAAGGGCATGAAACCCTGCTGTTAGTGGTTGCCTTCCTGATGCTGATGGGATTTGGTGTAAAAGCAGGCCTGTTTCCCATGCAGGGCTGGCTGCCCACGGCACATCCGGTGGCACCTGCGCCCGCTTCCGCCGTCTTGTCCGGCATAATTGTCAAATCGGGAGTGCTGGGTATTATCCGGGTGGTTTATTTTATCTTCGGAGCCTCGTTCCTTCAGGGAACCTGGGTTCAGAAGGTATTTCTGGGACTTGCCCTGGGAACGGTTTTTCTGGGGTCTATGCTTGCCTATCTGGAAAAAGGGCTGAAAAAGAGGCTGGCCTATTCTACGGTAAGCCAGGTTTCTTATATCCTGTTCGGCCTGATGCTCCTGAATTCGACAGGTATGACGGGGGCGTTCCTGCATGTTCTCTTCCATGCGGTTATCAAATCCGGGCTGTTCCTCTGTGCCGGCGCGATCATATTCCGGACAGGAAAAACACGGGTGGAGGATTTGAAGGGAATCGGGAAGGAGATGCCGGTGACCGCAGGCTGTATGACGCTGCTGTCCCTGTCCTTAATAGGGATTCCTCCGGCAGGCGGTTTCGTGAGCAAATGGTATCTGGCTGTTGGCTCCCTGTCGTCAGATACCGGAGCTTTCCGGTGGCTGGGGCCGCTGGTATTGCTGCTGTCCGCGCTGCTCACCGCAGGGTACCTGCTTCCCATAGCCATGCGCGGGTTTTTCCCGGGAGAGGAAGCGCAGAGTAAAGGCTTTGTACGTAAGGAAGCGGATTCCGTTATGCTGATCCCTATTCTGCTGCTGACCATCCTGGCCGTGGTGCCGGGCATGTTCCCGGGAGGGCTGCTTTCCTTTATCAATCAAATCGCACAGCAGCTGTTCCCGATGTGATATCTATACCAGGGAAAAAGAAAGGTGTTCCTCTATGAAACCAGAAATGATGCTTGTGGCCGTGCTTCTGCCTGTACTGGGCGGTGCCGTGGTGCCCCTGATACCCTTTAAAAAAAGAATTCATATGGCGGTATATATTGAGTGCGTGGTGGTGGCAACCTCCCTGATAGTGGCAGGGCTGCTTCTGAACAGGCCCGCGGAGGCATTTCCTATCGTACAGTTTGTCAATAATCTTTCCCTGTCCCTGGAGATTGACGGATTATCCATGGTATTTGCAGGCCTGGTGGCGGCGCTGTGGCCATTGGCGACGCTGTATTCCTTTGAATATATGAAGCATGAACGAAGGGAACGGTATTTTTTCATGTTTTATACCATAACCTATGGGATCACGTTGGGTATTGCTTTTGCGGAAGATATGCTCACCATGTACTTTTTTTATGAGCTGCTCACACTGGTTACCGTGCCTCTGGTTCTGCATACGCTCACCCGGGAGGCAATACTGGCCAGCCGGAAGTATCTGTATTATTCCCTTGGCGGCGCCGCTTTCGCTTTTATCGGCCTGATATTCCTGCTGACCTATGGGACCACCATTAATTTCACCTTCGGCGGGGTTTTGGATCCGGCGGTGATCGGCGGGGATAAAAGGTCTATGCTGCTGCTGATATACTGCATCGCTTTCTGCGGCTTCGGCGTAAAGGCGGCCGTGTGCCCGTTTAACTCCTGGCTTCCCCAGGCGGGTGTGGCTCCCACACCGGTTACGGCGCTGCTGCACGCGGTGGCTGTGGTAAAGGCGGGGGCTTTTGCCATAATCAGGCTTACCTATTACAGCTTCGGTGCGGATTTTATCCGGGGCAGCTGGGCGCAGAATGTGGTGATGGGGATTGTGATAGTTACCATTGTTTACGGCTGCAGCAGGGCTTTGAAGGAGACCCATCTGAAAAGGAGGCTGGCCTATTCCACAATCAGCAACCTGTCTTATATCCTTTTCGGCGTCTGTATTATGACTCCTCTCGGTCTGGTGGGAGCCCTGAGCCACATGGTATTCCATGCCGTCATGAAGATATGTTCCTTCTTCTGTGTAGGGGCGGTTATGTATAAAACAGGAAAGCAATATGTGCATGAAATAGACGGTCTGGGCAGGCGGATGCCCGTGGTATTCGGAATCTTTACCATAGCCTCCCTGGGGCTGATGGGTGTGCCGGGACTGGCAGGCTTTATCAGCAAATGGAACCTTGCCGCCGCGGCGGTTATGAGCGACAACGTACTGGCCTATGTGGGTATTGGCGCACTGCTGATATCCGCACTTTTGACGGCTGTTTATATGCTTTCCATTGTGATAAGGGCATTTTTCCCGGATAAGGAAAAAAAGCCGGATCTTCCTGTAGATGCCGGGGATCCGGGATGGATGATGCTGGTGCCTTTGTGTATTTTTGCAGCGGCAATCCTTATATTCGGTCTGCATTCCGCGCCGATTGTGAACTTTTTTCAGGAAATAGCCGGCGGGAATTTGTAATGAGAAGTTGGAGGATGCAAAGATGACTGGTGATTATATGCTGTTATTAATCCTTTGTTTTCCTTTCCTGGGGGCATTTATCGTGCTTTTCCTGGGAAAAGGAGAGAATGTGGTAACTGTATTGGAGACGTTGTGTTTCGCTGTGCTTTTCGGTCTGTTTTGGGATGGCGGCAATATGGGGATCCGGTTTGCTTTTGGTTGGGAAAACTTCTGCGGATTGGGAATGCATCTTTGTGTGGATGGCTTCCGTGCGCTGTACTGTCTGATAGCCTCTTTCATGTGGATGATGACCGGCCTGTTCTCTGCAGAATATATGAAAAGCTACAGGGACAGAGGGAGATACCGTTTTTTTACCCTGCTAACGCTGGGAGCCACTATCGGTGTATTTCTTTCGGCGGACCTCTTTACCGTATTTATATTCTTTGAGATCATGTCCTTTACTTCTTATACATGGGTAGCCCACGAGGAAACGGAGGAAGCGCTCCGGGCTGCGCAAACCTACCTGGCAGTTGCGGTTATCGGCGGGCTGGTTATGCTGATGGGGCTGTTCCTTCTGTATGAGGAGCTGGGAACGCTGGAGTTCACCCGGCTTACGGCAGCGGTGAAGGCAAGCCAAATGAAGGGGGACGGCGGATATGGCCGTATCATTACCGGTGCGGTCTGCCTGCTGTTTGGCTTCGGGGCGAAGGCCGGTGTATTCCCGCTGCATATCTGGCTTCCAAAGGCCCATCCCGTAGCGCCGGCGCCGGCTTCGGCCCTGCTCTCGGGTATCCTTACCAAAGCGGGAGTGTTCGGTATCCTGGTTCTTGGCTGCTGTCTTCTTCCCTTTGATGCGGGCTGGGGAACCCTGATGCTGATTCTTGGAGTACTTACCATGTTTACAGGCGCTCTTCTGGCTTTATTTTCCGTGAATCTGAAACGGACGCTTGCCTGTTCCTCTGTCTCCCAAATCGGGTTTATACTTATCGGTATAGGTATGCAGGGGCTTATCGGGGAAGAGAGCAGCATGGCTATACGGGGAAGCCTGCTTCATATGGTAAACCATTCCCTGATTAAGCTGGTGCTTTTCATGGCAGCAGGCGTGGTGTTCATGAATCTCCATGAATTAAATCTGAATGGAATAAAAGGCTTTGGCAGGAAAAAACCGCTTCTGCAGTTCTGTTTCCTGATGGGGGCTCTGGGGATCGGCGGAATGCCTTTATGGAATGGCTATACAAGCAAGACCCTGCTTCATGAATCGATTGTGGAATATCGGCATATGGCAGGTCTTGCAGGTGCGGGGGGTGCCGGCTGGATGGGAGCGGTGGAATGGATCTTTCTAATCAGCGGCGGAATGACCGTCGCTTATATGCTGAAACTGTATATCTGCCTCTTCGTGGAAAAAAATAATGACAGGAGGCAGCAGGAACGGTTTGAAGGCATGAAGCATTATATGAACGGCCTGAGCGGTTTTGCCCTGACAGGCAGCGCCGTGCTCCTCCCGCTGCTCGGTGTGCTTCCCCACCTGATAACCGACAGACTTGCGGATATGGCGGCAGAATTCCTGCATGCGGAAACGGTGGAAACGGTAATCGCCTATTTTTCCCTGATTAATTTAAAAGGGGCCTGTATTTCTCTTGTTATCGGAGTAGTACTGTATGGGCTGGTGGTACGTAAATGGATGATGGTGACGCAGGAGGGATGCAGGGTATACCGGGACCGCTGGCCTGCATGGCTGGATCTGGAGAACCTGTTGTATCGTCCTATTCTTCTTACCGTCCTTCCCTTGGTGTGCGGAACCCTGTGCAGACTGGCGGACGGGCTGATAGACACGATAGTGGTACTTTTGAGAAAGACTATATACAGAGATAGTAAAATCCCTCATGAACTCAAGGAAGGAACCCCGCTGACCCATATGGTGGGCCTTGTTTTGGACGGAGTTACCGATTATTTTAATCATCCCGATGCCACAGAGGAAGAGGTGGAGGAGGATATGTATCTCAGGCAGCACATGGAAGGCAGGTATGAGCATAAGCTTGCCTTGGTGCATGATGATTTCCGGGAGAATGGGACAATTATAGGAAGAAGCCTTTCCTTTGGTCTTTTCCTTGCCTGCTGCGGACTTTTGCTGACGTTGCTGTATATGCTGATAGATTGAGTGTTCTTCCGGGAATAAAAAACGAAGCTCCCCGGAGCTTCGTTTTTTATTCCCGGAAGGGAAAATAAATGAGGTTTTATGATCTGTCTCTTACAAGGCAGAGCAGTACCGAGCGGGGACCCATGACGTAAATATTTTTTTCCAGGACTTCTTCGCGGGTAATTACCGCGGATGTTCCTCTTGCGGTATCCACTGCGGGAATCCAGTATTTATCGGAGGGAAGCTCCGGAAGCTCTACCGAAAGCGGATTCCAGAAGGTATTGATACCCAGATAAAGGATATCATCCCTGCCCGAGGGATAGACCCCGGCAAACATGACACCAATCATTTTGCTGTCCCAGGAGAAATTGTCTTCCCAGGGCTTCAGGGAATGAAGGCTCATCGGCGGGAAACCAGGGCTGCAGGGAGCCGTATTGTCCCGAATCACGCCATGCTGGCGGCGGAAAGCGATCATATACCGGAAAAAATCATGGATTTCTTTATTCTCTTCCAGTAAAGTCCAGTCCAGCCAGGAGATTTCATTGTCCTGGCAATAAGAATTGTTATTGCCGAACTGGGTATTTCCGAATTCATCCCCGGCCAGGAACATGGGGGTACCGCGGCTGCACATAAGAACGGCACAGGCATTTTTGATCATACGCGACCGCAGCGTCAGTATTTCCTCCTCGTCGGTCGGCCCTTCCTGCCCGCAGTTCCAGCTCCGGTTATCATCGGCACCGTCCGTATTATTCCAGCCGTTGGCTTCGTTATGCTTATGATTATAAGAATACAGATCGTATAAAGTAAAACCATCGTGACAGGTCAGAAAATTGACGGATGCATTGGCCCCCCTCTTTTCAGGGGGATAAAGGTCGGGAGATCCCATGATACGCTGGGCGGCTGCAGCGGCGTAGCCGTCATCCCCTTTCAGGAAGCTGCGGATATCATCCCTGTATTTTCCGTTCCATTCCGCCCAACGGTTCCAGGAAGGGAAGGATCCCACCTGGTACAGTCCGCCCGCATCCCAGGCTTCTGCGATCAGATCCACACTTCCCAGGATAGGATCATAGGCCAGGCTTTCGAGCAGAGGCGGTTTGCTCATGGGAGCCGCATCCTCACTGCGTCCCAGGATGGAAGCCAGATCGAAACGGAAACCATCCACCCGGTAATTAATGACCCAGTAACGCAGGCAGTCCAGGATCAGCTGCCGGACAATAGGATGGTTACAGTTCAGGGTATTGCCGCAGCCGCTGAAATTATAATAATAACCGTCCGGAGTCAGCATATAATAAATGTTGTTATCCAGCCCCTTAAACGAGAAGAAAGGGCCCTGTTCGTTCCCTTCCGCAGTATGGTTAAACACCACATCCAGTATGACTTCTATCCCATTTTCGTTCAGGGCACGGATAAGCTTTTTCAGCTCCAGCCCTTCCTGGTTATATTCAATTTGCGCCGTATAGCTGGTATTGGGAGCAAAAAAACACACAGGGTTATATCCCCAATAATCCAGAAGCTTCCGCCCATCCACCTCCCGGCTGCCGGCCATTTCATCAAACTCGAAAATAGGCATCAGTTCCACGGCATTAATCCCCAGATCCTTCAGGTAAGGGATTTTTTCCATTAATCCGGAAAAGGTGCCGGGATGGGAAACCCCGGAAGAAGTATCCCTGGTAAAACCCCTGACATGCAATTCATAAATGATATTATCCTTCATGGGTATCAGCGGCTGTTTGCAGCTGCCCCAGTCAAAGTTATTCCGCACCACCCGGGATTTATACTGGCAGTTCCGTTCACAGGGAAGGTGTACGCCCCATTCGCTCTGACCGGTGACCGCTTTGGCGTAAGGATCCAGGATGTACTTATTTTTATCAAATATCAGCCCTTTTTCCGGATCATAGGGACCGTCCAGCCGGTAAGCATATTCAAATTCATCAATTTTCAAACCGAACACTATCATGGAAAAAACATTGCCAATCCTATAGTGTTCCGGAAAAGGAATACTTATGAAAGGCTGGGAGGATTTCCGGTGAAAAAGCAAAAGCTCACAGGAAGTGGCATTGTGGGAAGCAATGGTGAAATTCACGCCTCCGGGCAGGGCAGAAACGCCGTTAACCTCATAGAAGCCGGGGCGCACCTTATATCCGTTGATATCATCCATAGGTTTCAGGTTGGCGGACACCTCTTCACCCGTAATACTTTCCAGCAGAAGGGTATCGTCAGTCTGTGCTAATAACATTTCCTCAGGAAAAGGCTGAGGGAGAATACTCAGGTCCTTGTTGTTCAATGCGTTACCTCCGTTTCGGCTATGGCTGTCATTGGTTCCGTCTTATACTGATTATATCCTGGGAAAAGGCATGGTACAACCTGTTTTTCGTGACGGCGGGAGAGTGGGGAAGCAGGATATAATGAGTAGTGTATGAGTGAATGGTCTATTATATGTGGAATTAACGGCCCTATGAAGTTATAGCACATAAAAGAGAAATTCTTTATCCATGGGCGAAAGAAGGTAAGATAGAAGCAGACAAAGCAATACTGATTACTTCATGTCTGCTGGACAAAACGTAGAACGGCCTGTTCCAGTAGTAAAAGGGGGAAAAGTAAAAGCCCGGAAACGTTAAGTTTCCGGGCTTTCCTATAGTCGAAGCGACGTGATTCGAACACGCGACCTCTGCGTCCCGAACGCAGCGCTCTACCAAACTGAGCCACGCTTCGATGCGGACTTTATCAAGCCATTCAATAATACAAAAAATAAAGGAAAATGTCAATGGGTTTTTAAAAATATCTTTTTATGCTTTTTATCCCCATAGGACAGCCCCTCCTTCTACCTGCCGCGACAGGAGAAAAAGGAGCTTATATTCTTTTCCGGGCAAAAAGAGATTATGTTCACAAGCTGTCAGATACCGATATGTCCGGCGGGAGGATCTCTTCCAGAAGAACTGCGTCACAATCCTGTACCGGCCATGTCAGTATGCCGTTTTCCGGATGAAGGATTTGCCCGCTCCACAGTTCCCGGAAAGAGGAGGAGGTATGCAGTCCGGCACGTTTTAAATCCACACACACCTGTTCCTTTCCTTTTTTCCAGTGGAACACAGCAGCATATTGCTTTCCGTCTTTTTGGGCCGTAAAAATATTCGATGCTGAAAAACCACAGGACTCCGCAGGTATAAATACACATCCCGAGGCTGCAAGGCAATTAATTTCCCTGTTGGATGCAAATTCCAAGGCCCTCTGCCGGGCTTCCTCTCTTCGGAAGTCATCACTGAGCATCATGACAGTGCCTGCCATAACCGCTGTTGTATAACGGGCTCTTGCTTCTCCCGGCGTGCTGTCTTTTTCCATGCAGAAACTCTTCAACAGGCAGATATGATCCGGGTCATTTGCCGCATACAGACGCCCGCTCTGCCACCATGCGTAGGTCTGGGCATTGAGGACATATTCCACATCCTCCGCCGTGCCGAAGGCATCGCAGGAAAACCGTCTCGCATGTCCGTACCCAAAAGGAAACAGGGGGGCAATGGAAAGGCTTATGAAAAAGGGCCTGCCGATTTTATCCTCAGACAAATTTTCTGTCAAAAACTCATATCCTTCCGTGATTGCCTGGCGGCCCGTGCGTATTGCATCATCAAAATGGCAGCCTTCCATACCGCCGTGGCTTAAGAAATCCAGCTTAATATAATCAAAACCCCAGTCAATAAAGCGTTGCAGTTTCCACCGCATCTGTTCTTTCCAGACCGGATGGGTTACATCATAAGGAATTGCGCCGTCTACCCGTGGGAGAAATTCGCCTTCTGTATTACGCAGCAGGATTTCCGAGTAGAGGTGCCCGGGAACCCCGGGGATCTCAGCTTCCGTATCCTGTCCGAAAAAAGCAAAAGGAGCATCATAAATACCGGCCCTCTGACCATTTTGGTGCAGTTGCATGACCATCTCTTCCAGAATTTTGTCAGGGATGATATTCCAGCCGGCATCAAGGTTTGCATAGGTAATCCCATCATTCAGATAGCCTGCCGGCATCAGCTGTTCCCGCATAAACGCGGCCGTATCCCGGAAGTTATCCGCATTCAGCTCAAAAGCCAATCCGGCCCAGCTGTTGAATCCAAAAGGTACACTCCCATTCCAGGATAAGGGCTTTTTTAAGGTTTTGAGCAAATCGCCGTATTGTTCCAGCAGTTTTCGATAGTCCTCTCCCTGGAAAATGCAGAAGCGGGAGGACGAAACCGTATTTCCTATCATGCTTCCATGAGCGGCGCTGTCATGCGTGCCTTCTTCCGCGATACCGCAGCGGGCTTCCAGCTTTCCTGCATCCGATCCGGAAAAGATAAGTGCGTTTTTCCATATGGTAAAATCAACAGCGCCGATCAGCAGTCCCTCCCGGCTGTCAGGGGAAAACAGAACGGTGAGATCATAGCTTCTTCTGCCGGCCCGCGGGGGCACCGCCTCGTAGCGCAGCCACATGGTATTGTCATACGGGACCAGAAGCATTTGGGACCAAAGGCTTCTCCATAGACGGGATATTCCCTGAGTGGGCGCCTGCATAATAAGCGGCGAGAGCCGGCGGGACTCCACGGATTTCACGCCTGTTTCAGAAAGGGAGCAAGAGGCAAAAGGAATACCGTCCGGTGTGACGTCCAGTCTCTCGGTCAGAATCAGGCCGTTACCTGCTGTGAAAACAAGTTCGGTGCTATCCGCCTCGGTATGGGTTCCGGACAGCTGTGCTGTCCGGGTATCTATTTGCCTTCCGTCGGTATGTTCCGCTGTGGAATAGGCGGATAAAACCGGGGCAGGCCCATTCCATAATTCAAAATATCCTGCTTCTGTTATTTTCCATTCCATTTTCATTCACTCCCTTTTCTGTAAGCCCCTGCTGTCTGTTAATGGATCCTGTTATCAATCCGTCTGTCCCCACAGCGTCATTCTTTCCTGATACTGTGCCGTAAGGTAGTTTTCCACATCAGGCAGCCCTGCCGCTTCCATTTCCGCCGCCATTTCATCATAAACAGACAACGCTTCCTCATTACTTGCCGCATTCACCATTTTGGGGAAATTCTGGTTATAAATATCCTGCACCTTCTGCCATTTCAGGCCTTCCGGAGAACTGCCTGCAGGTTCCAGGCCTGTGAGATCCGCCGTATCCCAGCTGTCTGACTCGCCAAAACACTTGTTTGCAAATTCTGCGGTGGGCTGCAGCTTATATTTCGTGGACATATCATACGGTGTGCCGTCGCTGCCGTATCCGTTTTTAATGAACCAGGACCATTTACGGATTCCGGTTTCCAGTTTTGTCTTGTCAAAGTCTGTCTGGAAACCATCTACAATTTCCTGCTTCGGAACATGTTTTCCGTCCACCATATCCCAATGCTTTCCTTCAATTCCCCACATCATCAGGTATTGGCCCTCTTCACTTACAAGAAAATCAATAAATTTCATGGCAGCTTCCGGATTTTTACAGTTGGCAGTGATGCCGATTGCATCCCATCCCAGTGTGCTTCTGCCGTTATAGGTTGTTTCGGAGGGATCCAATCCGTCTCCCACCACTTTATAGCTGTAGAACTGGGCATCCGGCCCGATAGTGGATGCAAGGCTGGTATTGACACCGTCCGTATCCCAGTAGGAGGTAAAAGTAGAAAAGACATTTCCGGCGGAAAGCTTCTGCGTCCATTGTTCTTTCTTGTTTACCACCCATTCCTTATCCAGCAGCCCTTCTGTATACATGGTGTTCATAAAAGAAATAGCATCTTTATATCTGGGGTTCTTTATAACATGCTGAAGGGAATCGCCGTTTACATAGTAAGTCTTTATCCCAAACATGCCTCCGAAAGTGCCTGCATAATTTTTGGATTCCCCGTCTAAGGTAATGGCAATACTTTCTTTCCCGTCAATCATGGGATATTTTTCCTTAAACTGCCGTAATATATCAAGATACTCAGACTGTGTAAAAGGCTCCGGGCTATCGGCGCGTTCCTGTCCCACGATTTCGGCCAGCAGATCCCTTCTCATCAGGACTCCGGCGGACGCATCGGGATCCACACCATACCAGTTATTCAGATAATAATTATTCCCGTCACTGTAGCGGCTTTTATTCAGTACATCGCCGTACATTTCCTTTACATGGGGCGCATATTGGTCAATAAGATCATTCAGCGGGATCAGGGCGCCCGCATCGATATAGCGGTTTACGATTTCGTTGCCTCTGTCCATGAGGACAATATCCGGATAATTCTGTCCGGTCAGCATCAGATTTAACTTTTCCAGCGGATCCCCTGTGGGATTTTCCACCTGGATGGTAACGCCTGTTTTTTCCTCAATAGCCTTTGCGATTTCGTCGTCAAAGGTATTGCTGCCTGAGTTCTTATCAAAGAAAGTCAGTGTTACCGGTCCATCGGAAGCCGCCTGTGCTCCTTCCGCGCTTTCTCCCCCTGTACTTCCATTTCCGCAGCCTGTCAACGCTGCAGCAGCCATTGCCGCGCTCAATATAAGCGCTGTTACTTTTTTTGCCTTCATAAAATCCTCCTTTTATTATCTTACAGGTTATGTATCCTCTCTTCAAGCTTTGGTTCAGCTTTTTACGGAACCGAGCATGATACCTTTAACAAAATATTTCTGGATGAACGGGTATACCAGGATAATTGGGATCGTCGCCACCATGGTTGCCGCCATACGGATGCTGTCGGGTGTAATTCCCTGCCCGGTGCGGTTAGCCGCCTGATTGGCGCCCGTCGTCTGGTACTGGTTCAGAATTTCCACCAAAATGGACTGCATTACCTTCAGATTCTGCGAATTTGTGTATAAGTAAGCATCAAACCAGGAGTTCCAGTGCATAATTGCAACAAACAGGGCAATTGTCATAATAATCGGCTTGGACAGCGGCAGGACCAACCTGAAAAAAATTGTCAAATCGTTTGCGCCGTCAATTTTTGCCGCTTCGAAAAGGGCATCAGGCATTCCCTCTATATAGTTCCTGACCAGGATCATGTTATAAACACTCACCAGATTGGGAAAAATAAATACGATAAAGTTATTCAGCATTCCCAGATTTTTAAGTACCATATAATAAGGGACCAGACCGCCGCCGAAATACATAGTGAAAATAAATAACAGTGTAATCGGCTTTTTCCACAACAGCTCCTTTCTGGAAAGCACATAGGCCAGAGCGGTTGTAGCCAATACAGCCAACGGCGTCCCCACCGCCGTACGGGACAGTGTAACCAGAATGGAATGCAGAAATGTGGAGCGGGTGAGAATATCCTTATAGCTCGCAAAACTTAGTTTTCTGGGAAGGAAATATAAACCGCCGCGCATGGCATCCGTAGCATCATTGATAGAAATAATAAAAATATTCCAGAATGGATATACACACAGGATTACTACCAGCGCAAGAAAGAATATTTTAAAAATATCCAGCGCGATATCGGAAGCAGGCCTTTTCTTTTTATATACATCGGTTGTTGATTTCATCTCTATCCCTCCTTAAAATAATGCACTGTTATCGTCATCGAACTTTTTGGACAGAGAGTTTGCACCCATAACCAGGATAAAAGAAACCACCGATTTGAACAGACCCACTGCGGTACCGTAAGAGTACATCCCGTTTTTCAGACCATACCGGTATGCATAAGTATCCAGTACGTCGGAATAATTCAAAATGGAATCGTTAGCCATCAATAGCTGCTGCTCAAAGCCGGTGTTGAGAATGCCGCCGATTGCCAGGATCAGCAGTATAATAATCGTGGGCTTTAAAGCGGGAAGTGTGATGTACCAGATTTTCTGTAATCGGGTGGCCCCGTCCACGTCCGCGGCTTCATACATATCCTGGCTGATGCCGGAAATTGCCGCCAGATAGATAATGGCGTTATAGCCCAGAACCTTCCATGCATTTGCAAAAGCAATAATCCACCAGAAATAAGGGCCGTGCTGAAAGAATAAAATCTGTTCGTCTGTAAGGCCGACCGCGATCAGAAGATTGTTGATTACACCGTCTGCGGACAGAAAGGTAATAAAAATGTTCGCCGCAATAACCCAGGATATAAAGTAGGGAAGATAAGAAGCCGTCTGAACGAACTTTTTCATCCTGTTGCTTCTCACTTCATTCAGGCATATGGCAAGAATGATAGGCAGAGGAAAAGAAAACAAAAGGGTGAGCAGACTGGTTGCCAGCGTATTTCTCATGATTTTCAGGAAATCCGTTGAAAAAAAGTACTGAAACCAATCAAGTCCGACAAATGCAGAGTTAGCCATATCCGCAAAATAGCCGTTGCCTTTCGGCGTATAATTGATAAATGCCATGTACAGGCCGGTCATTGGCGCATAACAAATCAGTATCACCCATACCAGTGCCGGCAGAAGCAGCAGAAACAGATATCTTTGTTCCCAGAACCGGAATCCCAGGCTTTTCTTTTTCCCTGCTTTTTGTCCAGGCTGTGCTGCCTGTGGAACCGCCTTTTTCATAAATACCACCCTCTCTTGTGTGAAGTGTATACATATTTCGCTTGTGAGTTAATTTTATATACAAAAAGCACTGCAAACAAGAAAAGATATTTATAAAAACCATCAGTATTTTACACTTTTTACACATTTTTCTCTGGAGGCTGTTGAAATTTTACGATAATTTATAAATTTAACGATTTGGGGTATTGCCTGATAAACTAAAAAAAGAAAGCACCGTCAAGTGCTTCCTTTCCTGCGAAATCTTAAAGGCAGTCATTATTTAGTAAAAACTCTCCGCCTGCCGTCCGGGGAATTTCCACGCGGATGCAGGTACCCTTCCCGTATACGCTGTTTACGGTCACCCCATATTCTTTTCCATAGTTAAGCTTTACCCGGATATCCACATTTTTCAGGCCGAAGCCTTCCTGGGACTGTTTTAATTCGGTACGCAGCTGCACCAGTTTTTCCGGATCGATCCCAAGACCGTCATCCGATACCTCGTAAAATATGCGGTTTCCGTCCTGTCCCGCACGGACGGCAATATGAAGAACTTCTTCCCCCCTTGTACCGTGATGGATTGCATTTTCCACGAGAGGCTGTAAAATCAGCTTAATTGTCCGGCAAGGAAGTATTTCCCTGTCTGCATCATATGTTATATCCACAGCATCTCCGAAACGGAGTTTTTGAATTTTCATATAATTCTGCAAAAGATCCAGTTCCTCCTGTATGGATACGGTCTGGCGCCCCTTGTTTAGTGATATTCTATAAAAATCTGCGAGATAACGTACGCTTTGTACTGTTTTTTTACCTCCTTCCCGCATAGCCATAGAAGATATTACAGAAAGGGCGTTATACAGAAAATGAGGATTGATCTGTTCCTGGAGCAGATTCATTTCACTGGATTTCAGGAGCAGCTTCTTTTCATAATTTTCCCGGATCAGGATTTGTATCCGCTCATTAAGGGAATTAAAAGCATTGGCGATTTGGCCGATTTCATCATACCCCATATCGGAGAGGACATAGTCAAACTGTCCGTCCCCCAGTTTCTTTGCCGCATAAACTACTTTTTCCACGCGTTTTTCAGCTATCTTTCCATAGAGCCAGATGGCGCAAAAGACAAAGGTAGAACTCAGCAGAAACACAAAGAGAATCCGCTGCGTTACTTCTGCGGTTTCCGCGAGCAGACTTTCCTGGTCCATGAACAGAAGCAGGTTCATACCCATGTCCTCTTCACGACGCATACCGATCATGTCGACACCGTTTATCGTTATTTTCCGGCCCGTTTTCCCGGGCGGTATTTCGTTCCATCCGGGGATAAGCGTTCCTATGTCAGATTCTGCCGCCGCCGCGCCAGCCGCAAGCACCTGACCCGTTTCATCAACGAGATACATCTGCCTGGAACTGTCATTCTGCCCCAGCTGTTCATTTAAGGAATTGGCATCCACCAACATGACCAGATAATTTTCGATTTCCCCGCTGCTGTAATAATTCAGTTTGCGGATGAATCCCAGATAATCGACACCGTCTTTAGTAACAATACCGCCGACTGTAGTGGAACCGCTCTTTTCGGACGCCTTTGCCTCAAAACCGGGAGGAAGCGCTTCTTTATTATAAAAATAATAATTATCCTGCGGCAGCGTCCGGTTGGTGCTGTAGAAGTTAATCCGGTAAATATTCGGCTGTAATATGGTTATGCTGTGCAGCTGTTTGTCAATGTAGGAAAACATGTCCCAATAAGAAATGTCGGTATAATCCACGCTGAGGTAACTGTTTAGCATCTGGTTCGTATAGAGCAGATCCATAATAGTGCTGTAAGACAGGAAGGAGGATTCCAGGCTTTTCCCGGTTGTAACCATGTTCTGCTGCATTTCCTGGAAACTCTCTTCTCTCAGGATTTCGCTTGTTTTTCTATAGTTATAAGCTGTCAGAAATATCATGGGAATTACCGCAAATAACGTATAAACCAGCACCATTTTTCCCATGAAGCCAAAACTCCTAAACCATTTTACGATATTCATTTGGCGTCACCCCATAATGCTTTACAAACACCTGACTGAAATAGGATATGTTTTCATAACCTACCAGCAGTCCGATGTCTTTTACTTTCTGTGTTTTATCCTTTAAAAGTTCACATGCTTTCTGCAGACGGAAATCGGTCAGATACTCCAGAATGGTCTGTCCGGTTCCTGCTTTGAACAGGCTCCGCAGATAGTTGGGGGACAGCCGGAGCCCCTCTGCCATTTCTTCCACACTACAGGCTCCGGCATAATTTTTTTCTATATATTCTTTAACCCAACCCGATATATAGTAGTTCGGATCCTCCTGCTGGCGTTTGTAAAAACAGCAAAGGCTTATTACATATTGCCGCAGGGCTTCCTGCACCTGGGAAAAGAAACCAAGATCAAGAATTAACAGCTCCGGCTTGACACTCCGTTTATCCATTTCCTCCATTAAACGGGAATCCTCCATTTCCAGGCGGTTATGGAGATTGAGATATAATCCGTAAACCTCTCTCTGGCATTCCCTCCGGTTTCCTTTTCTCAACTCTTCCAGGCATCTTAACATGGCTATATCCGCTTCCATGTCGTTCCCGGCGGTAATAAAACGGCGCAATTCTTGTCTGGCGCTGTGGTAAGCGCCCCGATCAACAGAAACCGCCTTTTTATCCCCGGAGTGAGCACAGACCACCTCGCCCGGCTGTCCATAGAACATTTCATCCTGCATTCCGGAAAGCAGGACAGCGGCAGTATGCAGTTCTTTTATGGACAGCTTTTGGGTATGCCAGGCCACACTTCCTTCCCCATCCAGAAGTTTAGCGATCCTGCCCGCGGCATCCTGAAAAGAAATGTAGGCCTGCAGAATGACATATATCATCTGGTCGGAAAGAAAAGCATGCTGCACTTCAAACAGTTCGGAAATCCGGTGGACAAGCTTTTCTTCCGGCGCTCCGTATATGGCAAGCATTCCATAAGCCTTTTCCTCAACAGGCCTTCCGAAGCAGGTTTCCGACATTTCCTCCAGATTTTCCTCCCTGCCTTCACAGGCATTGGCCAGCAGCTGCCCCGAAGCCAGCTTCCGGGAAACCTCTGCGGTATGTTCCTTCTCCAGCTCCCCTTTTATGCGGAGGATGAGTTTTTCCACCTCTTCCACACTGAACGGCTTCAAAATATAGTCGATAGCCTGTACCTGAAAAGCGGCTTTTAAATATTCAAAATCATCGTAACCGGACAGGAAGATAATCTTGCACCGGTATCCTTCCTCCCGCACTCTTTTTGTCAGTTCAATTCCGTTCATAACCGGCATCTGGATATCCGTGATCAGGATATCCGGTTCGTGTTCCGACATACATTCCAGCGCGCTTCTGCCATTTCTGGCCGTGTAAACCTTCCCGACACCCAGACTTTTCCAGTCCACATAATCCCGCAGCGTTTCCAGCTCGAGCTTTTCATCTTCCACAAGCAAAATTTTAAGCATGCGTTTTCCCCTTCTCTATCCGGTGATGAGCCATCCCTTATTCTAATTATACGGATTTACAGGAATCCTGCAATGCTGTTTTAGGTATGGGGTGCAGATCCTGATATTGTAATTGACTCCCCGCGAAAGGAATGGCATAATAAACCTAGCTCCGGGCCGCCCGTATATGGGGGGCCGGAATACCGGGAAAAGATTACAATTAGTATGAAAGGAACATCTGCCATGAAAACACCGGAAATTGCAGAGAGCGCTTTTCTCGCGCCGGACGCGGTCATATTAGGTGATGTACATATAGGAGAGGACTGCAGCATATGGTTCCATGCGGTTATCCGTGCGGAGTCGGAGGAAATCCGGATTGGCGAAGGCAGTAATATTCAGGACAACGCAGTGGTCCATGTGGATCAGGGCCACCCCGTTACGATAGGAAACCATGTAACAGTAGGACATGGGGCTATTATCCACGGCTGCTGCATCGGAGATAACACCCTGATCGGCATGGGGGCTATCCTGTTAAACGGCGCATCTATCGGAAAAAACTGTATTATCGGCGCGGGAGCATTGGTGACACAAAACACGATTGTGCCGGATAATTCCATGGTTATAGGAAGCCCTGCATGCGTGAAACGGCAGGTTCTGGACCAGGAAGTGGAAAATAACAAAAGAAACGCAGAAACTTACATCAAAGAGGGAAAAGAATATGCCGACCGCTTCCGGAAAAAAGAATAATTCCATAAAAGAACAGTTATCCCTGCTGGCAGATCCTGCCTACAGGGATTTTTCATCCTCCCTGCTTCCGGGAACGGATCATATACTCGGAGTAAGACTGCCTGCCCTGCGAAAGCTTGCAAAAAAACTGGCAAAAGAAAACTGGACCCAAAACCTCAGCCTCTGCACAGAGGACAGCTTTGAAGAAATTATGCTGCAGGGGTTTATCATTGGATACGCAAAAGCGCCCCTCCATGAAATCCTGGAGCAGACGGCCGCCTTTATCCCCAAAATCGATAACTGGTCCGTATGCGACAGCTTCTGTATCACCATGAAAGCGGCAAAACAGTACCCGGAAGATTTTTGGGAGTTCCTTCAGCCCTGCCTGGAAAACAGCGGGGAATTCATTGTCCGTTTTGCCGTAGTAATGCTGCTGGACTACTTTATCACCGGGGAATATATAGACCGGATCTATCCTGTCCTTGATCGAATCAAACACCAGGGTTACTATGTAAAAATGGCTGTTGCCTGGGCTGTATCCATGTGTTACGTACAGTTCCCGGAGAAAACCATGGCCTATCTGCGGAACAATACACTGGATGATTTTACTTATAACAAGTCCCTGCAGAAAATTACGGAATCCCTTTGCGTGGATTCGGAGACAAAAAAGAAAATCAGGGCCATGAAAAGAAGTACCGCCCGTCCGGAATGACACACGGTCTCTATGAAACGCCTTCGCTTATACCGTTATTTCTTCCTTCAGAGTGGACAGACAGATAATCGTATTGGCATCCGTCACACCCGGGATATCCTTCAAAGTGCCGGACAGGAAATCTTCAATATCCTGCATATCCCGGAAAAGCACTTTAAGAAGAAAATCCGCAGGCCCGGCGATATGGTGGCATTCCAATACCTGGGGAAGCTGCCGGCAGGCATCCTGGAAAGCGTCTATGTTCCGGGAATAATCCATTTTTACCAGGATAAAGGCCAGAAGGTTATACCCGGAAGCACCGGGATTAATCCGTATGGTATATTTTTCTATCACACCTGTCTGCTCCAGCTTACGGATGCGTTCGGTGACAGCGGGTACGGAAAGAGATACCTGTTTACTGATATCGGAGGCGCTTGCGCGGCTGTTTTCTTTTAATATAGTAAGAATGACGGAATCGGTTTTATCCATGAAAACCTCCCTTAGCTTATTTTTTTCCTGGCTGTGACGGGTTTCCGGGGGGCTTTTTTCGTCCGGGAGGACGGAAGAGAAAGCTTGTAGTAAAACATATACTGCTGCATGACTCCGGCAAAGCCCTGGTAACGTTCAAAGGGAAACCCCTTTGGGTAATAGGAGGCAAGAATCTGTTTTACATGGGTATCCACAGGAAAAGCCCCGATATGGTGAAGGCCAAACAGGCAGATGCAGTCGGCCACCTTACGCCCCACTCCGAATTCTTTGGTGAGAAGGGAGATCGCTTCCTCATACCCAGCGTTTTGCAGGGATTCCAGAAATTCCTTTCCGCTGTCGCCTCTGCAGCGCTGTGCCATAGCCAGAATATACTTATCCCGATAGCCCAGCCCCAGATCCTGCAATCCTTCCGGACCGCCGTCCGCAATTGTTTCCGGTGCGGGAAAGGAGTAGAGGTCCGGATCCGGAAAAACCCCCTCCGCTTCCAGTTTATCCCCGAAACGGCGGCAAAGGGCATCCACACTCTTACGGATACGGGAAATATTATTATTCTGTGATATGAGGAAACAAAGGATGGTCTCCCAAAGATCCTGGCGGAGAATACGGATTCCGCCTCCATAGGAAACGGCAGAGAGTAAGAAGCTATCCTCGGGATCCACAGCCTGCTTCATGGCCCCGTAATCTGTGGCAAGGTCGAAATAGTTGTGCCAATACGATGCAAACTCCCCGGGGGAACAGGAAAATTCCACACAGACCCCCTCCCTGCCCGCACCGGAACCAGACAGGTCCGGCATGTTGGCAGATACAGAAGGTGTCTGTCGTATCCGCACCACATGGCTTCCGGATGCCGCCACGTATGTATTTTCCCCGCAGGGGCGGATCCGGAACACCTGTCCCGAATCCATAAGCATATGTATATCAAAATCATAAAGTATTGTCTGGTACATCTGTGGTTATTCCTCCGTATAAGGTCTGTTGTCTGTCTTTTTCGCTACTGTTCATCCACCACCTGGAAAATATAAAATTTCAGATAATAGGACTCATCCGCCGCCCAGAGAATGGGATGATCACAGCACTGGGTACGGAATTCCACCTGGCGCAGCCTTTTATGGGCGCCGGATGCCGCCTCCCGTATCGTCTTGGCAAAAAGATCCGGCTCCATAAAATGGGAGCAGGAGCAGGTGGCCAGGAAGCCCCCGTTTTCCACAAGCTTCATCCCCCGCAGATTGATTTCCCGGTATCCCTTCACCGCATTCTTGATGGAATTCCTTGATTTCGTAAATGCCGGGGGATCCAGGATGACCACATCAAACCGTTCCCCCTGTCCCTCCAGATCGGGCAGGAGTTCAAATACATCGGCGCACCGGAAACGGACCCGATCCTCCAGCCCGTTCAGCCTGGCATTTTCCTCGGCCCGGAGAATGCCTGTTTGGGAAGCATCCACTCCCAATACGCTTTCCGCTCCCGCAATACCCGCATTCAAGGCAAAAGAGCCGGTATGGGTAAAGCAGTCCAGCACCTTTTTCCCTCTGCACAGCCGCTGGATAGAGGCCCTGTTATATTTTTGATCCAGGAAAAAACCGGTTTTCTGCCCGTCCTCCACATCTACTATATATTTGACTCCATTTTCCTCTATCTGCACTTTGGTGTCGAAAGGAGCGCCGATAAAGCCCTTGAAGCGTTCCATCCCCTCCTGCAGCCTTACCTTGGCATCACTGCGCTCATAAATACCCCGTATGGCAATCCCGTCCCTTTGCAGGATACGGCAAAGTCCCTCCAGAATCATGGGCTTAAGCCGATCAATGCCCAACGCCAGGGACTCCACGACAAGCACATCCGAAAATTTGTCCACAACCAGTCCGGGAAGCCAGTCCGCTTCGCCGAAAATCACCCGGCAGCAGCCGGTGTCTACGGTCTGCTTCCGGTATTCCCAGGCATCGGCAGTTCTCTTTTCCAGAAAAGCCCGGTCGATAACCGTGCCTTTTTTCCGGGAAAGAAGGCGTACCGTAATTTTGGAATTGGTATTGATAAAGCCGATCCCCAGGAAATAACCGTCAAAATCGTGCACCGTAACCAGATCGCCGTTTTCAAACGTCCCTGTAATGCTTTCTATTTCATTATCATAAACCCACATCCCGCCGGATTTTAAAGTCCTGCCGGTCCCTTTTTTCAATGTTACTGTCGTATCGTACATATTTCCTCACATTCTGCTGTATACCGTCAGGGTTCCTGCTGGCAGCGTTTTTTCATTAATCTTTCTTTTTTGTATTGTAAGTGTAACATATTTTCTTTATAATTTACAGTAGCAGCCGCCAACTGGACAACAGAACCTGCTTTATTGGCGGGAAAAGGAAAATCCGATAAGAGGAAACGGAACGTTCGTTCCAAAGGAGAGCTTATGATTCTGGAAAAATTCTATGAAAACCCGGAAATACTGCATGTCGGGACAGAAGAAAACAGGTGTTTTTATGTGCCTCTTGATCTGCAGGAAAAGGAGAACGCTAGAAACTTAAGCGGGATCGATTGGAAATTCGGCTACTTCCCATATGCGGAGGCTGTGCCGGAGTTCTACAAAAAGGATTTTGATGAGGAAGCCTTCGGCAGGCTGGAGGTGCCGTCCTGCTGGCAGATGCTGGGCTTTGATCAAAAGCAGTATACCAATATACGGTATCCGTTCCCCTTTGACCCTCCTTTTGTACCGGATGAGAATCCCTGCGGCGCCTATATCAAGTATTTTGATATCAGCCGTGAGGAGGCTAAGAAGGAACAGTTCCTTTATTTTGAAGGAGTGGATTCCTGTTTTTATGTGTGGATAAACGGAAAGTTTGCAGGCTACAGCCAGGTATCCCACAGCCCCAGTGAGTTCAATGTTACTGGAAAAACCAGGGCGGGAATGAATAAGCTGGCGGTTCTGGTCCTGAAATGGTGCGACGGAAGCTACCTGGAGGATCAGGATAAATTCCGTATGTCAGGTATTTTCCGGGATGTGTACCTGCTTTTCAGACCCAAAGAATATGTGAGGGATTACACGGTTACAACACCCGTTCATTTTGAGGAAAACAGGGCGGAAGTGGAAGTAAGGCTTGATGAGGTGGTGGGAGAGCCTTCGGTGACCTGTGAATTGTGGGACAAGGATACCCTTCTGGGGGAATGTCCTGCCGAAGGCGGGAAAGCCGTTTTCCGGGTTGCGGATCCCGTTTTGTGGAATGCGGAGGAGCCTTATCAATATACCCTCAAAATCAAGACCCCGGAAGAGATCCTGATTCAGAAGGTAGGGATCCGTACCGTTGCCATACGGGACGGCGTGGTACTGATCAATAACAGGCCTGTAAAGTTCAAGGGGGTGAACCGGCACGACAGCAGCCCCTATACCGGTGCCGTAGTTTCCCGGGTGGATGCTATGTTTGATTTGCGGATCATGAAGGAGGCTAATATTAATGCCATCCGTACCAGCCATTACCCCAATGCCCCCTGGTTTCCGGAGCTGTGCAGCGAATATGGTTTCTATATGATCGCGGAAACGGACATCGAGTCCCACGGCGCCGCCACTATTTACGGAGGCAGCACGGAGGGCACTTACAGCTATTTTGTTCAGGATCCTTCTTATAAAAAGGCCATACTGGACAGGGTACAGCGTTGTGTGATACGTGACAAGAACCAGTGCGGCGTTATTTTCTGGTCCCTGGGAAATGAATCCGGCTTTGGAACCAATATGGAAGAAGCGGGCCGCTGGGTGAAG
Organism: uncultured Lachnospiraceae bacterium; assembly: GCA_900548905.1. Classification (GTDB taxonomy): domain Bacteria; phylum Bacillota; class Clostridia; order Lachnospirales; family Lachnospiraceae; genus Eisenbergiella. Next base: position 45,765 of record URMK01000031.1, on the reverse strand, counting down.
AATTACGATCCCACAAGGCTGCTCCATTATGAAAGCGTCCATTTCCAGCCCGAAGGGCATGAAAAGGATGAATCCATGCTGGATGTGGAAAGCTATATGTATGCTTCCACCCGGAAAATTGAGGAATATTTTGCAGAACCCGGAGTTAAAAAGCCGTTTATCCAATGTGAATTCATTCATGCCATGGGCAACGGCCCGGGGGATATCGAAGACTATATGCAGCAGATATACCGTTATGACGGATTCTGCGGCGGGTTTGTGTGGGAATGGTGTGATCATGCCACCTATGAAGGCCGGGCGGAAAACGGAAAGGAAATGTTCCATTACGGAGGAGATGCGGGAGAATTTCCTCATGACGGGAATTTCTGCATGGATGGGCTGGTATTCCCCGACAGAAGGCCTCACGAAGGGCTTTACGAGTGGAAAAATGCCATCCGTCCGGTCAGGGCCGAGCTGCTGGATCGGAAAAAAGGGATTATCCGCCTGCACAACAAACTGGATTTCAGGAACCTGAAGGACTATATCTATGTCCGCTATGAGATCAAAGAAGAGGGAACCCTTCGGAAGGAAGGGGTACTGGAAGAACTTGATGCGGCCCCACACGGCTTCACCGATGTTACGCTGAAGCTTCCCGCCAACCCCAAAGCCCACTGCTGCCTTAAGCTGACCTACCTCCAGAAAACAAAGGATAAGCTGACCCAGGCCGGCCATGAAATGGGTTTTGATCAGTTCGTGCTTTCCGGGGAGAAAGAGAGTAAGCTGTCCCTGCAGAAAAAGGGAGAGCCTCTCACCCTTACGGAAACCCCGGAAGTATTCCGTATGGAAAACAGCAGCCTATGTTATGAGTTCGGGAAAAAAGAAGGCAGTTTCCTGAAGCTGGAACGGGACGGCAAAGCCTGTATAACAGCTCCGGCAGAGTGGAATGTATACCGGGCGCCTACAGATAATGATCGCAACATCATCCATTCCTGGAAGGAAGCGGGATATGACAGAAGTGTGGTAAAAGTATATGCATGCGAAGCCAAAGCCAGACAGGGTGTGATAACCGTTACCTGCGACTTTTCCATTGCCGCTGTTTACATACAGCCCTTCCTGCGCCTGCATGCGGTATGGAATGTAAACGGCGATGGGGAAATCAAGGTTGCCGTGGATGCAAAAAGAGATACCTCCTTCCCCTTCCTGCCCCGTTTCGGTTTGAAATTCTGCCTTCCGCAGGAGGAGCAGGAGGTTACCTATCTGGGATACGGCCCTCATGAAAGCTACTGTGACAAGCATCAGGCAAGCTATATGGATGTTTTCCATACGACGGTGCCCCAGCTCCATGTGGACTATGTGCGCCCCCAGGAAAACGGCAGTCATTATAACTGCTCCCTGGTCAGGGTGGGCGGTATGCAGGCCGAAGGCAGCAGGCCCTTCAGTTTCAACGCTTCGGAATACACGATACAGGAGCTGGAAACAAAGCAGCACAACTATGAACTGGAAAAATGCGGCTCCGTCGTCGTCTGTACCGATTATAAGCAAAGCGGCGTAGGATCCAATTCCTGCGGTCCTGAGCTTCTGCCTCAATACAGGCTGGATGAGGAGGAGTTCTATTGGGAGATGCGGTATCAGTTTGAATAAGGAGGAACGAATTATGGCCAAAATAACAATGCCTGTATCAAATGATTTCTGTCCCCAGTGCCTGTATCTGTATGGCACATACAAAGAAAACGGGGATCCGAACTACGGACTGTTCTGCTGGGCCACCTATTGCTGGGATGAAGGGCTTAAGTTTGTCGCCTGTATCGGACAGGATAAGCTGACCCGCGACAGAATAAGGGCCGAGGGTGTTTTTTCTGCTTCTGTGATAAGCGAAGCGATGCTGGGCGCCGCAGATTACTGCGGAACCCATCCGGGATATGAATTTGATAAGTCCGGGAAAATTGATTCTGAAGAGGGAGCTGTCCTGCACGTTCCGGTACCCAAAGACAGCCCCTGGACGTTTGAGCTGCAGGTGGATAAAACACTTCATCTTGATGACAAAAACGAAAGTGAAATATACATATGCAGCATCAGGAATGTACTGGCGGAGGAATGTCTGGCAGGCGAAAGTGATTTTGAAGAACGGCTGCGCCAGGCTGCTCCTGTTATTTCCGTATCCACCAAGTATTTTCCCGTACGCCCGGTTTCCCTTGGAGACTGGGGGAGTATGGGATGATTTTCAGAGGCAGGAACTAAAGTTAAAAATAAGAGAATGCCGCTCATTATTGAGCGGCATTCTCTTATTTTTCCGGAATTTCCTTCTCCAGCTGTTCCAGATAATTTTTTTCCCCGCAGTTGGGGCAATACAGAATCTGTCCTTTTCTGCTTCCCACGGAAAAAATGAGCTGCATCAGTGACGGCCTGAACACCTGTCCGCAGGCGGGGCACTTAAAGGTGGAAGTGCGCCTGCAGGACAGCCTGCGGATAATCACGATCAGGACAAACAGCAATATCAGGATAAGGGCGGTTACCGGTATCATTTTTTGTAGAAAATCCATAAAAATCTCCATTTCCTAACAGGGCTCAGCCAAGATAAGCCCTCAGCAGGTTAAAAGTATTCTCCACGCCCTTTTTATGGCTGCGTTCGTAGCCATGGGAAGCATACACTCCCGGACCGATCAGCCCGTGGCGTACATCATAACCGGCGGTAAGGGCGGCATCCGCATCGGAACCGTAAAACGGATAAACGTCCACCGCAAAATCCGCCGCCGCTTTTTTCCCGGCTTCGATGAGCGCGCTTACCACGTCATAATGATAAGGCCCCCTGCTGTCCTTTGCGCAGATGGATACCTGATATTCATTGCAGCCAAGTCCTTCCCCCACACAGCCCATATCTACGGAAAGCACCTCTGTCACATCCGGAGGGATCGAGGCGCAGCCGCCGTGTCCCACTTCTTCAAATACGGTAATATGATGATAAATCCGGCGGGAAGGGGTTATGTTCTCCTCTTTTACATACTTAGCATAACCCAGCAGAATCCCGGTGCTCAGCTTGTCATCCAGAAAACGGCTTTTGATAAATCCGGAGGGTGTCACCACCGTACGGGGATCAAAACAGACAATATCCCCGGGAAGAATGCCAAGCGCTAGAACATCCTCCTTACTGCGCACGATTTCATCCAGAAGCACCTCCATTCCGCCGAAGGATCGCTTGGTATCGTTATATTCCCCGTTTACGTGGATAGAGGCATTACGAAGCTGAAAGGTTCCGGTGTATACTTTTCCGCTTCGCGTGATGATGCGGCAGTTTTCCGCCTCCGTGTTGTTCGGGTTCAGGCCGCCTAATGCGGTCAGGTTCAGCCTTCCTGCAGCGGTAATTTCCGAAACCATCGCACCCAGGGTATCCACATGGGCTTCGATAAGAACCGGGCCGGCAGCAGGATCGCATTCCCCGTTTCCTTCGGAAACACCGTCTGCAATTTTCACAAATACGCCGCCTTTTGCGGTAAGGGCAGGCTCATAGCCCAGTTCGGCATAAACCTTCATCAAATATGCCGCCACATCCTTTGTATACCCGGATGGGCTGTCTATGGAAAGCAGGTTCTGCGTCTGCTCCACAATATATTCGGTATAATCTTTCATCTGTCAGTCTCCTGTGTTTTTAATATGAGAGTACGCCGTTTCGGCGCCGCTCCCCGGAAAACCTTCCGGGCCCGGCGATACGGCTGTCTCTCCTACAAGATTACCACTTTTGGGATGGCAAGGCCAGTCCTTCCCTCATTTTATTTTAAATAAAAACATGGTATACTGAAAAAGCGATATGGATCAGCCCGTCTCCGTTTCCGGACAGGGCGGCGGCTGTATCCAAACAACAGGTACGGAGGAGTTATGGAAATGAATAATAAAGGCGAACAAAGGATGGGTACGGAAAGCATACCCAGGCTGATGATAAGTATGGCGGTCCCGTCCATTATCGCACAGATCATCAATATTCTATATAACATTGTGGATCGGATCTACATAGGGCATATACCGGGAGTGGGCGCGGCAGCTCTTACCGGCGTGGGAATTACCTTTCCTATCATTACCCTCATTTCGGCGTTTTCCGCCTTTGTGGGCATGGGCGGAGCGCCTCTGGCCGCCATCTGGCTGGGAAAAGGGGACCGGAAGCATGCGGAAAAGATCCTCGGCAGCGGAACCTGCCTTCTGGTTCTGTTTACGGTTCTGCTCATGGCCGTCTTTTATGTCTTTTTACAGCCCTTTCTGTATATGTTCGGGGCCTCGGATGCCACCATCGGCTATGCGGTGGATTATATGTCCATCTATTTGCTGGGCACCCTTTTTGTGGAGCTGGCTCTGGGGCTGAATCCTTTTATCATATCCCAGGGACGTTCCCGGATTGCCATGATATCCATTGTGATAGGGGCCGCCGTAAATATTGTCCTGGACCCTTTGTTTATTTTTGTATTCGGCTGGGGTGTGAAGGGGGCAGCCGTAGCCACCGTGCTTTCCCAGGCGGTGAGCGCAGCCTGGAATGTTACTTTCCTCATGAGCACAAAGTCATCCCTCCGCCTTTCCCTTCGCTATATCCGGCCGTCCTTCCGCATTATGGGACAGATTTGTTCCCTGGGGATATCACCTTTTATCATGCGGTCTACGGAAAGCCTGATCAGTATCGTGCTGAACCGGGGGCTTCAGATATACGGAGGGGATTTGTATGTGGGGTCCCTGACCATAATGCAGAGTGTGCTCCAGCTGTTTTCCGCACCGCTTTCGGGATTTACCCAGGGGGTACAGCCTATTATCAGCTACAATTACGGCGCCGGTAATTTTGATCGGGTAAAAAAACTATACCGGAGTATGATCGGAATCAGCTTTGCCATCTCCTTCACCGCCAACCTGACGGCTATGCTGTTTCCCGGCATATATGCGGCCCTGTTTACTAACGATCCGGAATTGATTGGACTGGTATCGCGGGTTATGCCCGTATTCCTTTTCGGGATGCTGTTTTTCGGTCTGCAGAACGGTATCCAGCCTACCTTCCTCGCGCTGGGACAAGCTAAAATATCCCTGTTTATCGCCATGTTCCGCAAGGTGATACTCCTGGTCCCGCTGGCTTTGGTGCTCCCCCGCTTTTTGGGAGTAATGGGGATTTATTATGCGGAGCCGGTATCCGATCTTATTTCCGCCGCAACGGCAGGAATCCTGTTTCGCATAAACATTAAGAAGATTCTCTCCAAAGAGTATCTGGCCAGAATCCAGTGAGGAATCAGTGATGAATATTAAAAAAACAGTGCGGGCACTTCTTATCATTAACGGTCTCCAGTTTATGGCTGCCTTCCTGCTCTGGCTGGTGATAGGGACACAGGTGCTCGGCCGGGTGAATCCCGCCATATATCTGACCATAGGCATTATGCTTCTGAGCAGCCTTCTCACCCTGATGGGACTGTATACCGCGAGCCGGTATCAGAACGACAGCGTCCGGGAAAGTATGAAAAACCTGGAAAATCTGAATCTGAAGCTGCGTGCCCAAAGGCATGATTATATGAACCATCTGCAGGTGATCTACGGATTGCTGGAGCTGGGGGAATATGAGGATGCCAGGGAATATATGGAACCGGTTTTCAAGGACATCAGCAAAGTGTCCAAGGCGATGAAAACCTCCCAGCCGGCGGTGAACGCCCTGCTTCAGGCCAAGATGGAATCCGCGGAACAAAAAGGGATTACCATGTTGGTGGAAGTGGCGACCCCTCTGAAGGTGATTCCTGTAGAGCCATGGGAGCTGTGTAAGCTGCTTGCCAATCTTATTGATAATGGGATCACGGCGCTGGCGGATAAGGAGGGTGAGAAAAAGCTGACGGTGGAAATGCGTCAGGACAGCCGGTCTTATTTCTTTGCCGTCCGTAATAACGGGCCTGCGATACCGGAGGAGCACCAGGCCCTCATATTTAAACAGGGCTTTTCCACCAAAAAAGAAGAAGGACATGGAACCGGACTCGCCATTGTATCTCAGATTGTGAAAGATGCCAGGGGGGAACTGCACCTTTCCTCCGATACCAAAGAGACCTGTTTTGAAGTCCGTCTGCCCCGGTAATAACAGGTTTTCCGCACGGCAGGTAAAGCTCGCGGTTTGCAATTCAAAGAGAGATACTGACATTACAGCCCCGATTCTGTATAAGTGGAAGGATACCTCTTCCGGGATTTCAGGAAGCGGTTATAATCAGACATAGATAGAACGGTGCGCCCCCGGACGAACGCGGGGGCAGTACCGGAAAGGAGGAAAAAGGGATGGATACACTGATGATACTGGGAATTATCCTTTTCATTGTAGGCTTCATTCTGATAGCTGTGGAGATGGTGATTCCGGGATTCGGAGCGCCGGGAATCAGCGGAATTGCCTGCCTTGTGATAGGAGTTTTCCTGACAGCCGATACCGTGGCGGAGGGGGCCTTCATCACGGTCATTGTATTGGCCCTGCTGGGCATTATGATGGCGGTTATTGTATGGATGCTTTCCAAAGGGAAAATCCATTCACCGATTATCCTGGAGGAGGAGCAGAAAAAGGATGAAGGCTATATCAGCTCCATGGATCTGCAGTATCTCCTTGGGAAAAAAGGGATTGCGGAAACGGATTTAAGGCCCACCGGAGTGGGAAATTTTGAAGGCGTCAATTTTGATGTAATATCAGAAGGCAGGTATATATCAAAAGGCGCAGATTTGGAGATAATAAAAGTAAACGGTTCCAAATTAATTGTAAAGGAACAATAACAAAGGGGGCTTTTTAATGAGCAACATAATTATAATCAGTATCATTGGTATTATCGGACTGCTTATTGTCCTGTTTTTTATTTTTGTACCGATAGGGCTGTGGATTTCCTCCATGGCGGCGAATGTTAAAATCAGCATTTTAAATCTGATAGGAATGAAGCTGCGCCGTGTGGTTCCCTCCCGTATTGTGATCCCCCTCATCAAGGCCAGAAAGGCGGGTATGAATCTGGGGGTAAACCAGTTGGAAGCCCACTATCTGGCGGGCGGTAACGTGGATAATGTAATCAATGCCCTGATCGCTTCGGAGAGGGCCGGCATAGAACTGCCTTTTGAAAAAGCGGCGGCGATCGATCTGGCAGGCCGTGATGTGCTGGAAGCGGTGAAGATGAGCGTAAACCCCAAGGTAATAGAAACCACCAATGTATCCGCCGTTGCGAAAGACGGCATTGAGCTTCTCGTAAAAGCCAGAGTGACCGTGAGAGCGGATCTGGAACGCCTTGTGGGCGGTGCCGGGGAAGCGACAATCCTGGCAAGAATCGGGGAAGGTATTGTAACTACCGTGGGTTCGGCCCAATCCCATAAGGAAGTGCTGGAAAACCCGGATGACATCTCCAAGCGCGTATTAAGCAAGGGCCTGGACTCCGGTACGGCTTTTGAAATCCTTTCCATTGATATTGCGGATATCGATGTGGGACGTAATATCGGCGCCCATCTGCAGTCCCTCCAGGCGGAGGCGGATAAGAACATTGCCCAGGCCAAAGCGGAGGAAAGACGTGCCATGGCTGTGGCAAAGGAACAGGAAATGCGCGCATACGTGGTGGAAGCGGAGGCGGAGGTCCCCAAAGCACTCGCTTATGCTCTTCGGGAAGGGAAAATGGGAGTCATGGATTATTATGAGCTTCAGAACCTGAAAGCGGATACCGATATGCGTTCGTCAATTTCCGGTACGGGATTGACGGATGCGGACTTGACCGGCGACGGAAGGAATGATTAGAAATGAAAAGGAATGGTTTGCAGGAAGGGCTCGGAAGGCTGGCCGGTACATTGATGTCCCATAAATTTGCAGGCAGCAATGCCGTATGGCATCCCTATCTTCCTCCGGAAGTGCAGCTTACGGAGGGGGAGACGCCGGAAACCTTCTTTCTGACAGAGGAAACGCAGGTGGCGCCGTCACAGACGGGACAGAAGGAAATACAGCTGTCCGGCGAACCGGCGGCGGAATGCAGAAGGGATGAAAAAAGCCGGGAAAGCGCCCGGTATCCAGCCATTACCGTGCAACGGAGGGCGGCACTCAGAAGAGCGGTGGTCTGGAGCGAAATTATCGGGGAACCGGTCTGCAGGAAAAGAAAAAGGAATTCATATGGCGATCAGGGTAATCATAGTAGAGGATGAAAGCGGCATACGTAAGCTGCTGCAAAAAATCATAGAACGTAAGGGCGGTTTTGAGGTGGCGGGGGAATCCGACAACCTGGCGGATGCGGTGAGCCTTTTTGCCAGGATAAAGCCGGAGGTCGTTTTTCTGGATATCGAAATCAACGGGGCGAGCGGCATTGACTGTGCAAAAATCATCGCCGACATGGACCCCAAGACAAAAATCATTTTTGCCACCGCCCATGCGGAATATATGCCTGAAGCTTTTGAGGTATATGCATTTGATTATCTGATAAAGCCCTTTGCTATCGAAAGAGTGGAACGCACTCTCACCCGCATCCTATCCCTGAAGGAACAGGAGCCGCCGGATCATACGGATAAAATCATACGCTACGAAAAAGGGCTGGACCGGCTTCTTGTAAAAGGGAAGGAAAGCATGAGCTTTGTGGATATTAAGGATATCATCCTGGTCCAGCGGGAAAATAACAATACCGTTATTTATACCAGACAGGATTCCTTCACCACCTCGGCTGGCCTGGGGGACATTGAAGCCAAGCTGGATCCGGAGCTTTTCCTGCGGAGCCATAAATCCTATATTATTAATTTGTCCAAAATAAAAAAGATAGAACCCTATGGACGCTGGACATATATTGTAGCCTTTAAGGATATTAACAGGGATGCGCTGATCACAGCGGAGAAATATGAAGAAATTAAAAAGAGATTTTCCTGAAACTGAAAATTCCATGCGGATTAATAGCGTGGCAACAGGTGGAACAATCTTTAAAAGGCCCTGCGGCCATTCAGCAGGGCCTTTTATGCGGAATCATTGATTTTTGGATTTCCCTTCTGGGGAGAATATCACCTAAGCTTCTGCCAGATTTCCTTCACATCCCGGAACAGGAAATCCGGTTTTATGTCACCCTCTTCTATATCCTTGAGGGTAGCTTCGCCGGAAAGCACGCAGATGGCATCCACACCAGCATTTTTTCCTGTGGCGATGTCGGTGTAAAGCCGATCCCCTACAATAACCGCCTCCTCAGCCGGGCACCCGGTATTTTTAAGCACGCAGTCCACCATGATGGGCTGCGGCTTACCGATAAAGAAGGGCTCTTTACCTGTGGCGTTTTTCAGCATAATGCTCATGGAGCCGCAGTCAGGAATAAAGCCGAAGCTGACAGGGCAGACCAAATCCGGATTGGTGGCAAGGTAGACCACGTCCCGTCCCAGCATAATGCATGTATTGCGGATTTTTTCCGATGTATTTTCCGTATCAAAGCCGATGAGCACGATAGAAGCCGTTTCCTCCGGTTCCGTCACCACATGCAGCCCGCTTTCCCGAAGCTCCGTTACCAGGGAGCGGGTACCCATGCAGTATACGGTCTGGCCGGGGTAATTCTCCCTGATATACATGGCAGTCGCCTGGCTGGAGGTGTAAAAATCTTCATAACCGGCCGGTATCCCCATTCCGGTAACTTTCTGCACATAATCGGCAGCCGATTTGGAGGAATTGTTGGTAATGAAAATATACCGCCCTCCGTTATCACGGATTTGCTGCAGAAAATCCAGGGTTCCTTCAAAGATTTCATTTTCGTTGTATATGGTGCCGTCCATATCCAGCAGCCACAGTTTTTTCTTTTTCAGTATTTCGGCATTCCGGCCATTCCAATCGGTAATCATCGCAGATCCTTTCCTTTATCAAAGTTTAAAACGGTTACCCACAACCCACTATATCAGAGCACATCCTTGGTGGCAATAATATTTACGCCTGTACCTGCCGCATTTTTCAGAAGGATATCGCCGATATGGACGGGAGCAGGCACGGTGATATCCTTCAGTTCCTTTACACATTCTGCCATTTTACCCTTGGGAATGTCAGAAGCTGTTTTTACCGAAACAACAGGAAGACGGCCGCCCTGTACGCGTACGGTGGAGGTGACGATGCGGGTGGGATTGGTACATTCCTTTCTGGCATAGGCTTCTCCCCGGGGACAGGTGTTTCCGGCAACCTTCACAACCTCGCCGTCCTGCAGACTCACGGTGAGGGGACAGCCCAAAGGACAATTAATACAGATGAGTTCACGCTGTTCCATTTGCTTCACCTCTTTCTACCTGAATGGTAATTGTTTTAAGATCCGGCAGCGAATGTCCCATTTGAGACAGGATATCCGCTTTTTTAAGAACAACCTGCTCCATCTCACCGGGGGCCAGCTTGTTTTTGTGCAGCCGGGCAATCTGCCGGCCGTCCAGATATACACCGATAAAGCAGTTTTTATAAATGGCGCCCACACGGAACCGGACGGTGAGGGTATCTTCCATCTGGGAGGGATACAGGATTTGGGGAACAGTGTAACGGACGCCGTTTACGGCAAGAAGCTGCACCGGCTGCTCGCCGGCGGCGGTGCGCTTATCCCCCTGAATATAAAGGGCCGCATACTTACCGGCTTTTTCCGCCTCCTGGGAAACGTAATCCACCAGATCATGGACATGAAGGACATTCCCGCAGGCAAAAACCCCTGGTATGCTGGTTTCCAGACTCTCATTCACAGCAGGACCCGAGGTGACGGGGCACATATCCACACCAAGCTTTCCGGACAGTTCGTTTTCCGGGATCAATCCCACGGACAGAAGCAGGGTGTCGCAGGGAATATATTCCTCCGTACCGGGAATGGGCTTGCGGTTTTCATCCACTTTTGCCAGGGTGACACCCTGTACTCGTTCTTTTCCGTGGATGGCGACCACGGTGGTACTGAGCTTTAAAGGAATATCGAAATCATCCAGGCACTGCACAATGTTTCGCGCCAGCCCGCCGGAATAGGGCATGAGTTCCGCCACAATCCTGACCCTGGCGCCTTCCAGCGTCATACGCCGCGCCATAATAAGACCGATATCCCCGGATCCCAGGATGACGATGTCTTTTCCCGGCATAAGACCGTCCATATTCACAAGACGCTGGGCGGTTCCGGCGGAATAGATGCCGGCAGGCCGGTAACCGGGTATGTTCAGGGCCCCCCTGGGCCGTTCCCGGCAGCCCATGGCCAGGACGACGGCTTTGGCGGAAAGTGTCATCAGCCCATCCGTCCGGTTCATTGCCGTTACGGTTTTTTGGGAAGGATCCCCTGCGGCAGGGCAGATATCCAGTACCATCGTATGTAGCTTATAGGGGATATTCATTTCTTTCACCCGGGAAATAAAACGGGCGGCATATTCCGGACCTGTGAGCTCTTCCCGGAAGGTATGCAGGCCGAAGCCGTTATGGATGCATTGGTTCAGAATGCCGCCCAGTTCGTTATCCCGCTCCAGTATCAGTATCTTATCAATTCCGTTTTCGCGGGCGGAAACCGCGGCAGCCAGGCCCGCCGGTCCTCCCCCGATAATAATCAGATCATAATCAGCCATAATTAACCTTTCCGCATGATACATGCATTATAAAATATTTCCGCGGGCAACGAGCCAAACGAACGCGCTTGCGCGTTCGCTTGGCGACTGCCGCGAGGGTCAAAAACCTCGCCGTTCATGGCAGGGTTGTTGACTTCCGCCGGTCATTCCGGTGAGCAGATAGGATTCTCCGCCCGATTTGGTCAGATCCAGAGGGGAGATCTGCAGTTCCCTTGAGAGGATTTCCATCACCCGGGGAGCGCAGAAACCGGACTGGCATCTGCCCATGCCCGCGCGGGTACGGCGTTTTACGCCATCCAGGGATTTGGCTCCCAGAGGCCTTCGTATGGCGTTTATTATCTCACCCTCCGTAACGTTCTCACAGCGGCAGATAATGTTGCCGTAAGCGGGATCGGCGGCAATGAGGGCGGCGATTTGTTCCGGCGTGCTTTCGGCAACACAGGGAATGTCCTTACGCCGGGAAATAAAATCGGCTTTCTTTTCGGCCTTCAGCCGTGCGGCGATTTGTTCCGCCAGGAAAAGGCCGATGGCCGGGGCGCTGGAAAGGCCGGGGGAGTCGATGCCTGCCGCATTGAAAAATCCTTCCGCGTCCTCCGCTTCACCCAGGACGAAGTCACCCTTTTCCTCACAGGCACGAAGGCCGGCAAAAGAGGTTATGGCCATATGAAGAGGAATTTTTTCAGCACTCAGCCGGGCTTTTTCCATGACCTGGGACAGCCCTTCCCCGGTAGTGCTCACTTCTTCTTTGTCGGTGATATCCTCTGCGGTGGGGCCTGCCAGGAGGTTTCCGTGTACGGTAGGGGTGATCAGGATACCCTTGCCAAGCCGTGTGGGCTGCTGGAAAATAGTATGGGATACAAAGCCGCCGGCTTTTTTATCCATTAGGATGTATTCGCCCTTACGGGGGGTGATATGCAGCTTATGGGAGCTGACTTTGTTGTTGAACTGATCCGCGTATACACCTGCTGCATTCACCACGCAGCGGGCGGCAAAGGTGCCCTGGGTGGTACTGACCAGGTAGCCGCCGTCTGTCCGGGCGATATCGGTAACTCCGGTTTGGAAGCGGTAATCCACACCGTTCACATATGAATTCTCCGCCAGGGCGATAGTCATTTTAAACGGACAGACTATGCCGCCGGTAGGTGCATAAAGGACCGCCTTTACTTGCGGGGACAGATTCGGCTCCAGTTCTTTCATTTCTTTCCCGGTAACGATGCGCACATCCGGTACGCCGTTGGCCTCTGCTCTTTCCCGAAGCTCTTCCAGGCCGGGAAGGTTTTCCTCATCAAAGCAAAGCACCAGGGATCCGTTCCTTTGAAAGGGAAAGTCCAGTTCTTGTGCAAGGGCATCCATTCTCTGGTTGCCCAATACATTCATTCGGGCCTTCAGGGTGCCCGGCTCGGCATCATAGCCGGCATGGATAATGGCACTGTTTGCCTTGGAGGTACCGCAGCACACATCCTCTTCCTTCTCAAGAACCGTCACCTTCAGATCGTATCGGGACAGCTCCCTCGCCGTGGCACAGCCGGTAACGCCTGCGCCGATAACAATTACATCCAGCATAAATTCCTCCTATCTGCCGCCAGGGCGGCACCTGCAAAATAAGGTCTAACGGTCCGGTCCTTTCACAGTTACAATAAAGTCTCTGCTTATAAGAATCGGTAATATAAGAAAAAGACAGCCAAAAAACACATACCGTCCGGTACGCCCTTTTTGCTGTCTCATTTTCTCCTGCAAATACGATATTCAATTATGTTTATGGATAGTATGCCGGGGGCTGTTACATGAACCAGACCCGGCGGTTTGTTGTTGAAATGGATACGGCCCCCGCATTCAGGGCAGCCATAATATCTTCCCGATCCGTAATCAGCCCGCCTGCAATGACCGGGATCCGGCTCTCCGTACAAATACGCCGTATCACCTTGGGCATCAGACCGGGCAGAACCTCGATGATGTCAGGATGCACCGATTCCGACTGCCTGCGTATGTTGTCGAAGGCCATGGAATCTATGACAAAAAAACGCATCACCGTAAACATGCCGCATTCCTTTGCCTGACGGATAAGAACAGGTTTTGTGGATATGATGCCGTCTGCGGCGGTGGTATTGTGGATAAAGGTAACGGCTATTTCCTTACCGGACAGTCCGGAAATTAAATCCAGATGTACGATCACCGTTTTCCCGGCATCCTTCAGACGCCTGACAATTCCTGCAATGCTGCAGATATCTCCATAGAGAACGAACACAATCCGTATTTCGGAATCGATACAGGCTGTCAGCCCTTCTTCATCTTTTACGGCAGCGACTACAGGACAGTCCTCAAACTGTTCCATTAGTAATTTATTCATAGGAACACCTCTGAAATTATATTTTAGCATAGTGAAATGACGAACGCAAGAAGTTCGTTGGAAATGGGTGAAGTATTAATCGATTGGCGTCACAGTTCGCAGCCACAAAGGGCCGTGAACCGTGACCAATCAACACCTTTATTGTCATTTTCAACCGGTATTTATTGACACCGGGAGCCTTATGAAATAGGATAAAGAAAATTGGTTTTATTTTGCTCTTATTATGGAAAGGGAAAGGATAGCGGATGCAGGAACAGTCAGGAAAGCGGGTACACGGGCTGATAAATTTTTTGTGTGTATGGATGGGTGTGGTGACCATAGCCGTATTTTTTATTGTGGGAAAGAATTCCGGGCTGGAGGATTCCGCTGTGGATTTTGGAAGCGTTGAGGATATCGGCGAGGGTTGGTATTATGAGGAAGGCGGACAGGTAAAGTACGTGGAGGATCTGCCTTATATCACCGAAAAGGAAAAAGTGACCTTTTATCATGTGCTGCCCGATTCTTGCGGGGAACCGGCGGTTCTTACGTTCCGCAACAGACAGCAGAAGGTGACGGTCTGGGTGGGGGAGGAGTGTGTCTACCAATACGGGGGCAGCGGGCCTCTGCGGGGCAGCCTTCTGCCTTCCATCCAGTGCTTTGTCCCGGTGGGGATTCAGGACGGGACCCAAACGGTACGCATACAATTGGAAAAGAGTGTGGGTAGAAAAGTGATGTTTCCCGGAGTACAGATGGGAAGCCAGGGGGCGGTACTGATGGAATTTATGAAGGACAGCAGGGGGATTCTGCTGTTCGGTGTGCTCATGGTCGTGTTCGCTCTGGTTTTGATAGCCGGAAGCCTTGTCCTCCGTGTTAAGAGCAGGGATTCCGAATACTCCCTGTTTTTTTCCGCCGGCATATTTGTATTGCTGTCCTCTCTGTGGGTGCTTACGGACTCACCGGTCATGCAGCTGGCGACCGGTAATTCGGAAGCGGTGTTTATCACATCTTTTTTATGTTTTATGATATTTCCCCTCCCTATGTTTTCCTTTGTGGAAAGCATCTGTGAAAAGAAATACAGGGAATTGCTTGTCCTGAAGGTGTTGTTTATAGTTAATTTCTTTCTGCAGGTATTTATGTATGCGGTCCTGCGGATTGAATTCTACAGGATGCTTCCGGTGACCCATATACTGATTGCGGCGGCTATTATACTCATTATATACTGCCTTGTGAAGGAATACCGGAGGAACAGAGCCTTTTATGCAAAGCAGATCCTTATCGCGCTTTTTATTTTTATGGGTACGACATTTTTGTCTTATGTTGATTTTTACGGGAAGCAAATGGATTACAGTGTAATCATGCGGCTGGGAATGCTGGCGTATGCGCTGATCCTGATCGCCATTTCCTTCAGGAAGCTTATCCTGTCGGGAGAGGAAAGGGCAAAGTTCACCGTCTATAAATCCCTGGCTTACGTGGATATTATGACAGGATGCCATAACAGGGCAGCTTTTGAACAGGTTATGGAAACCCTGAAGGCGGGGGCGGACGAGGCTGATTTGGCAGGAATGGCCATGATTGATTTGGATGGCCTGAAAAAGGTAAATGATACCTATGGACACAGCACGGGCGATGAAGTCATTATCGGTGCGGGGATTTGTATCAAAAAGGCGTTTGAAGGCATGGGAGACTGCTTCCGCATCGGCGGAGATGAATTCCTGGTAATCCTGAAAGGAAAAAAACTGCAGGAAAAGGAATACAGAAGGCTGCTGGAGGATATGGTATCAGAATATAATAAGGAGCATGAGATACCGCTCCGGTTTTCCTGCGGATTTGCTTTGCCCGAATCCGGAAAAAAAGACGCGGATGCCCTATACCAAGAAGCGGACAGCAATATGTACCTGGAAAAGCAAAAAGTATTGGAAAAAAGATCTTGACTCTGCCCCGCGGGGGAGGGCTTATACTTACCGTATCAGGAAAGGAGGAGGAATCGCCGTGTATAAAATAGGTGAATTTTCCAAAATAACCAGCCTGACCATAAAAGCGCTCCGTTATTATGAGGAACAGGGGATTTTGTGCCCTTCGGAGCGGGATAAGAACGGCTACAGGCTTTATAACGATTCGGATTATGAAAGGGCAAGGCTGATTGTCCTGCTGCGGGAGCTGGATTTTTCCATGATGGAGATCCGGGATGTTATTGCTAATTATGGGGGAGAAGAGGATTTGGCTTACTTCCTGAAGGAAAAGCAGGCTCAGATATTGGAACGGATTTCCGGGGAAAAAGCGCTTTTGAAGAAGCTGGAGGAGGCTCTGCCTGGAGGTATGGACGGAGGAAACGTGAAACAGGAGTATGCTGTCCGGGTGCAGGAGGAGGAAGAAGTGACGGTGGTATCCATCCGGTTCCGGGGAGCCTATTCCGATGTGGGAAATTATATTGGCCGCCTGTATAAGGCGGCGGGGAATAAGGCATCCGGCTGTCCCTTCAGCCTGTATTATGATGAGGAATACAGAGAGGATGCGGATGTGGAGCTATGCGTTCCGGTGAAAGGTATGGTGCAGGCGCCGGGGATCAGCTGCCGTAAGCTGCCGGGCTGCAGGACAATACGCACCATCCACCAGGGCAGTTATGACGAACTGGGATATGCATATAAAGCGCTTCTTGACGCCGCTTTTGAAAGGAAGCTGCAGCCGGAAGTGCCTTCAAGGGAGATCTACAGAAAAGGGCCGGGGCTGATTTTCCGGGGTAATCCCTCCCATTACATGACGGAACTGGTTATTCCGGTCAGGGACGCAGGGGGATTGGTACGGGGAGAGGAAAAGGCGGAGCCTGAAAAGCAAATGCAGGCGGGCAGAGAGATAGCCGGGAAAGGATAACTATGGCAGAGTCTAAATTTGATTTTAAAAAAGAATATAAATCCATGTATTTACAGAAAACAGCACCGGTTCTGGTGGATGTTTTGCCCATGACTTATCTTTGTGTGGACGGAAAAGGGGATCCCAATACCAGCGGGGAATATAAAGACGCGCTGGCTGTGCTGTACGGCCTTTCCTATACTATCAAAATGAGTAAGATGGACGGCTCCCAGCCGCAGGGTTATTTTGATTATGTGGTGCCTCCCCTGGAGGGGCTGTGGTGGATGGAAAATCGGGAGGGTTTCGACGGAATCCATATTACGGATAAATCCCGTTTCCTCTGGACTTCCATGATCGGCCTCCCTTCCTTTGTTAACAGTCAGGTATTGGAACAGGCCAAAGAAAAGCTGCACAAAAAGAATCCGGCTTTGGATCTGTCACGTGCAAGGATGGAAACATTGACGGAGGGTTTGTGTGCCCAAATCATGCATCTGGGATCCTATGATGAGGAACCCGATACCATACGGCGGATGCAGGCGTTTCTGGAAGCCGAAGGATATATAACCGATATAAATGAAACGAGGAAACATCATGAGATTTACTTCAATGATCCCAGAAAGACTGCGCCGGAAAAATTAAAGACGATCATCCGGCATCCCGTCAAAGTCCGTATATAGGGAAAGATACAGAGAGAAAAGCAGAGACAGGCAGCTGTCTCTGCTTTTCTTTCTGCACCTTATTCCCGCGGGCAACGAGCCAAACGAACCCGCATACACGTTCAGTCAGCGACTGCCGCGAGGGTCAGGTACTCATGAACTTTAGTTCGTTGCGTTCACGGCGTTTCAACTTTGATATCCCGTAGCTTGCGGCAGGGTGTTTAACGTTAACCGGTTCTGGAGGAATCCGGCACCTTACATAAAAAAATACAAAAAAAAGCACCAACCCCGAAGCTCTGGATGTCTTCAAAATCGGTACTTTCAAAGTGCGCCTTCAGGGGCTCGAACCCTGGACACCCTGATTAAGAGTCAGGTGCTCTACCAACTGAGCTAAAGGCGCATGTTTTCTTCTGCAACGCAGAATTCATTATATTATATAAATTTTTATTTTGCAATACTTTTTTAAAAAAAAATTAAGAATTTTTTACACAAGCTTTATGAATAAGCAAAAGTATGATATGATCCCTATTGTTTTCAGTGAAAAACCGCTTTTTTCAAAGAATTGGTGATAGAAAGGGTTAAGAGGTGTTATAATGTTTTTTGACAGTCATGCCCATTATGATGATAAGGCTTTTGATACAGATCGGGATCAGCTTCTGGGCAGTTTCCCGGAAAAGGGCATCGGTTACGTGGTGAATGCGGGGGCCAGCTTTGCTTCCTGTGAACGGTCTTTGGAGCTGGCGGATAAATATCCGTTTTTATATGCGGCTTTGGGAATCCACCCCGAGCATGCACAGACATTGGACGATGAGGGACTGGAATGGCTGCGTGGCCGGCTTTCCGATCCCAAAGTGGCAGCGGTGGGAGAAATCGGCCTGGATTATTATTGGGACGAGCCGGATCGCATGATACAGATAGAAGCCTTCCGCCGCCAGCTGGATCTGGCAAAGGAGGCAGGAAAGCCTGTGATCATCCATTCCAGGGATGCTGCAAGGGATACGCTGGATATGATGCGGGCAGAATACGGAAAAGACAGACCCGCGGTGATCCATTGTTTTTCTTATTCCAAAGAAACGGCCAGGGAGTTCCTGGATCTGGGATATCTGATCGGGATCGGCGGTGTGATTACCTTTAAGAATGCCAGAAAGGTGAAGGAAGCGGTTGAATATATTCCCCTGGACAGGCTGCTTCTGGAGACCGACTGCCCGTATCTGGCGCCGGATCCTCATCGCGGACAGAGGAACAGTTCCCTGAACCTTCCGCTGGTGGCGGCCCGGATAGCAGCGCTGAAGGGGCTGGCGGCGGAGGAAGTGGAGGAAGTAACCTTTCGGAATGCAAAACGTTTTTACGGGATAGATTAAAAGGGCACAGAGGGTATACCACGGAGGATTGATATGCGTAAATTAGGTACACCAACCGGTACGATTGAGGTACTGCAGAAATATAATTTTAATTTCCAGAAGAAATTCGGACAGAATTTCCTGATAGAACCCCATGTTCTGGAAACTATTGTAGAGGCGGCGGGAGTCGGGAAGGACGATTGTGTGCTGGAAATCGGGCCGGGAATCGGCACTATGACCCAGTATCTCGCCGAAGAGGCCGGGGAAGTGATAGCCGTGGAAATTGATAAAGCGCTGATTCCCATTCTAAAGGATACCCTGGCAGCATATCCTAATGTTACCGTTATCCACGGGGATATCCTGAAATTGGATGTGAAGGAGCTGGTAAGGGATAGAAATGCGGGAAAACCGGTTAAGGTGGTTGCTAACCTGCCATACTATATAACCACCCCTATCATCATGCAGCTGTTTGAAAGCCATGTCCCCCTGGAAAGCATCACTATCATGGTACAGACCGAGGTAGCGGAGAGGATGCAGGTGGGGCCGGGAACCAAGGATTACGGTGCGCTTTCCCTGGCGGTCCAATATTATTCCAGGCCGGAGATCGTCGCCCATGTGCCGCCTTCCTGTTTTATGCCCAAACCGAATGTGGGAAGTACCGTCATTCGGCTTACCAGGTATGAACATCCCCCGGTTGTTACGGCAGATGAAGAATTTATGTTTAAGCTGATCCGGGCATCCTTCAACCAGCGCAGGAAAACCCTGGTGAACGGGCTGAGCAATGCATCCGGCCTGAACCTGTCGAAGGCAGAGGTGGCGGAAGCGCTGGAAAAAATGGAACTGCCCCCCGCCGTCCGGGGAGAAACCTTCACCCTGGAACAGTTTGCCAGGCTGGGCAGCCTTTTATATAAAGGGAGAATACAATGATTGAAGCAATTGTTTTTGATATGGACGGCATTTTGTTTGATACCGAAAGGCTGAGTGTGGAAAGCTGGGTTGAGGTTGCCGGACAAATGGGGCTTGGGGATATTGACAAAGGGGTATACGGCTGTATTGGGCTGAACCGCACGGACTGCCGTATTTTCCTAAAGGAAACCTATGGGGAAGATTTTCCCTATGAATATTTCAGGGAGCAGACAGCTGCCGTTTTCCAGCAGAAAGTGGACAAAGACGGGCTTCCTGTCATGAAAGGGGCACAGGAACTGCTCCTCTGGCTGCAGGAGAAGGGGATGAAGGTGGCTTTGGCATCTTCCACCAATACAAGGAAAGTGGAAAGCCATTTGCAGCTTGCCGGGTTTACCGGGTTTTTCCAGGCGGTTATCGGCGGGGATATGGTGGAACACAGTAAGCCGCTTCCGGATATCTATTGGAAAGCCTGCCAGCTGCTGCAGGCAGATCCTGCCGGAACTGTGGCTGTGGAGGATTCCCCAAACGGAATCCGTTCCGCCTATGCGGCAGGAATGCTGCCTGTTATGGTTCCGGATCTGGTACAGCCTGATCCGGAGATAGCAAATATGCTCTATCAAAGATGCGACAGCCTTTTTGCCGTCCGGGATTTTCTGGAGAAAAAGCTTAAAGAAGGTGAAGTTCGTTTATATTCTGATATGATTGGAGGTAATACATGAAACAGGCATTGCTATGGGCAGCCGGCGGGACCGGCTTCACCTTTTTGATGACGACGCTGGGAGCCGCCATGGTATTTTTATTCCGCGGCAAAATAAATATGAAAATCCAGAGGATTTTTCTGGGATTTGCGGCAGGTGTTATGATTGCAGCCTCTGTGTGGTCGCTCCTCATACCCGCGATTGAGGAGGCGGAGGCAGCGGGCAAGGTGGGATGGATACCCGCAGCGGGAGGTTTTGTGCTGGGGATAGTTTTTCTTCTGCTGATGGATCAGCTGCTTCCCCATCTGCATGCGGGATCCAAGGAGCCGGAGGGGCTTTCCTCCTCCTGGAAACGGACCACCCTGCTGGTCATGGCGGTAACCCTTCACAACATTCCTGAGGGAATGGCAGTAGGTCTCGCGTTTGCCATGGCGGCACAGCATATGGGGGCAGAAGCGGGTGTGGCAGCGGCATTTGCACTGGCGCTGGGCATCGGTATTCAGAACTTCCCGGAAGGGGCGGCTATATCCCTGCCGCTGCGTCAGGAAGGGATTCCCGGCTGGAAGGCATTTCTTTACGGAAGCCTTTCCGGTATTGTAGAACCTGTTTTTGGTATTCTGGTAGTGTTGATCGCAGGAGGAATCCAGCCTCTCATGCCCTGGCTTCTCAGCTTTGCGGCGGGCGCCATGATGTATGTGGTGGTGGAGGAGCTGATTCCGGAGGCACATCTGGGAGAACATTCCAATATAGGGACGCTTGGGGTAATGGGCGGTTTCCTTATTATGATGATATTGGATGTTGCATTAGGCTGATAAAAGGAGGAAAAAGATATGGAAAAATCAAAGGTTTATTTTACCACAATGAAAACTTCATTTTCTGAGAATCTGCCTCAGAAGCTGGAGCGTCTTATCAAAACGGCAGGTATTGGCAAGATTGATTTCACCAATAAATATGCCGCAATTAAAATCCACTTCGGCGAACCGGGCAATCTGGCCTATCTAAGGCCGAACTATGCGGCTGTTGTGGTGAAGGTCATCAAAGAGCTTGGCGGAAAGCCGTTTCTAACGGACTGTAACACGCTGTATGTGGGCGGCAGGAAAAACGCCCTGGATCATATGGATGCAGCATACCAGAATGGGTTTTCACCCTTTTCCACGGGCTGTCATGTCATGATTGCAGACGGACTGAAGGGGACGGATGAAGAACTGGTTCCCGTGGAAGGCGGCGAATATGTTAAGGAAGCCAAAATAGGACGTGCCATTATGGATGCGGACGTTTTTGTCACCCTGAGCCATTTCAAAGGCCACGAAGCCACCGGCTTCGGGGGGACTCTGAAAAACATCGGAATGGGCTGCGGCTCCCGTGCGGGGAAAATGGAGATGCATAACGCCGGCAAGCCTTATGTGGAGCAGGCAAACTGTATCGGCTGCGGCCGCTGTATCAAGATCTGCGCCCATGACGCCCCCTCCATCACGGACGGCAAGGCTTCCATCGACCATAAGAAATGCGTGGGCTGCGGCCGGTGCATCGGTGTATGTCCTATGGATGCGGTGTGTACGCCCGGAGATGAAAGCAATGATATCCTGAACCGCAAGATTGCGGAGTACAGCAAGGCGGTGGTTTCCGGAAGGCCCCAGTTCCATATCAGCCTTGTGGTGGATGTTTCCCCTAACTGTGACTGCCATTCGGAAAATGATATTCCTATCGTACCGGATGTGGGAATGTTTGCCTCCTTTGATCCTGTGGCGCTGGATGTGGCCTGTGCGGATGCGGTAAACAGGCAGCCGGTTATCAGCGGAAGCCAGCTGGATCGCATGCCTCATGTGCATCAGGATCATTTCATTGACTCCGCGCCGGATACCAACTGGCATTCCTGCATTGAGCACGGGGTAAAAATCGGGCTGGGCAGCGACCAATATGAATTGATTGAGATCTGAGATATATACATAGGACTTACAAAAGGTTCCGGTCAGGCATACTATCGTATCGCCTGTCCGGAACCTTTTTCTGATTCGGAATTATACCGGGACCATATGCTATTTTACAACAGCGAAACCGCCCGGCAGAATCCGCCCGTTTTCCGTCTTTCGTGATAAAAGGATACTTCCGCCAGGAACGCCTGTCCCGGTATCTCCTGCGTTGATACATACCGTAAGCGACCGTCCCTCAGCCTGTCTGCGATAGGTAATCACCCGGGATCCTACAGGTTCCCCCTCCGGAAATACGAGTTGAGGGCAGCGGCAGAGCGGTTCCTGTTTCCGAAGGGCTATGAGAGCCTTTACCATGGCGGCAGTCTCCTGAAAAGTTCCCTTTTCCACATCATCCCAGGGCATACATCTGCGACAGTCGGGATCCGGGCCGCCTTCCATGGCAATTTCCGTACCGTAAAAGATACACGGGCTTCCCGGCATGGTAAATAACACGGCCAAAGCCTGGAAAAAAGAATCCGCATCAGGAAGCTTGCTCCGTAAACGCGCCGTATCGTGGGAGTCCAGAAGATTGAAAAGCACCTGGTTGGTCTGCTCCATATACATGCTGTAGCATTTGTTAATCCGGTACCGGAACGACAGGCTGTCCGCTTCTTTGTTCCGGAAGAAGTCCATCACCGCATTATGGAAGGGATAATTCATGACGGAATCAAACTCGTCCCCCCTCAGCCAGCGCATGGAATCCTGCCAGATTTCTCCCAGGATATAGAAGTCCGGGCGCAGGGCCTTCAGACGTGCGCGTAAGGAACGGCAGAATTTATGGGATATTTCATGGGCCACATCCAGGCGAAGGCCATCGATTCCGAATTCTCTGACCCAGTATTCACAGGTTTCTATCAGATATTCCGCCACCTCTTCCTTATTGGTATTTAATTTGGGCATAAAGGCGGTGAAATGGAAGGAATAGTATTTTTTGTCATAAGTCCAGGGATCGGCTTTATCAAAAGGCCATTTATTTACCATAAACCAGTTCCAGTAAGGGGACGCGGGGCCTTTTTCCAGCACATCCTGCCAGTAGGGGAAATGGTAACCGCAGTGGTTAAATACACCGTCCAGCATGATGCGGATACCTGCCCGATGGGCGGTGTCCACCAGCGTCCGGAAATCCTCCCCGGTACCGAAGGCAGGATCGATCTTACGGTAATCCGTGGTGTCATATTTGTGGGTGGTGGAAGCCTCAAAAATGGGTGTGAGGTAGATGCCGGTAATACCCAAATCAGCCAGGTACCCGATTTTGGAGGTGATCCCGGCAAGATCTCCGCCATAAAATTCATCATTGGTTACATGGCCCCGCCCCCAGGGGTGCAGCTTATTTTTGGGAAGGGAATCGTCCTTCCTGCAGAAGCGTTCCGGAAAAATCTGATACCATACCGTATCGGCCACCCAATCCGGCGTTACGTTGATATCTGCAGGATTCATCCAGGGAAAAGAAAAATAGGACAGCCTTTTGTTTTCCAGAACCAGAGTATCCTTTGCATAAAATCCATCTTCCAGATAATAGAAGGTCTCATCAGCGCTTTGCAGCTCAAAGAAATAAGCGCACCGTTTATAGGGTGGGAAAACGGAAAGAGTCCACCACATGTGGTTTTCCAGTTCCTTTCCCCCGGACATCTCCTCCGGATGCCCCTTCCACCGCCAGGGGCCCCCGAATTCCTCCGACTCCATGGGATCCTCATAATGGAGGAAAACCCGTTCCACTTCCTTTCCTGTCTGAATCTGAATCACCAGCTCCGTTTCATTTTTTGCGTAGCACATATTGTCCTGGCTTCTGTGATAAACACAACCGAAATTCATATGCAAACCTCCCTGTATTTGACGTTGTGTAGCCGTTCGGACCTGCCTGAACGGTCAGTTTATTCCTTTATCCTATGCTATCATGTGAGATTT
Organism: uncultured Lachnospiraceae bacterium; assembly: GCA_900548905.1. GTDB lineage: Bacteria > Bacillota > Clostridia > Lachnospirales > Lachnospiraceae > Eisenbergiella. Next base: position 21,621 of record URMK01000031.1, on the reverse strand, counting down.
CCCGGCCATACCAGAAATCTTACCATCTGCATATAGAAATCCATACTTTATAAAAAACGGTATACAAAATATATAACAAAATTTTTAAATAAAAAGTAAAATTAGTAATATTGATTATGAAATAAATGTTATATAGGAATGGAAACACAAAATGTTACTATATAAATGCAGGAAAAAAGAATTTGTTACCAAAAGGAGGAAATTGGGTATGAAGAAAAAAGCGATTGCAATGCTGCTTACGCTATCCATGGCGGCAGCGGGGATTGTGGGCTGCGGGAAGCAGGCGTCTACGGAAAATACAGGGGCTGCCGCGCAGGAAACACCGGTCGAGCAGGCTTCCGGGAATAAGGAGGCTGCAGAGGAGGGGACTTCCTCCGGGACTGTGGAAATTGAGTTCGTTAACCAGAAGAGGGAGGCCGCGGATACCTTCCAGGCAGTTATCGATAAGTTCAGTGAGCAAAACCCGGATATCAAGGTGACGCTGAATACCACTCCCGACGGAAGCGGTGTGCTGATGACAAGAGCCAGCAGTGATACACTGCCTGACATCCTCATGCACTGGCCTACGGACGCACAGTTTGTACAGTTTGCCAATGAAGGGCTGCTGGCAGACCTGACAGGCAAAGAGTATACAGGAAACATCGTTGATTCGTATGTTGAAGATCTTAAAATGGAAGACGGAGGTATCTATTGTCTGCCTATTTCCCTGAATTTTATGGGTGTTTACTATAATGTGGACAAATTTACGCAGGCCGGGCTTTCCGTTCCCGCGACATGGGACGAACTGATTGCACTGTGTGAAAAAATTGTGGCAAACGGTGAGGTCCCCTTCCTCCTTCCCAACAAGGACGCATGGACCGTTTCCCAGCTCTGGGATAATATCGGCGGGAAAGACAGGGGAGGCTATTCGGATTTTTATGCAGGGCTTGATGACGGCAGCCAAACTTATGCGGCGGACGCCATTGCCAATGATTCCATGGAGAAAATGGTTCTTCTGACGGAGAAGTATTCCCAGGGAGATACCCTTTCCCTCGGATACGACCAGGCCATCAATGATTTTGCCACAGGGGCGTCCTACATGTTTATCCAGGGAAGCTGGGCCCTTCCGTCCATCCAGTCCGCCAACCCCGACAGCAACGTGGAAATGTTCCCCATGCCCAACGGAAACGGTGATATGAAGCAGCCGGTGGGAGTGGACTGCGCAATCTGCGTCAGTGCCAAAGCAGCATCGGATCCTGCCAAATCCGAAGCAGTTGATAAGTTTATGACCTACCTTTTCTCCACGGAAGCAGGACAGATGTATTCCGACATGGATCATTCTCCTTCCGCGATCAAAGGCGTTACGGCGGATATCCCCCAGGACAAGCTGGTCCTTGACCTGATTGATAAAGCGGGCGTTCTGGATCTGGCAGTGCCTCCTACCGGATTTGAAGATACCAAGCGTTCTGAAATCCAGAATGTATTTATGGGTACCTCCGTTTCTGATTTCCTTACACAGCTGGATGAAGACTGGAAAACCGCAAGAGAGGCGGAAGCACAGTAGTGCGCAATTGCCTGCCCTGATCGGCAGGCGGGCCGCAACGGCTGCCGCGCTGCACGGGCCGGCTATTGTTTAAGAAAGACGGGCAGGGCTGTATATCCTGCCCGTTTTCAGGTAAGGAGAAGAGAGTTATGGATAAAGTGAAGAGCAAGAAAACAAAAAAAATATCCGAAAGAACCAGAACGCTGTTCCTGTTTACAGTGCCGTCCGTGGTGATGTATACTGTTTTTTTTACGGTGACTATGGCCATCGGGATTTATTACAGCTTTACGGACTGGAACGGCATCAGCGCATCCTATAAGCTGATAGGCTTTGGAAATTACATCAAGGCCATGATGGATCGTAAATTCCTGGCTGCCCTGAAATTCAACTTTGTATACACCTTTCTGTTTGTATTCATTCTGATCGTTATTTCCCTGCTGGTGGCAATGTGCCTGAATAACCTTACCAAAGCCTCCACCTTTTTCCGATCCATCTATTTCCTGCCGGCGGTGCTTTCCATGGTAACGGTGGGGCTGATCTGGAATGAACTGTTCTACCGTGCTCTGCCCGTAATCGGTAAGGCACTGAATATCGGCTGGCTTTCCAACAGTCTTCTGGGAAATAAAACAACAGCTATGTTCGGCATTCTGATAGTCAATCTCTGGCAGGGCTGTTCCATTCCTATTGTCCTGTTTCTGGCAGGACTGCAGAGCGTGCCGTCGGAGCTTTATGAAGCGGCTACTATCGACGGGGCCAACCGGTGGGACAAATTCAGGAGTATTACCTTCCCTTTCCTGATTCCGGTGCTGAATATGGTTATTATAACCCAGGTTAAGGCCGGTCTTACCATATTCGATTATATTATGGCGATGACGAACGGCGGGCCGGGAGGAGCCACCCAGGCGGTGGGTATTTTAATATATAACCAGGCGATGAAGGGGAATGCCTACAGCCAGTCCGTAGCCGAATCCATGATTTTGTTTGTGATAGTGGCCGTTGTGGCTGCCGTTACCTTAAAAATGACTAAGAATAAACAGGTAGGTGACTAATATGGGAAAATCGATATCATCCAGAATTGCTAAAGTGGTTACATGGATTGTCCTTCTTATCGGGGCGCTTATTATCCTGTTTCCCATGTATATCACCGTGATAACCTCTCTTAAGACACAGCAGGAATCCGCGGCCGATTTCTTCTCGCTGCCTTCCTCCTTTTACCTGGGGAATTTTATCAGTGTGTTTGAAAAAAGCGGGTACTGGACTTATGTGTGGAATTCCGCCAAAATTACCATCATTTCAGTGGTGCTGATACTTGTTTTCATCCCTATGTGTGCTTATGCCATTGCACGGAAAATGGAAGAAAACAGATACTTTAAGACCATTTATTTTTATCTGCTTCTTGGAATATTTGTACCGTTCCAGGTTATCATGGTGCCGCTGGTGCAGTATCTTACCAAAATGAAGCTTTTAAACCAGACGGGGCTGATCTGCATGTGCCTGGCCCTGGCATCATCCCAGGGCGTATTCCTGCTTGCCAACTATGTGAAGAGTGTACCCCGGGATTTGGAGGAAGCGGCGTCTATCGACGGCTGTACCACCTTTACCGCTTATTGGCGCGTGGTTCTTCCTTTGATAAAACCCATGGTTGCCACTATTTTTGTCATGAACGCCTTATGGGTATGGAACGATTTCCAGATGCCCCTGCTCATCTTAAACCAGCAGCCGGGAATGTGGACGCTGCCCTTATTCCAATATAACTTTAAATCCCAGTATACATTTGACTATAACCTGGCATTTGCCTCCTATCTGGTCGCCATGCTGCCGGTGGTAATTGCCTATATCTGCGCCCAGAAATATATCGTTGCCGGACTGACCCAGGGCGCTGTTAAAACATGAGAAGGAAATCCGTCCGCCTGGAGGTACTTACGGTATTTCTGATCTTCATTGTTATTACGATGGGCGTGAGCCTGATGATATATAACCAGAATATCAGCGAACTGAGGCAGGCCGACATTAACCATCTGACGGAGAGCGGCAAGCAGCTGGCCTATTCCGTGGATTCCATTATTCTGGATGTAGGGAGCCTGTTTAACCTTCATTATCAGGATCAGAGGATGTGCAACATCATCAACCACCGGAAGAGCCAGTATGATGAAGTGACACGGTTCCAGAACACCACTTATGTGGAAGGCACCATCAATCATGTGGTCTCCAACAGCAAATACATAAAACGCTGCTGTATTTTTTCCGCGAACGGGGATGTATACAGTAATATCAGCTCCGTGTTCCGGGACTATAAGGACTACATATGGGAAATCGTGGACAGCGGGAAGCTGGGGCGCAGTATCTATTATACGGATCCGTCAGTCTGGAGCATCGGTCAGGTGGATATAAAGGTGGTAACCGCTGTAAAAGTATTGTACAGCTATAACGGGACCTCTCCCCTGGCCTATGTGACCCTGGATATCGGTTATGCGGAGCTGGACCGACTGCTCAATTCCACCGATAACCCCGCAGGCACCCTGTTGTTTTATGAGGATATGCAGATTTACAATAACGGGAAGGGCGGCCTGTACGGGGGCCAGCTTACGGAAGTGCAGGAAAAGGCAAAGCAGATGGTAGAAGAAGGCCGTGAACAGGATATCCTGCGCATCGGCGGGCTGGATTATCTGATGACAGCCATACGCAGCGAAAGCTCGGGCTGGACGGTGGTGCGCTACATTGCCGAAAAAGAAGCACTCCGATCCATATCGGAACGCAAGGTCAGGGATATCACCATCCTGCTTGTGACGGCGGCGGTAGTTTTTATGATCTACTATTACCGGATTAACCAGATGATGGAGCCATTGACCAAGATGGATGAGGTGATACGGCATAATAACGGCACCTCCCTCGCAAAGGTATATTTATCGAAGGAAGAGGAATGGCTGCTGGGAAATAATGAAATACGGAATGTGATACAGAATTATAACAGTATGGCGGAACGTATTAATGAATATGCGGAAAAAACACTGCTCTATGAGATCGATCAGAAGGAAGCCCAGATAAAAATGCTCACCTACCAGATCAATCCCCATTTCCTTTATAATACGCTGAATACCATAAGCGCCATCGCCGAAATCGAAAACATGAACAATATTGTGGAAATTACGGACAGCATATCCAATATATTCCGGTATAACCTGAAAGGGGATTCCATTGTCACGCTCCGGGAGGAAATAGACCACGTAAAGGATTACGTACAGATTCAAAAATACCGGTTTCCGGATCAGTTTGAGATGGCCTATGAGATCCCGGAAGAGATTTATTCCATCAAGGTCATGAAATTCATCCTCCAGCCTTTGGTAGAGAACAGCATATCCCATGGGCTGTTCGATACATCCGGAAAAGGACGCGTGACAATCAGTGCCTCGCTGGAAGGGGAGGAGGAGATGCTCCTGACAGTTACGGATAACGGCGTCGGCATCAATAAAAAACAGCTTGAAGAAATGAATCAGAAACTATTCGAATACCGGGTGAATATGAATACCGGGCAGGATTTCGGAGGGGACGGAATCGGGATTATGAATGTAAACGCCCGTGTGTCAAGCTATTATGGCAAAAGCTACGGAATCACCCTGTACAGCGAATATGGCCGGTGGACCCGGGCGGTACTGCGGATAAGAGCATTACGTGAGGGAAAACCCGGATAACCGTTCAGACTTGTCTGGACGGTTACAAGCCCGGAACAGGACGGGTAGGAGAAATAATATGAAAATATTAATTGCCGAGGATGAATATTACGCCAGGCAGAGGCTGATAAAGATTATCAGGGAATGTGACATGGAGGTGGAGGTGGCCGCCGCTGTGGAAAACGGCATGGCGGCGGTGGATTTTCTGGAACAGAACACGGATGTGGATGTGGTGCTGACAGATATTATCATGCCAAAGCAAAACGGCCTGGAGCTTGCGGAATATATCCATAGGAATATGCCTTATATCCAGGTGGTTATTGTATCCGGCTATGAGGAATTCGATTATGCCAGAAAAGCCATGGAATACGAAGTCAGACAATACCTGATTAAACCGGTAAAAAGGGAACAGCTGTTAAGCGTGTTCCGGCAGCTGGAGGAAAAACAGGAAAGCTTCCGCAGGGAGGTGGAGGCCGGCGTTCTGGAACGGCTGAAGAAACTGCCGAGTGGTTATACCTCTTCCAAACAGGTACTCACCAGGGAGGAACTGAGGAAGCTCCATATGCCCGGAGTATCGTCGCTGTCCGATAACGTGTCCTGCAGGGTATTTGTCCTTCAGCTGGAACGGCCCATGCATGACAGGGATGCAGGCCTTCTGGACAAAATCTGCAGCCAGAAGCTGGGAACCAGGCTGGCAGGCACCTTTTTCTGCCGGCAGAACGATGAATATATGGCGGCCGCTGTAGAGGACGGCAGCCTGCTAAGGGATTTGGAAGGTATCCTGAATTACTGCCATGTCCAGCTTCAAACCGGGGCGGTAATGGGAACAAGCCGCCCTTTTTGCGGAAAAGCCAATATGTACGATGCCTATAAAGAATGTCTGTATGCCATTAATGTCCGGCTTCTAAAGGGCTGGAACCGGATTTTTGAATATCAGCTTCCCCACGGCGGAAACACCTATTTCCTTTCCCGGGATGAAAATGCGCTGGCCGGAGCCCTTCAGCTTTCCGACAGCGGGAAAGCGGCAGCCCTGGTTCACGGGCTGCTTAATAAGCCGGATTTGCTGGAAAGCGGCGATGTGAATGCCTATTATGACATGATTCTGAATATCCTGCGGAGCGTAAACCGCTACTACCGCTCCCTGTATAATGAAAACGAAGCCATGGACTGTAAGGTGGAGATCATGTTTTCCCGCAGATATGATCTGTATAATTTCAAACATCCCGGCGAGCTGGAGGAATATCTCATGGATATTATCCGGGAAATCTGCGATCAGGAACAGAATTCCCTGAAAAAGGGGGGAAATGCCATAATACGTGACATCCTGCACTATGTGGAACAGAACTACCAGTACGATCTTTCTTTGCAGGAACTTGCTGAAAAAAAGTATTTTATGAATCCTTCCTACCTGAGCCGGTTGTTTAAAAGCGCCGTGGGGCAGACCTTCTCCCGGTATGTAATCGAACTTAGAATCAAGAAGGCCAGGGAGCTGCTGGAGGATAAAAGTATGAAAATAAATGATATTGCCGCGCAGGTGGGTTACAATAATACGTCTCATTTTATCCAGTCCTTTAAAAAACTGTGCGGCTGTACGCCGGAGGAATACCGGAACCAATAGAAAAAAGTATGGGAGGGTTATCTGATGAACAAGAAAACAGAAGTAAGCTATAATCCACAGCTGGGGTATCTGAAAACCATATTCAGCCACAATTTCGATTTCCTGACCGGAGTCCTGGGGTACACGGACAGGGGGGACGGCGTGGAAATAGCAGCAGGGACATACCGGGATAAAAAAGCCACAGTACTTATCAAGCCACTTAGCCCGTCCTCCTACCGTTTCCGGATGTATCCGGACGGAACGGAGCCGGATTTTACAAACGAGGTGTTTTCCATGGAAAAGGCGGCGCCCTATCAGGTGGCGGAAGAGGAAGATGCTCTGTCCATACGTACTGCCAGGCTGGAAATCCGGATTAGAAAAGTACCCTGGGAGGTGAGCACCTACCTGGACGGCAGGCTGCTGACAAAGGAACAGATCCGGGATTCCAACGTGGATAATATGTGCAAATACCTTCCTCTGGGGTATGACCGGGATGACGAAGGCAGAGTGATCCGGGTCAGGGAGAGTATGTATATGTATGCCGATGAGGCATTTTACGGCTTCGGTGAAAAATTTACCGAATTTAATAAGAGAGGACAGAAAATCCAATGCTGGCAGAAGGATGCATTGAGCACCAATACAGGGGATTCCTACAAAAACCATCCGTATTTCATGAGCAGCAGAGGATATTCCGTTCTGGTGAACAGCTTCACCAGAATGACCTTTGACATGGGATGCGGCTCTAATGTTACCTATGGGGTGGAGGTGGAGGACAGTTATCTGGATTATATTCTGTTTGCCAACCGGGATTATAAGGATCTCCTTGCGGATTACGTGAATAAGACAGGTAATATTCCCATGATACCAAGATGGGCGTTTGGCCTTTGGATGTCAAAGTGTGTTTATCAGGATCAGGAGGAAGTATACCAGGTGATTGCCAGGGCTGAGGAAGAAGGCGTCTCTATAGATGTGATGAATCTGGACGCATGGCAGAAGCAGGAGGACAGCGGGGCATGGGTATGGGATACACAGCGTTTCCCGGATCCGGAGAATATGATACGGGTTCTCCGGGAACACAAAATACACCTCTGCCTGTGGATATATCCTTATATTGGAGAAGCGTCCGTGTATTTCCGGCTGGCGGCGGAAAAGGGCTGGCTGGTGAAGGACGTAAACGGGAATCCTCTGACCTTCTATGCAACCGCAGCAGCGCAGAGTAAGGTAGGGTGCTTTGATTTCACCAACCCGGGTTTCCTGGAATGGTATGTCCCCAGGGTAAAAGAGGTGATCGCAATGGGAATCGGTGCGGTAAAAACGGATTTTTCCGAAGCTGTTCCCGAAAATGGGGTTTATTATGACGGGTCAAACGGTATACAGGGGCACAATAAGCTGACTTATCTGTATGCAAAAACAATATACGAAGCCATGCGCGAGGTAAAGGCACCCCTGGGTGAGCGGACTATGCTCTGGGGCAGGAGCGGCTATGCAGGAAGCCATACAATTCCGGCGGCCTGGGCAGGAGATTCCTCCACACATGGGAACAACCATGCCTGTATTCTGCAGGGCGGCCTCAGTATTGCCCTGAGCGGCGTCGCTTACTGGGGGTTTGATATGGGAGGCTTTTATAATACCGACCACGAAGGTTATGAATGTATGCCGGAGGAGGAGGAATATATCCGTTCCATACAATTCGGTTTCTTTTCACCCCTGAGCAGATGCCACGGAAAGACTCCCAGGGAACCCTGGAATTTTGCGCCGGAAACAAAGAATATCTTTTCGTATTACAACAGGCTCCGCCACAGGTTGATGCCGTATCTGTATTCTGCCGCATGGCAGGCGTCCCTGGAATCGGTTCCGATGATGCGGCCGCTGCTTATGGAATTCCAGGAGGATCGCAATGTCCGCAATATAGGTTCCGAATACATGCTGGGCGACAGCCTTCTGGTGGCACCGGTATTCGATCAGGATGACTTTGCCCTGTATCTGCCGGAAGGGACTTGGGCGGATTTCTTCACCGGACGCCCGGTAGAGGGCGGAAGATGGATATCCCTGAAGCCGGCCCTGGATCAGATCCCCGTATACATCCGGCCTAATACCATAGTGTCTATGCGTTCCGACCCGGACGGCGGCGATCCGGAGAAACCCTTTACCGATCTGACCATCTGTATGAACCTGAAAGACCGCCTTTCCTGTGTCTGCTATGACGATAACGGCAAAAACCATTTTACGGCGGAATGGAAAAACGGGAGCCTGGCAATCACCACGGGCCTTCCTGTGAAGCAGATACTCCTTTATGGGCAAGGCCAGCTTACGGAAGTAACCTGCAACGGTGTTTCCAGCTCCTGGGAAAGAAGGGATGAGTATACGTATAGCATTCCCTCTGGAAGATTGGTAAAAAGTACTGAAAACAGAATATAAATTTAGTTTATTAATTAAGTTTACAAACTAAAATTTTGTTCTTATAATGAAAACGTAAGCAACAGTTCAGACTTGTTTGAACCATTACAAACGAACAGAGAAGGCGCCATCGGGCATAATGTCCGGAAAATGCCGCACCGGCGGCAGAATGGAGGGTTCATGGCATTAATAAGCGTAAAGGAAATCCTGGAGCATGCGTGGTGGCATAAATACGGGGTACCGGCAATCAATGTTTTTAATTATGAGACGGTAAAATGGGCGATAGAAGCGGCGGAGAGGGAACGGCTCCCTATTATTATCCAGTTTTATCCGGGTTATGCAGAGCATATCGCGGTTAAATATGTGGCGGATTTTGCAGTGGATATGGCGAAGAAGGCCGGGGTTCCCGTTGCCGTCCATCTGGATCATTCCCCATCCTTTGCCATTGCGGCAGGAGGAATACGCGACGGCTTTCCGTCCGTAATGGTGGACGGTTCCGCGCTGCCTTATGAAGAGAACAGGGATCTGACACGGGCGGTAGTGCGTGTTGCGGAGGTGTTCGGCGTGGATGTGGAGGCGGAGCTGGGCCATGTGGGAAGCGGTTCCCGCCTGGACGATATCGTCAACCCGGAAAACTATACCTCCGTGGAGGATGCCGTGGACTTTACGGAGAGCACAGGCTGTGGTTCCCTCGCTATTGCGGTGGGAAATGCCCATGGGGTGTATGTCAGGGAGCCGCGGCTGGATTTTGACCGGATCCGGGCCATCCGACGAGCGGTTAAGGTGCCTCTGGTACTTCACGGCTGTTCCGATATCCCCGATGCACAGCTTACGGAAAGTGTGAACCTGGGACTGAGCAAATTCAATATTGCAACCGAATATGACAGAGCTTTTTATACGGCGGTTGCCGCCAGAGCGGATAAAACACAGGAGAAGGGCTCCTTCTTCCGGCTTCAGGAAGAGGCGGGGGAGGATATGAAGGCCTTTGTGGCAGAAAAGCTCAGACTCCTGAACCCCAACGGCTATGCGCTGTAAAGGTGGTGAGGGAAAATGCGTTTTGATATCGTGGGGCTGGAATCCCCCTGTGTGGATTTGAATATTAATGTAGAGAATTTCCCCGCCCCCGACGGAGGGGAACGGGTATTGGACAGCAGCTGGCAGGGGGGAGGCAAGGTGGCGACAGGAATGATAGCGGCTGCCAGGCTCAATGCCAGAGGTGCCTTTATCGGCAGTGTGGGGGATGATTCCTACGGGCAATTCTGCAGAAGGGATTTTGAAAAACACGGCATAGACACCCGTTATTTAATCACAAGGGAAAAAGAAAGCACTCTTTTTGATGTGGTTATCAGTGATAAAAAAAGTATGGGACGCAGCATTCTTTTTTATCCCGGAAACGCTCCTGTCCGTTTTATGGATGTGGAGGAGCTGCCGGATCCTTATCTGGAAAACACCAGATATTTGTATGTATCCCAGGTGAACAACACCACACGGGAAGCCATGCGCCGCGCTAAAAAAGCAGGGGCTTCGGTGGTGATGGATGCGGACAGTTATACACCCGGGGATGAAGAGGCTTTCGGCCTGATTGATGTGATGATCGGTTCTGCATTTTATTACCGGGCTTTATTCCCGTCCTCCGGGGATGAGGATTATGAACGAAACTGCCGGAAGCTCCGGGAAAAAGGACCCGGAATCGTAGTGTTTACCCGGGGCCCAAAAGGCTGTCTGGGACTGGGGGAGGAAGGCTTCTTTACCCTTCCGGCCTTCCCTGTGGAGGTGGTGGACACAGTGGGGGCGGGTGATGTTTTTCACGGAGCCTTTATCGCCGGCCTTCTGCAGGGCTATACGGTCAGGGAAACAGCCAGGCTTGCCAGTGCCGTTTCGGCTGTCAAGTGTACAAGAATCGGGGGAAGGGCAGGAATACCCGACTGGGATACGGTGCGGGCGTTTATGGAAACCGGCAGGATCGATTATCGTGAAATTGAGGAACGGGTGCAGTATTATAAACGGGGATTATTGTAAGAAGGGGAAACGGGTATGTACAGACAGAAATTGATATTGGGGGTAGTACCGGTAAAAAGAAGTTTTCTGAGTATGGAAGAAGCCGTGAAACAGAAGGCACGGTTTATGTCCGTTATCCGCCGGGTTAAACAGGAGCTGGTGGAAATCGTGGATGTGGACGATATTGTGGATCAGGGGATCCTATATGAACAGGACAAGGTGCCCGCCGTGGTGGACAAACTAAAGAAAGCGGGAATTGAGGCATTGTTCCTGCCGTTTTGTGACTTTGGGGAGGAACAGGCGGCAGCAGCCGTGGCCGCTGCCTTCCGGGTACCCGTACTGGTATGGGGGGCAAGGGATGAACGTCCCAACACCTTTCAGGCCAGGGGAAGGGATACCCAGTGCGGTATGTTCGCCGCCACCAAGGTGATGCGCAGGTACGGAGTCACCTACAGCTATATTTTTAACTGTGAAACGCAAAGCCCCCGGTTTTCGGAAGGATTTACTGCTTTCCTGCGCACGGCGGCGGTGGTTAAGGCGGTAAAGGGCCTGCGGATCGCCAAAATAGGAGATCGGCCTGTTCCGTTTATGAGTGTCATGGCAAATGAAGCCGGGCTGCTTAGCCGGTTCGGCATGGTGTGCGTTCCCATTTCACCAGCCGCCGTTGTGGGAAGAATGGAAAAAATCCTGGAAGAAAATAGTTCTGTTTTCCGGGACTATTGTGATACGATCCGGGCACGTATGGACTGCGGAAAAACAAAGGAAGAAGCTTTGTGCAGGACCGCTGCTGTAAAAATAGCGGTACAGCAGCTGATGGAAGAAAACAATTGTTCCGTGGGAGCCTTTGAATGCTGGTCCGCATTCCCCGCCCTGGCGGATATCTGTCCCTGCCTGGCTTTGGGGGAAATGGCGGATGAGGGACTGCCCCTGGCCTGTGAAACCGACATTAACGGTGCCGTAACCATGGCAATCCTGCGTGCCTGCAGCCTGTATGAGGACACGGAATTCCTCGCGGATCTCACCATACGCCATCCCGAAAATGACAATGCGGAGCTGCTGTGGCACTGCGGCCCTTTCCCTTATTCCCTGAAAAAGGAGGAAAGCAAAGCGGCGCTTGTGGAATGTCAGGAAAGCTTTGAACTGAAAGCGGGGGAACTGACGGTATGCCGGTTTGATGAGCTGGACGGGGAATATTATCTGTTCGCAGGAGAAGCCGTTACCACGGAGGGGCCGGAAACCACGGGCACCTATGTCTGGATGGAAACGGATAACTGGCGCAGATGGGAAGAAAAGCTGATGTTCGGCCCCTATATCCACCATCTGGGAGTCTGCTATGGGAACTATCTGCCCGTTTTGAGGGAAGCGTCCAGATATCTGGGGCTGCATTTCGACAGCGCCCATGAACAGGGGATTCACAGCCTGTAACCAAAAGCCAAAGAGGAGAAAAGCGCATGCTGACAAGCCGTAAACCCAAAAATATCAAGTATCATAACCAAAGGCTGATTCTGGAACTTCTCCGGACCCGTGAAACCATGACTGCAGCTGAGCTGGCAGGACAGGGGCATCTGAGCGTCCCCACCATCACCAAAATCCTTGCAGAGCTCCAGGAAAGGGGTCTGGTAAAGAGCATGGGAAAGGGAAACTCCACGGAGGAGGGCGGCAAAAAGCCGGAACTGTTTGCGCTGAATAGTTCCTATCGTTATGTAATTTCCGTAACGGCGGGAAGGGAAAGAATAAAATGTGCGCTTCTGGATCTGACCTGCAGGGTGCTGGATAAATGGAGTGTCCCCTATTCGGAGGAAAGCAGCTATGAAGCCTGTATGGATGACATTTGTTCCCTTGTTCTTGCCGCCTGCAGCTCCCGAAAGCTGCAGGAAAAAGAAATCTGCGGTATTTCGGTTGGGTTTGAAGGCATTGTGGATGCCCCCAGGGGAATTCTCCGGTTTCCCATACATAACCGGGCATGGGGGAGAGATCTAACGGTGGAAGCGGATCTGCAGACACGGCTTCCCGGTTTTACTGGTATAACCATAAATAACGGAAGCCGTTTTGCCGGCTACGCGGAACTTTGGGAACATCCGGAATACGCCTCCTGCCGGGTGGTAACCATATCCACCGGCGTATCCACAGGCGGCTGTGTCCTGGAAAACGGTGAACTGATGCAGGGAGCCAACGGCTTTGTCGGGGAACTTGGACATATTACGGTGAGGGAGACGGAGGAAAAAGCCTGTGCCTGCGGAAACAGGGGCTGTTTTGAGGCGGCTGTTTCCCCCGTTGCCCTGTGCCGCTACAGGAAGGAACTGGGATGGCAGGGAGCCCCTTCGGAAACAGGCGGAAACAGTGTGTCTGAAGGAGAAAGGATACTGCAGCTTGCGGCAGAAGGAGACGAATACGCCCGAAAAGCCGTGGAAAAAGCAGCAATCTATCACGTAGTGCTAATCCGTAATATCATGCTGCTGTACGATCCTCATGTGATTGTGATCCAGGGAATCTATACCCTGGCCGGGGATTTTTTCCTGAAACGCCTGCAGGAACTGGTAAAACAGTCTCCTTTTTTTGACATTCCCCAGGGACTCTCTCTTGTATACTCCGGCCTGGATTTTGACCGGGCCGCGGATTTGGGAGGCGCCCTTTACTCCATAAACCGGTATTTTGAAGGAGATCGGTTATTTGATGGAAGCAGATAAACCGGCAGCAAAACGTTCCGCCTGTTCCTGAATCAGGGCATTATCTTCAAAATAATTGATTTTCATAGCCCTCTTAACATGGGAAAGGGTATTGGCAGCTTCCGCTTCTGCGATTTCACTGCCTTTCTTCAGGATATTATAGATTTCTGGAATATCCTTTTCAAATTCTTTTCGCCGGTTCCGGATGGGTTCCAGCTCCTCCTGCATAACGTTGTTCAGGAATTTTTTAACCTTTACATCGCCAAGGCCGCCTCTCGCATAATGATCTTCCATTTCCTGAATGTTTTTGTATTCGGGAAGATAGCGGGCGAACTGATCCTCGTGGGAGAATGCTTCCAGATAAATAAAGACCGGATTCCCTTCCACTTTTCCCGGATCCTGAACGCGCAGATGTCCCGGATCGGTAAACATGGACATGATCTTCTGGCGCACCTCTTCTTCGCTGTCGGATAAATAAATACAATTATTTAAGGACTTGCTCATTTTGGCCTTGCCGTCGATTCCCGGCAGCCGCATGCATACTTTATTATCAGGCAGAAGGATATTCGGATCCGTAAGGGTTTCGCCATAAATAGAGTTAAATTTATGGACAATTTCTTTTGTCTGTTCTAACATGGGAGCCTGATCCTCACCTACCGGGACCGTGGTGGCATTAAAAGCAGTGATGTCCGCCGCCTGGCTGATAGGATAGGTAAAAAAGCCCACAGGTATGCTTGTTTCAAAGTTGCGCATCTGGATTTCCGATTTCACGGTGGGGTTCCTCTGCAGCCTGGAAACCGTAACCAGGTTCATATAGTAGAAGGAAAGCTCACACAGTTCCGGAATCTGGGACTGGATAAACAGCGTGGATTTTTCCGGATCCAGCCCGCATGCCAGATAGTCAAGCGCTACCTCAATGATATTCTGACGCACCTTTTCCGGATTGTCCGCATTATCAGTGAGCGCCTGGGCATCCGCAATCATAATAAATATTTTATCGTATTCTCCGGAATTCTGCAGCTCCACCCTGCGTTTCAGGGAACCCACATAATGGCCCACGTGAAGCCTTCCGGTAGGGCGGTCGCCCGTTAAGATAACTTTACTCATAATCAATCTCCTGTCGCATAAGAAATATATTTTACTGCGTTCTATTTTACTCGTATTCCGGGGGATATGTCCAGCAAATCCGTTTAATTTTATAAAAACAATTTCCATAGGCCGTCCGTCCATTGCCGGTGATGGCTGTCTGCTGACGGTAACCTGCACGCTGCGGCTTATGCATCCGGCATGCACCCGGAAAAAAGCGCGGTACCCATTTTGGGCGGTTTCGCTGATGGCAACATCCACATACATTGTCTCCGACACATACCCGCTTTGTTCAAGTCCTAAAAAAGAAGATGCCGGAGGAGTTCATAATTTTTTTATAATTTAATTAGCACTCACCTCTTGACAGTGCTAACAACTAGTGTTATAAATGTTATAGAACAACAAAGGAGCGGCAAACAAGCCGTAGAATTTCAATATAATAATGCAGGAGGAATAAACTATGTTAATCAGAAATAATTTTTTCAATGACTTTTTTGGAGATATGTTCGACGACCCGTTTTTTAACAGAGGCTATGCGCCCCAGACACAGCTGATGAAAACTGATATCCGTGAAAAGGACGGCCAGTACCTTCTGGAGATTGAGGTTCCCGGTTTTACCAAGGACGATGTGAAAGCAGAACTGAAGGAAGGCTACCTTACAATTACCGCAGACAGAAAAGAACCTGTTGAGAACGCGGAAGACAGAACTAAATACGTAAGAAAAGAAAGATATTACGGAACCATGAAGAGAACCTTCTATTTGGGAGAAGACATTACAGAGAATGAAATCCATGCGGCATTCAGGGACGGTATCCTGCGGATTATGATCGACAAGCCGCAGCCTAAGAAAATAGAAGAAGAAAAAACTATTATACCTATCGAAGGCTGAAACACACAACTATAAAAATTTTGTCATGTTTTATCCCTCTTTTGGCCGGCAGGACCGGTTTTATATAGATAAGTAATGTTGTAAACGGGTGAACCCCTCCCCCTGTCCTTACCATTTACAACAGACAACCCTGTTATCATTCTGATAGCAGGGTTGTTTTTGGGTGTGCCGGTAACGATGGAAGTATTGAACCGTTACAATAGTTTGCTATATTCGCTTCCTTACAGTAGATTCAGAATGTCGGCAGGCTGCAAAAGCCTGTAGTCAGCCGTGATTTCTTCCGGGTTTTTACACCCCCACAGAGCCAAAGCCCGTGGGACGCCGGCCCCTTCGGCACATTTCATATCATAGATGCTGTCCCCGATGTACACAGCCTGACCGGGAAGGATTCCCGCCTGTTCCAGATAAAAAAGCATAGGAGCCGGATTAGGTTTATGCTCTGTGGTATCTGTGGAGGTAACGGTAATGGAAAAATAATCTGCCAGCCCCAGCCGGATCATATCATAATCATATTCCGCCTGGTTTTTTGAGGTTATTACACCAAGAGAAATCCCATTTTCTCTTAATTTATCCAGAACCTTCCGGATATCCGGATAAACGGTAACATCCCCGCCATGCTTACAATAATAGGCATCCCACCGTTTGAGGACGGCTGTCAGATCTCCTTCAATCCCCATCTGCTTAAGCGTATGGGGACCGGGAATCCCCAGACAGAAATAAAGCTGTTCCGGTTCATAAGCAATGCCCTGCAACTCCATGAGCAGCTCCTGAAGCCCTCTAATAATTGCTTTTTCCGTATTGATTAAGGTTCCGTCTATATCAAAGATAAAATGACGTTTTTCCATCAGGCATCTCCTTTCGGTATAAAATTCTCAAAGATAAAAAGGGTAAAATCCTTCCGGCAGAGGTCCATTTCCTCCTGGGATCGGATCGTCCATCCCACCGGCAGGGCGTGATAAAGACCGCAGCATATTTTTCTGGAGCAATCATTCCGGTATATCCAGTTATAAGCGATAAAATCCGGTCTTGCAGCAATGTTGGAAAGCATTTTGCTCAAAAGGAAAAAAGGCAGACTGCAATTTTTATTTTCTTTATTAAAGTTAGTACACAGCTGTCCGCGGAATACATCGGGCCGGTTTTTCTTATACCAGATAAGAGCCGAAGGATGGAAGGATTCAATACAATAAACACCTTTATAATCCTTAAGCAGATGATTAACTGCCTCCGGGATCTGATCATCCCTTTTGTCCATCTTTATTTCAATAATAAGCGGTACCTGTCCTTTAACAAGCTCCAGAAATTCCTGAAAAGTAGGAATCCGCTCCTGGGTGCCCGCCAACGTCAGCTCCTTTAATTCCTTTAAGGTCAGGGCATCCACCCTTTTTTCCACCCCGCACATCCGGGTCAGGGTAGCATCATGAAAAACGACCGGACATCCGTCCCGGGACAGCTGTACATCCATTTCCATACCAAACCCGTTGTCTATCGCCCTCTGAAATGCTTTCATGGAATTCTCCGGAATTCCTGCAGCTATATCATGAAGTCCTCTGTGTGCATAATAATGATGAAGAAGTGCCCTGCAGTCCGGCTTACGGAACCGGGGTATAATTAATACCATATAACATAAGAATAAAAATAACAAAACAAGTAACAGTACCAGCAGTGCTTTCATGGAACGTTCTCCTTTTTCTTTTGCCTGAATATTTCTTCTATATATAATCCCAGTAGACAGCGGTTTGTTCCGCAGGCAACGGGCCGGACGCAAGCGGCCTGTCCTGTTGCCCCCGCCTGGGTACTTGACATAAACTGTCACTCATAAAACAGGGTAACGGTTCCGTCGCTACAGTTACAAAATAAGTTGCATTATCTGCTTTATACATATAAAATGCACATAACAGTTAATCTTCGATTCACAGGAGGTACCTATGAAATTTAAGTTTGCCCATAATAATTTTAATGTAACCAATTTACAGAAATCTCTTCGTTTTTATGAAGAAGCATTGGATCTGAAGCCCCTCCGCACCAAAGAGGCCCCGGACGGAAGCTTTATCCTGGCATTCCTTTCCGACGGATCCACTCCACACCAGCTGGAGTTAACCTGGCTGAGAGACTGGGAAAAGGATTCCTATGATCTGGGGGATAATGAGTTCCATCTGGCCTTTACCGTAGATGATATGGAAGCATCTCATTCCCGTCACAAGGAGATGGGGTGCATTTGCTTTGAAAATGAAGCGATGGGTATTTATTTTATCCAGGACCCCGACGGCTACTGGATAGAAATCGTCCCCGCTTAAACGGAAGCTTCCCGGAAGATCCCGAACATGTCCCGGCATATGCCGGTTCCGTTTTCGGTACGGAAGATATGCTGCAGGGCGTGTTCTACAGCCTCCCGGGAAGAATGCTCCTCATATAAATTGACTAAGAAATCGGCTTCCACCAGAATCTGATAATCTGGTCCGTCGATCTCATTGTACGTATGATGATGAGCAACCAGATAGCATACCCTGTCAATGACAGAATCTGAAAAATCCAGGGTTTCCAGCATTGCCCGTGCGATGATCGGCCCTTCCAGCTCCTGATGCTTTCCGCTGCAGTCTCCATACTTTTCTTCACTCACCTTAATGCCGATATCATGGACGATGGCGGCGGTTTCCAGAATATCCAGTTTCTCCTCCTCCAGATTTTCCAGTCTGCCGATAATATGCGCAAAGTCATGAACCTTGATGAAATGCTGGATCCTTTTGGGATCGTTGGCATAATATCGTACCATTTCTTTGATTAAAAGTGCTTTTCTATCCATAAACCAAACTATCCTTTCCCGCATGCATTGCAGATGTCCTGCTCTGTCTATTTTATGATAAGAAGAGATTCGGTACAAGAGAAAATTGAAAAGAACCCGGAATATCACCCCGGGTCCTCCGCAAACTTTTTACCCCGGCCTAAACGCTGGTGACAAAGAATAGAAACTATACTATAATTAAAAGAACCAGAGCAGTACAGCAAAGGAGAAGATGTAAGCAGATGAGAACAGTGCAGGTATCCGAAATAACGGAAAACATAAAAGAAATGTGTATTGAAGCCAACCATATAGTAACGCCGGATATGGAGCAGGCCCTGGACCATGCAGTGGAAAAAGAGCAGGCTCCGTTGGGGAAGCAGGTTTTGGGGCAGTTGCAGGATAACCTGCGCATAGCCAAAGAAGACACTATCCCCATATGCCAGGACACAGGAATGGCAGTCGTTTTTCTGGAGGCGGGACAGGAGGTACATTTTGAAGGCGGTGTGCTTGAAGATGCCGTAAACGAAGGGATCCGCCAGGGTTACCAAGAAGGCTATCTGCGGAAATCCGTAGTAGGGGATCCTCTTCTTCGGGTAAATACCGGAGATAACACACCCGGAATCATTCATTACAGCATCGTTCCCGGAGAATTGGTAAAAATTACGGTAGCCCCTAAAGGTTTCGGCAGCGAGAATATGAGCCGCATTTTCATGCTTAAGCCAGCGGACGGCATGGAAGGCGTTAAAAATGCTGTCTTGACCGCCGTACGGGATGCCGGCCCCAATGCATGTCCTCCTATGGTAGTGGGGGTAGGGATTGGGGGAACTTTTGAAAAATGCGCACTCCTGGCAAAGCAGGCATTAACCAGGCCGCTGGATATCCGCTCCCACATCCCTTATATAAAGGAAATGGAGGAGGAGCTTCTGGAAAAGGTAAACAGATCGGGAATCGGTCCCGGCGGTCTTGGCGGAACCACGACTGCGCTGGGAGTGAATATCAATGTGTATCCTACCCATATAGCGGGACTTCCGGTAGCCGTAAATATCTGCTGTCATGTGAACAGACATTCCGTACGGGTTATATAGAGAAGATTTATCCCCTTTATGTGGTAGTTCTTACCGTAAGGAACACAATATCTGCAGAAGAAGCATTATATAATAAGAAGAAAGCCGTTTAACAATTCAGGCAGATCTGAATTGTTACATAGCCGTTTGGGCGGAAGGAGAGTATAATGGAAAAACACATGAGAGTGCCTTTTACCAGACAGGAAGCGGACACACTGAAAGCCGGAGATTATGTCTGGCTCACTGGCACCATATATACAGCCAGGGATGCTGCACACAAACGAATGTACGAAGCCCTATCAAAAAAAGAGGCCCTCCCGTTTGATATCCGGGGAAATGTAATATACTATATGGGGCCGTCCCCCGCGAGAGAAGGACGTCCCATCGGATCAGCTGGTCCCACTACAGCCAGCCGTATGGACAAATATACACCCGTGCTTCTGGACTTGGGAATGCAGGGAATGATAGGAAAAGGGAAGCGCACAGAAGAAGTGAGACAAGCTATGATCCGTAACGGCGCCGTATATTTTGCCGCTGTGGGAGGTGCAGGCGCCCTTCTTTCCAAATCCATTCTCAGTTCGGAGGTAATCGCTTATGATGATTTGGGGACGGAAGCGATTAGAAAACTGGCAGTGAAGGATTTTCCCGTCATCGTGGTGATGGACAGCCGGGGGAATAACCTATATGAAACTGCCATAATGCAATATTGTACAGAATAAACAGGAAAAGAGAATCAGAATATGCGTAGAATTGCCTTGATGGTCTTCCGGCTTTTCTTTAAAGCCTTTTATTACTTCAGCCACATTTGGTGGTGCAGCATACATGACAATATCAGTTATGAAGAAGGCTTCCGGTGGTGTAAAAAGACAACCCTTGCCGCCAACAGAGCGGGGCGAGTCACCATAGAAGCCCACGGTGTGGAAAATCTGCCGGAAAAAGACGGCTTTATTATGTTTCCCAACCACCAGGGCCTGTTTGACGGCCTCGTATTCCTGGAATCCTGCCCAAAAGTCTTTTCTTTTGTCATGAAAAAGGAAGCGGCCAACGTTATCCTTCTCAAACAGGTGCGTAAGGCACTGGGGGCCCTCGTTATTGACAGAGAGGATCTGAGACAGTCCATGAAGGTGATCCAGACTATGGCGGAGGAAGTAAAAAAAGGCCGTAACTTTCTGATATTCCCGGAAGGTACCCGGAGCAGACAGGGAAACCATACCCAGGAATTCAAAGGGGGCAGCTTTAAGGGGGCAATGAAGGCCAAATGTCCCATAGTACCCTGTGCCCTTATAGATTCCTTCATACCATTTGATGAAAACAGCATCAGGAAGGTTACTGTTAAGATATTTTATCTGAAACCTATGTATTATGAAGAATATAAGGATATGAAAACAACACAAATAGCGGAAGAAGTAAAAAGACGTATAGATGAAACCATTGCGGGATATACTCAGAATTAGTCTCTGCCATAACAAATTCAGGCGAATATGAAAAAACTTGCCAAAAGGAATTGACAAACAGTTATACCTTATGTATAATAACATTTGCGCTACCGATTGGGACGCGCACTTCATATTGGTAGAGGATAGTTCAGTTTTGTGGAGAAATACTCAAGAGGCTGAAGAGGCGCCCCTGCTAAGGGTGTAGGTCGTTTATAGCGGCGCGAGGGTTCAAATCCCTCTTTCTCCGTTCCCTTTACCGATTGAAAGGGAAGCTTGATGATAGCTTCGCGGGAAAAGAATCTTAAGTGATTGAGATTTCTTTTTTTTCGCACTTTTGCCGGATTGTAAAACATAAATAAAACTTGTTTAAAAATAAGTTAAAAAAGATGTTGACATTTGGTAAAACTTGGTGCTATAATGAAACTCCACCGCAAATGGCGATGGGACAACAACTTAAAAGAAATAAAAAAGTTGAAAAAAGTGCTTGACTGGCGAAACAACATGTGATAAGATATCAAC
>URMK01000030.1 GCA_900548905.1 uncultured Lachnospiraceae bacterium | reverse complement strand
CTGGAAGGGGCGTCTAAAAACGCCAGTCCTTACGCTGCGTCTTTTGCAGCGTTAGGACTGCTGCGTTTTTGGCCGAGCGAAAGCGTCCCCTGTAAGGAACCTTGCAGCACCGCCGCCCCGGGGAAAAGCAGGGGAGGGGCATGCCGCAGGGCACACAGGGGCGGCGGTACGGTTACGATTGGCGGATTAAATTTACTTTACTCCGGGCTTTCCAGCACTACCGCATGAGCTATACCCGGTACATTCTGCCCTTCGTTGAAGCTGGTCTTGCTTAAGAGCGCTCCGGTAGGAGCAAAGAGCACATGCTTCCATACCCCTTCCTCCAGCATTTTAAGGACATAAGCGGAAAGGGTTACCGCAGAACAGCCGCAGCCGGAACCTCCTGCATGGGTATCCTGCTCCTTGGCGTCAAAAATTTCTATACCGCAGTCCATATGCTGGCCGGAGATGTCAATACCTTTTTTAGTAAGCAGGTCAATGAGTACGGTCTGTCCCACCGTTCCCAAATCCCCTGTTATGATCTTATCATAATAATCCGGCTTTCTGCCGAAATCCTTCAGGTGCTGTTCAATCGTGGATGCCGCTGCCGGAGCCATGCAGGCCCCCATGTTCATACTGTCCTTCAGGCCGTAATCCACAATTTTTCCCGGGGTCAGCCCGGTAATTTTTGCCCTGGCTTTCCCGCCTTTGTCCGCAGCAAGTACAAAGGCACCGCTTCCGGTCACCGTCCAGGTTGCGGATAAGGGGCGCTGGTTGCCGTAGCCCAGGGGAAAACGGAATTCTTTTTCGGCGCTGGCGAAGTGGCTGCTGGTAACGCAGGCTGCTTTTTCGGCAAAACCGCCGCTGATAACAAGGGAGGCCAGGGTGATGGAAAGTCCGCAGGTGGAACACGCTCCATACAGGCCGAACAGCGGAAGTTCAAAGTCCATCAGCCCGAAGCTGGTGGCAATTTCCTGCCCCAGGAGATCGCCTGCAAAGAGGAAACGCACATCCTCCTGCTTCCAGCCGGCTTTTCTCAGCGCCGTACCCAGGGCCTCCTTCTGCAGGGTGCTTTCCGCCTCCTCCCACGACTGGCTGCCGAACATATCGTCCTCTCCCACCAGGTCAAACAGCTCTCCCAGCGGGCCTTCTCCTTCTTTTTTCCCCACAATGGAGGCGCTGTCTATGATGTATACCGGCTTTTTCAGGTTTACGCTCTGCTTTCCCAGAATCGGGGATTCCTGTGCCGTACTTTGGTTTTTATTCATTTTTGTGCATTCCTTTCTGTATGGTTTGCTGTTATTATCTGGATTTTTACAGAAAGTATGCAAAAGGACGGGAAACGGAATTTTTGATAGTAAAAATTTAAGATATGGATAACGGCAAAACAGGCATTATGGAATTCACCCTATTTTACCGGTCCCTCGCCACTTCCCCGGTATATGGGTTTTGTATCATTTCCAGTGCTGTGAAAGCCGAATTAATCGTTCCTTCGCCCAGGGCATTCCGGATATTTACCATCGTTTCGGAAAGATTTACCACCCGGTATTTATTATCCCGCAGAACCACATCAGCCAGCGCAGCTTCTCCTTCCAGCAGTCTGCCATCCGTTAAGCTTCGTACCCGTTTCTCAAATGTGTTCCCCTGCTTTGCTGTATTTCGTCCCTGTTTACAAGAAAAGCCAAAATGCATTCCCTCCGGGGGCTGTGCAATCACCAGTTTTTTGATCTCACCCACATATAGCCCGAGCAGCACTTCCGCTCCCAGCGTTTCCAGCCGTAGCGCGCGCAAAGGCACTTTTTCGTTTTCTTCCTCAAAGGCCTTACATTCCAGACCACGCCAGCCACTCACCATAACAGAACGCAGGAGAAAACCGGTCACCGCACCTGACAGCGCATTTTTCCCGTCTTCCGGAGAATTTGCTTCCTTCTTCTGCAATCGCGGCCTGATACGGGTACTTTCACAGAGAGCTTTATCCATTACCGTTTCAATCACCTTCGCATCATGCTGGTAATCAATTGTAAAACTGCGTCCGGGGCTCATAGCGCCGTCCAGCAGGGCAGCGATATAATTTTTGTCCAGAAAGAAAAAACGGATACTTTCGGGAGGAAGCATCTCTTCCCTTACCGCCATATAAGGAAACGGTACATCATAAAGCAGCGCCCACTGCGCCAGGGAATGCAGGATCTCCTCCGGGACATCCTGTACTCCCGTCCAATTGAAATAATCGAAGAGGCACATTTGATTCTTCCTATCTATAAGCCAGCTCTGTTCCATCTCCATGGATTCCTTTCTTCCTATATATCAGATGATTTACAACAGTTCTGCCACAGCCTGTGTCAACCGTTCTTTTATGCCTTCCTCCATCACGGCGGCAAACAGTTCTGTACCTTCTATACCTGATGCATCCCTGCTCTCTTCGGCTCCGCTGTCTTCTTGATCTTTTTTCATAAGAGCCAGGCATCTTCTGCCGGTATCCTGCTCCAGCTCCAGGCCGCAGGCCAGACTATACCGCTGGCGGATCCCTGCCGCCTGTACCTTATCGGCATTCCTCCAGGTATGAAGGGAGGCCGAAAAATTTCCATTCTGCAGCGCCATCTGACGGCCAAGAGAATATGCCGCACTATAACTGATGTCAAATATGCCCATTTCCGGGTCATAATGCAGCCAGGCATCCCCATTCATCTCAGGTGTCATGCCGCGTTCCTTCTCCGGGTATGGAACAAAGGGTCCACGGTAAAAAGAAACTGTGGCGCTTCCGTCCCGCAGTTGATGATCCACCGGCCCATAACCAAGCTTCAGAAGATTGCGCACCTCCTCCGACAGGCTGCCTTTTCTTAATTCCGGCAGTTGGAATGCGTCTGCATCCAGATTTTCAAAAACCGTTTTGAAGTCAAATTCTGCAGAGGAACAATAAAAGCTCCAGGTGTACAGGAAAGGTACACGCACCGTCGTGTATATTTCCTCCTGTGCTATTTTCTCCCGTAAAGAAGGATTCGTAAGAAACTCCCCGAACTGTTCCACAGATACCACGTAGCAGCTGTTCTTAATCCCCCTTTCCCCGGGGGCAGATGCCGGGAATCTGGTGGACATCAATACGGAAAGCCATTCTCCGGGCGGATTTTCTTCCGTTACCTTATTATCCCTGCATACACAGCGGGCGTGGGCACAAAGGGTCAGATCCCCGGCATCCGGACAGACGCCGGCAAATAAACCTGCCGCCACGTCCAACACCATGCAGCTGCCCGCCATGGAAGAGTCATAAACAACAGGACAATACCTGCCCGACGCCGGTGTAAACGCCTCCTTTGAGGGAAGGGACATTACTTTAACATCCTCCGTTTCATCAAATAAAAGCAAAGCCAGCCAGGGCGTCTTATCCGCTTTATCCACTTTTCGTTCCCAGGGCAGTGTCTTGTTGGTAAAGACAATGTTAGGCAGCACCCTTTCAAAAGTACCGAAGGTTTCCCCCGGCGGATAAACAGAATATACATCGTTCTGAGGCATACATAAGGGATCTGCCCCGCAGCGGAAAGCATACAGAGCCGGCTCGACCACACTGTCCGGAATCGTGGTCTCCTGACTCGCTTTCAATGTATAGGACCCGGCTGTAAACCCGGGTTTCATTTTGGATGCCAGTCCTATCCTTTCCTGTTCCATCTGATTCTCCCTTTATTCGTGCTGTTTCAGGGCCGGGTGAAGGAAAAAGGTGCCGAATCATCTTCCCATAGGGGAAAGAACCGGCTCTCCCAACAGAATCTCTTCCAGACCATTGCCCCAGCCCGCCATATCCGCCTTTACGGCAGTCCCGTAATTTTTTGCCAGCTGCTTCAGGATGCTGCTCCTTTTTCCGTTCTCAACAATCGTATTTTCTATCTGTTCCAGGACATTCCCCGGATATTCCTTCGGTTCTATCGGGTCCGGTGCGGGCCATACGAAATACAGGGTCTCCAGTCTTTCATTCCCGCTCAGTATTTCCATGGAATAATAACCCTTTTGGGGAAGCCTTTCCGCAGGTTCAGGCTCCGGGGCCGTAAGCCTGACTCCTAAAAGCTGATCCCTTTTCAGCCCTTCCGTTCCATAGGGATCCGGTTTTTGGGAATCCCAAAGCGCTTTGGGGACATTACCATAAATCCACTCCGCCCTCATATCCTGCGCCCGGCCGGCCTCATCCGTGATAACTGCCTTCATGGTGCTTTCAAATGTTTTCAGCTTCATGGGCACCACCCCCAGGGCTTCCCTGTTTACAGTTCCCCAAGCCAGCTCTTTTTCTTTTCCCTGCACCGTTATGAAGGTGGAAGGTACCAGGCTTCTCACCTCCAGCACAAGCCTGTCCGTGCTATACCAGGAAAGCCCGTCCTCTCCTTTTTCCGCACTGTTTCCTGCAGCCTGCACCGAAAGAAGCTTTTTCGGGCCGTTGCCAGGCTGACCAGTCAAAAAAGCTTCTGCAAATGCCTCCCAGTCAAGCGCGTTCTCTTCCGGCTTTCCCGCACCGAAGGAAATAGTAAAGGAAATAATAAACCAGGATATATGTACCTTACCACCGAACGGCGGACCATAACAGGTAAGGCTTGCCCCCAGCTCCAGGGTAAACGTCCGATAAAAGGGAAAGAAATCCCACCGGAAGCTGGCCCCCAGACTGATTCCCACATAAAATTCATAGGCAAAGGGCTTCCACTTCATGTAAAATTCCAGGCCGGCCCGAAACCATGCTCTCAGCCGGCCATGCTCATAGGTAAGGGAAGCATTGCCGCCCAGCATAACACAGCTTGGCGTCAGCGCAAAATAAAACGAAGCCTGTAATACCAAGTCCTTCTCTATTTTCCAGTTGATACCAATCCGATCCACTTTAGGATAATGGGCTACATAGAACCCTTCTTTATAACCTCCCATTGTCAGGACAAAATCTCCACTGTGCTCATTATCTCCAAACCAGGCCGCAAACGCAAATCCTCCCTGAAGCCTGCAGTTTTTATCCAGAAGAAAAGACTGGCTGCTTAAAGCCCCCAGGATGCTTATCACTCCTTCCGAGGGAGATATCACCGCAAGCAGGGAAAGCTCGGCATAGGCGAAAGGCTTTGGATCTCCCGGCGGCAGAGAAAGGGTGGAGACACCCATCAGCGCAATTTTCAGCTGATTTCCCCAAACCACATTTAATAGGAGAAAACTGTCCAGCAGGCCGAAGGAGGTAAAACGGATACCAGCGGACGCAAAAAACTGTCCTTTACAGGGCACTATGAAGCGGTTCATTGCCTTGAGCACCTGTGCAGGCGTCATCTTTTCCGTCAATGTTCCATTTCCCATGGCTGATGCCACGAAAGGAAAGCTTTTGACCTCTTCCACCCCGGAGGGCAGCAAAATCGTCCGGTTATAGCCAAACCCTCCTGCGATACCCGTCACATAAAAAACCGGCGGTCCTCCCAGGGGATAACGCAGCATAAGCCAGACAAAAAAAGAAGCCTCTCCTCCGGGCAATTTCCCGTAAGATCCGGAAGCCGTAAGCTGGAAATTCTTTATCCGGACGGACAGTTCGCCGGTATACAGATCCACCCCCTGTTCCCTGGTAAGGTATAACCCTCCGGAAATGAGCAGCGGATCCTTCCGGATGCTCACTGTCATCCCCTGAATTCCGAATCCTGCATTTATCCCCTTTTTCATAGGAACCGTAACGTATAACCCGAGTACCTCAAACATCAGGACCGCCAATGTAAGACCCGCATCCACATACACCGTAATGCATCCTTCTCCCAGCACAAAACCCAGACGGGAGAGCCGGACCGGTCCCAGGCTCTTTTTTACGTCCACCCACTTAATGGCGTCGGCTTCTGTTTCTTCCATGTCCATCGAAAGGTCCGCACACGCGCCGTTCTCTGCAGTCCCACTGTTTTCGGGAAGGGTAAGAGGTATCCGGGTATTCCCGAAAAGCATGGTGAGACAAACGGAAAGCGCTGCCCTTTGGCTGCCGCCCATCTTAAGTGACAGCCAGTCCAACTCAACTCTCATCTCACCCCCCGCGCATTCCCCTATCAAGGGCATGGCAGAAAGGGAAATTTTCAATCCCAGCTCCAGCGTAATGATGAATATCCGCCGGCCCGCTGCTTTCTCTGTACATACGGACAACGTTCCATACTCTGATGTAGCCAGCCGGAGGGAGAATTCCTCTTCTTCAAAGGCGTAGGCAAAACAAAGCTCCTTAATGGCAAGCCTATATTCCGTGATGGCTTCCGGTATCTGAAAGGAAAGCGGCGTACCTGCAAGCTCTTCCGAAAACAGAGACAGGCCCTGCGCCTCCTTCCTATCCCTGATCCAGCTTCCGGCAAGTTCCTTACGTCCTCCCCCGGCGGTATAGGAAACCTTAAAATGCAGCTTTCCTATTGACGCATCCGCTTCCAGCCGTATGTGATTGATAAGGATACCGGCCTCGTCTTTCGGAGGCCGGCCATCGGGCAGTTCTCTCACTCAGTATCCTCCAGCATCTTTTCCACATCCACGATATTCATGGTACTCAGTATTTTGGCCCGTTTTGTATTCCACACTATGAGGGAAAGCCTTTCTACATCAATAAAGGCCTGGCTGGGAAATACCCCGTCCAGCAGCACATCGATTTCCAGCGCATACTCCAGTTGATGCCCTGTCATTAACAGCAAAAAGGCCTGATGCAGCCGGATTTTGATTTTATTGAAATCCAGGCCGTCTGCCACTGCCTGGATATCCGCTTCATTCCCTGTCTTTTTGGCAGCCGCGCTGCTCACATCCGTCACCGCTCCCTCTACCTTATCCTGTGTCAGATCTGAGGTCATGGAAGGGTCATAGTCCTTGCCAAACTGGTTAATCGCTTCCACCATCTCTTTTATGGTCATTCCCTCTGCGGCCTGCAGTTCGCCCGGCAGAATCACAAAAGCATTTTCCTTCCCAATTTTGGAAAATGCCAATTTAAGTTTGGTGCCGACTAGTGTAAAATCCAGGGCAGCCTGTACATTGAATGTCAGTTCATTATCCCCTTCCGCCTTTATTACCGCTTCATTTGCCATAGTAAGCCTCCTTTTTGAAATTCGTAACGGTTACTGTAATTTGCTGGCACAAAACAGATAACTAATGTAGCCATATATGCTTATAATATCTTTTCTATGATCTATAAGTCAATTAAAAATTAATGAAATAACCCACAAATTTACAGATAATATTTTGTATATATTTTCTATTGTCTGACAATTTCTTTTATGATACGTTTAAATTATTAGTTATATGAAAGGAGGAATCTATGAAATCATATACTTTACTGGATAACGTCACCGAAGAGGCCAGGGAAGCAGGAGGCGTCTTGGAGCTTGATTTTACCCGGGAAACACACTACGCCTTTTTCCTGGAGCACCTGGGCGGTGAAGAGCATCTGATACGTACTGCACCGGAATTGCTTGACAGCCTCCGTACGCAAAGAAACGGCATCCTGCGCGCCGAATCCAGGAACGATCTGAATCTTACGGATGATTATCTGGTTCATGAGCTGAAGGTAACCCCTAACTTACAGGATGCAACCAATGCATTGACCTTCCGGCTCTCGGCGAAAACAGAATTGTCCTTATGCAGCACAAGCCTGATTCCGCAGATCAAAGTCTGTCACTACTTCCGGGATGCCAGAACAAAAGACATTATAAATCAAATTGACCAGACCGTATCAGGAGAAACCAACCGCTTTGTATCCCCGGCAGCCTGTGACAGCCTTACCGCAGGCCTTACCGAGCGTCTCATCCGTATCGACAGCGTATATGCCGCAGCGGATCAATCCTGTGACGGCACCCCATTCCTGCGAGGGAAGGTCTGTTCTTCCACGGCAATTATCCAGTCTTTCCAGAACGATGTGTGTAAGGTGGAACTGAGTGATCCTGTCATCAAGCATCCGGATCGAACCTATCACCCCGACAAGGTCTGCGTCAGCTATGATCGGAAATCCCAGATGTCGGATCCGGATTACCATAAGGAAATGCAGCTGGAACCCGAAATTCAGGATATGCCGGTCTATCTTCCCTTCACCATAACCATATCCCTGAAAAACCAGGCTTACTTCTACAAGATGCCAAAGACCGGTTACTTTTACGAAAAATATCAGCCCAGAATCAGCCTTTACCGTATCCTGAACGATGAGAAGGAAATGCCCGGCTGTGCCCGTATGATCCAGCCCTGGTCACAGATCTCCGATAAAAATGTAGAGATATTGGAATATAATAAAACAGCTTCCGGCGAAATTATATCCGAGCAGCCAAATAAAATCCGGATTACCTTCCCTCAGGACTGGAATTCCGACCTGACCTCCTCTTCCGTGATGGATCGTACCACTGAGGCCGAACTGTACGGCAATCTTCTCCTGAACATAAAGCATCCGACAGGGACCGCCTATAAAGACGGCTATGTCAGTATCATAGCCCAATATGAGTATCAGAGTACGGATCCTTCGCAGGTGAAAGTAGAACGGCTGTTTTACCAATGGGGCTGCGTTGCCCGGGATACCCTCCTGCTCACACCTGCGGGCCTTCTGGCAGCACAGGATGTGAAAATTGGTGATATGCTTCTTGCTCCCGACGGCAGAGCCATGCCGGTACAGGATATAATTACCGGTATGGAAAAAACACTGCTCTGTATAAAAACCCGTCAAAATACCCTGCAGGTATCCGATACCCATACCCTGTGCCTGGAAGGGGATAACGGTTCCTTCCATCCGGTTCCGGCCTGTGAGGCACAAATCGGGCAGCGGATTTATGCATGGAGTACCGGTGAAAGCAAGCCGGTTCCGGAAGAGATCCTGAGCATTACCGCCGTTCCCTATGAGGATACCGTTTATAATTTCCGGTTTGACGAGGAGACCTGGATCATCGGAAACGGGCTTCTTATCGGGGATTATGCCATGCAGGGCCATTACTTTCCGGGCAGGTCTGCCATGGATATGCGCCGCCTTTCCCAGGAAGCCGCAGCCATGATGGATCAGCTTTCCGTATTGGGATGCGGCTTTCCTCCCGAAAACGAAACCGTGCCTGTCTTTCAATCCTCGGATAAGCCGGAGAGCTACGCCATGCACTATTTCCTGATTAAGTATTTGCTGCTTTACAATAGTTTTCCTATGGAACAGGCCCAGTCCATAGCCGAATACTGCCAGTTTATGGCGGATAATGCCACAACGGCAAGCCTGCTGCTGGACTGGATCCCGGAATGGGTGAATACCCAATCCTTTTTCCGCCTTGCAGAAAGCCAGTTTGAGGTGCCGGTCATTCCTACCGCTATGGTCAAATGGTATGATACGGAAGAACTGGATAAGCCAAAGCCATGGTATCCCTCAGACAGCGGCGGCAGCAGTTTCCGTATCTATGAAGAACTCCTGCGTCCCTTCCACTTCTTTCCCGGGGAAGAAATCCCTGAAAAAGCAGAGGGTGCGCAAAAGGAACTGGCGGATCGCGTAATTCCTTGTCCCGCCCGGTTAGAGGGGCTTCTCAAAAAGCTTTCAGAAGATGTCGCTCCTTATAAGGAGGATCTGTCCGGGCTGCCGGAGGAACTCCTGATGAAAGTAGGGATCTATCTGCATATCCTCACCGATACCATCCTGCATCAGAATTTTGGTGCCCGCCGCTCCTGGATTAATATGGCCTACCGCGAGGGTGTTTTTACCCCGGAAGGCAAAAATGTGGAAAAGGATTATCCTCCCTATCAGGATATTTTCGACGATGACGCAGCTTATGAAGATACAGCCGTATATCCTGCCGGCCTGGAAAAAATCGGGTGGACGGTGAACGAACCCTTTTTAAACCTGTCTTATCAGTATCCTATGAATACAGATGCCCTGGGAAACCAGTCGCTCTATGATCTGTGGGATAATTACGCCCAGCCCAACGCCTGGGCCTATGCATGTGACCTTTCCCTGGTCAACGATTTTGTTAGAAGCTGCAGGGGGCTGCCCGCCGAACCATCCTGGCAGTCAAGTCCGCAGTTTGCACGGATCTACAGTAATTTTGCATCCCCTGAAAAGGATTTCGCCCCGCTTTCCGCTGTATGGCAAAGCGGACAGCAGGATATGGATTTTCATTATACCGCGGAAGAAGTCTTCCGGAAAATTACCGGAGCCGATACGTCAAAAGATACCACAGAAGAACAGTATCATAACTTTTTTTCTTATACGAAAATTCTTTATGATCTGCAGCATCTTTGGGAGGAGGAATAACCATGGCAATTGCACTGCATTACCGGCTGGATACAAACAAAAACCTGGTTATCCGGGCTGAAACAATCATCGCCTGTGAAACGGATAAAACATACCGTCTGAGCCTGATCCTATTAAAACAAAAGGAAAAAAACCCTGTCCTCATGAATGATGTCATCCTTGAAAACGACAGAGGAGAAACGGAAGTAAGCTTCGATTACGGGCTGTACAGCAAAAAAGGGATAACTCTCACCGTAAATGCGCACGTATGTATATTGCCCGATCCGGCCCCACCGGAACCTGCGGAAAAAGAACGGGATGACGCGATGGATCCTCCCCCTCCTATTATCGTAGACAGCCAGACCAAAGAGCTTCACCTGTTTGGCCTCGCGGAATGTCTGGAAAGCATACGACTGGAACAGACGCAGTCATTCTGCCATACGGAGTCCGGCGAAAGCCCGGCCCCGCAAGCCAGGATCCTGGTACAGGTACAGCTTAAGGAAGGATTCACTCTGCAGCGTTTTTATGAAGATTCCATCGTACTTTCCTGTCTCACGAAGGATGGACCAATATCGCCGTCTTATAAAATGCTTACGAGCGCAAACCGGATGGAATTTTGCATGGATACGCTGACCGGCAGTCTGGCCTCCGGCTTTTCAGCAGTCCAGTGGAAGGGAACAGGGATTGTTTTCCACCATCTTACCGGCATGATGCTGGCTCTGCCCTTCAGCCTGGACAGCAGGAGTTTATAATATGCAGCAGGATCAAACCTTACTCATCCCGATTACCGTACGGGCGTGTCTTTGCGGACATGCCCCTTCCCAAAAAATATATGCGGGCTTTCAGCTTTCTTTTACCGATATGGATGATTCTGATATTCCCATCGACAATGGCCTGTTCGTTCCCGGCAATACGCCGGAACCAGGGGTACACCTCTCCTTCAGCCTGCCGGAGGGCTTTACCCGGGGGATACAGAAAGAAGGGCAGGACGGCGCCCCGGCTTCGCTCTCCTATCCCTTAGTCCCCAACCGCTGGGCTGTGGTCCGCATATGGCTGGAAGAAGGGAAAAGCAAGCTGAAGCAAAAGCTGTTTCTTCTGGAAAGCGACGCCCTGCAAAAGAAACGCGGGGTAAGCTATTATAACTCAGGAAGCAGTTCCTGGCCCTGGCCCCGGACACCGGACAGGCCTTACCGGTACCTGGGCAGAAGTTATGCCCTTTCTCAGGCACCGCTCGTCCCGCAGGAAGTAGAACGCCTTGCCCTCACTGCCGTTTCTCCGGTCAATCCGTTTTTCTCCGGCTATTATCCCCATTGCCGGAACGTATTTGGTTTTTATGACGATATAGCAGGGGAGGGGATCGAACGGGCAAAGGTAAGTTATCTTGTATGCGGCTGGTATCAGGATGCAGCAGGCCCCGAACCGCTTTCCCTTCTTACAGACACAAAGCAGCTGAAAGAACAACTTCTTATGGATGTAAAAGGGAGCGGACTGCCCGGCTCCAGCCTCTGCCACGGCCTGTTATGCGGCATCGAATGGAAGGGGGCGGACTTTTCTTACCCCACAGGCGTACCGGACGATCCACAGCCCGGCGAAGTGGAGGATATCCCGGATCTGGCCATAGGTAATACCTCCGATGAGGCGGCTGCCGCTCTGGCGGAGGCGGGCAGCGGCATATCACCACGCCTGTTCCAATGCTTTCTGCGAAACGTATGCCCGGATCTCCTGGGACAGCAGGGAACGGCAGAAGTGGAAAAGGAACTGCACGCCTCCGGCTTTTCCACCCTCCAGCCGCCCGATCTCATATGTCTTTCTCCTGTACAGGGAGTCGGACATGAGCAGCCGCCTTCCGAAGCGGTGATGAAAAAAATCGCTGTTCTTCGTTCCAGACAAAGACAGCTTTATGCGGATCAAATGAAACATAAGCAAAGGCACCGCGCGGCTTATGAGACCTGGCAGCTTCTGTTTACCGGTCAGGGGGATCCGGATACCCTGTATACCGCCCTGCGGGAATCCGTCCTGGAAATACAAAAAGAAAAAAAAGTCTTATCGGACATGGCCGCTCAAATCGATACGCAGATAAAGAATTTGGATCCCGGTCAAGGGTACGAGCTGAGAACAGAACCCTCCCCTCCCTTTTACCAGCCCGCGGATCCTGTTCTGTTGATACGGCAGCTGGCCGACACGGAGGGAAAGGTGACCGGTGAACTCACAGCCTGCCGCCGTTCCGGCGAATCCAGCACCGCAATCCGTTTTACCGGGCTCTGCGCTACTGCGGTAACTGTATATGCGGAGGAATTGTGGGATCACGCAGCGGCCCCCGGCGGTCTGCCGGAGGAACTGCCTTCCCTCATCGGGGAAGCAGCCTTATTATCCACCGGTTTTGCCTCCCTGATAGCTGAAAAAGCCCTGCAGAAAGCCGGTTTTATACCGCCGGATCCCACCCGTACAGAAGAACTCGCCGCTCAGCTCAGGCAGGTACAGCAACAGTTCCTTCAGATGCCTTCGATCACTTTTGACAGGGAACTGCCTGAGAACAGGGCTGTCACCGTCTTCAAACCCCAATGGTATCCTCTGTATCTGGAATGGCAGTGCTTTTACTATCCCGATATGGCGCTTTTGCAAGAGCATCCCGATCTGAAAAACTGGAACCTGGAGGATGGGCGGTATGACTACTGCGGGGAACATTCGATTCTGGATCCCCAAAACCGGCATGCTGTTTCCGGCAGGCTGCTGCTCTCCGACAACGCGGCAAGACAGTTGGAAAACGGGATACAAGGCTATCTGAAGGATCGAGTCTTTTTCCGGAACGATCCCCGTACCAGAACCCTGTTATCCCAGTCTCTAAGCGGTTTCAATGATACGCTGCTCATGCGGGATCAAAAAAAGCTGCTGCCCCGGTTCTCTACCGACAGACTGGTAAAGGCCTCTCTCGAGCTTCTTGAACAGCTGTCCTGTGATGAAATGGGCACCGCCGCCATATATGACCAGCTTTTTTCCCCCATACGGGCGGGTTTTCTGGCTTTCAGTCAAATACGGATACTGGACAAATTGGGCAGATTTCAGGATATCCTGTCCCCGGATCTTTACTGCTCCGGGGAAATGCGTTCCTCAAACGCTCCTGCAAAACCGCATGAAGCCATGCTCCAGCCCAGGCTGGAGCAATACACAAGGCTGGATGCCGCATGGATCTGCGCGACTGCCGGCAAGAGCAAGTATGAAGAGGACAAGGACTCCATCGACGGAGCGGAAGCCTCCTTCGTACCCACGGCATCTCCCCTGTGCGGCTTTCTGCTGCCAAACGGGCTGGACAACAGCCTTATGGCCTATACTGCAGGGGGCCTGCCCATAGGAAGCCTCGTACTCACTCGGACCGGAAGCGGCATAGTATTCAAAAGCCCCCCGGGAGCCGGGATATCCCACAGCATTCCGGAGGATATCAACACCCAGATGTACGGCCTGCTGCATTCCCTGCAATTCGGGCCAATGGAAAATCTCACTGCCCTTCTGTCCTATATCAACCAACTGGGCAGTCAGAATATCCCTGTCCCCCATGGACCCGCAGAGGTTGAATTCATCGGCCATCCGCTGGCGCTATGCAGACTGCGCCTGAAGCTGGAACAGGCAGGAGAACCCGAAGCCTACCGCCACCGCCCCGATACCGTTCCCGATCCGAGCCTGGCCGTCAATGTCACAAATGCTGTTTTCCCCCTGCAAATCGGGGAACCGCAGGACTACCGTGACGGAATGGCGGGGTTTTATCTGAACGGAGACTTTGACCATATGTATATTTATCCGGGAAGCAGGACACAGACCTCTTATTTCCGTAAGGATAACCGTATTCCGTCGGCCCTTGACCCCAGGCTTCCCGCAGATGAGCTGTGCGTTCTTATGGAGCCATATAACCGTCTGACCATAAAACCTGCCATTTTACCGGTCTGTTCTTTATCTTTACCCCCGGAACTGGTAAATACCGCACTCGATACTATCCGTACCACTTACTTTGCAGGACCCCTGGTAAGCAGCGAAACACCGCTGTCCATTCCTGCTGCCTATCAGAATGACAGAAAGTACTTCTTCTTACAGGCCGGAAAAGAATACCCGGGCGAAGCCTCTGCCGGCGCTTCCGCTGACCCCGCCTGGAAAATTACCGAACTTGGGCAGACGGACGGACAGGCCTTCTCTATCCCCTATCCGGTGAAGGCATTAGAGGGGTATATGCAGATACAAAAGAATAAGCAAGGAGGTAAAGAATGAGCGTACCTGACAGAGATTTCGGCGGCGCCTTTTTTGATACACACCTTACGGTAAATGATCCGGAAGGGGAAGTTTCTCTCTATACAGTCAACACCTTATATTATTCCTTTCAAGCCCCCGATCCGACTACGGATGCCAGGCCCAAACTCAAAATTACCGCTTCCACGGGTGAAGCCTCCAGCCATATGTTTGCAGCAGCCGATACGGAATACGGAAGAATGTCTTGTCCCTGCTTTGATTACCGGGGCATCAGCCGGAATGGGAACCTGATTTCCTATACTCTGACCTGTTCCGATGAGGATCCGGCACCATGGAATCATACGGCCCTTACTTTAGAATGGAGCGGTATCATCACCACCGCTTCGGAAGGGATCTGCACCGTCATTGTGGAAGTAAGCGGTTTCGGGAAAGGAATGGACGGGAAATTCACCTATTATCTCTACAAAAGCCTGGCCGCCACGGAAATCTGTTATTTCAGGGCTTTCCCTGCCAGTGCCTGCCCGGGTGAGACGATCACCCTGGAATGGAAAGTAAATAATGTGAATGCCGGTTATATTCTTCCCGGAGGCTACGATATTTTTGCAGGAGGCATACAAAGCACCTCTTCCTGTCAGGTTCCCATGCCCTCCGGCAGCAGCAGTTTCTTTCTATATGCGTCGGGCAGCTTACAAAGCGTTTACCGTGAGGTACAGGTTTTCACTCCAGTCCCCATCATCAGCCTTTTACTGGAAGGACGCAGAGCGTCCTGGGAATGCCATTATGCCGCCCGGTATGAGCTGGCTGAAAACGGATCCTATACTCCGGTCAAGGCAGCCGACAGCCTCACGCTGCATGAGGATACCAGGACCGTAGCGATCCGGTGTACGGGCGATCCGGTATCGGAGGAAGAAATACACCTCGTATTTCCGGGATCCAATATCCTTTTTACGAAATATATCCACAGTTATTCCACACACAAGGTGATAGCTGTCAGGTGGAAGCTTCCGGAGGGACGGACGGCTGCGGTTAAAATCTGGGATACCTCCTGTTATACCGTTTCCTGTCTGCCGGATGGAATATGGGAATACCCTTATGATACCGGAATAAATGTCACCGCGGAACTTATTGTTGATCCGGGAACCCCGCAAGCCCTGGATTTCAGACTATAGGAGAACAAAAATGTCCGGTTTGTATTTGGATCTGACACCCGCTTATCTCTTTACACAAGACGGAGAACCTGAAAATATCCCGATTCCGAACAAAATTGTTATTGCTCTGCACAATCCCTTTCTCGAGGGATCCGTCATCCTGAAAAACGAAGCCGAAAAGGAATATGTCGATCTGCCCTCCTATGACAACGCTAGTGTCATGGAAGGGCTGACCTGCATTTATCTGCGTTTTGACCTGGGTACCTCACCCGGCTGCCTGACGGATGAAGAATCCTTTGCCAATGCTCTCTTTGCATACCCCGACGACTGGTATTGCTGCAGAAAAGACCTGAATACTATCATCCTGTATCCCTCCCGGACCATTTCCCTTGAACCTTCTTCCAGTATTGAATTCCTTTTGGAGCGCCTCCGTACAACTCTGCCAAAAGATACTTCTACCACCTGCTGCATAAAATACGTAAACGTTGCGGAAGGATTAATTCAGGAAGGGTTCTTTACACTTTACAAAAAAAGAGGCCCTTTAAACATCCGGCACTTTGCCCCGGCTGCAGAAGATGTCGTTACCGGCTTTCGGGACACCATTCGCCTGGAATGGTGTGTTACCGGCGCTGACAAGGTGATTTTACAGCCAGGCGGCCTTGTTCTGGAGAAAGCAGGGAGCCATCGGATAACAATAACCGCCAGGACGGCTTATACCCTGACGGCATATTGTGGTAACAGGCAGGTATCTCAAAGCATTTTTCTGGAGCCTCTCACGGCTTCCATAGAATCCTTTTCCCTTATGCCCTCTGCTTCCGGTCAGGAAATCACACTCAGCTGGAAGGTGGCAAATACACGCCATGCGTTCCTCTCCCGCATTGGACGTCTCGACGCGGGCACCGGTTCCCTTACCCTGAAACGGGACGCAAAAGTGCGCTTCTATACCCTGACCGTCGAAAACCAGGATGGTTTGATTGACTGCCGTCTGTCCGTTCCGCCGCCACGGCAAAAGAAGTCAAAATCTGTTGAAGAAAAGGGTACGTAAAGAAGTTATAACCGCATACGCGCGGAGAAATGAAATAAGAATACCGTATAAAAACTAAGAAACATCGAAAGCTGTTCCATTACCATTTGCATCCCCTGCGTTTACAATAAATACATAAGCAGTCCCGAAGCGATTACCGACGGGACGGAAAGGAGCAGCAGCATGAAAAAAAAGAAACTACTAACTATATGTACGGCAATAGCGGTTACTGCTATGACAATCATGGCGGCATGTACTGCAGCGACGCAGGGTGACGGAAACAGGGAAGGAGAGACTAGGGAAATGGCGGTTAATGAGGCAAATATGGCGGTAAACGAAGAAGATCTCCATACAATCTATCTTGCAGGCGGGTGTTTTTGGGGGATTGAGGCCTACCTGAAAAAGCTGCCCGGCGTATACAAGACCGATGTGGGTTATGCGAACGGAACTACGGAAAACCCTACTTACGAACAAGTGTGCAGCAATAACACCGGCTATGCGGAAACGGTTATGGTCGTCTATGATACCACCCGTATCTCAACGGAACAAATCCTGGAAGGATTTTTCAGGGTAGTGGATCCCGTCAGCGTGGATAAGCAGGGAAATGACAGAGGGAACCAATACCGTTCCGGTATCTACTATGTGGATGAAGCGGATAAGGATACAGCGGCGGCCGTGATTGCCGTACAACAGGAAAAGTATGAAGAGGAAATTGCCACAGAGGTTCTGCCTTTGGTTACTTTTTATCTTGCGGAGGATTATCACCAGGACTACCTGGATAAAAATCCGGGAGGCTACTGCCATATTAACCTCAACGATGCGGACAAATTTATAGAAGAAGAAGGCCTGGGTATGACGGATTTATCCAGCCTGATCCAGGCTGAGAATTATCCCGTTCCCAGCGATGAGGTCCTGAAGGACACGCTGACGGATATCCAATACCGGGTCACACAGATGAACGATACAGAACGCCCCTACAGCAACGAGTATGCCGACAAGTTCGACAAAGGTATCTATGTTGATGTCGTTACCGGGGAGCCTCTGTTTAGTTCCGAGGATAAGTTTGAATCCGGCTGCGGCTGGCCCAGTTTTTCCAAGCCGATTATCCCGGAAGTTGTGACTGAGGATACAGACACCCAGTTCAATATGGTACGCACGGAAGTACGGAGCCGTGCGGGAGATTCACATCTGGGGCATGTTTTTGACGACGGCCCTGCAAAGACGGGTGGATTGCGTTACTGCATTAACAGCGCCTCCCTTCGTTTTGTACCGTATCATGATATGGAAGCAGAGGGCTATGGCTATCTTCTTCCGCTTTTTGAAAAGTAAGAAGGATGCGGAAAGCCGCAGGCTTGTTCTGAACGGCCAGGCGCTGTATAATAAATTGGATCTGTGAGGGACTCCCATGAACCCGGTGCGGGCTTATGGATGCGGCGCCGGCCCGGACAGGCTATCTTTTCAGAAGGAGGACACAGTCTTATGTATTATCTGCTGGTCGTGGACGATGAAAGCATCATTCGGCGGGGGATCCGGGAATTAATTGATTTCGACGGTCTGGGCATCGATGCCTGCTTTGAGGCGGAGAACGGTGAAGAAGCCCTGACAATCCTGGAACAAAAACAGATTGATCTGATTTTAGCCGATATCAATATGCCGCGGATGAACGGCCTGGAATTCTGCCGCCTGGCAAAGGAGCGGGATCCATCCGTGAAAATTGCCATCCTGACCGGCTACGATTATCTGGACTATGCAATCCGCGCCATCAAGGTTGGGGTTGATGACTATGCCTTAAAACCTTTTTCCAGAGACGATGTACAAAATCTGCTGTTCCGCCTTGTTGAAAAGAAAAAAGAAGCGGACAGCTTTGCCGCTGTTCGCCATGCGGTGGATAAGCTGGCGGTGGATGCCGGTACGGAAGGCGACCAAAGTGTGCGGACACAAATATCCGAATTGCTGGAAGCCCATCTGTCGGATCCCGGGTTTTCCCTCGGGGTTATGGCTGCCGAACTCGGTTACAGCATAAGCTATCTGAGTACGCTTTTTAAGAAATGCCTGGGAGGTAACTTCAGGGATTATCTGTTGGATCTGCGGCTGGAACGGGCAAAAATCCTGCTGTTGTCCACACAGATGAAAAACTATGAGATCGCAATGGCGGTAGGCATCGAAGACCCCAACTATTTCAGTGTCTGTTTTCGCCGTAAGTTTCATAAAACGCCGAAGGAATACCGGATGGAGGCAGGACATGAAAAAAATATATGAGCTTCCTAACTGGTTCAGACGCTTCAGTGTCCAGCTCTCTCTGTTCTCTTTGGCTGTGGGGCTGGCGGTAATCCTGCTTCTCAGCGGTGCGGTCTACTTTTTCGCCGCCAATCTGCTGATGGACGAAATGGTTTCTAAAACCCATGATCTGCTGGAAATGAGCGGAGCCAACATCGGCACCTATATCGATCGCATCAAGGGCGAGTCTAATGTATTCGCCAGTGAACCCGCTCTCCGGCTGTACCTGTCCGGGGATGACGAAAGCCTGCGGGACGGACTGCTGGCCCGTATCAGTACGCTGCTGGAAAATGATCCTTCCATCAAATCAGTTGTAGTGGTATCAAAAGACGGACGCATTCTCTCCAATGAGGCAGACCTCGATATGTCGGTCTCGGAGGATATGATGAAAGAAGACTGGTATATGGAATCGATCCATAATACCATGCCCCTGCTCACCGGAGCCCGGATGCAGAGCTTTTCTTCCGACAAGGATAACTGGGTGATTTCGGTAAGCACCGAGATCACTGATGAAGAGGGAAAGAATCTGGGTGTACTGCTGATCGATATGGAGTACAGTGTTATTGAGGATCATTTACGCAGCCTGGATTTGGGCACAGAAGGGTATGTCTTTCTCCTCAACAACAAAAACGAACCGGTTTACCACCGGGATACCGGTTATTTCTCCGATCCGGCCAGACAGGAACAGCTGCTGGCAATCCGGGAGGAGGGGGACAGCTATGACAAGGGACAGAATATACTCACCTATCAAACACAGATTGAAACGGCCGGTTGGACTATGGTGGGCGTAGTGTCCCTGGATACTCTTAAAATACTGGAACGACAGCTTCTGGAAGCGGTGCTTCTCACGGGAGGGCTGCTCTTTTGTATGGTGGTGCTGCTTGGTTTTCTTTTCACCCGCAGGCTCTCTGCCCCCATGGCCGAACTGGAACGGGGCATGGAAGAGATCGAAAAGCTGGCGGAGATCAGCGTACGGAAGAACAGTTTTTATGAAGTGGAGGTACTGACAGGAAACTATAACCGGAT
The DNA here is from genome assembly GCA_900548905.1 of uncultured Lachnospiraceae bacterium. Taxonomy (GTDB): domain Bacteria; phylum Bacillota; class Clostridia; order Lachnospirales; family Lachnospiraceae; genus Eisenbergiella. Next base: position 55,143 of record URMK01000030.1, on the reverse strand, counting down.
GATCCGCCGTATCCGGGAACTGATGGGCGAAATCTCCGCCAAAGAAGAGACGCTGCACCAGGCCGAGCTAAACGCCCTGGTAAGCCAGATCAACCCTCATTTCCTCTACAACACGCTTGACACCATTGTCTGGATGGCCGAGTTTGGCGACAGTGCCAAGGTCATCGCCCTCACCAAATCTCTGGCGGCCTTTTTCCGTCTGTCCCTCAATGGCGGGAGGGAGCTGGTTACCGTGGAAGACGAACTGGATCATGTGCGGCAATACCTCTATATTCAAAAGGAACGTTACGGGGATAAACTCCGTTATGAGATTACCGCTCCGGAGGAACTGCTGGATTATGTCATTCCGAAGCTCCTCCTGCAGCCGATTGTGGAGAACAGCATCTATCACGGCATCAAGCCATCAGACACCCCCGGCCGGATCCGTATAAGCTTGCACGAGTCAGGTGATACACTGATCTTTACCGTAACAGACAACGGTGTGGGCTTTGATCCAACAGCGGTGCCGGATGAAAAAGCCGTATGGCCGGGCGGTATTGGCCTGCGTAACGTTGAGGAACGGATCAAGCTTTACTATGGTCCTGCCTTCGGGATGAGCATAGAAGCCGCTCCGGGCACAGGCTGTACGGTACGGCTGACTGTCGGCAAACAGATAAAAACAGCCGCATGAGTCCCCTCTTGCCTATACACCTGCTTAACGGAGACAAGACATGAAACAAACCTATTCAACCTCACAGGTTGCCGAAATAATCGGGGTCCATCCCAATACCGTGCGGTTATATGAAGAACTGCACCTCATCACCCCGCCGGAACGCAAAGCCAACGGTTACCGCGTCTTTACGGATCTCCATATCCGCCAGTTTGGTATCGCCCGGCTGGCCCTCCAGGTCGAGGTCCTTCAGAACGGACTGCGAAGGCAGGCGGTGGCTATCATCAAAACAGCCGCGAAATGCGATTTTACAGAAGCTGTCCGGCTGACGGAAAGCTACCTGCACCAGACTGCCATGGAAACAGAACATGCGGAGGAGGCCGTGCGCATCGCCCGGAATCTGCTGGAGGAACTTCCCCCTTCCTCCGGCTTCCGTCCGCTTACCCGAAAGGAAACCGCCGATTGTCTGGGGGTAACTATTGATACCCTGCGCAATTGGGAGCTTAACGGCCTGCTTCAGGTAAAAAGGAAATGCAACGGCTACCGCGTCTATACGGAAAATGATATCCGGCGTCTGAAAATCATCCGCTCCCTGCGCTGTGCAAACTATTCCCTGGCCGCGATCCTGCGCATGCTCCAGGCCCTGACCGTCAACCCTGCCGCGGATATCCGGGCCGTTATCGATACACCGGAAGAACAGGAGGATATTTTCAGCGCCTGCGACAGCCTGCTGTCTTCCCTGTCCCATGCCCGTAAAAATTTCCGCCTGATTCTGGCGGAATTAATGGAACTGAAAAAAGAGCAGGAAAATAACCCTCCACTTTAACACCAGACTTTGTGCTGGTGTTATTCTTTGTTCTGACGTAACGGTTCCGTATCTTCACAGTTACGTTCCGACCACACACAAGGAGGAAAACAATGGAAAAAACAATCAACGTAAACGGGCTGTGCAAGGCCTATCATGGAGTCCCTGCCGTCCGGGATATTTCCTTTTCCGTAACGTCCGGTGAGATCTACGGGCTTTTGGGGGAAAACGGCGCGGGAAAGAGCACCATTCTTGAATGTCTGCTGGGAACCCGCAGGCCGGATGCCGGCAGCGTGGAAATTCTCGGCATGGATCCTGTACGGGAACGCAAAAAACTTTTTCAAAAGACCGGGGTGCAATTTCAGGAGCCCTATTATCCGGAGCGGATACGGGTGAAAGAATTATGCGAAGAAACCGCTTCTTTGTATCACAGGACGGAACATTACGGAGAACTTTTGGAGCAGTTCGGACTGGCCGACAAAGCAAACAGTATGGTCAGCGCCCTGTCCGGCGGGCAAAAGCAGCGCCTTTTTATCGTGCTCGCCCTGATTCCCGGACCGGAGGTGGTATTCCTGGACGAACTGACCACGGGCCTGGATGCCAAAGCCCGCAGGGAGGTATGGAGCCATCTGGCAGCTCTCAGGCAGAAGGGCCTCACAATTCTGCTGACCTCTCATTTTATGGATGAGGTGACGGTGCTCTGCGACAGAATCGCCATGCTGAAAAAAGGCCGGATTCTTTTTGAGGGCACAGTTGACGGCGCTGTGGCGCAAAGTCCCCACGATACGTTGGAGGACGCTTACCTTTGGTTTATGGAACAGGAGGAATCATGAAAACATTCGGAACTCTTTTTAAGATTGAAGCCAAACTGTCCCTGCGGGGAATGGACATGTTTATTTTTGCCGTCTGCCTCCCTGTGGTCATGGTATGTATCCTCGGTATGATCTACGGAGGGGAACCGGCTTATCCCGGCTCTCCCTATACCTTTCTGGAGCAGTCCTTCGGAGCCGTGACCACCATTGCCATCTGTGCCGGCGGCGTCATGGGTCTGCCCCTGCTGGTGTCCGACTACCGGCAGAAAAAGGTGCTGAAGCGTTTTCAGGTAACGCCGGTGAGCCCGGTCATGCTCCTTGCTGTGCATGTGGCTATTTACGCCGCCTACGCCCTGGTGTCCCTGCTTCTGGTTTATGCCTGCGCCGTCCTGGTGTTCGGCTGCCGCCTGCCCGGCCGCCCGGCCGTCTTTTTCTCCTGTTATCTTCTGGTGATGCTGTCCATCTTCAGCATAGGCATGATGGTGGGCGGCATCGCACCGGATACGAAAACAGCGGGCATCGCGGCAAGCATCCTGTATTTCCCCATGCTGCTTCTGTCCGGGACCACACTGCCCTACGAGATCCTGCCGGATGCCCTGCGTCGTATTGCGGATTTTATGCCGCTGACACAAGGGATTAAGCTGCTGAAGGCCGCATCTCTGGGGCTTCCCCTGGAGGATGTCCTGCTCCCGGTATGTATTCTCGGAATCCTGCTGCTTTGCTGCAGCGTGATCGCGGTCAGATTCTTCCGGTGGGAAGCCGAATAACGAGACGCATCCGGCGTCAAGGGATGTTCAACTGTGTTCCGGCCCGTCTTTGCAAGACAGCTTCCGGCATATTAAAATGTAATCTTTGACTATCTGTCTTCCCCTTACCCCTTCAATCCGGAGAATGCGATTCCTTCTATCAGATATTTCTGTGCCGCACAGTAAATCAGTACCATAGGCAGCAGCGAACAGACCGTGCCCGCCATAATCAGCCCGTATTCCGCTCCGTATTCCGTCCGGAAGGCGGCCAGCCCGATTTGGATTGTTTTTAATTTATCCGTATTCAGGTAGATCATAGGCCCCATGTAATCATTCCACATGAAATTAAAGGTAAATACCACCAGCGTAGCCAGGCCGGGCTTGCACATGGGGAGTATGATTTGGGAATAGATTTTCAGTTCCCCGCAGCCGTCGATCCGCGCCGCTTCGGACAGCTCCATGGGGATTCCCAGCATGAACTGCCGCAGCAGGAACACGCCGAAGGCGCTGAACAGGTTCATTAAAATAATGGACCAATGGCTGTCATAGAAACCCAGGTTTTTAATGATGATAAACTGGGGGATCATGATGGCATGCCAGGGCACCATCATGGTAGCCAGATAACAGAGGAAAATTTTATCCCTCCCCGGATAGTCCATTTTGGCAAAGGAATAGGCGGCCAGGGAGCAGGTAACCACCTGGCCTATGGTAACTATCAGCGACAGTTTAATGGTATTCAGATAATAGGTGAGGAAATTCACCCTCGTCCACACCTCTTCGTAATTGGACCAGCGGAGCACCTCGGGTATCCATTTGATGGGATACTCAAAGATTTCCCTGTCATATTTCAGGGATGAGGACAGGGTCCAGAAGAACGGCACCAGCATCGTCAGGCCGATCACCAGCAGTACCGCGAATAAAACGGAATGCTGGATGCGTATTTTTGTTTTATATGATTTCGTAAGCATTGTTTGCTCCTCCCTTTTACTGCATATAGGTAACCCATTTCTTCTGCCCCCGGAACTGGATCAGCGTAATGATCAAGATGATAAGGAACAGGAAATAAGCCATCGCCGACGCGTACCCGAAGTTCAGGTATTTAAAGCCCTCCTGATAAATCCGGTAAACCAGCACGTTCGTGGCGCGCCCCGGCCCGCCCTCCGTCATGATGGATATCAGGTCGAACACCTGGAAGGAACTGATCAGGGAAAGTATCGTCACCATAAACATCGTGGGGGAAAGCATGGGAAGGGTTATATGGAAAAACCGCTTCAGCCCGTTCGCCCCGTCGATTTCCGCCGCTTCATACAGCTGCTTCGGAATGGACTGCAGCCCGGCAAGAATGATTACCATGTAATAGCCCGCCTGCTTCCAGACAGCGACGATCATTACCGACAAAAGAGCTGTGCTTGAGGACACCAGCCACTGGGGAGGATTGCTCACTCCGATATGGGAAAGGAACAGATTCAGAGGCCCCCTGGTGGGATGGAAAATCATGGACCATACGATTCCCACCGCAACCATGGAGCTGATATTGGGGAAAAAAATAAAAGTCCGAAACAGTCCCGTTCCCTTGATCCCCACATTCAGCGCCACCGCCAGAAGCAGGGCGATCACGATGGTGCACGGTACCGTAACGCCGGTATATATCAGGTTATTAACCAGGGAAACCCGGAAATATTTATCCTTAAACATCTTGATATAGTTGCTCAAGCCCACGAAATCAAAGGTTTTGAAGCCGTCATAATTGGTAAAGGAAATGACAAGCCCCATAATAATAGGGATCCCCATAAAAATGAGGAAACCCGCAAAGTTGGGCAGAATGAAAAGATAACCCTTCAGCCATTCTTTTTTAAATTTACGTTTCGGCAAAGCCGCATTTTTTGCCATATTCTCACCCTTTCCTGAAAAAGGGAGCGTTCCCCGCCTATACGGTTTCCCGCTCCCTTTCCCTAATCCGTCTTTATTGATACCTGTTATGTTCCTTACCGGTTACCTTACGGTCTGTACAGTAAATGCACAGACCTGCTGAACAGTCACACTATTGCTTCATCAATTCTTCCCTTTGCTTCAGGAAATTGTCCATGGTCTCTTCGATGGTCTTTTCCCCTAACAGATAAAGCTCGGAATTTTCCTTGTAGATGTTCAGAATCTGGTCAAAATTGCTGGATGCAGGGGATTCCTGCACTTTCTTCGCATTAAAAATAACGGATACGGAATCTTTGCCCACCGCTTCCTTATATGCCGCTTCCGCGCCTTCATCCGTGTACGCATGTACCATGCCGGTGCTCGCATAAATTGCCGCGCCTTCCGGTCCGCACAGATATTTCAGGAAGTCGAAGGATTCCTCGGGATGCTTTGTGGTGGAAGTGATGCCCGCAAACTGGAACTGTCCCCAGGTGGTGCCGGGTTCCACGCCGTCCGGAATAGGCATAGGCGCAATTTCCCAGTTCACATCTGTTTTACCTGCGCTGGTATCGTTTAAAAGCATATTGATCATCCATTCGCCCTGAGGCATCAGCGCCGCTCTTTTATTTTCAAAATCCGCCAGATACTGGGTATCGGTGGCCTTCATCTCCCCAAGGCTCATATGGGTTTTATCCACATTATACAGCTGGTTCAGCATCTCCAGGGATTCCTGTACGGCGGAAACATCATCCGCGTTTACATATACCCCCTGCTGTGTGGCAATGAACTGGGTATGCCAGTCCACCCAGTAACCGCCCCACTGCTTGTCCGGGCCGTCGCCTTTGGTAAGCTCCTTCGCCATTTGGGCATATTCGGTCCAGGTAAGCTGCTCCGGCATTTTAACGCCTGCCTCTTCCAGCAGATCCGGATTATAGAACAGCATCCAGCAGGTGGTTCTTGTGGGCAGCGCGAAGATCTGTCCGTCCGGATAGCTGGAATCCCACATAGCACCGTATTTGCTGATATCCAGCTCACTGTTTTTCACCAAATCCGTTAAATCAAGCAAAGAACCTGTGTCACGGTACTGGGTTACCTGGGCAAGCCCCCTGATATCCACAATATCCGCTTCATCCCCTGCCGCCATCATAACCTTAAGCTTATCGTCATAGCTGTCGTTGGCAATGCTGAGCATTTCCACGTGTACGCTGTCGCTCTGCGCATTATACTGCTCCACCACCTTGGAAATATAGTTTTCCTCATCGCTCCAGATATAAAATTTCAGATTTGTTTTTTCCCCGCTGCCGGTATCCGCCGCCGCGCTCTGCTTTGTGCCGTCTCCGGTATTCCCGGCAGGTTCGGATCCTCCGGCCCCCGCTGTGCTGCTGCCGCATCCTGTCAAAAGGCTGCAGGTCATCACCGCCGTTACAGCCATCGCCAATACACGTTTACATTTCATACTTTTTCCTCCCTTATCACTACTTATTTGTCGTAGATTTCGCTGACATGTCTTAGTATATATGTATACACAACCAGTGCAAAGGTTGAAATTTCATAAACTTTTAGGAGGATTGCACAAAAAAGAAAAGGTACCGGATGTAATTCCCGGGACCTTTTCTGCTTTGGGATGCGAGGTTTGCATTTTTTATAAATACTGTTCCTGATTCCGGAATACATCCAGCAGAGCCAGGATATTTTCCGGAGGTACGTCAAAAGGCAGCGCATGGGTGGGTGCAATAATCAGACCGCCGTTGCTTCGCAGCGTCTTAATAACGCGCACGGCCTCCGCCCTGACACCCTCCGGCGACGCATAGGGAAGGCACTGCTGGGTGGACACACCGCCCCAGAAGGCCAGCTTTCCGCCGTACAGGGCCTTCATTTTCCCAATATCATAAATTTCCGGCTGGAACGTCTGATAACAGTCCAGTCCGATCTCGATTAAATCCGGAAAAATTTCATGACAATCCCCGCAGGAATGCTGCACAATATACTTGCCCTTCTTTTTGACACGATCATACAGACGGGCCATTCTGGGCTTGATGAAACGGCGCCAGTGATCCGGCCCCATGATAAGCCCCTTCTGCTGGCCCCAGTCATCTCCGAAATATACACCGTCGATATCGTATTCCAGCGCAATATCCACAAGGCGGCAAAAATAATCACAGATTTGATCATACAGCATTTCCAGTTCCTTGGGGCAGGTAATCATGCTCATAAGCACATTTTCCATCCCCATCAAAGACCAGGATCTTTCAAACATGGAAAACCCGAAACCGGCCATCGTGAACCGCTCTCCCCTGCCCGCCACAAGCTCCTCATATTCCCGCCGCAGCCTCGCCTCATCACATACAGGGAAGGTATAATCACATTCCTCCAGATCCTCTATCTGCGGCTTCTCCACCACGCCGATATCCTTATCAGCCCCGTTCCGGTTCCACACAACGCCGAATTCATCCCGGAAATAGCCGGGACGCCCGTCGATCTCCGCAGGCCAGCCCCAATACTGGATATAATTCATACACACGCCCAGCTGCGCTTCAATATCCGGATTCCCCGTATAAGCAATCAGCTGCTCCAGCGACTGCCCTGTAAAATCAATATGATAGGGAACCGGTGTGGTTTCTTCATGGTTCAATGCTGCGATAACTAATTCTCTTTGTGTCATAATAAATCTGCTCCCTTCTGTATGCTGTGTTTTTGCCTGCCAGTATGTTATAGCCTCTGCCCGGCATAAATCCATTTAAAATCGCCTGCGGCGATGAGATTTATGCACTCTTGAATCACTTTCTCACGTACTGTGCAGTAAATGCACAGTACTGAATGAACAGTAACCCAAACTTCACCTTTTTTTATTTTACCAGAGCCTTTTTTTGCATAATAGAGGCAATTGTGCTATTATTAGCATAATCGTTCAACAGCGGACTATTTTACCACCATATATGGGGAGGGCATCATGGAAATTGTCTTTGATAAAAAGCGGCTGCTCCCGCTTCTCCGGGATTTCCACACCATTACCGGCCTGCGGGTGGGAGTGTTTGATCTGGCCTGCAGAGAAGTGGCCGCATACCCGGTTAACCTCAGCGGTTTCTGCAAGCTTATCCGTTCCCTTCCGGAAGGACTGGAACGCTGCCTGGCCTGTGACCGCACCGCACTGGAACAATCCAGGGAAAAGAATCCCGGTGAAATCCATATCTATCCATGCCACGCAGGCCTTACGGAGGCCGCCGCCCCCATCTGCAACGGCGGGGAAATCCTTGGTTTCCTGATGTTCGGGCAGATGCGCCGAACGGCAGTCCCCCAGGGGCAATGCCGCAAGGTAATCCACGCACTCACAGAGAAGGGAATCCGCCCGGAAATTCTTCAGTCGGCTTATGACTGCCTTCCTCTGGCGGAGGAAGCGCATATTCTGGCCTGCGCCCGGGTGCTGCAGGCCTGCGCCGTTTCCGTCTGGCTGGAGGACAGTATCCGGCTGCAATGCGAAAGCCTTCCCCGCCGGGCCAGGCAGTATATTGCGGCACACCTGGAGGAGCCGCTTTCCCTGGAACGGATGTGCGACGCTCTGGGTGTGGGGAGAACCACGCTCTGTTCCCAGGTTAAAAAGCAATATGGCTGTACGGCAGGCGATCTGATCCGGGAAGCCCGCATGGAGAAAGCCCGGCAGCTTCTGGAACGCACCGATTTACCGGTCGGTACGCTGGCCGGCCAAGTCGGGATCCCGGATTATAACTATTTCACCCGTCTGTTCCGGGAGCAGACGGGCGAAACGCCCACTGCCTACCGCAGGCGCCTGCGGGCCAAAACCCGGTGAACCCGGATGTTGTCATCCAACAGGCAGGAGGGCCGGTATGCGGAAATATCCGGATACGCCGCTGCAGACAGCCGGTATCTCACCGGCCTTTATAGGGGGGAAGGCACTATGTTTTACGTACTTTTCATTCTGCTTTTTATTATTATTTTCATGCTGTACCAGCATCACAGGGAAAGGCATACCATTCCGTTCACCCTTGTCCTGGTCGCCTATTTTTTTGCCATTTTCAGTATGATGATTTATTATTCCAGGGATGCGTATTACTATAATGTGATAAAAAACTACTTTTATCTGCCGGATCCGTTATGGCGTTATCTGTTTTTCCTCCCCATCTCCCGCTTTAATGTAATCAGGCTCATTAACATCGCCAGTCTCAGCATTGTGCTTGCCAGTGTCTGTTTCGCCCTGAACTTCCATACCCCTTTTACGGTAAAAACCATACGGCGCGCCAAAACCGCTATCTGGATTTACCTCCTGCTTCAGCTTCTTATCTACGATCCTGCCCTCAATATACGCTGCTACTATTTTTTGTATCCCGCCTTTCTAGGTTCCAGACAGTTTTATGATGCTGAAAATATCATCTATATCCTCACCCGTTCCGGCAACAACCTGCTGGTCCTGCTCAGTGTGCTTATGCTGTTGGTTTCTTTTTACCACTCGCCGCGCATCCAGCTGATCCGGTATAATTTCCTTCTTATGACAGTCTGCTTTTTCACCCTGAGCACCCTGTATTTCACCTTTATTTCCCGGACTCCCTCTTTTCTGCTGCGTATCTCCAAAATTGCGCAGTCCTACTATTTCTGGTATATTAACCTTGGAAACAGCGTTGTTTTTTACAACATATTTCCTTTTATTTTTATCGTCTTTCTGCTGCTGATATGCTATAGCCTGTACCGGCTCACCCATATCAGCCATCAAATCAACGCGGAAGCCTTTGAAATCTCCAAGCAGATAGATGCGACGGAAACTACCTCCAAAGTATTCTGTCATTACATAAAAAACGAACTGCTTGCCATTCAGTCCGGACTGGAACTTCTACCTGCCGCTGCAAATCCGGAGAAAGCATTACAGGATGCAAAGGACCGTTGTGAAAAACTGTATTCCCGCATCGATGAAATTCATAAGAACACGAAAACAAGCGAACTTCATTTGATTGATATTGATTTGAAGGATTTGCTGGAGAAGGTCCTCTCGCCTTTCTGCGCAGAAACCGCCGGGATTGAAATCAGGAAGAATTTCGCCGAATACCCTGTGCTTGCGCTGGCCGATCCGGTCTATCTGGAGCAGGCGCTCACAAACATCATAGGAAACGCCATGGATGCCATGGCAGCAAAAGAGGAAAGCGCCGGAATCCCGGCGGAACGTACCCTCACCGTCAACCTGCGCTATACGGATGACTGGATCCTTCTGGAAATACAGGATACGGGGACCGGGATATCGGAAAATAACATAAAAAAGATATTCACCCCCTTCTTTTCCTCCAAACCCACCGCCAGGCACTGGGGCATCGGCCTGTCACTGACCTACCGTATTATCCAGGCGCATGAAGGAAAAATCGAAGTGCGCAGCACACTGGGAAAAGGAACCTCCTTCCAGATACTCCTTCCTAAAATCACACAGATTTTCACCGAAAAGAGGAAAATAAATGGAAAATAAAATAAAAGTCCTCATAGCAGAGGACTTGCAGCCAATCCGGGAAAAATATGTGTATTATCTGGGCCGGTGCCCTGAGATTGAACTCGTTGGCAGCGTAAGCAGCGGGACACAGGCTGTCGCCGCCGCCCTGGCTTCCCCTCCGGATATCATACTCATGGATATCGAAATGGAAACAAAAGATGCCGGAATCCGCGCCTCCCGGGAAATCCTCGCCTCCCTGCCTGATATCAGAATCATAATCCTTACGGTTTATGAGGACGATGAACTGATTTTTTCGGCATTTCAGCTGGGTGTATGTGATTATATGCTCAAAAATTCCTCCAACGAGGAAATCATCGCCGGCGTGAAAGCCGCCTATGAAGGCCGCTCCCCCATCCGTCCCGAAATTGCAGGTAAAATCCGCAGTGAATTCAAACGGGTAAAGACCTACGAAACCAGCTTTCTTTATATACTGAATCTGCTTTCCTCTCTCACCGTAACGGAACTGGATACCCTGTATCTGCTCTCCTCCGGCCATACCCGGGCAGATATCTGCGCGATACGACATGTGGAAATGTCAACCGTCAAATCACAGATACACAGTATCCTGCATAAGTTTAAAAAGAAATCCATATCCGAGATCATTACCAGCGCAGAGGATCTTCATCTGTTGGAGCTGATAATTAAGAACAGGCCCAATTAGCCTGCACATATCCGCCCAAACCCACAGTATGCCCCGGTCCCCGGAAGTCATTACAGACCTGTCTCATCCAAAAAACGCTGTATTGTATCCGCTTTTGCAGCCTCCCTGAGCCATTTTTTCAGAAGTTCCAAATCAGATTCATTAAGGATTACGGCACGCAGATTCTCCGGGACTTCGCCCAGTTCTTCCAACAATACCAGAACATCCTCTGCTTTTCCTGCTGCTTTTCCTGCTGCTAAACCCGCTTCTAATCCCGCTTCTTTTCCTTTTGCCATCCCCGCATCCCATCCGACATCGAATTCAGCAGCACGTATTTTTTTCATTTCCTCTGCTTCGTTATATTCAAAAATAGACATAGCTATAACCTCCGCTTTCTGTACGGTTAAAAATTCCGCCAGAATATCTTTCTGAATACATTCCCTGACCGCCGTTTCCACCGCATCCTCAATTTTCATGCTGGCAGCATATTTCCGTATATTTTCCACAAACATACAGTATTCCTTCAGCGTTTTGCATTTCTGCATCAACTCCCGGTTATTCCCCAGGTTGATGTTAAGCATCAGCACCTTTAACTCCAGTTCCGGAACCGTCACTTCTTTTTCATATGCATCTGACAGCTTTAACAGCTTGCGCTCCGGGTGTTTATCCGTCCCGTTATAAAACACTACAAAACGAGGAACCGGTATTTTCAGCAATTTACTGGAATACAAAGTGTCCATAGCCATATACTTTTCCATCTGTTTTGCCACATAAATGAGATCCCGCAGCGGCATATTCGGATTAAATGACGCCTGATGTTCATAAAGGTTCATTTCTGAATCAAACAAAAACGAAACATCGTTTTTGATCCCCATATAGATGGCATTTTCCAGCGTACAGATTTCCAGTTCCTCCGCTTGCCTGTAATCCGTCCCGTTTAAAGCATTGTAAAGCTCAAGAAGATTCCCCTTGTCCTTATAAAGCAATCGGAACACAGTGTCTTTGTGGTTTCTAACCACATGCAGTTCTTTTTCCGTTTCTCCCATAAACTGCTCCTTTCTTTCTGCAATTGTACGCAGGAAGCAGCTTAAAGAAAATGTTCCGCACCTTTTCTTCCATCTGACTCCCTGCCTGTTTAAATGGATTGTAAGCATAGAGTCTCTGAATAAAGATAGAAGTAAGATGGCGTATCGCCCAGATTCATAGAAATTTATGCTTATTTTTATACTAACATAATACCGTCTGGAAAACAATAATATTTTATGTCTTTATATTCCCTAACCATATAAAGTGACAGAGATTCCTTTGTGAATGATATAGCATATCCATCCCTTTCGTTGTATAATGAAAGAAGCATTCTGCCGCAGGCAGGGTGCTTCTTATACGAAGGGGGATTTTACATATGCATAAGAAACTTTTTGCCGACAGTACCGGCTTCTACAGGCAGATTTTCAAACTGGTGCTTCCTATTGTCATCCAGAACCTGCTGAGCGCCGCCGTCAGTTCCGCTGATATTGTCATGCTCAACTATGTGGGCCAGTCATCCATATCCGCGGTTTCCCTGGCGTCCCAGTACGCCAATATCCTGTTCATGGTTTATTACGGCCTTGGCACAGGCGCCACCATGCTGTGCGCCCAGTATTTCGGGAAAGGGGATATGCGCGCCATCCAGGTAGTGGAAGGGATTGCCCTGCGTTTTTCCCTCGTAATTTCCCTGGCCTTTTCTTCCGCCGCCCTGCTGATTCCGGAGCTTATGATGAAGATTTTCACCAATGATACGGAACTCATTACGCTGGGGGCTTCTTATCTGCGTTTCATGAGTGTGACCTATCTGTGCTGGGGTATCACCGAGGTATACCTGGCTGTGCTGCGGAGCATCGGAAGGGTTACGGTCAGTATGGCGCTCAATGTGCTTGCCTTTTCCCTGAACATTATCTTAAACGCCGTTTTTATCTTCGGCCTGTTCGGCGCGCCGAAGCTGGGCGTCACAGGGGTGGCCCTTGCAACCGCCGCCTCCCGTGTCATCGAATTGATCTGCTGTTTCTTTGTTTCCTTTTTCAGCAAAGATATCAAGCTTAATTTCCGTTATATGTTCCTACGGAACAAACTGCTGTTCCAGGATTTTGTCCGGCTTTCCCTGCCGGCCCTGGGCAATGATGTTATCTGGGGCGTGGCGTTTTCCACTTATTCCATCATCATCGGCCATCTTGGCACCGATGCGGTGGCCGCCAACTCCTTTGTCATCGTGGTCCGTAACTTCGGTACCATCCTCTGCTTCGGCATAGCCAGCGCGGGCGGGATTCTTCTGGGAAAGGTAATCGGGGAAAACCGGCTGGAGGATGCCAAAGAGGACGCAAAAAAACTCATGAAGCTTACTGTCATAAGCGGCGCGCTGGGCGGCCTTCTGATTCTTGCCATCACTCCCTTTGTGCTGAAATATGCTTCTCTTTCCGAAACAGCCATGCATTATCTGAAATATATGCTGCTCATCAATACCTATTATGTCATGGGCGCCGCCGTCAATACCACCCTGATAGCCGGCGTTTTCCGGGCGGGAGGGGACAGCCGGTTCGGCTTTTTCTGCGATACCATCGATATGTGGTGTTATGCCGTTCCCCTTGGCTTTATTGCGGCCTTTGTGTTCAAGCTTCCCGTCATGTGGGTCTATTTCCTGCTGTGTACGGACGAATTCGTGAAATGGCCGTGGGTGTTCAGGCATTACAAGAGCGGGAAATGGCTGAATAATATTACAAGGGATAACCTGTTTTCTGAAAATACGGTTCAGGACTGATAGTAACAGAGCGCATGGCCTACAGAGGTTCTTTCTCGGGCCATGCGTTTTTTTATTGCCGCTCCCCTTCATTGGCATCTTCCATCACCAGCTCTTCGTCCGTCACCTCCTCTGCAAACCGGACGGACAGGACGGCCTGGGCCATGTTCACATGGATCCTGGCATACTTCCCTTTTTCCTGCGCCGTGTGTTCCAGCATCTGCAGAAGCTCGGAAAGCTTCTCCCGGGTAAGGTACCCGCCCCGCCAATGAAAGGTAAGCATTTTATTCTTTTTGGCGGCTTGTATGGCCCGTTTTTCCACATCTTCTATTTTCGTAAAGGAAAGCTTTTTGGTTATGTAGTAAGAAGAACCATTGTCTGTACAGGACGGTGTCTTATACATGACAGGTTCGTGATCCCGGAAAAGCCGGGTATCATCCAGATTAAAATAATCATACCGTACAGCGTCCCTGTCACCCAGCGTATTGTCGAAGGTGGCGTCCAGATGATAATAGGTTCCTCCGATTCTGACGACATTCCAGGCATGGCGGTACTTGATACTTTTCTCCGGATTTGCTTCGGAAACGGCGATCATACACCAGATCCCGAGGGCATCGCACAGCACCTTTACGGTCTTGGCTATCCCTTCACATACTCCCACCCCCTGCCCCAGCGGGCCGATGATTTCATGGGAATAGGCTTTTTTCAGCTTGTCATAACGGACTGACGAACAGATAAAATCGTGGATATAAAGCTCCTTCTCCCATTCCGTCATATTCTGAGCGGGCCGCACCAGCTTTGCTATCCGGGATTCCAGCGCCTTTTGGTGCTCTGTAATCTTTGCTTTATCAAACAGATATTCCGGAATCATTTCCACCTTATTGGATTCCGGATAAAAACGGTAATGAAAGCCGGAGGCATAAAAAATGTCCGGGCAGTCCAGGCGGAGCCGGAAAAATAGGTCGCCCAGTTCCCGGTTTTCCAGTTTGGGAACCGTAAAAAGCGGGGCCATTGACCGGAGTCCCGCTTTCATGTCATAGTATGCGCTCTGCTGTAACTTGTTCATCCGGGTGTAATAATAGGGTTCCATTTTATCCTTTTCCTGTCTTCGTGGTTTACCGTTATTCTACCATGCCTTTCCGCCATATGCCACTTCTTCCTGTAATTCCTTTTCGTGAAATAAAAACAGAAAAAAGCAGAATAATAAAAGGCAGCAGCCATTTCATTATTCTGCAAGAAGAGACAGCTTTCTTAATTAAAACCAACCCATCAGTCCGCCCAGCCAATAAATAATCCCCAGCACCCAGCTGGTAAATATCCCATAGAGGATAACCGGCCCGGCTATGGTAAATATCTTACATCCCACGCCGAAAACCTGTCCTTCTTTTTTGAATTCAATTGCCGGTGCCGCCACAGAGTTGGCAAATCCGGTAATCGGCACGAGCGCTCCCGCACCGCCCCATTTTACAATGGCGGGGTAAATATTGAATCCGGTGAGCACCACGCTGATTAAAACAAGCAAAAGTGCGGACCAGCCGCCCGAAGCATCCTTATCCAGCCCCATTCCCGCGCAGGTATTTAAAATCGCCTGCCCTATCACGCAGATAATTCCGCCTACCAGGAAGGCCTTGAGCATCTGCAGCCATAAATTATGGGTAGGGGTCACCTGTTTTACGTACTCCTGGTATTCTTTTTTCTGTTTCTCATCCATAGCCGACATTCCTTTCTGTTGTCATCCGCGCAAGGCAGCCTCAGCCCGGGGATCGGCGTCCAATACCATGTGCATCCCCGCTTTCGCGGTTCACCGGTCCGGTACGTGTTGTTTACGCAAGATGAAAGAATCTTTGTCAGTATATGGAGATAAGAATGGAATTATACAAAGGGACAGTTTTCCGGATTATATGTTTTTTTTATTCAAAATAGCCGATCTCAATTTTATTATAAAAGCCCGCAGTCCCTCTGCTTTCCCCTTCGTAAGGACAGCCGGAGACTTTCAGGCAGATGTCCCCCTGCCTTTCCATCACCGGGTAATATACTTCGGTCAGAGGAACGCCTTCTTCCTCATACAGCGACTGGACGGCAATTTCCTCCGTGCCTTCTCCGTCGGAAACCTCCAGGCGGAAGCACCGGTTAAAAGCCGCCTCCTGTCCGGGGATACGCCGCAGGACACCTTTATCCGCGTAAAAGCAGCGCAGCCACAGCTTCTTTCCGGGTACCGTCCTGAAACGGCAGGAGATCGATCCGGGGTATTGGGCAAGAAGGAAGGTCCCTTGGGTGTTTTCGCCCGTTCTGCCGCATTGGCTTTCCAGGCTGTGGGCTTTCTCCGACGCTTCCTCTCCCAAAAGCACCTGATCCGCCACAATAAACTCCGCCGGTTCGGTGACGATTGTATAGCCGTTGTATTCCTCCTCCACCACATTGCAGATCGGACGGAAAACCGTTGTCCCGCAGGTCAGCTGCGTGATAAATTCACAGGGCTTCTCCCCCGGTACCAGGGAATCCATCAGCTCGCGCTGCGTCCCTTCAAACTGCGCAAAGCCCTGTGCACATGCGGTAAGCAGATGAGGGCCGTAGAACACGGCCACATATTCCGGCCGATCCTCCATCCTTCCGGCGGACAGATGAAATGGGAACTCGGCATGAATAGTATCCCCGTCCTCCCAAATCCGTTCCAAGGCGGCAAAACTTCCCGGCCGGAGCTGTACCTCGGTTCCGTTCACCAGCAGCCGTGCATCTGCACCGGCCCATTCCGGGATCCGCACATTCAGGGTAAGCTTCTTTTTTTCCTTCAGCCGAAGGGTCCAGTCCAGTTTCCCGTCCATGGGGAAGCCGGTCCTTGCTTCCACCGTTGTTTCCTGTTCTCCCCAGTATAAATCGCAGGGAACATAATTGGTGAGCCACAGCGTATCCCCTTTATGGAAAAAACTGCCCTCCGTAAGGTAGGCATGGCTTTCCACGCCGGTACCGTTACAGCAGAAAAACCCGTCCACCGAATGGTTTTTATGGCTTCCCTGCGTCATGCACAGGTTATAGACAAAACCGCCTGTTTCAGGATGCTGCTGGGCCAGAACGGCATTCACATAGCGTCTCTCATGCTCCTGCGCCCACCGGCAGTCAGCCGTCCAGGAAAATTCTTTTCTGGAAAGAATATTCAGGTTGTGGCTACAGCAGCTTTCGCCGTTTTTGAAGTTGGTATGCTTATAGTACATATGGGGAAATTCGAACAGTTCCCCGCCGTAATCCGCCGGGGAGGGATAAGCCGGACGTCCGCTGACGCCTCCTGTGGGCAGCATATGCCCAACCTTTAGCCACTCCATAAAATGGGTCACACATTCTCTGGATGCCTCGTCCCCGCAAATATCGGCGTATTCCGCAAGCCCGATGACGCAGGGGATTTCCGTATTGGCGTGCAGGGCATAATGGCCGAGAAGATCTTTTTTCCCGGAAAGCATATCCCGGAACCAGCCGCGGTCGAACTTCTGCGCCAGATCCATATACCTCTTCTCTTTGGTCGCCTCATACAGCCGAAGCAGCACCTCATGCATCCCGCCGAATTCCATATGGAAGGTATCGCTGTTTTCCCGGTACCACCGCGTTTCTGTCATGGCCTCCATACGTTCCGGCGTGAGGCGTTCCAGACGCCATTCTATGTAGCCCGCCATGTTCTCAAGCACGGATAGGGCCGGCTTATCCTGCAGAAGAAGCCAGGTATCCAGCAGGCCGGCCATTATCTTATGCAGATTATAATAGACCACCGTATATACACCGGTAAAATGCAGCGCTTCCAAATCATCCAGCATGGAGGATTCTATGGCCGCGAGATACCCGGGATGGCTTTCTTTTTTCCCAAGAGCCTGCTGGCATTCCGCCAGCCCCTGCACGATCACACCCGCTTTTTTTCCGAGGGCGGCGGCAATTTCCGGATCCGTACTTTTTAGTATCAGGCTGCTCCTGGCACAGGCTGTCAGGAAATGTCCCATATAATGTCCTCTGAAATGCAGGTGGGGAGACTCCCATCCCCCCAGCGGCACAGCCTGCCTGGTGTCCAGGCCCGCATTTTCCCGGAAGGTATACAAAAGCCTGTCCGTATCCGTGTCCATCAGCACTTTGGCGTTCAGGAGCGTTTTGCGGTAAATTTCCGTCCCGGGTACCAGCCGGTAATCCTGTATGCAAAAAGGTTCTGCTTTTCTCTGTCGATTCATAATTATACCCCCTGCATATCGCAGATCTGTCTGCGATACTGCATCCTTCCTTTTTCCCTTACGGCGGGCGCAGCCTGTACACCGTCCTGCCGGGCTGCCGCCTTATTTTTTTATAATATAAGGCATCTCGTTTTCAAAGCCGATTTCCACTTTGGACAGGTACCAGGAGCGTCCCCTGTCGTTATTTCCCTGGTAAAAAAGGTACACCCGGTCATCCTCATCCACAAATACATACGGATGTCCTGATTCGCTTTCATTCCATGTACCGGGTTTACCATTGGGTAAAAACGGATGATCCGACAATCTTTCAAAATGGACGCCGTCCCGGCTCACCGCCACCCCGATCTGCTGGGGACAGTTGTTGTAAGCGCCTGCGTAAAACAGGTAAACCTTGCCGTATCTTACCATCGCGGCGGCCGCCTCGATGCAATCCTGTTCCCAGTCCAGCTCGGGCCGCAGGATGCTGTCCTCGCAACATTGCTCCCAGCTGTCCCTTTCAAACCGGCCGTCCGGGGGACAGCAGCTGACTCCCTGCAGCTGCTTCCTGCCCTCCGGATCCCTTGTGGCAAAATACAGATAGAGCCTGTCGTTAAAAACAATCACATCCGCGTCTATGGCCCTTCCGTTGTTCCACGTTCCCCGGGCGCGCAGAATGGGATTGGTCGCATTCCTTGTAAAACGGATGCCGTCCTCCGACCATGCATGGCAGATGGAATCCTTTTCAAAACAGCCGTAGGTCTGGTAGAACAAATGGATTATCCCGTCTAGCACAATAGCCCCCGGCGCACAGATCCCATTGCTTTCCAGTTCCCCCTCCGGCTCCAGATCCCCAAGCTTCTCCCAGTTCTCCAAATCCCGGCTGCGGGCAATCCCGATCCCCCATGCTTCTTTTCCGTCGTCCAAAAGCCTGTAGTTGGAATAATACATAAAATAGTCCTGTCCATACCTGACCACAGCCGGATCCTTTGCCAGCCGGGACCGATAGGAGCTGTCCGTATACATCATTTTTCTTTTCTCCTTATCCTCGCTTACCATACGTCGGTAAAAGGGGGCGCGCCATTACGTCCCCTTTTACTAAAAAATAGTTTAATTGCCTGCATGCTCCAGCGCATAAATCTCATTTGCTTCCTGCGTGAGCTGTTCTCCTCCGTTGGCATACCACTGCTTTACCATTTCATCAAAATAATCCAGCGGTTTTTCTCCTGTAATAATGGAGGTATAGCCTGTATTCAGTATCTTATCCAGCTCGGCTCCGTATTTCGCCTTGGATTCCGGGGTCTTGAAGATTACGCTTACATAACCGTCATTCTTATCCTTGAATTCTTCGTCGGCCCATGCGAACTGCTGTGCATAGGCCACCTCCTGATATTCCAGATTGCCGCCTTCTTCAATAAAGGCAAAGGTGTTGGCGGAACCTTTTGCGCTCAGGAACGGGTTCAGGGAATCCGCCGCCGCGGCATCTCCAATTGCAGTATAAGCTTCTCTTCCCATAAAATCAACGATATCGGAATATTTTCCCAGCGTTCCGCGGTTTACCTCAACAGACCTCTCCACGCTGCTGCAGTTCATATCATCAATGATCTCCAGAAGACGGCCGAATCTTTCTTCATCCTGTACCAGTGTTGTGGAAAATACGGTACGCAGCTTACGGAAATCAGGCATATCGGTACCCTTATAACCGTCCGGTCCTTCCGGCGCGTAGCCCATGGCATAGGTTCCGGTATTTCCGGAATTTTTCCACTGCGCCGTCATTTCGCCGATTGCGGAACCGTTTTCTTCCCCTGTCATATCCGGGAGCCAATGGTAAAACGAACCCATATTGGTGTAACCGATTTGGTTATTTAAAAATTTATGGGTAATAGCCCAGTAGCCGCCTTCATTTTCACCGGTAACAAATTCCGGATCCAGGACACCGTCCGCATACCATTTATGAAGCACTTCCAGCGCCTTTTTCATTTCGGGCTTCACATCGCCGAAAACTACTTTTCCCTCTTCGTCCAGAAGCCACTTTCCGCGGTAGCTGCCGAAAGCACCGTAAATGGTACGGATACCGGTTTCAGAAAGGCCGTATGTATCATTTTTCCCATTTCCGTCGGGATCTTCCTTGGCAAACTTGTAGAAGGCGTCCTCAAATTCTTCCAGTGTCCTGGGAATTTCCTTGATTCCCACGTTTTCAAGCCAGTCGGTTCTCCATATCACGGGACTCGCTATCGTATCATATTTTCGGAAGCAAGGGATGCTGTACATAAGCTCACCGTCAAATTTGGATATCTGCCATGCGGAAGGATCCGTTTCATCAATATATTTGGACAGGTTCGGCGCATGTTCCCGGAAAAATTCCTCCGTCCAGCCGCCGATAATGCCATCCGTATAATACTTGTTCAAATCCACCATCTGAATAACATCCGGAATGTCCCCTGATGCGATCATCAGATTGATGTTATCCCCTGCGTTGGCAGTTTCCACATAAACCAGATCAAAATCCACATTATACTCTTCTTCCCAGCGCACCGCCATTTCCGGTTCCTCATCCCAGGGGCCGAAATTGTGCATGGCCATCCGATAGGAATAGTGCGTGGTTTCTTTTCCGGCCCCCGTCTCACTCCCGGTTTCCGCCGCAGCGGATTCTCCCTGCGCTTTTGTTTCTGCGGGGGCGGTGCTTCCGCCTGCATTCCCGGTCTCAGCCTTTCCGCCGCAGCCGGCCAGAAGACCTGCGCTCAATACCGCTGCCATAAGAAAACAACCTGCTTTTCTCCATTTCATACTCGTTACCTCTCCTTTTTTATATTTTCCGGTTTCCCGGAGCATTACCCTTTCAGGGATCCTATAATAACGCCCTTTACAAAATATTTCTGTACAAAGGGATAGACACACATAATAGGAAGCATACAGACAAACGTAGTGGCCGCCTTCAGCGTATCCGGCGTCACATGGTTGGTATCCGTACTGTTCATATCCATCATCTGCTGGGTTCCTTCCATCAGGATCCTTCGCAGTACCACCTGCAGAGGAAGCTTGTTGGCATCCCGCATATAAATCGTTGCGTCAAACCAGGCATTCCAGTGCCCCACCATCACCCAAAGCGCAATGGTCGCCAACACCGCCTTAGATATGGGCAGAACAATGCTGAAAAAAATCCGGATGCTTCCCGCACCGTCAATCTTAGCCGATTCCTCCAGCCCTTCCGGGATGGACATAAAGAAATTCCGCATGATAATCAGATTGTAGGAGCTGACCAGCCCCGGCAGTATCAGCGCCAGCCGGTTATCAATCAGATGCAGATTCACCATCCACAGATAACTGGGAATCATACCTCCCGAAAAAAACATGGGAATCAGCACCACCGTCGTCCAGAAATTCCTGTTGGGCAGATTCTTTTTGGATAGCACGTAGGCTCCCATAGCCGTCAGTGTTACGCTCAGCGCCGTTCCTGCGACGGTCCGGATCAGCGTTTCCCGGTAGCCGGTCCAAATGTACTTATTGGAAAGAACATACTCGTAATTAAAGGCAGAAAATTTCTTGGGCCACATCTGCAGGGCATCCACAATTCCCGCATCCGGGGAGCTGATCGACTGTACGAACAGATTCCAGAACGGAAACAGAATCGTGACGGAAAACAGAGCAAGGAAAATATAATTAAACCAGTCAAAAGCACGGCTTCCGGGACTCTGTTTTATTTTTTTATTCTCGTTCATCCTTATACCTCCTGTCCGCTGCGGCGGACATTAATTCAATCGTTTGAAACTGTTTTGCTTCAAACGCCGCTCTTCCTACCATAAAGAATTATCGCCCAGCTTCTGAGCTATTTTATTGGTAAACAGGACGAATCCCAGGCCGATCACATTTTTAAACAGGTTGACCGCGGTGGAATAGCTGTACTGCATCCCCTCAAGACCTCTCCGGTATACATAGGTGTCAATAATATCCCCCACCTCATATACGGCTTCATTATACAGGTTCATGATCTGATCAAACCCGGCATTTAATATGCCTCCGGTATTCAGAATCAACGTTATTGTTATGGTAGGCGCCAGGCAGGGAAGGGTTATGTACAGGATTCTTTTAAACCTTCCTGCGCCGTCCAGCATCGCCGCTTCATAAAGCTGGGGATCAATTCCGGCAATGGCGGCCAGATAAATGACGGTTCCCCAGCCCACGCTCTGCCAGATCCCGGTTACGATGATGGTAAACACAAACCATTTGGGATCCCCCAGAAAATAAATCGGATCGATTCCTATTTTCCCAAGCAAAGCATTCACCGCCCCTGTGGAAGGGGAAAGAAGCTGCTGGAATACACCGGCCAGGATAACCCAGGAAAGGAAATGGGGAAGATAGCTGAAGGTCTGTACCACCTTCTTATACCTGGGATGCCTGACCTCATTCAGCAGTATTGCCAGGATAATGGGGGCCGGGAACCCGAACACCAGCCGGAGAATACTGATCCATAAGGTGTTGCCCAGTATCTCATAAAAGCTTGGTGTGGAAAACAGCTCCCTGAAGTTTTCCAGTCCCACCCAGGGACTTCCCCATATCCCCTGCATCAGCTTATAGTCCTTGAACGCAATCACTATCCCGCCCATCGGTATGTAGCAGAACAGGATGTAAAACAACAAAACCGGCAGGAACAGTAAAAACAAGTCTTTGTTCTTTTTGTACTGCGTAAGCAGTCTGGCCGCATCGCCTTTCTTTTTCTTTCCCAACTTCTTTCCCTCCTTTTAAACGTTTATCTGCATGATTCTCCTATAAATGGCGGTAAGGCTAGAATATACGGAGTGTATCCAACATAACGGCAAATTTTGTCCGTCTTTAAAGTCCATTCATAGTTAAACGTTTATCTTAGATAGAGAGTAGCATAGCACATAACTTAAATCAATTCTCTTCTTTCATTTTTTCTATTTTTGTAATTTATGCATAAAAAACGGTTATTTTTTCTGTTTAAATAACTTTTCTTTTGGTAAAATAGTCTAACCGTATTTCTCCTCTTGTGGTAAACGTTTAAATATGATAAAATAGAGTAACACTTTACCACAGGAGGATAATTATGGTTACCATTCATGATGTAGCCAGGTTAGCCGGCGTATCCATTGCAACCGTATCCCACGTTCTCAATAAGTCCAAGCATGTTTCACCGGCAACCGAGGCTAAGGTCACAGCCGCTCTGACGGAATTACATTACGTTCCCAATATCGCCGCCAAAAACCTGAAAACGAACAGCTATAAGTCCATAGGCGTGGTGGCGGAAGAGGTCGCGGCGTTCAGTACGCCTCCTATTATTGATGCCATCTGCGGATTCCTTGATCAGAAGGGCTTTATGGTCAATCTGTGCAACCTGCGGACCTACAGCCATGAGGATTATGATACCCAGCTTCTGGAATCAAGCCTTCGTATCCTGGAAGCCTCCAGAGCCTGCGGTGTTATTTATATCGGGGCCAATTCTCCCAATGTATCCCATATCCGTTCACTGATTACGCTTCCCGTGGTATTTGCTTACAGTTCCGCTCTGCGGACCGATTACAGTGTGGATTACGATAATTTCGAAGCCGCCAGACAGGCTGCTGTACATCTGATTGCCATGGGCCATCGGCGTATGGGTATTATTACGGGAAGTCTGGGACAGGAATTTGTCCATCAGCGTATTATGGGTTTCCAATCGGCTATGGTGGACGCCCAGCTGGTTCTCCCTCCCCAGTTCATCCTTCCCGGAGACTGGAATTATGAGATGGCTTATGATCAGACCTGCCGCCTCCTTTCCTATCCCGATCCTCCCACCGCCATTTTTGCCATGAACGATCCCATGGCCTGTGCCGTTATCGCCGCAGGGCGCAAATGCGGGAAAAAGGTTCCGGAGGAGCTTTCCGTCATCGGTTTTGACGACAGGAGCTGTTCCGCCTACAGCACTCCTGCAGTCACCACCCTGCGGATCCCTTTTTATGAAATAGGCAAGCTGGCGGCCACCTCTCTGCTGGATCTGCTGGACGGAAAAGAGGTCACGCATAACCGGCTGCTGTCGTGTGAGCTGGTGCAGAGGGAGTCGGTTTATTGTCTGGAATGATGTTGGAAGCCGCCGTCCGTCCCGTGTATAGTCTTTCCCCGGACGGGGTGCGTACACTGTCTTCCCGGACACATGAAGCGGGGTGAACACCATTCAGGTGTTCACCCCGCTTTGCTAATCACGTATTTTTTCTATTCTTTCTCCGTTATCGTTTTGCTCCTGCCTAAGTCACATTTTAAACTTCTTATGGATATCCCATCCGCAGCCCGGTCATTTTCAGGCATTCCTGCAAGGCTATAGCCGCCGTCCGCCATACAGGCCCTTTTGTATCCCCCTATATTTCCAGCGGAATACCGGCTTTTTCACACAGTGCCTCCAGTTCGTGCAAAAGCGTTTCCGTTTCTTCCTCAGGCAGATCCAACTGCGGCGCGCGCATCCCGCCTGCCGGAAGGCCCCTCAGCCGGAGTGCTTCCTTAAACCAGGACATATTGCTTCCGCAGCGCAGCAGCTCGCAAAAACACACACAAATATCCTGCCATTTTCTCATTCCATCCATATCCCTGTCCAGGAAAGCGTTATATACTTCCAGAAAAGGCTCCGGAAAAACGCCTGCAACACCGGATACCGTGCCGTCACATCCCATCATCAACAGCTCTGCAAACATTTTATCACATCCATGCAGAACTGAAAGGGCAGGGATATGAAGGTAATCCAGAGTCCGCAGCATATCCGGAAAGCTGTACTTGATTCCGATTATATTGGCGCATTCACCGGCAAGCCGCCCGACTGTTGATGCGTTCAAATCATTGCCGGAACATTGCGGGATATTGTAAAGATACAGCGGGAAATCCGCCGGAACAAGAGAGGACAGCCGTTTGTAATACGCCGTCATTTCTCTGTCATCCACCCCCAGAAACATGGGGGTTACAATCCCGGCGCCGTCAGCTCCGGCGGCAAATGCATGGGCAAGAAGCGATTCTGTCTCTTCCTGCCGCATGGCGCCGCAATGTATGAATACCCTTGCCCGCCCGTCAGCCGCCCTGACCACAGTTTCCGCAATCTCCTTGCGTTCGTTTTCTGTCAGATGCACCATTTCCCCGGTAGTCCCGCAGGGATACAGACAATGAACTCCTTTTTTCACCAGTTTATCCGTCAGCACTGCCAGGCTTTCCGTATCCACCCTTCCGTTTTCCGTAAATGGGGTGATCATTGCCGCCGTAACACCATATAATTTTTTCATATCCTACCTCATATCCTCATTTTGTGCCCGCAGGAGTTCTCTTATTTTTTCCGGATCGGTATCCCGCAGCGCACATTCTTGCTGTACAGACACGGCTGCTGCTGCTCCTGCCGCCTGTCCCACCAGCCCGCAGGAAGCGATATAATGGATTTTGCGGCAGGCCGGCTTTCCGGTCACCAGAATGCCGTCCAGCCCTTTGGGAAGAAGTGCCGCGAGCGGTACATACCAGCCATCCGCATTTTGTCCGCTCATGGGATGCCCCAGTATCTTTACGATGCAGTCACTGCGTTCACAAATTCCCGTCTGTATTTCCTTTTGTGTAATCGTATATTCTGTAAACTCTGACGGCTCCCAGGTCTGGTGATAGGCTTTTGAAATATTGGCATAGGTATCCAGCAGCTGCGCGTGTTCAAATCCGGGTATGTACTTTTTAAAAAACTTATGAACCAGCCATTGTTGTTTTCTAACGGTGCATACTGCATTTGCATATGCCTCCGGATCGGAAATATCCGTATTGTGCAACGTATCGTCAATTGCCCAGTATGCGCCCACCCCGTCCTTTTCATAAAAAAACATAAGGACATCACACATACGCGCGATCAGCTCATACTCAGGATGATCGGAAACAGCAAGTTCCAGCGCTTTCGTAAAGCCATGGATAGCCAGCGGATTTCCTTCTTTTACCAACCTCTCCATTTCATCGGGATCCGGCGTTTTTCCAACCATAGGGCGAAGGAACCATCGATCCGATGTATTTCGGATATATTCGATTACTAAATGGATATCAACTCCTGAAACCCGCGGCAGCGTCCCGAGATAGGCTTTGGGATGCGCGAATCTTTTCCCAGCCATGGCACAGACCGATGCCCCTTGGGTAGTGTCCACAACCCTTTTCGCCAGCACGGTAAAGTGTTCAAATTCTCCCTGCAGTATCACGCCGGTAATTCTGCCCTCCTCCTGCAGGACCTCCACTACAGGCATTCCAAGGAAAGTATGTACTCCCGCCAAATCCAGCTCCTGCTGCGCCACATATCGGTATGCGTTAGGATTGACATATTGATCATTAAACGGATTCATAAACGTTCCCGTATCAATATAAGGCACATAGGAGGCCAGGCCGATTTCCTCCAGCGCGGCCTTCATTCCCTCTTGTTCCATAGTCCGGATGGAAATCCGGTCAAACATCGGATCACTGCCGCCTTCTTTCACGGTTTTCCATAGAATTTTCCAGGGATAACCGCCCACCACCTGATGCCCGTCACGGCTCATAAATCCATCCAGCCCCCAGGTATCAATCTCTGCCGCCTGTCCGCCCAACACCGCATTCTTCTCTGCCAGAACCACACTGCAGCCGGCCTTCGCCGCGGACAGGGCGGCGCATATGCCGCCAAGTCCTGCGCCGACCACAAGCACATCCGTCTTTTTCAAAATCTTTACATCCCGGTCAACCCGCCAGTGATATTCCCTGCACATTTATTCTCCCTTCGCGAAACGCTGCTCCGCCTGGTTGGCAATGTCCACTCTTTCCCCGGCGCCCTTTGAAATCAACTCCTGCACGAAAGCATCCCAATCTTCAAAGGAACGTTCTCCGCTTATAAATTTATTGATTTCCGTCTTGCTGTAATCCATATAGCTTTGATTGATTTCCGTAATCCTGGCAGATTCTTCCGCCGTATAAGGTGGTTCAATCGGCTGCTGGATCACACAGTCCATATGATCTGCGTAAACCTTATGGATATTTTCCCTGGTCCAGGACTCTTCACTGGTGGATTTGAAAGCCGCATCATAATTGGAGTACCATGACATATCCAAAAACAGGTCGCCTATACCGATTTCAGAACCGGCTTCATAGGTAGGATCTCCCGTTCTGGATTTATATTCTTCCACAACACTGTCCAAAAACCGGGGTTTCTGATCTGTCATTTCCCAATGCGTACCTTCTATACCATAATTCATCAGCCAGCCGCCTTCTTCACTGTAAAGCCAGTCCACAAATTTCATCAGAACTTCCTTTTTCTCCGTATCCGCACTGATTCCCCACACATTATAGTAGTTATTGGGATGCCCGTAATTTACAGTCTTCCCTTCCCCGTCTGCCAGGAACATAATAGGTTCCAGTTTTGCATCGGGATTCGTTTCCCGCAGAGTCTTATTCAGTGTATCTAAAAAGACGGGATTATCATAGTAGAACAGATACTTTCCGGTACCCAGCCCTGATTTCCAGTCATCCGCCGAGACAATGAGATACTCATTGTCCAGAATGCCCGACTGATACATTCTGTGAATATACTGAAGCGCTTCTTTGTAAGATTCCTCCAATAAGCCCATGTGCCACAAACCGTCTTCATCCTGATACAGACCATAATCGCCTCCCAAACCTTTTACCGGACTCATATAGTTAAATAGCAGCCTGTCATCACCCCGGGTACCATATGCGATGGAATCCGGGTATGCTTTGGCCAGCACTTCCAGCACATCATACAGTTCCTCCCAGGTCTTTGGTATGGAAAGACCCTGTTCCTCAAGCAAATCGGTACGGATACAGGGGACGGATCCCTGTTCCCAGTTATCATCCCGTCTGATCTGTGCCAGCGTATAAATTCCTCCATCCATCTTATACCGGGAAAGTTCCGGAATATTTTCATAGTCTTTTTGAATATTCGGCGCATACTGATCGATTAACCCGGAAAGCTCCATCAGGCATCCGGTGCCGACCACGTCGCTGACATTTCCCCAGATTGTAAACAGATCCGGCAGCTGGTTTGCCGCCAGCAACGTATTCATTTTCGTTTCATAGTCTGAATAGGTGGATACCTGCAGATCAACCCCAAGATTTTCCCGGATCCACTCCACCGTTGCACAGTCCGGATTATAAGGCTGCAGACTGCTTTCCGGCCTGGCGTATGTGATTGTTACCATTTCTTCTGCAAGCCAGGTATCCTTTTTTCCGCCGTCCGCTGTTCCTCCGTTATTCGCAGTGTTTCCCTGCCCTCCGGCTGCGGCGGAATCCGCTGTGCCCGCCGTATTGCCGCATGCCGCTATGCCCAGCGCCATGATCAGCGCACAGACACATACGGACACCTGTCTACTGATTTTCCTTCTTCCCATTCCTGTTACCTCCTCCTTTTACTGGGAAAGACTTGTCCATCATCAATGATGCCGACAGGCCTTTCCGATCCTTTATAGTTATGTTCTTTCTGTTTGCCGGCCCGACCAAGGCAATACCTTTCAGAAAGTACAGAGCTATCCCTTCACAGATCCCACCATCACGCCTTTTTCAAAATATTTGAATACAAACGGATAAACCAGGATCAGCGGTAAAGTCGTCACCGCAGTTACCGCATATTTGATCGATTTTGTATCGATGGGTACCGACAGGCTGCCCTCTGAAGATGCCATATAAGCCATCTCCGTGGTGGATCCTTCTATTACGATACTGCGCAGCACCAGCTGCAGCGGATAAAGCAATTTATCATTCAAGAACATCAGCGCATTATAAAATGAATTCCAGTTTGCCACTCCGTAAAAAAGAATCATAGTGGCGATAATGGGTTTGGAGAGCGGAATAATAATCTTACGGAAAATAATCCAGTCATTGGCTCCGTCGATATATGCCGATTCCGTTATTTCATAGGAAATGGATTGAAAAAAGGTTCTCATGACAATCACATTATAAACGCTGATACAGGAAGGCAGTAAAATAGCCCAAATCGTATTATAAATATGCAGATCCGTCACCGTAAGAAACAAAGGAATAATACCACCGCTAAAAAACATCGTAAACAGTATTACCGCTGTAAATATTTTCCTTCCGTAAAAGTCTTTCCGTGACAGCGGATAGGCGCAAAGCGACGACAGCATAACCGAGAGCAGAGTTCCCGTCACCGTATAGAACACACTGTTCACAAACGCCCTGACAATTGCGGCATTTTGAAACACGATGGAATACGCATAAGCAGTAAAGCCTTTCGGATAAAAAATCACTTCATTTGCCCCTACATAGGCCCCGCCGCTGACTGAATTAATATAAATGTAATACAGCGGATATATAGCAGCCATACTGATGATAATCATCACTGCTCCCATAACAATATCAAAAACAGTTACTTTCTTTTTCATTCGCAGTTCCTCCTAAAACAGACTTGTATCGCTCACTTTGGAGGATACTACGTTCGTTGCCCCTAAGAAGAACAAGGAGATGACGGATTCCACAAGCCCCACTGCTGTGGCATAGCTGTACTGCATTCCCTGCAGGCCCCGCCGGTAAACAAAGGTGGATATTACATCTGAAGTATTATAAGTATTGGAATTCTGCATCAGCAGCACTTTATCGAAGGATACCGTCATAATGCTCCCCATTCTCAAAATGAACATGATTGTAATCGTCCCGGCAATACAGGGCAGTGTAATATGTAACAGTTTCATAAGCCTGCCCCCTCCGTCAATTTCACAAGCCTCATACAACTGTGTATCAACTCCGGAAATCGCGGCCAGATATATGATGGCACTCCATCCCATTTCCTGCCATATGTCTGAAATAACATATAGCGGCCGAAACCACGAGGAATCAAGCATATAGGATTTTGCAGTTCCGCCGAAAGCCATAACTATCTGATTCACCAGCCCGTCCCTCGATACCAGTGTGATCATAAGGGAAACCGTCACCACCACGGACACAAAATGCGGAAAGCAGCACACCCTCTGTACCAGCCCCTTCAGCTTGCCCCATCTGATTTCATTGACGAGAAGGGCGAACAGAACCGGAACCGGAAAGCAGATCAATATCTGCCAGAGACTTAAGAAAACCGTATTCTTAAATGCATTCCAAAAATCCGGATCCTCCCAGAACTGCCTGAAATATTTAAGACCCGCAAAGGCACTCCCCAAAATCCCTTCCCTCACCTTAAAGTCCTTAAAGGCAATCAGAATCCCATACATAGGCTTATACTTAAATAGAATAAAATAGATAACCGGCAGCAGCATCATAGCGTACAGGTATCTGTTTTTATAAAGCAGCCGCCTCCTGTATGCACCCTTTTTCAAATCTTATCCCCCTCTCTCAAAGCTTCTTTACTTTGTGATGTCAGTATAGTAAAAAAAACAGAAGGATAATATATAAAAATCCGAGTTTTTATGCAGAATTCCTGTCTTGTTTAAATTTAAATATCATTTTCCCATCGTTTTAAATAGTTTTATTTCCTTTACAGCTTGATTTTTATCACTATCAATAGTACTTTTAAAATATCTACAGAATAGGAGTACGCATTATGAGACAAGATTGCAATACGCTGTATATGTATATCCGGAAATGGTTTGCGAACCTTTCCCTCCAATCTAAAATCCAGCTGATTTCCATAGCCTGTCTTTTCTCCCTGACAGGCGCTTCTGTCCTGATTACAAACGTACTTCTGAGAAGCTATAATAATCTTCTTCTGGATTCCGTCAGTGCGTCCCTTTCCTATGCAAATGACGATATCACCCAGAAACTTGACAGTTCTTATGAGCTTTCCTACACCCTTCTGGCTGACTCCAGTCTGCAGCAGATGCTGACGGAACTGAAGGCAAAACCCGGTTCCACAGAAACAGCCGGTCTTTATACAAAGATAAACAGCCGTCTTCATGCCTATTATCTGGAACACCAGAAAGAATATATTTCCTATATCAGCCTTTATACGGACAGCTTCGACTGCCATACAGATTCACGAAAAGCTGCCGCCCTGTCTCCCGGACGCATCGGGGAAATCATGCAGACTGCCCGGAACGCCAACGGGAAAGCAGTCTGGATCACAGATGACACGATCGGCCACGGTCTGCTGCTGGCGCGCGAAATCCGTCAATATGATAACCTTTCCCTGACACCTCTGGGAACGGTTATCCTCTGTATTGATCTGGACAAAATGATCAACAGCTGTCCGATGTTTTCGGAATACGACTCCTTCTACTATCAGATTACCGACGAATACAGCCGGCTCATTTATGACTCCACCTCACCCGGTCAGGAAACGGGCGGCCAGGATTTATCCCCGGACAACCGGGCCTATAACGGACATCAGCTGATCAAACGGGGCAATCACTGGTATTTATCCCTCGCAGGAGAGCTCTATCCCAAAGGCTGGCACTACACCTGCCTGGTTTCCTATGATAAAATCAAAAATACCCTGGACAATTCACGCCTCCTGTCCCTTTTGCTTCTTCTGTCCTGCTGTGTCCTGATCGTACTGGCCTCCCGCTATATCATCCGCTCCTTCACCAGACACTTTGGCATACTGCTGCAGAAAATGCAGCGTTTCGCCAGTTCCCGCGATGCCCTTACAAGCTTTGAGCCGGACGCCCGCTATAATTACAAAGATCGCAAAGACGAAATCGGCATGCTTCACCGCCAATTTGACCAGATGGCCGAACAGATATCCGATCTGGTGGAATCCAACTACACCAAAGAACTGCTCGTCAAGGAAGCGCAGCTGAAAGCCCTGGAAATGCAGATTAATCCCCACTTTCTTTACAACACCCTGGAATCCATCAACTGGCGTGCAAAAGCACTCGGCGCCTCCACCATCTCCTTAATGGTGGAATCCCTGGGAAATCTGTTCCGGGCTATTTTAAGCAGATCGGGCGAGAGCGTTACCATCTCAGAAGAAATTTCCCTTGTAGAAAATTATCTGACCATCCAGAAATGCCGCTTTGATACCCGGCTTGTTTATTCCATCTACACAGACCCTGCACTTTCCGGCGCACAGGTTCCGAAAATGATTATTCAGCCGCTGGTGGAAAACGCGGTCTCCCACGCCATGGAAGGTTTGAGCGGGGAATGCCGGATTGCCATTTATGTCCGGCGTCAACAGGAGTTTTTGGAAATTCTCGTCCTAAACAGCGGTTCCCGGTTCGAAGACGATCTCCTGGAAAAGCTGCGTAACGGAGCAGTCACGCCCAAAGGTTTTGGAATCGGCCTTCTTAATATTGACAAAAGGATAAAACTGATGTTCGGTTCCGATTACGGTCTTATATTACAGAATGAAAATGACATGGCGACCGCCCGGATACACCTTCCCTGCGGGAGCCTCTGTGAAGATACCAGATAAAAGGAGGTTTTATGGCATGCTGAAACTGATACTTGCCGATGATGAAAAAGTGATCCGGGAGACGATCAGCTCCCTCATAGACTGGAATTCCCTTGGTATTGAACTGGCCGCCACCTGTGAAAACGGCCCGGAGACCCTACAGGCAATACTGGACATAAAACCGGATATCGTGATGACGGACATAAAAATGCCCGGTATGTCAGGCCTGGATTTGATCGGAAGAATCTGTACCGGCACGGATCTAACCGTGGAATTTATCCTGCTTTCCGGGTATGCCGATTTCGAATATGCCAAACAGGCCATTGTGTATAAAGTATCCAACTATCTTTTAAAACCCTGCAATGAAAACCAGATTATGGAAGCCATGAAAAAAGCCTCCGGAGAAATCCGGAGGCGGAAAAAAATAAAGGAACTGGTACCCGATGCCGTTATATGCGAAAATGGATCGCGTCACCAATACAAAGAGTATATCAATCAAATTTTGGATTATGTGGACGTTCATTTCGCCGATCCCGATCTCTCCCTGAAATGGATTGCCGGAAATGTCCTTTACATGAACGTGGATTATTTAAGCAGAGAATTCCTGCGTCAAACCGGTCAGAAATTTACGGATTATCTTACCAACCTGCGGATTGCCAAAGCGAAGGTTCTGCTAAAAAGCGCTCAAAATGAGAAAGTGTATACCATAGCGGACCAGGTTGGCTTTTCCAACAATCCTCAATACTTCATCCAGCTCTTTAAAAACGCTACCGGCATGACACCGAAAGCGTGGACTAAAAACATTCCGTAGCAATTGCCGCAACTTAGAGACAAAGAGTATTCTGCAAATAGGCGCAATAAAAGACATTGATTTCACTCCTATTTTTGAAGGACTTATTTCTCGTGGGAATGAGGTGTGAGACCATGCGTAAAGAAAACAGAAAGCTTTTACTTGCGTGTAATCTATAGAATAAGTAATTGCCCCTTCTGATTATACAGATACACCTTTCCCGCCCCGGTAATAATATTCCCCAGCAAACTGTATCCTGGTGGGATTAAATTCCGGGCTGTCGGAGTATATGTAGTAACAGCAGTCTTTATCCGACAGGACAATGCAGGGGCCTCTGCCCCGGTAATTATACTCCGTCTGGACAGATTCCCTGGAACGATGATCAAAAAACAATTCCCCTTCCTGTACCGAAAGGGTAAATCCCTTCTCTTCCTGTATGAGCCGCCCTTCTCCCAGGCTAAAGAAGCCTTTGGCATTGGGAAGGGCTTCCACCCGCACAGGCAGTTCACAGCGGTAGGTTCCGCTTGTGATTTCTTTTTCCACCTGGCCGCGCTCCCACTCATACCAGTCCGGTATGGCGGCGGGCGCGTTCTTTTCTCCCAGCAGCCGGCCGTATTCATCCATTTCCCACTCCGCGCCGCAGGACTCACAGAACAGGCGGCAGCCTTTGCTGTTCATGCGGAAGGGCGTATGGCAGGCCCGGCATTGATACAAGGCCATATGCAGGCCTTCCGCCCGCCCGGGATAGCGGACAGCTATCTTCTCCTCCCGCTGCCACCGGTACTCATCGTACTGCAGGCAGGCTTCTATTTTCCGCTGAATCTCTTCTTCCTCCGCTCCGTCCAGTTCTTCCTTTGTGTAAATGCACTCCAGCTTCGCCTGCATGGGAACCGTCCTGGGATGCTCTTCGTCCCAAAACGGGCCGGCGAGATAGCTCCCGTGTACGGTGAGCATCACCACCGGCACATCCATGAGTTTTGCCAGCTTACCCATATTTTTGGGGATATATGCGGTAGTACCCGCGTTGGAATGCCTGGATTCGGGGAATACCGCCACGATCTGCCTGTTCTTATGCAGGGCATAGGAGATGTTTTTTACCACCTTGATATCGGAGACATATCTTCTTTTTCCGATACAGCCAATCCCTCTGTACAGCCATTCCCCAAAAGCGGCAAAGCCTTCCATATCGGATACATAATTGGCCCTGTGGGGAAACAGGGCCAGAGGGGCGATATAATAGTCGGAAAAACCCTGATGGGTGGACAGCACCAGGTAGGGTGGCCTGAGGTGCTCCATGTTTACCTTTTTAATTTTGAGTCCGTAACGTCTGGTCATCAGCCAGGCGCCTCCCCAGATGAGGGGAAGCAGAAAAGGATACTGCTTCAC
The DNA here is from genome assembly GCA_900548905.1 of uncultured Lachnospiraceae bacterium. GTDB lineage: Bacteria > Bacillota > Clostridia > Lachnospirales > Lachnospiraceae > Eisenbergiella. The sequence goes on along the minus strand of URMK01000030.1, from coordinate 20,663 downwards.
GGGTTTTTTCTCCATAGCAAAAGGGGTCATGTCTTTTTTCGTATTACGCAGCATATCTGCCTCCGTTCCGCCGTTTCTGAAAAGGGAAGCAGCCCGCGGACCGTCTTCCGTATCCGGAGCTCTTCGGTTTATTCTGACAGTATAGCACAGAACTCTATCTGCGCCAATCGGAGAGGCAGAAAAAGCAAACCTTACTATTCACTCAGTACTGTGTATATACTGCACAGTACTGAGAAAATGATTCAAGAGTGCAAACGGGAATACTACCGTATCTTGAGCTGGAACAGGGAGTAAGGTTCAACGGAAACCTTAACCGTACAGCCGTCCGTTACCGCCTCTCCGGATATTTCCTGCTCAAACAAATCTGTCAGGACTGCCGAAGACGGCTTTTCCTTACAGGTAACGGCAAGTACCGACCTGCTGCCCGCTGTCTCATACCCGCGCAGCAGCAGCGCCCCGTCCGCCGAAGGCTGGACGGCCGAAATCACAACACTGTCCGAAGCCGTTTCCAGCAGGCTCTCTTCCATGGGGAGTGTTCCGTGATGGGAATTGGACGGCTGGTAAAACATACCGTGATTACAGGAATCCGCCAGTTCTTCGGTTATCCTGGGATCCCCGCAGCTGATTCCAAGCCACAGGTTGATCGTATGTATCCCTCTTTCCGGATAAGGATCCGGGCTGGTGGAGCTGTTGATCAGGGTCAGTACCAGTGTATTGTCCGTACCTCTATATCCGTATTTACAGTCACTTATCAGGACCGCACAGTCCCCGTCCTCACGGAGCGCCATCCCATACCGGAGCGCCGGCACATCATTGTTTCGTTCTTTTCTGACTACCGTACCGGCAGGTATGTCATACCGGTATTCCGAAGTACGGTATGCAACCGGGATTTTATAATCCAATACCGGAATGATTTCCGATCCGCTTTCATGCCAGTCGATGTTCAGTTCCATCCGTACCGCCGGCTGGTGCTTATCCAGGATGTAGAGCACCTCCGCCGTAGAATCCGCTACCCGGTATACCGCCCGGATGCTTTCCCGTAAGGGGCCTTGTGCGGCGCGTTCCAGCTTCACACAGCGATCCACAGGCGTCGTCTTCAGGGGGCGACCTATGTTCCAGGCGCTGGAGGTGACGGTTTCCGTCTCGATGAAATGCAGTCCCGCCGTTTTTTCCTCCGCAATCAGCTCTTCCTTCGTTCCGTTGCTTTTCAGCGAACGGATTCTTCCGGATCCCGCTTCGATTTCAACTGTGATCTGATCGTTAGAGAGTACGTAATTATCAAAAACCGAAGAGACCTGTTCTCTTTCCTGCAGGTATACGGGATAAGTATCCGCTTCCTTTTGGGACAGCACCACCGTGGTATAACCCAGGGCGGGCACCGTCACATCCGCCAGCACCCGGATATATTTATGATCCCAATAAGTCTGAAGCTCCTTATCCAGCAGCTGGAAGGTGATTTCTTTTCCCGTATAATCCTTCAGCTGCAGACGGCGCAGATCCCCTGTCCAGTCCCATACGGTCAGCTCCACCACCTCGCTGCGTTTCCTTGTACGGGTATTAAAGATATGGAAGATCCTTGTGCGGCCGCTCCCTCGTTCCGTACTGGGAACCCCTGTGAAATTCTCAATGCCATATCCGGCCCCGGCCCCTTCGGACTGGCTGTTGAACGCATCGATATCCACAAGAATTGAGGAGGTGTCAATCTGCTCCCCGATTACCCGCATGGCGTTCTGCCGCTGGGTGTCTGCACACGCCATAGACGTCTGAAACAGCCCCATGGCATGTTCTCTGGACTCCTGCACGCAGGATCCTGTGAGAATGTCGTGAAAATGGGTGAACAAAACGTCCTGCCACGCCTTTTCCATGCGCTTTTTTTCAAACCGGAAGCCGGCTGTTCTTCCCGCAAGGGCTGCCATGGATTCCGCATCCAGCAGGGCCGCCTCCAGGCGTCTGTTCCCTCTCTTGATACGGCTCTGGGTGGTATAGCAGCCCGGCGCAAAGTAATTCAGTTCTTCTCTGACCACCGGCACCTTGTCACGTACGGCCTCCGCTTCCCGGAAATAGTCCCGCAATGTCCCGAACCGGATTACGGGATATATTTTCCAGTCCATCATGTCTATGGCGCGTTCCACATCCCGCCTTGTGGGGCCGCCGCCATGGTCGCCCACTCCATAGATGACAAGGCCGGTTTTCAGTCCGGCCGACCGGCGGGAAATCTCAGGCAGCCCGGCGGCTATATGGGGTGTGACGGCCCCGTTGTACCAGTTCGGTTCCCGGTATGCGAGCACTTCATTTCCGGACGGGGCCTGGTAGCGGTACAGAATATCCTTTCTTTGATTCCCGCGGCAGTGGTAATAGTATTTCACCCCGCCGAAATGATCGATTTCCGGCACGTTGCCGCTGTGCCCGAAGGTGTCGGGAGAGAAATCAATGTCAAAATCCTTTACGCCCCAGACCTGGGACAGATACTCCTTTGTATACCGGATATGGCGGAGCAGGGATTCCCCGTCCGGCATGTTCTTATCGGTTTCCACCCAAGCTGTTGCGGTCACTTCCCACCGCCCCTGGGCAATTCTTTTCTTGATTTCCGCCATTAGATCCGGATCGTATTCTTCCACAATTTTATATACGGCAGCCTGGGACTGGGAAAAACAGAAGTCCGGGTACTGGTCCATAATATGCAGGATCGAACGGAAGGTAGCCAGTGTCACCGCTACGGTTTCATCGAAGCTCCACATCCAGTTCATGTCAATATGGGCATGGGACGCCAGAATCAGCTTATATTCTTTTGCCGCGGCTTCCATGGGTGAAAGGATTTCCTCCGCCTTTTCACAGGCCTGGTCCGTCAGCACCCCCTGCTCCTGCATACACGCAAGCAGATAATCCAGCGCCTCTTCCAGCACGCCGTCAAAGCGGCCGTTTTCCCCTTCCGACAGATGCAGGGCAAATTCCAGCTCGCTGAGAATGCGTGTGTTGGCTCTGCTCGGACGCGTGATATGCGCCTGCTCCTCCTTCGGCATGCCGAAGGTGTCTTCATAGCCGTATTTTTCCCGGTTGCCGCCAATCATCGTTTTCAGTCTGATAAATTTTGAGACCAGTTGGCTCATTTCGTTTCCCTCCCTGAGGTTATCTATTGCCTTCCCTATGTAACCGTTCTTACCCTCTCCACAGGAAACGGAAAGGGATCTCCTTCATTATAAGGCCGGTATACTGTTTGTGCTACCTGATTTTTGGTAACCGTTCAGACAAGTCTGAACGGTTACGATTTTTGATCGTTTCCGCTCGGTTTATTGTGCCAGGAAACGATCCACAATCTGCTGTCTGTATTCCTTAGACAGCGACGCGAAAAACGCGGAATATCCCGTCACCCGTACCACCAAATCCGGATAAGCCCCGGGATCCTCGTGGGCCTTTAGCAGCTTCTCTCTGGAAATACAGTTCATGTTGATTAAGGTTCCCCCCGCCTGCTCATGGGCATGAATCAGGGCCACAAGCGCTTCCGCCCCTCCTTCGCTTTCCACAAGCCCGGTATCAATGTCCAGATGCAGCGGCGCGGAATTTCCGTACCCGGGCTGTGTTACCGCCACCGCGTTGGCCTTCAATGCGGGAGAAAAGGTATCCAGCCCTCTCGCAAAACCCGGATCCGGTTCGGAGGAATGGGAGATGGGATCCCCTGCAAACCTGCCGTTAGGTGTGGCTTCCAGCACCGATCCATACGCATATACATCTCCATGGGAAAACATGCCGGGAACAATCGGCAGATGGTGCTTGGGCGTCGGCGTCTGTCTGCAGATTTTCACATAATGATCCCGGATCCGCACCGCCCAGGCTTCCGCCGGAGACTGCGGCGAACCATACCGTCTGATATTTTTCAGCATCAGGCGTTCTCTTTCGGCCCCTTCATAATTGGTGTGCAGCAGTGCAAAAAGCCTTTCCCACGTCAGCTTCCCTTCCTGCACCACCCTCTGTTCTATCGCCGCAAAGGAATCCGCGGTGGTGGCCAGGGCAATACCGTCGATATTCAAATCCAGGATATCCACCCCGCCGTTGGCACAGTTCAGCCCCCGTTCCAGCGGGCCGTGCATAAACAGGTTCAGCACGATTTCGGGCATTCCCTTCTGCATCACCTCATAATGTCTGTCGTAGCCTTTTTTGATACAGTCCACCATAATGCCCAGATGGGTGCAGAAAAGCTCCCACAGATGCGCCATCGTATAATTCCCCGCCTCTTCCAGATCCTCCAGCGCATAGTGCAGCGCCGTAGCCATGTTGACTCTCGTCACATCCTGCAGCGGATATTCCCTGCCGGGAATGGCGACCCAGTTACAGCCGCATTTCACCCGCATCCGCCCCAGCTCCAGCGGGAAACCGTTCCTGGCAAAGCCTTCGCTGATCCCTTTTTCCAGAGAATAGCAGACCCCGCAGCCGTCCTCCAGCGTGTACTCCACCGCGCGTTTCAAAAGAATATCCGCTTCTTCCGTCTGTCCAGGCACCGGCGCATGGACACGGACGGCCAGATTGGTGGGTATGCCGAGCAGATGCATGGCATCCAGAATCACAAAGGACAGACGGCTTGTCACTTCCCGGTCCCCCGCCGGGGTGAGTCCGCCGATCTGGGCATAATGGGTATCGTTAAAAAACAGGCTGGCAAGGATCCACACAGCCTCTTCCTCCGTCAGGATCCCTTTGGCAATATCCCGTTCAAAATATTCTTCCAGAAGCGTATCCAGGGCACCCAGGGCGCCGCCTCCGCAATAGGTTCTGTCCACGGACTGGAAATGGGCAAGGAACTGGACCGCCTCCCGGAACGAACCAGGCGCCCTGCAGCACAACGCCCCGTTTACGGCAGCGATAGCCTCGTAATTTTCTTTCCGGAAGGGATCCGTTTCCTTTTCCGCCAGCTGCTGTGCCAGACGCTGATGCGCCTTCACCCATTCCAGGATCCCCAGCACCAGCTGTTCCTCCCCTTCATAAAAATCGGGATCCGCCGGCCTGTTTCTCTTCCGGCAGTACCTTATTTTTTCCAGAAGCCCCGTCCAGCCCAGCCGCAGGCCGATTTCCATGTCGGGGCACAAATGGTTCATACCGCCGAAGCCCGCCTGGGTGATCCTGTATTTACGGATGGTGTCCGCAAGATAGGCCGGCCGGTCCTCTTCCGCCAGCCTAAGAGGCAGGAACCGGTCCAGCGTCCCCACCCAGCAGCAGGCAAGAGCGCTGCTTCTGTTCACATACCTGGGCATCTCCTGCAGGAATCTGCGGAAATTCTTTCCTATTACCGTGCAGCCGTGAACCAGCCCGTCCCCGCACAGATCCGGCTTAAAGGAAAAATCCGGGAAATCGATAAATCCGTGGTCATCGATGTCAATCGGGCCGTGCCGTGCAATTTTCCTGTCGTTTATCTCCACCTTATCCTGATGCAGCTCCCTGATTAGGGTCAGGTACAAGGGTGACATTTTTACTTTTTCCGTTTTCACCATTTATCTCCTCAATAAAAATGATATTTCTTTTTCAATCGTTCCACCGTTGTTTTATCCGGTACCGTGCCGGTATAAAACGTTTCCTCCAGTGCCTGGTACTTGGAATTCCCCATGCTGTGGTAAGGCAGCAGTTCAGCCCTTATCTGCGGATATGCGGACAGAAATGAAGCAATCCCTTCCAGCTGTGTCCCGTTTAATTCGGGCACATAGGGAATCCTCACCGTAACCGCCGCACCGCAGTCCGCCAGTCTCCGGAAATTCTCCAGAATCCTTTCATTGGTGACGCCGGTACAGCTTTGATGCACGATCGGGTCAAATGCCTTGATATCATATAAAAACAAATCGGTCAGGGGAAGCACTTCTTCGAAGGAATCCCAGGGCACATTTCCCGCGGTATCCACCGCCGTATGGATCCCTTCTCTCCTGCAGCACTCCAAAAGCTGTGTGAGTGGTTTTGTCTGAAGCATGCACTCTCCCCCGGAGAATGTGACACCGCCTCCCGAATGGGCGAAGTACCCTTTATTGCGGCGTATTTCATCCATCACGGTTTCCGTGTCCGTTTCTTCCCCCACGCATACCAGGGCATCGGCATAGCATTCCTCACAGCACCGGAAACAACGGATGCACCTTTTGCGGTCCACCCTGTGTTTTCCCTCCGGAAAGCTGTGTGCCCCTGCGGGGCACTGTTGTACACATGCCCCGCAGCCGATGCACCGATCCGGATACAACAAGATTTCTTTTTCCCCGCGGATGGACTCCGGGTTGTGGCACCACCGGCAGTGCAGGTTACAGCCCTTGAAAAATACCACCGTCCTCACGCCCGGCCCATCGTGCACGGAAAAATGCTGTATATTAAAAATACGTACTGTCTGCATCCTTTGCTCCTGTCTTTCTCACTCCCATTTGCCCGTCACCGTTACCTCTTCCCCATGGCTGTCGTAACACAGCAGCAGCGTCCGGGAGGCGTCATCCCACTTCGCTTCCATGGGGATTTCCCCGCCGTTCTCCATTGCCGCACATACGGCGGATGCTTTTCCGGGCAGACGCACCCGGGTAAATGCCTTGATTTTGTCCGCGGTTTTCAGCTTCAGCCGGAAGCCGCCGTCATCCGCCTGCGCCTCCAGCACCCTGGCGGAGCTGCCGATTATCCGGAATGTGTCGTCCCGGATGGTATCGAAATCAAACAGCAGCGCCGTTTCATCCGGCCCGATTTCCTTGTGAGTGATAACGGGATAATCATTCTCGCCCAGATCGGCGAACAGGCCTTCCCATTTCTTTTTTTCCTCCGTAACACTTTCATCCATGACGGCGGATATGATATACGGACCTCTGTGCAGGGTCAGATCACTGCGGTATTCCCATGCCAGCCCCAGGCCTTCCAGCGCCGTTTTCACCTTATCCCGGTATTCCTGTGCCAGCGCCCTGGTAAGGCAGAGTTTGGCAGGCACCATATTCCATACCACGATTTTTCCCCTTCCTGCCTGGTATACGCCGTCCGCCGGCGTCTCCCCCAGACCGGCCAGGCGGAACAGATGCCGGGCAGGATCTGCAAAGCCGGAGCTTCTCCACCAGGAATCGATTCGGTGGAAGGGATCGCTTCCGTCGCCGATATACAAAAGCGTTCCTCCGTCCATCACCCAGGAGAGCACCGCGGTATTTACATCCGGGGCCTCCGGCTTCATATACTCATAGCTGAGGACCAGGACCTTCAGGGCATCCAGGTAACCTGCAAACCGCCGTACATTGTCAAGCTGTACCGGCCTTACCGGCAGGCCGTATTTCAGCAGCGGCAGGGACATGCCGTAAAACTGGGGAAACGCATCGCTCTGGATGAAATCAAGCAGCAGTGATTCATCCTCGGTAATCTCCTTCATCAGTGCTTCGGCCGCCTCTTCATCCACCGGATTCCCCGTATTCTTATGTTTTGCCATGGCAAACCGCTCCCCCAGCCTTCTGCCGTTCACTATGCCGTCCGGGAACGTACGCTGGAACAGGCCGCTGTCCGACATAGCAATTCCCACGCAGTCCCCGGCGCCTTCAAACGAAAATTCCTTCTGCTCCATATCGCCGAACAGCTGGAACATACCGGAAAGCAGCGTGGAATAGCTGCCGGGTATCGGCCTGGATTGATCCGTTTCATAGCTGGTCTCATCCTTCTGTGCAATATGGGGCTGGAACCGGGGATATCTGCCGTCGAATACCCGATGGGGCCAGGGGCAGATCTCGTAATGCCAGATGTGGGGATGCAGCAGGGACGCAGCCGCCGTCTTTCTGTAATTGTACTCGTAGTTTTCCCAGGTATAGGAGGGCAGATCCTCTATTGGATCATTCAGGAACCACATCCTGCGTCCGGTCCCCTTCACCAGCTCCTGCATGACCCCGTATTCCAGATAGGCGGTTTCAAAGGTACGTTCCTTGTATACCCCCTCATATACATTGGCTTCCCTGCTCGTTCCCGTCCAAATCTGGGCAATGTAGCCGTCCACCGTGGGGATATTGATAAGCGCCGCCTCCGGGCTCATGATCTTCCACTGGGTATAATTCAGCAGACTGTGTGTGGGCACATAAAACCGTAAATCCCTGTTATAGGTTACCTTGGCATATTCCTTCAGCGCCGCGCTCACACGGTCTATGGCCCTGCCGTAGAGATAGGCTTTCAGCCGCGCCGATTTATAGCGCACATCCAAATCCTCATGCTGGGGCCTCCACGGCTCCTTGTAGTAGATTTCATATTCCCTCTGAAACGCCTCCGAATAACCGCTTCTGTCCCAGAATTCCGGTTCTTCCACATGGATGGCCTCCACGCCCATGTCCACGGCAATCTTCATGCGTTCGGTCAGATACTCCGAAAAGGAAACCGTAGGCACCATATAGGGCACGGTTGGATTATGAATCACCCCTTTGCCGCTTCGTTCCACCTGGCCCTCATCCCAGTGCTTGCGTCCGTCCCATCCGCCGTCCAGATAATCCTGATACTCCCCCCATGCAATCCCTGTCATAAGATGGATTACATAACCTTTTTCCCGGTACTGCCTGATCCGGTCCGGCATCGTATCGTCAATCCCGTACACCATAATAAAATCACACTGCAGATCCACGGACGGCCGGAAATCCCCGCTTGCCTGATACCCTGTCAGTTCTTCTTTTTTATTCCTGATATATGCCATTCTTCATCCTTTCCCCCGCCGGACAAAAAGAGAGGTAACTTACTATAGTCCCAGGCGCCGTGCCAAACCCCGGAAAAACCTGTTCCCAATAAGTTCCCTCTCAATTCTCAAAGTATTGTCCGCTCCTAGTAAGCGATATCGTCCCTTGTTTTGGACTGTTCCGTCAGATAATCAAGGAATTCCTGCATCTTGCCTCCGTCGCCGGTAAGTAGGTAGTTCTGGTAATCTTCCAAAATCTTTCTTGCCTCTTCTTCCGTATCGGCAAAGAATGCCCTTTCCTTATATTCTTTTTCCGTTGTATCGTCAAACGCCCATTCTGCAAATTCCTGGTAACCTTCAAATCCGGGAGCAAATGCTTCTATGGAATAGCCGGGTATCTTCTCCACCGGCCGCAGCTCCTTGTATTCTTTTACATATTCGTTTTCCGCGTCTGCCATGAAGGGGCCGGATTCGCCGAACCACGCCATATTTTTCTTGGCTACATAGGTCCTGGCCGCCATGTAATTAATCCCTCTTTCCCGAAGCTCTTCATTGACACCTTCCGTATCCACCTTATACTTCTCGGTTAATTCCGCATTCATTCTCGGCTGTCCGTCTGCATTCAGTTCATAGGTATCCCCTTCTATGCCGTAGCATATCAGCTTTGTCCCTTCTTTGCTGTTAATATAGTCAAGCCAGGTGAGCGCCGCATCAATATTGGAACAGGTATTCGGGAAAAAGATAACCGGGGAACCGTTTCTTCCGTCCGGTTCAATCTGCTTCAGCGGGGAGCCGTCCTTATAATTTATAGGCCCCACCCATGTATACCGCATTTCCGGGTTGGAATCATACAGGCCGGTGAGCTTGGTGGCGTCAACGGTTACGCCGTACTGTGCACAGGTAAAAAGTGCGGTACCGTTCCCCACCTTTTCTTTTGCCCTGTCGTCCGAGGTTTTAAAACATTCCTTATCCAGGATCCCCTCTTTGACAAGCTTCCAGATGAACAGGTATTTATCAATATAATCCTGGGTCAGCCTGTCATAAGTAACATTTCCGTCGGCATCCAGTTCAAATTTGGTCAGTTTCTTCGTCTGGAAGCTTTGGATAAAATCGTCATAGGACCAGCCGTCATGGTAGGTTGTCGCCACGATACAGTCATTGCCGTTCACATCCTTAAAGCCGTAATCCCTTGCCTTCACCATAAAATCATAAAGCTCCTCCGAGGTCTTGATAGAAGTGGGATCGATGCCAAGGGCTTCGGGAACGTCGCCGCGGACGAATACGCCGTATCCCCACTGTGCGATGTCGGCATCATCTCCCGCCACTTCCGTGGGAAGTACATATCTGGCCCCGTTGTTTTCCGGGGTATCAATGTCCGTTTCCAGGTATTTCTGCCCGATAACGCCTATATCGTAGGCATCGGCAATATTCGGGTAATTGGGCACCATATCCTTGATATCGATCAGCCGGCCTTCCACGCCCGCTTTCTTAATGATCGCCGTTTCCCCGGCAGTACCGCCCCAGTAAGGGGCATTCACCATATCCGGCATATCTCCGGAAGCAAACATCATATTCAGTTTTTCAGCCTCGCTCATCATGATGCCTTCAAATTCCACGGTCACACCGATTTTTTCCCGGATTGCCGCCGCCACATCATTGTTATACTGATCCTGGGCCGTCTTGAAGCCGCCGTTCCAGCAGATGAGCATTTTCAATTGAACATCATCAAATTTTTTGTACTTATTTCCGTCCTCATCCACATAATAATCGCCGTCATCCGCAGTTTCTCCGGCCGCCGCGGCTGTGCTGCCGGACGTATCCGCCGTTTCCGCGTTTCCTGCCGTGGATGCGCTTTCCTTCGAACCGCCGCACCCTGCCAGCATCCCAGCCGTCATTGCCGCCGTGAGCAATAACGCCAATGCTTTTTTCTTTCTCATACGCTAAATCCTCCTTTTTTACAAATCATATATACCGGATAAAACCGCGCCTGGCGCCATTTGGGGCGCAGTCTAACCTTTCACAGAACCAACCATAACCCCTTTTACATAATACTTTTGCAAAAAAGGATAGATTATGACAATAGGCATCGTCAGAATCATAACAAATGCCATCTGCAGGGATTGGGAGGTATAGCTGGTCATGGAACCCAGCGCCGTTTCCTGCCCCACCTTCACCTGGGAGCTTGCGGTCGCTTCGCTCAGAATCTTCTGCAGTACGGTCGCCGCCGGATAAAGCGCGGCCTTGCTCTGATAATAAGCCCCCGTAAACCAGTCGTTCCATTTGCCCACGCCGATAAACAGAGCCAGCGTTGCCAGAATCGGTTTGGATAAAGGGATATAAATCCGCATGAGGATCGTGGTTTCCTTCGCCCCGTCCAGCTGGGCCGATTCCCTCAGTTCATACGGTATGTTCGCAAAATTGGTACGTAGCAGCACAAAGTTATAAAAACTGTAAACAGACGGAATGACGTAAAGCCAGAAGCTGCCGGTAAGCCCGAGGGAACGCAGCACCATATAAAGCGGGATCATTCCGCCGCTGAAAATAGTTGTAAAATACCAGAAAAAGTTAAGAAAGGTCCTTCCCGGCAGCGTACGGATACTTAACGCATAGGCGATCAGCGCCGTAAACAGCAGTCCGGCCACCACGCTCAGAATCGTCGCACTCACCGATATGGACAAAGACTGGTAGATTCTTTCGTCCTTAAACGCCATAACATAATTTTCCAGGGTAAACTGCCTGGGATAGAGCCAGACCCCGCCTTTCAGGAAATCCCGCCCGGTGTTGAAGGATGCCACCAGCACGTACCAGAACGGATAAAACGTTACGAGGCCAAGCAGACACAATATGGTATAATTAAAAACCTTGAATATTTTTTGTCCTTTTGTTTCTTTCATTTTCCCCCTCCTTTACCACAGACCCACTTCTGCGTATTTCTTCGTCAGATGATTTGTCGTTGTTACCAAAAGCAGGGAAAATACCGACTTAAACACCCCGATTGCCGTGGCATACTCAAATTTACCGTACTTGATACCTGTCTGGATAACATACGTGTCAAGGATCTGGGAAATCTGGGTATTTGCCGGCTGCTGCAGCAAGAGAATCTGATCATAGCCCGCATTCAGGATTCCGCCGATTGCCATAATAAACATGATCCCTATGGTGGTTGAAATACCCGGCAGCGTAATATGCCATGTACATTTCAGCCGTCCCGCACCGTCTATCCCCGCCGCTTCATACAGTTCCTGATCAACCCCGGTAATCGCCGCCAGGTAAACGATGGAGCCCCAGCCCATGCCCTTCCATAAATCCGATAAAATGACCAGCGGATAAAACGCATTTTTCTCTCCCATGATAAACACGGTTTCCAGCCCCATCATCTGCCGTACCTGATTTACAATGCCCCCATATGGGGTAAAAAGTACCGTCATCAGCTGGACCACCACTACCCAGGATACGAAATTGGGAAGATAACTCAGTGTCTGTATGGCCCGCTTGAACCTGGCCGCCCGCACCTCATTGAGTAAAAGCGCAAGTATAATCGGGGCCGGGAAGCAGATAAGAATCTTCAGGCCGCTTATCACAAGGGTATTGCGGATCGTTGTCCAGAACTCCGGAGAGGTAATAAATTTCTGAAAATGCTTCAGGCCGGCCCACTCGCTTCCGAAAATCCCCAGATCAAACCGATAGTTCTTAAACGCAAGTACGATTCCTGCCATCGGTGCATAGCAAAATAACACCAGCCAGACCACACACGGCAGAATAAACAGATACAGTACCCTGTGACGCTTGATCTGTGTCCACAGCGCTTTCCGCTCCTGTGCTTTTCCCGCCTTGCTTACCGCGCTTTTCCCCTCGTTCACTCCCATACATTCACACCTTTCCCCTTTCTTTTTGCCCTGTAATGCATACATAACAAACTGACGTGATTATGTCAGTTTGGCCTTTAATATATACTATATATCGTTTAATTTATAAGTATTAGTCTAGCATCTTTCATATTTTTTACAACTATTTTTCTTGTTATTGGTAAATTTTGTGAATAATTAACATATTTATTTTTGCTGATTATCGCAAATACAACATAGCAAATAATTCAAATATTTGTATTGACAATAACAAGACAAAACGATATACTTTAGGCATAATTTTACGGACGTCAAAAGCGTCGGGGCTCTTTTTCGAGAACACCGCCGTTTTTGCCGGCAGGAACCATACGGTAACAGTGCCGGCCGTTTTGGACTGTTACCTCATACGTCAGACAGGAGATATTGCCATGCCGCCTCTTCCAAGCCAGCCCTTATATCAAAAAATCAAAGAGGACATCCTCCGCCAAATAAAGGACAGACTGCTGCTGCCGGGGGATAAAGTCCCCACGGAATACCAGCTCATGGAGCAGTACGGTGTCAGCCGCATCACCGTATCCAAAGCGCTGAATGAATTAAAAAGCGAGGGGATTATCACCCGTTTCCCTCATAAGGGGACTTTTGTTGCCAAATCGGCCCAGCTTCCCCCTTTAATCCGGGAAGCGCCGGTCCCCTCCTCTCATGCGGACATGCCTGCCTCCATGACGGAAATCGCCTGTATTCTCCCGTCTGTCACGGATTTATTTTCCCTGTCCATGATCAATGGGGTACAGTCCGTATTTCCGGAGGATACCTATATCTGCCACATTTTCCAGAGCCGCAATCCCACGGTGGAGAATTATCTGCTGCAAAGATGCCTGGAGCTGGATATTTCCGGGATCGTCCTGTTTCCCCAGGACCAGCCCTTTTTCAGTAAGCAGCTTCTGTCCATGCAGCTGCAGAATTATCCCCTGGTGCTGCTGGATCGTTATCTTCCGCGCCTCAATACCAGCTATGTGATTGCGGACAACCGGGCCGCCGGTGAGCTTTGCCTCCGTCATCTGCATAAGCTGGGCCATCAGCGCATTGCCTTCGTTACCTCCACCGGCCGGGACACCTTCTCTGTCAAGTACCGGATTGAAGGGATTCAGGAAACGGCCCTCTCGCTGAACATGCCGGAATATGCCGTACAGCTTGTGGAATTCCTGGATAAACACAAGAAATTCAGCCATTATCAGGAGCTGTTCCGGAGGCTGGTGACGCAAAACCGCGTAACGGCTTTTATCACGGCGGAATCCTCCACCTGTACCTACCTTTATGACCTGTTGGCTTCTCTGGATATAAAAGTCCCCGGGGATGTTTCACTGATGTCCTTTGACAAACCGGTCTGCACCGGCAAAAACCCGGACTTTTTCACCCATATCAGCCAATCCGAATATCTGATGGGACGTGAGGCGGGTACCTTACTGAAAAACCGGATAGAACGGTATGATACCAATACGTATCATCGCGTTATCACGCCTACGCTGCATGTGCATGAGTCTACAGGGACCGTGTGTCTGTGAAAAGAGCATACCTAAAAATCCCTCCGGACCCATTTCTGCGCCCGGAGGGATTTTCTTTTTTTTATGAAGTTACACAGTAACCGTTCAGGTTTATCCGGCCTGTTACGTTACACAATCAAATCCGTCATACTTTCCAGGCTGATTCCCAGGGTGGAAAGGTTATGCAGAAGCGCCGTGGTGGCGGGTGCAAGGAACCCTCCCACCCCCGCCGCTATCAGAAGGGTATTAACCCCCACGATCAGCCGGTAATTTGTCTGAATCCGTTTCATCAGGCTGGCGCTTAACAGCTTCAGGGTAACAATTTCGTACAGATCATCCGAAGCAATGGTAATATCCGCAATTTCCCTGGCGATTTCCGCCCCGTCGCTGACAGCGATACCAACATCCGCCGCAGACAGCGCAGGGGAATCGTTAATGCCGTCGCCTATCATAATGACTTTATTGCCTTTTGCCTTTTCTTCTTCCACAAAACGGGCTTTATCCTCGGGAAGAACCTCGGAATAGTACTCATCCACCCCCACCCGGGACGCGATAGCCGCCGCGGTGCGTTCACTGTCCCCGGTCATCATGACCACCTTACGGATCCCGGCTTTTTTCAGGGAGGTTATTACGGCAGGCGCTTCCTCCCGAAGCGGATCCTCAATACAGATAACGGCCGCCAGCTCCTGCTCCACCGCCAGATACAAATGGGAATATGCCGGGGGCAGGTTTTCAAATTGTCCCCGCCCGCTTTCGGGGACCGTACATTTTTCGTCTTCAAAAACAAAATGCCAGCTGCCGATAATTACCTTTTTTTCTTCTATGTAAGAAGCGATTCCGTGCGCCACAATGTAATCCACCCGGGAATGCATTTCCTCATGCTCCAGCTTCCGTTCCCTGGCGGCCTTTACCACAGCCTTTGCCATGGAGTGGGGGAAATGCTCCTCCAGGCAGGCGGCGATCCGAAGCATCTCATCTTCTTTCCTCTCCCCGAATACAAGGATCTTCCTGACCACCGGCCTGGCTTTCGTCAGGGTACCTGTTTTATCAAAAACAATGGTGCGGGCTTCCGCCGCCGCTTCCAGGAACTTACCGCCCTTTACGGTGATATGATGCATGCCGGCCTCCCGGATGGCGGATAGTACGGCAATAGGCATGGACAGCTTGAGCGCACAGGAAAAATCCACCATGAGCACAGCCAGCGCTTTGGTCACATTTCCAGTCAGAAGCCAGACCGCCAGGGTGCCTGCCAGGGTATAGGGCACCAGCCGGTCCGCAAGATGCTCCGCCTTGCTTTCGGATGCCGATTTCAGCTTTTCCGATTCCTCAATCATTTTTACAATTTTATCAAACCGGTTGGAGCCGGAAACGGCCTTCACCTGAAGGATCACTTCTCCCTCCTCCACCACGGTACCCGCATAGACGTAGCCGCCGGCTTCCTTTCTTACCGGCATGGCCTCCCCTGTAAGGGATGCCTGATTCACCATGGCTTCTCCGGAAAGCACGGGGCCGTCAAAGGGAATTACATTTCCCATATGGACCATGACGCTGTCACCCGGCCGGATCCGGCGCGCGTCCACAAGAATTTCCTGGTTGTCCCGTACCAGCCATACCTTGCTGATATGCAGGGACATGCTTCTTGCCAGATCACCTATGGATTTTTTGTGGGTCCACTCCTCCAGCAGTTCCCCGATTCCCAGCAGGAACATAATCGATCCTGCCGTATCCATGTCGCCCCGGATTACGGAGACGCCCACGGCCGCCGCATCCAGAACAGCCACCTCCAGCTTTCCCGCCGCCAGGCATCGGATTCCCCGGAACAGGTATTTTATGGATTTCAGTCCTGCATAGAAGGCTCTTACCGGACGGGGAAGGAACAGCTTGCTTCCGGCCCGCAGCAGTAACCGGCCTATCAGCTTTTCCTGATAGGAGGCATTCAGCGCTCTTCCGGAATTCTTAAGCACCTCCTCCGGTACCTCCGTCTTTTCATAGCAAAAGGTTTTCAGCGCTTGTATGATTTCATCACGGCTTCCCACATAGGTTACGGAAACATCTGCCGTGCGTTCGAAAACCTTTGCCTCGGTCACATTTTTCAGCCGCCTGATATAATAGTACAGCCTGTCCGCTTCCTCACAGGTCATTTTATTCTGTACCATATGAACGCGGATCCGCCCTTTGATTTCATGTCTGATAATAAATTTCATAGCTTCCTTTCCGCCTTATCCGGGAGGGACAAGGTACTTGTTTGGTAACTGTCCGGCAGGTCCGCGCATGTATGGCGCAGACTGGAACAAATCCGGCCTGCACAGCGGGGCTTCCTTTGTTTTCTCATACAAAAACGGGACTGTAATCGCAAGCAGCCCCGTGTGGTTCCTTCTATATTATATACAACGGAGCTGCATTCTGAACTATATACAGCAAAGCTGCACTCTGATCCGTTGCCCGAAACAGCAGTAAGACATGGCCTTACTCCGCCTGTTCCTTAAAATCGGTTTCCGTATCCCCGTCAGGCTCCTGTACCGCCTCCGCGTCTTTCGCAGCGCGCTCTTCATTGATCAGCTTCGCCTCCGCCAGAATATCTTCCGCATTTTCCTGCACAGTGACAGCGGTTTTCATGACACAGTCTTTTGCACGAAGCGCAGCGGCGGTGCAGCTGGTATATACCTTTTTGGCATCTCTGCCGGACAATATCTTAACCCCTGCGGTCCCAAACAGGACGCCTCCTGCAAAAAGCCCTATTTTTTTCATAACTGAAGCCTTCATCATCTTTCGTATCCTCCTTGTTTTGCGGAGCAAAATGTGAGCCCTCTGGCGAACAGAGGATTTTCCTCCTTATTTATGCTTATAGCCCGTGTAAAACACTATTAAAAAACAAAATACGGCGGCCCATGCCCAAAACCTGTGCTGTTTCATATTTGCTCCTGTCTGCGCGCTTTGGCGTTATCTTTCTTCTCAGGTATTTTTTTACATAATAGGATTATTCTTTTGTTCCGTCAACAATTTTCCCATTTATTGAGAAATGTTAATCATTATCAATTTGCAGCTTATAAAATTCCGTCCGCCGCATATTCCCGGCCGGCAGGCGCTTCCGGCCCGCAGTCCGCATGCTCACATTCGCAGGGCCTTACGGTGACCGAGGACACTTTATGGTTTCCCAGATATCCGCATTCCCGGAGTCCTGCCTGTACTACCTGGTTCCATTTTCTGGCAGATAAATGATAGGTGGTATCATCATCCAGCACTACCGTGCAGGCGTCTTCCATGACACAGTCCTCGGAATAGGCTATCCGAAGCATATTTTTCCGGCTGATCGCCCCTATTTCCTCCAGAACGCTTACCATCCGGTAGACGGTGGCGGAACCGATATTGCTGTTTACCCGGGATGCTTTGTAGAAAATTTCCTTGCAGCTGGAGCAGTCATTTTCCAGTATGATGTCAATTAAGGTAAGGCGCTGTTTGGTAATCCGGCAGCCCCGTTCCTTCAGCTTTTCCACAATCATGTCCCTCTGCATCTGTGTGCGGTGATAGCTTCTGGAATCGGGCAGCTTTCTTTTTTCCTGGTTATTCTTGTTATCCGGCAATTAGGTACCTCCCTTTTTACAGAAGAAAAGCCTGCATTTTCATGCAGGCTCTCCTCAGGTCAAGCACGAATACTTATTTTGCACCTGCCATCTTGATTTTCACGTTAAGCGTTTTGCTTTCTTTATAAGGTCTGACCAGCAGATAGACAAAGCCTATTACAAGAAGGAATGCCACTACGGTTCCGATACCAAAGGCTCCGGTTGTGAACAGATTTCCCAACTGGTACACACAGAGGGATACCACATAAGCAAGCCCGGTTTGGTATCCGATTGCAAACCAGAACCATTTTGCATTGTTCATTTCCCTTTTAATAGCGCCCATAGCTGCAAAGCAGGGTGCACACAGCAGGTTGAACACCAGGAAGGAGTAAGCTGCAACTGCGGTCATGCTTCCTGCCAGACTTCCCCAGATTTCCGTTCCGTCTTCCGCCACTTCAGCAAAGCCGTAAAGGATACCAAAGGTTCCCACCACGTTTTCCTTGGCAACCAGGCCGGTGATAGCCGCCACTGCAGACTTCCAGTCGCCCCAGCCAAGCGGGATGAAGATCCATGCAACCGCATTTCCGACAGCTGCCAGAATGCTGTGGTCAAGCTCCATATCCTCCAGCATTTTAAACTGTCCGTTAACCCAGCCGAAGTAGGTGGTGAACCATACCACGATGGTGGAAAGGAGGATGATGGTACCGGCCTTTTTGATAAAGGACCACCCACGCTCCCACATGCTGCGGAGTACATTTCCCACGGTGGGAAGATGGTATGCAGGAAGCTCCATAACGAAAGGAGCGGGATCCCCGGCAAACATTTTGGTTTTCTTTAATAAGATACCGGAACAGATAATCGCTGCAATTCCCACAAAGTAAGCGCTGGGAGCCACCCACCATGCACCGCCGAACAGGGCGCCGGCGATCAGGGCTATAATAGGAAGCTTGGCGCCGCAGGGAATGAAGGTGGTTGTCATAATGGTCATTTTACGGTCACGGTCGCTTTCGATGGTACGGGAGGCCATAATACCGGGCACGCCGCAGCCGCTTCCGATGAGCATGGGGATAAAGGATTTTCCGGAAAGGCCGAACTTACGGAAAATACGGTCCATGATAAACGCAACTCTGGCCATGTAGCCGCAGCCTTCCAGGAAAGCCAGGAAGATGAACAGCACCAGCATCTGGGGAACAAAGCCCAGCACGGCGCCCACACCGGCAACAATACCGTCCAGTATCAGCCCCTGCAGCCATTCGGCACAGCCCACAGCGGTGAGCACGGATTCAAAAAGAACAGGGATACCGGGGATTTCCAGCCCGAACAGGCTCCAGCCGTCTCCGAACACGCCGTCATTCGCCCAGTCGGTTGCCCAGGTACCAACCGTGGTAACGGAAATATAATAAACAATAAACATAACCACTGCAAAAATAGGAAGCGCCAGCCAGCGGTTGGTAACGATCCTGTCGATTTTGTCGGAGGTGGTCAGCTTTTCATTTTTACTGCGTTTAAAGCATTCACCGATGATGGAAGAAATGTATACATATCTTTCATTGGTGATGATACTCTCCGTATCGTCATCCATTTCCTTTTCGATCTGTGCAATCTCAGAAGAAACATCCGGAACCCGGCTCATCTGATCCTGGATTTTATCATCTTTTTCCAACAGCTTGATGGCAAAAAAGCGCTTCTGTTCCTCCGGGATATCACTTCCCAGCCTGGCTTCGATGGTATTAAGCACGTTTTCCACTTCCGGCGCGAAGGTATGGACCGGAGGGGTCGCGTCCTTTCTGCTGGCGAGGCCCACGGCTTTTTCTGCCGCCTTCTGGATTCCGGTACCCTTTAATGCGGATATCTCCACTACCTCACAGCCCAGTTTTTTGCTGAGCTTGTCAATATGTATCACATCGCCGCTCTTTTCCACAATGTCCATCATATTGACGGCCATAACAACCGGGATGCCCAGCTCCATCAGCTGTGTGGACAGATACAGGTTCCTTTCGATATTGGTACCGTCTACTATATTGATAATAGCATCCGGCCTGTCGTTAATCAGATAATTTCTGGCAACCACTTCTTCCAGGGTGTAGGGAGAAAGGGAATAAATGCCGGGAAGATCCATAATAATAACATCTTTATGACCCTTCAGCTTACCTTCCTTCTTCTCTACCGTTACACCCGGCCAGTTCCCCACAAACTGGTTGGAACCGGTTAGTGCATTAAACAATGTAGTCTTTCCGCAGTTGGGATTCCCTGCTAATGCAATTTTAATTGACATATTCTACCTCTTTCCGCCTCATCGCAGCTATGTATGTTACATGATTTTGAATTTGTTATGGCTATCTTTTATTAGTATAGGCTAACCCATGTTCAAAAAAATTTATTCCACGATAATCATTTCTGCGTCCGCTTTCCGCAAAGACAGCTCATATCCCCGTACAGTCACCTCGACCGGATCTCCCAGAGGCGCAACCTTCCTGACAAAAACATCGATACCTTTGGTGATACCCATGTCCATTATCCTTCTTTTCACCGCACCTTCTCCGGTCAGCCTCGCCACTTTTACAGTTTCCCCGCAGGGAATTTCTTTCAATGTCCTCATCTTATCTCCCTTTCCGTCCCGCCGCATCCCGCGGCCTGAAATGAAATCTATGGCAGGTACAATCCGTGTTTTCAGGCCCCTACCATAATTTTGTTTGCCATATCTTTTCCAATGGCTACTCTGGAATCTTTCACGTTCACAATCATGTTTCCCTCAATTTCAGATACTACAGTCACCACGCCGCCGGCCACAAAACCCAGATTCTCCAGGAATCTTCTGGTTTCCTCTTTTCCGCCGATTTCGCGTATTACATTAGGTTCCCCTGCATTCACCATAGTCAATGGCATCATCTTCATCTTCTTTCTTTTTGATTTTGAGAATTGTTTTCATTTCCCTCTTCTTCTTGGTTAGTATATTCTAACTTCCAGTTGTTGTCAATAATTTTATTGATAATTTTTTCTCAATTAGATCCACTGCCTGTCCTATGGAATCCCCTTCCGTCCCCCGGCAGCAGCCCCTGCATCCCTCGGCCGCCCTCCCTGCCTTGGTATCTTC
>URMK01000029.1 GCA_900548905.1 uncultured Lachnospiraceae bacterium | reverse complement strand
AGTGTTTCAAAATCAATGTTTTCTAGAAATCACGAATTCACTTTGAAATTTTACCATTTTTATGGAACCCATTTATGGAATTGTAACCTTACACCGCTTGTACCGGGAAAGATTCTTTCCGGCAGCCCTCCCGGGCACAGAAAAGCCGTGAACGGTAACATGGAGGAATCGTATGGATAAAGATAAAACATTATTTACCGTAAGGGAATTCGCCGATCTCCACGGCATCAACCGCCGTACGCTCCACTATTATGATAATATCGGCCTCTTTTCCCCTGCCGTCAAAAAAGAAAATCATTACCGGATGTACTCCATAAGGCAGAGTACCGAACTGGAAATCATCCTGGCTCTGCGGGAGCTTTCCATGTCCGTGGAGGATATACGGGCCTTTCTTCGGAACCGCTCCTCCGCCTCCTGCCTTGCTTTCATCCGGGAAAAGAAAGAAGAAACAGATGCCTCCATCCGTACCCTGGAAAGCATCCGTCAGCTTCTTCTGGAAAAAGAAGAGTTTCTGCAAACGGAACAGTCCGGGGATACCGAAGAAATTACGCTCGTCACCTGCCCGGAAGAAACGCTCCTTGTAAGCCCTTCCCTGCATCTGGTACCGGAAGAGGAAAGCTTTATCGCCCTGATGCGCCGGGCCGGCCGGAACCATTCCCACAGGCTGTTTAACCACGGCCTTGGCAGTATGCTTCCCGTTTCCTGCATCCTGTCCGGAGATTTTGATTCCTACTCCTGCTTTTTCATGAAAATGCCTGTTTCTTCCGAAGAAAACGTCCCAATCCCCGCCGAAGACGATTGCCGGCCGCACCGGAAGCCGGCCTCCGCTTATCTGCGCGCCTACTGCCGGGGGGACTGGTCCCGCCTTCCCGGTACCTACCGCCGTATTCTCGCCTTTGCCCGGGAAAACAGCCTCACCCTCACCGGCTATGCCTATGAACAGGGCATGAATGATCTGTCCGTCTGCCGGATGGAGGATTATCTCACCCGGATCCTGATCCCCTGCCGGCGCACACAGGAGACGGCGGAGCGGCGGCCTACAGGAAAGGCTTAGCCGGATGCCGGGAACGAAGCCGACTGCCGCCCTTCCTTATATTTTCCCGGCGGGCTCCCCGTCCGCTGCCGGAACAGGTTGGAAAAATAATGTTCATCCGAAAACTGAAGCCGGTAAGCGATTTCCTTTACCGTAAGGCCGGTATTGCAGAGAAGCAGACAGGCCGTATCCACCTTGCGTGTCAGGATATAATCATAGGGCGTCTGTCCGTAGGTACGCCGGAAAATGCGGGTGAGCTGGGAGGGAGACAGGCTGGCGGCTTCCGAAAGCTGCCGGATTGTCAGCTTTTCGTAGATATGCTCATCCACATATTTTCTGATCTGGACAGCGGTTTCCGGCATCGGCTTCTCCCGGCGGCCGCCGGCCGCTTCATGGGCCGCCAGGTTCAGCAGGATTTCATGGAACAGGAGGGAGGTTTGCTTTGCCAGCTCCGTCCCGCTTCCTTCTTTTTTCTCACACAGCTGGAGAAATTCCCGGAAAAGGGGATAGATGCCGCAGTTTTTGAACAGCACCACATCCCGCAGCCCATAGCCGTCCACCAGCGTATCACACAGCGTCCCTCTAACATTCATCCATATTTTCTGCCAGGGATGTCCTGTATCTGCCTGGTAGTCCTGGTTTTTCCCCGCTGCCAGGAGATATACGTCTCCTTTCTCCGGGCGGTATACCTCTTCCCCGATCCGGACCGTCCCGGTCCCTTCCATCACATATTCCAGACAGTAGATGGGGGAATTATCCCTGACAATATGGTAATGGCTGTCGGGATAGGTAATTCCTGTCATTTCAATCCCGAAAACCGACTCTCCCGGCAGCTGTCCGGGCAGGAAGGTGATAATGTGTTCCATAATGCTTGTTTTCCTCACTCTTTTGCGCGTATAATCCATTTATCAAGGTATATTATAGCGGTATACTACAAGAAATACAAGAGCACCGGTTATCCGGCAGAATGGAGGAATTTATGGAAACAATGCCCAGAGCGGAGCATCCCTTTCCGCAATTTATAAGAGAAAACTGGATGAACCTGAACGGAACATGGGATTTTGCATTCGATTTTAACTGCAGCGGCCTGGAGAGAGGCTATGGAAAGAAAACGGAATTCCCGGATAAGATTCTGGTACCCTTCTGTCCGGAAAGCCCGCTGAGCGGAATCGGCTATACGGATTTTATCCCGGCGGTATGGTATCACCGTACCGTTACGGTTACTGCCAAGCAGCTGACCGGAAAGGTTTATCTGCATTTCGGTGCCGTGGACTACGAATGTCTGGTATTTGTTAACGGTACGGAAGCCGGAAGCCATAAGGGCGGCTATGTATCCTTTGCGCTGGAGATTTCCGCTCTCCTGAAGGAAGGGGAAAACCATCTTGTGGTTTATGCCAAAGACGATACCAGAAGTCCTATGCAGCCTATCGGCAAGCAGAGCGACCGGTATTATTCCCATGACTGTTCCTATACCCGCACCACCGGCATCTGGCAGACGGTATGGATGGAGTTCACCCCCGTTTCCCATATCCGCAGCGTCCAGTACTATCCCAATGTAGCGGACGGGACCGTTACCATCAAGGCTGTTGTGGAAGGAGAAGGCACCTTCTCTGCCCGCGCATCCTATGAGGGGATCGAATGCGGAAACGCTTCGGCGGAGACGATCTCCGGCAATGTCATGGTCACCATCCCGCTGACACAAATCCATCTCTGGGAGGCAGGGGCCGGCCGGCTTTATGACCTCACCCTCTCTTTCTGTGAAGATACTGTGGCCAGCTATTTCGGGCTGCGTGAGGTAAAGCTGGACGGATACCGCTTCCTGATTAACGGCAAATCCGTTTTCCAACGCCTGATCCTGGATCAGGGTTTCTACCCTGACGGCATTTATACCGCCCCTTCGGATGAAGCGCTGGAAAACGATATCCGCCTTTCCATGGCTGCGGGCTTCAACGGCGCGCGGCTGCACCAGAAGGTATTCGAGCCCCGTTTCCTCTACCACTGTGACCGTCTTGGTTATCTGGCCTGGGGTGAAATGGCAAACTGGGGCTTTGATCATAGCTCCTACACCGGCTATGAAGCTTTTATTCCGGAATGGATCCAATCCATAGAACGGGATTTCAACCATCCTTCTATTGTAGGCTGGTGTCCGTTTAACGAGACCTGGGATTATGAAGGAAGAAAACAGGTGGACGGCCTGCTGGCTCTTACCTGGCAGATCACCAAACAGTATGACACCACCCGTCCCTGCATTGACACCAGCGGCAATTTCCATGTGATTACGGATATCTTCGACGTGCACGACTATGAACAGGATCCGGCAAAATTTGCGGAAACCTACCAGCCTCTGAAGGACGGAACAGGCATTTTCTATGACCGCTTTGCCGACAAGCAGACCTACAGAGAAGGCCAGGCTATGTTTGTCAGTGAATACGGCGGCATTAAATGGGCCCCGGACAGCACGGACGATAAAGCCTGGGGATACGGCAACGGCCCCAAAACGGAAGAGGAATACAAGGAACGGTATAAAGGGCTTACCGATGCTCTCCTGGATAATCCCCGTATGTTCGGTTTCTGCTATACCCAGCTCACCGATGTGGAGCAGGAGCAAAACGGCGTATATTATTATGACAGGACCCCGAAAATGGACATAAACTTCTTCCGGGAAGTAAACAGCAGAAAAGCTGCTATTGAAGAGTAAGACGTTACTATGCATACCGTTCCCCCAGGGGAAACAGGAACCATTACAACTAAATATTGCATATTCTGTTAAATAATGTTAGAACAGGTAGACAAAATGATTATTTTGTCTACCTGTTTACGATAGTTATACTACATTTTTATGGTTTTTCTATTGTTATATTTTTCTATTAATCATGACACATATCCAATTGTTGAAACAAAGACTTCTGCGGTGCCTTTTTAAGACTCCATGTCTGTTCTGCAGCTCCTTTCATGTAATTTACAAATCCTCCTATATCTCCTGTTTTATCATAGATCATTAATGCACCATAATATAGATCCTTCGTTTCATTAGCTACTACAAGTGGAGGATAATTATGGATCATTAAATAATAATTCATCAGTGTTCGGCCTACACGCCCATTTCCATCAGCAAAAGGATGAATATTTTCAAATTTACAATGTAGATATGCCGCAGTTTTAAGAATCTTCTCCCCTTTATCCGGAATTTCTGCTATTTCTTCACATAACTGTACCATATCATTAGGCACTTCTTCATGCATATCCCCTTGCCCATCGCCCACAACATAGTCATGCTTTTTATACTCTCCTGGACGCTCTCCCTTTTCCCATCTATTCTGATCATAAGTACCTGCTGTCAATTTTTTATGAATTTCTCTTATCAGTTCCGGCGTTATCGGTTCACGCGCTACTATTTTCTGAATCAAAAAATCATAACATTTTTTTTGATTTTCAATTTCATATATAGTCCGTAGATCACCGGTAAAGTTAATTACTTTACCATTTTTGAATATTTCTCTCGTATTATGGTATGTTATTTCCGGGTTTTCAATAACTCCTGAATTATAGGCAAAAATAATTTTGAAATTATCCAAAGCAGTTTCATAATCTTCTTTTTTTTCAATTTTTCGCTCTTGCCAAGCTTTTTTTATATCTTCATAAGCCATCTTCCATATCCTCCTCACTTGTTCCATTCCCGTTCTGCCTTTCGAAATTCTTTGCGAAAACCTTCAAGGGACATGACGGAAGGACGACCATATTTTTCCCATTCTCCCCTTGCTTTCATATCTTGTATCCTAAATGCTGGTCTTTCGTGTTTGTCCTATGAAACCCATATACCATATGATTATCCCCTCTTTCATTTTAAATAATTATATCATTTTATACACCTACTTTCTATCACTAACTGCATAAACTCTTTATATGGCTCACTCTTCACATCGGCAAGCCGGCCGCTGTTTTTATGAAAAAATATTGAACAAGATAAAAGCGGGCTGTGAAAAAAGTCCCAAAAAAAAGAACGCTTTCAGGCATGAAGCCTGGAGGCGTTCTTCCAAACGGAAGGAAATTTCATTTTGCTTACCGAAGACCAGTAAAAGGGAATCAATATGGGAGGCAGGAAGAATGCTATACCTGTGAGGATTGCAGTGGCTGCCCCTATGCAGGGAAATGTAAGAAGAGGGCTGAAATCATACTCTGCCTTCCATAATAATATTCTGCGGCTTCATGCCCATGGCCTCATAAAAACCTCTGGCGGATTCATTAAAAGCCCATACTTTCAATTCCACCTTCGTGATCCCCATAGGACGGATACGTGCCGCCAACGCTTCGTACAATGCCTTTCCCACGCCCATATGACGGTAATCCGGCAAGATACAGATGTCATCTATGTAGGCATATCTGCGGGGTACCACAACGGGATGGACGGGCGCTTTTTTCAGCTTGACATTGCACATCCCCGCCTCTTTTCCATCCACCAGGGCCACCAGGAAGAAGCCGTTCTTATCCTCCATAAGCTCCCGGAAGTCTTCCGGGCCGAAGGGGCTTTCCTCCAAATCTGCAAAAATATCCGGCCGGTTCATGGCATGGATATGCTGTTCTTCCCCGATGCCGTCACGCAGAATCCAGTAATCCTCCCAGCCGCCTTCCCTGACGGTTATTTTATTCTTTTCTTCCATTCCTTCTCCTGTCCGCATGCATCATGCATACAATCCGGCTGAAACCACTATTCCTCCGTTACCGGAACAGGTTCCCCGATTTTACTGATGATCTTCCTGTTAATCCTTCTATAGAAGAAAATCGTCATGCTCAGGGACATCAGCTCCGCAATAGGGAATGCCCACCACACATTATCCACATTTCCGGTAAGGGAAAGCAGATATGCCACGGGGAGCAGCACAATCAGCTGTCTGGCTACCGATACCGTCAGACTGTAGACGCCGTTGCCCAGCGCCTGGAACACACTTCCCATTACGATACAGAATCCGGCGAATATAAAACTGATGCTGATGATTCGCAGCGCCGGAACGCCGATTGCCAGCATATGTTCCGAGGCATTGAACATGCCAAGCAGCTTGTCCGGGAAGAACTGGAATACCAGAAGCCCGGCCAGCATGATAGCAACCGCATAAATAACACTCAGATGAGTAACTTTCTTCACCCGCTTTTTACTCCCGGCCCCATAGTTATAGGCCACAATAGGCACCATGCCGTTATTCAGACCGAACACCGGCATGAAAATGAAACTCTGCACTTTATAATACACGCCGAAAACAGCCGTTGCGGTGGAAGTAAACTGAATCAGGATCAAATTCATGCCATAGGTCATCACCGATCCGATAGCCTGCATGATAATCGAGGGAACACCCACGGCATATATCCTTCCGATCATCCGCTTATCCGGCCGGAACCGTTTAAAGTCCAGCTGGATGTCTTTATTGACCTTCAAATTGAACAGAATGGCAAGCGCGCCCGCCACAGCCTGTCCGAACACGGTTGCCGCAGCTGCTCCCGCCACTCCCATCTTTGGGAACCCGAATAACCCGAAAATCAGAATGGGGTCAAAAATAATATTAATGATAGCCCCCACGGACTGGGTAACCATGGTATACAGGGTACGTCCCGTGGACTGCAGAAGCTTTTCAAAGGTCATCTGGGTAAACATGCCCACGGAGCAAATACATACGATGGTCAGATAAGTCACCCCATAGGAAACGATTGCTTCATCCCTTGTCTGGCTTAAATAAAAGGGCCTGGTAATCAGAAGGCCCATAATCAGAAAGGCCACATAGGATACCAGTGCAAGAAAAACGCCGTTTTCCGCCGCCTTGTTTGCATTCTCTTGATCCTTTTCCCCAAGGCTCCTGGAAAGCACCGCATTGATACCCACGCCGGTTCCCGCACTCAGGGCGATCATCAGCGACTGGATGGGAAACGCAAGGGAAACGGCTGTCAGAGCCTCTTCATTGATCATGGACACGAACACACTGTCCACAATATTATACAGGGCCTGGACGAGCATGGAGATCATCATAGGAAGCGCCATGGACAGCAGAAGCTTATTCATAGGCATGGTACCCATTTTATTGGTCATCTCCCGCTCCGTATGCTCTGCGCTCCCGGCCGTCCTTGCCGCCTTCCCTTCTTCAGTTACTTTGTTCTTTTGTTCTTCACTCATAAATAACACCACTTTCTATCTCTTAACTAGCTAACTGTATAAGTATAATAGAAAGAACAGCAGGTTGCAAGTAAAACAATCCTCTTGGATGCAGATAAAAGTATGGCGCCCCCCGGCCCTGCTTCCCTGTGCGGGCAGCAGGCCGCACAGGGAAGCAGAGCGTTATGCGTGAGGGATATTGGTAAATTCCGAAATTTCCCGGCTGATGGTGCATAAATCACTCACGTTCAGATCATGCAGCCTTGCATGGCCGGTTATCCGGGCGAAGGTTTTCAGATCCTCCAGAGACCCGTTCAGGTAATTGGCTACCCTGGCCGCCGCCGCATCCGTTTTCAGACGCGCCCGGAGTGTTTCGTCCTGGGTGGCAATCCCTACCGGGCATTTTCCGGTACCGCAGATCCGGTATTGCTGACAGGCCGCCGCCATCAATGCCGCGGAAGCCACCGCAATGGCGTCCGCTCCCATGGCAAGGGCTTTGGCAAAATCGGAGGATACCCGCAGGCCGCCCGTGATCACCAGGGAAATGTCCGACTTTACGCTGTCCAGATACCTTCTTGCCCGGTAAAGGGCATATACGGTGGGAACGCTGGTGGAATCCCGTACCAGCCTGGGGCTGGCTCCCGTCGCCCCGCCTCTTCCGTCGATGGTTATAAAATCCGGGCCTGCAAATACACAGTATTCCAGATCCCGTTCCAGCCGCCCGGCAGCAATCTTGATACCGACAGGCCGGCCGTCGGATTCGGCCCGCAGTTTATCCACCAGCGCTTTCAGGTCCTCCCTGGTATCAATCCCCGGAAACCTGGAAGGGCTGATCACATCCTCTCCCAAAGGCTTGTTCCGTATCGCTGCAATTTCCGGCGTCACCTTGCCGCCCGGCAGATGGCCGCCCATCCCCGGCTTGGTTCCCTGCCCGATCTTAATTTCCACCGCATCGGCCCTGCGCAGGTTCTCCGGGGTCACGCTGTACAGGTTGGGCACATATTCAAAAATATATTTTTCCGCCGCTTCCCTTTCCTCGGGAAGGATCCCGCCTTCGCCGCTGCACATGGCGGTATGGGCCAGTGCGCTGCCTTTTGCCAGGGATACCTTCGCCTCCTTGGACAAGGCGCCAAAGGACATGTGGGATATGTATACCGGATTACTCAGGACAAGAGGCTTTTTGGCATTGGGGCCAATCACCGTAGTGGTATCCACATGCGCATGCTCCTCCAGCGGAGGCGGGTTCAGCTGTGCCCCCAGCAGGAGGATATCATCCCACCCCGGCATGGCCATCTGCGTTCCCATCGCCTCGATAATGGGTTTTCCCGTCATCGCCATTTCATGGATTTGGGCCATGTAGCGCACATTTCCATCCTGCCGGCGGTATTCCTTCGGATAGGCTAAATCCGGAACGCGTTCTTCCCGTTCAGCTGTTTCCGTCCGTTCCGGTTCCCCGCCGTTTTCCTTCTCCGTCCCGTTTTCTTCCGCCGGACGGAAGTTTTCCGTTTCCCGGCCGCAGACCGGACATTTTTCCAGCGTGGAAAACAGCTTTCCTTCCGTCTCCTCATCAAAAATGTAACCGCAGATTCCGCATTGATATCTTGCCATACGTTTTACCCCCTGTTTTCTTTATCAGCAGCCGGCCTCCGGCGATACCGGGCCGTTACTTTTTCATTTGTTCCCTTACTTCTTCTATTCCCTGATCCTTATTTTCCAGCGGCTGGATCCACATATGGCTGTCCGGGTTCTGCACATCCTGGCAGACAGGCACCCTTCCCTCCAAATCCCTGCCTTCAAAGGTTTCAAATACACCGTCCTTTGCCTTCCCTTTCCATTCCTGAACATTTTTATCCGAATTCAGGGTATTGATATACATTTCCCCATCATACAGGCCGTCTTTGAACTTTCCGATTACATTCTGGAAATAACGGCTGCCGGGCTCCGCTTTGCCCACATCCAAATCGTAGCGCTCATGGCCTTCCCCGTTAGGAAGGTTATCCAGCCATGCGCCGTCGTAGCTGTGGCTGATAAAAACCGGATCCGTTTCGGCATTCTTTCCGTCACCGAAATACATTTTAACCCACATTCCCTGACCGCTACGGAAGCCGTCCTTCCAATCCCCGTAATAGTACTGATCCTCGCCATAGACGGCAATGCCTGTGCCTTCCGGGCGTCCTTCGCCGTTCCTGTCCCCATAATAATAGAAGTATGAGGCGCTTTTAAGAGAAGCCGACATGGCCCGGTAATGTGCCAGGCCGCTTAAATCCTCCACGGCCTCCACATTGCCCTTTGACCAGTAATCCATCATTTCCGCAAGCATCTGGGCGTTTGTTTTCTTCACCACCGTAACCGCGGCGTTCCCGCTGACCTGGGGCGTAACCGGACTGCCGGAACCCGATACCGTTCCCGGCGTCTCTGCGGAGGATGTTTCCAAAGGCTCTTCCGCTTCCAGCTCGATGGTTTCCTGTACTTCCACCGGTTCCTTATCCGGCACGGCCTGCGTGCTTTCCCCTGCGGCATCCGAAGATGGCTCCCGGGTTTCCTCCGTGAGGGTTTCCGTGCTCTCCGCCGACGTTTCCTGTTCCGCCCTTTTCCCTCTGGCGCTCACTACGCACAGAACCAGGACTGCAATGATAAAAAGAAGCAGTGCAGCTATCGGCACCAGCTCCCTGATTCGTTTATTATCTTTCATTCACCTGTTCTCCTGCCTTTATGCTGTCTCTGTCTGCAACGCTTCGCAACTGTACAGACCAGTCCAAAGCGTTACCCTTATTTTATCATATTTACGACTGACGGCACAGTAAAGATTTTCTTAAATCTCCAAGCCACACTTCCTCTGTTGTGAAAAAGCTACAGGGTTACGCCTGTTCTGTTAATAGTTACTTCTGTACATATACCTCCGCCCAGGCGGGGAGAAACCCGGCACGGACGGCCACATTCCTGGATACTCCGTGGGATTCGCTGGTTCCGTAAAAAGGGATTTTCCCCCGCCGCAGGATTTCCTTTTTTAAAAGGGAAACCAAACCGGAAGCCAGTCCCATCCCCTCGCAGGAGGGAAGCACATCAATCCCTATCTGCCACAGCAGCGGGCTGTCCTCACTGGCTCCGGCCACCGCAACGGTTTTGCCGTCCAGTACCGCTGCCGCGGCGATTTTATCCGGCATCAGCTCCGAACCGCAAATCGCATGGCGGAACGCCGTTCCTTCCTTCCAGCCGGCGATCTCGTCCTGTTCGAACCAGCGCACCTCAACCGAAGGGGTGAGCGGAGCCTCCTCCTCCCCTCCCGGCAGAAAATAAATATGGGTATCCGCAATACGACGCCGGTAACGTCCCAGCTGCTGATCCAGCCGGCGCAAATTGGAAAACCGGCAGAACCATTCCGGCCGGATTCCGCCCTCCCGGTATTCCCGGCAGCACCAGTCGTATATGGCGTCGTCTGCCAGAAGATATCCCTTCCCGCAAAATAAAATGGCCCGGAAAAATAAATCCATCCCCTGGTATACCCGTGCCCGGGAAACAATTCCGTAGTCTTTTCCGGCGAAAGCCTTTTCCCGGTACGCCTCCATATAGTCCCGCATCAGATAGCCGTAGGAAATATCCGTCATAAAATCCTGCTCCGGCATTTCCGGTTTCCTCCCGATCAAATAGCTCTGCCCCGTTCCGGCACAGTCCGGGGAAAGCGCACAGTCCATCAGGAACTGGGCCTGCGTCCGTCTTAGTATCTCCTTATCCATCCGCATGATACACACTCCAATCTTTTGCCGGCTGTTCTGCAGCCCGCACACGGGCACACAGAACTTATATCCGTTTGTTTCTATGTGTTTTTTTATAATTTTCTTTTCATTTTATGAATTATTCCCCGCTTCTCTTGACAGTTTTCACCGGTCTGACTAGAATGTAACAAGAATATGGGGGAAAGTGCTTTTTATTATATATCAATTTACGTCCTGCGGAAAGGACAACGAGGTGTAACATGAAATTTCTTAAAAAAATAAAGGACAGCAGGCTGAACCTTCTTTTGATGCTGCTGTATCCGGTTGTAACTTTTTATCTTCTGGAGTGGTTTACCCATAATCCCTGGAAAACCATGAAGGCAACTCCCCAGGTTTTGAACATCATCATGTTTGAACTTATCGCCCTGCTGCTGTTTGCCGCAATCGGCAGGCTGCATGTGGCGCTTATGGCGGAGACGCTTTTTTTCTTCCTGTATGGGCTTGTGAATTATTTTGTTCTGAATTTCCGTTCCGTACCCATCCAGCCCTGGGATCTTTTTTCCATCCGCACTGCCGCAAGCGTGGCGGACAATTACGAATATTCCCTGGATAAACAGGCGCTGCTGGTGGTGATCGGTTTCCTCGTGCTTCTGCTTCTGGAATTTTTCTGCCGCTTTACGCTGAAAAAGGGCACCTGGAAATTCCGTATACCCACCGCCGCCGTTATCTGCGGTATGCTGGTTGCTTTCGGCGCCATGTTCCATTCCGACGAAATCGTACAGCAGAAGCTCCGTTTGTATGACAAGCTGTTCACTCCCACTACGATCAGCTTTAAAAACGGCACCGCCCTGGCTTTTGTCATGGAGCTGCGCTATATTTCCGTCGACAAGCCCGCGGGTTATAATGCGGACACTGCAAAGGAAGAGCTTGAGGCTTACGCCGCGCCGGAAGAAACACCCGAAAACACACCCAATATTATTGTAATCATGAACGAAGCGTTCTCCGACCCGTCTGTGCTGGCGGACTTTCAGACGAATGAGGACTACATGCCCTTCACGCACAGCCTGATGGACGGCGCTGATAATACCATATCCGGCTGGCTGAATGTTTCGGTCCTCGGCGGAAATACTGCAAATACAGAGTTTGAATATCTCACCGGAAATACCATGGCCTTTCTTCCGGCGGGCAGCATTCCCTATCAGCAGTATATTACCGGGGAAACGCCCTCCATGGCTTCCCATCTGGCTTCCCTCGGTTACAAAACCGTAGCCATGCATCCGTATAAAGCCACCGGCTGGGACAGGGATAAGGTCTATCCTTTCCTGGGCTTCCAGGAAGCCTATTTCCTTCCGGACTACAAAAATCCGGTCCTTGTGAGGGACTATGTCAGCGATAAATCGGACTACGATAAGATCATAGAAAGCTATGAGCAGAAAGAAGAGGGACAGCCGCTTTTTTTGTTTAATGTTACCATGCAGAATCATTCCTCTTATACGGAAAGCTTTGCCAATTTCCAGCCGGATATCAAGGTGGAAGGGACCGATTCCGCCGCCCTCAATAATTACCTGTCCCTGATGAAGCTTTCCGACGAAGCGCTGCGGGATCTCGTCGCCTATTTTGAAGGCCAGGACGAGGATACCATCATCGTCTTTTTCGGAGATCACCAGCCGACCAATTCCGTGGTGGAACCGGTCTGGAAGCTTAACGGCAAGCGTAATTCCACCCTGACGGAGGAAGAAGTATCACGCCGTTACAAGGTGCCCTTCATTATCTGGGCCAACTATGAAATCGATGAGGAACAGGATGTGGAAACCAGCGCCAACTACCTCGGCACAAAAACCCTGGAAGCTGCGGGCCTTCCCATGCCTGCGTACTTCAGCTATCTTGCCGCTTTCTCCCAGGAGGTTCCCGTCCTATCCGCAAACCATGTGGAGCTTCAGGACGGCACCTTTACCAACGCGGAGGATCAGGAAAGCCTGCTGTCGCAATATAAAGGCTACCAGTATTATCAGCTGTTCGATTCCAGCACGCGTAAATAACGGTCACGCCCAAACGGGGGACACGGACCGGCCACACACAAACAATGCCCCGGAGGTATAACAACAAAATGAAATTAGTGCAAAACATTACGGCGGGCCGGCAGGCCCGGAAAAACGAATCCCATCCTGCTACTGTCCGGACTTCCTTGCGTTCCCGTATCCGCAGTAACTGGGTCTGCCTGCTTTCCTTCGCCATTCCGTTTCTGATCATGCTCACTATTTTCATCATTAACGGTATTTTCCCTTTCGGTGACGAAAGCTTTATGCATTCCGACATGTACCATCAATATGTCCCCTTTCTTTCGGAGATGCTGAGCAAGCTGCGGAACAATGAAAGCCTGGGTTATTCCTGGAATGTGGGGGTGGGAACCAATTTCCTGGCGCTGTATGCCTATTATATGGCAAGCCCGTTCAACTGGCTTGTTGTACTGTTTCCGGATCAGTACCTGATAGAATTCATGTCCTATCTGGTCCTCCTGAAAATCGGCTTCTGCGGTTTTACCTTCGCCTGGTATCTAACCAGACATTTTAAGACCCGGAGCGTAGCTGTGGTCCCCTTCGCCGTATTTTACGCCATGTCCGGCTATCTTGCCGCCTACAACTGGAATGTCATGTGGCTGGACTGTATTTTCCTGTTCCCGCTGATAGCCCTGGGGCTGGAAAAACTGGTAACGGAAGGAAAATACAAGCTGTACTGCATCAGCTTAGGGCTGTGCATCCTGTCCAACTACTATATATCCATTATGGTCTGCATCTTCCTGGTTCTGTATTTCCTGGTACTGCTGCTGACCAAATGCCATACCTTCCGCCATATCGGGAAGGCTTTTCTGCGTTTTGCCTTATTTTCCGCTTTGGCAGGAGGAATGGCCGCCATTCTGCTCATTCCGGAGTATTCGGCGCTGCATCTGACCAAATTCAGCGATATCAATTTCCCTTCCAAGCTGACCTTTTATTTTTCCACCATCGATATGCTGGCACGGCATTGTATGGACGTGGCTGTGGAAACGGGGTTGGATCACTGGCCGAATATCTACTGCGGCGTGGCGGTTTTCCTTCTGGTCCCCCTTTATATAGCCAACGGGAAAATTTCCCTGCGGGATAAGGCGCTGCGTATCGGCCTTCTGGCTTTTATGCTGGTGAGCTTTTCCACCAATATGCTGAATTTCATATGGCACGGCATGAATTATCCGGACTCCCTGCCCTGCAGACAGTCCTTTATGTACATTTTCCTGCTGCTCACCCTCTGCTGCGAAGCGATCCTGCGCATCCGGGAGTGCTCCTACAAAGCGTTGGGAATCAGCTTCTGCCTTTCCCTGGGTTTTGTCCTACTGTGTGAAAAGCTCATTGGCAGCGAGGAAGCCTTCCCTGTGGAAACCTTCCTGCTCACGGCCGCATTTTTATGCCTTTACGGGATTTTCCTCTATTATTATAAGAAAAGGAATTTCAGCCTGAAGCTGCTGGCTGTCCTCACACTGCTGGCCGTGACGACGGAAGCCTCCGTCAATATGTACCAGACCAGCGTATCCGTAACCAGCCGCAGCAAGTATCTGGAAAACCATGACAATTACCGGACATTGGTGGAACGGATCCAGGAACAGGATCCGGACTTTTACCGGTTTGAAAAGTTCAGCCGGGTGACCAAAAATGACGGCACCATGATCGGCTATCCCACGGCTTCTTTATTCTCTTCCACGGCAAACGGCCATGTGGAGGAGTTCTATGAAAAGCTGGGGATGAGCCACAGCAAAGTATTTTACTGCTTTGACGGTGCGACGCCCTTTACCTCTTCCCTTCTTTCGGTGCGGTATATGTTCTCCAAATCCTCACAGGAGGATCCGAACCTGTATACGATGATTGACAGCGAAGGGGATATCTACCTGTATGAATGCAAATACACTCTCCCTCTGGGCTTTATGGTAAGCAATCATCCCGGGTTTAATACCTCTTCCGGCAACTCCCTGGGAAATTCCGGGGATAACGGAGAGGACACCGCCGCGCAGCCAAACGAGACGGAAACGGAAAACGGGGGGATGCTGGATGAATTTCTGGGGAATATAGAAGATACCCAGACCGATGTTCTGGAAAAGGTGCTGGACCGCGAGGGCAGCAATCCGGTGGAAACCCAGAACCTGATGATACGGGCGCTGGGACTGGACGAAGCGTTGTTCGCCGGTGTCGGCACCCAGGAGGACGGCAGCGCCACCACCATAACCGTGGAGCAGAGCGGCCACTATTATGCTTATGTAAACAACGGCAAGGTGGATACCCTGAAAATGGAATCGGAATCCCTTTCCAAATCCTTTACCAAACTGAAATACCGCTATATCTGTGATTTGGGCTGGCATGACGAAGGGGACGTAATCTCTCTGCATTCCGAGGACAGCAGTTCGTTAAGCCTTTCCGCCTACCGCCTGGACGAAACGGTTATGGCCCGGGCCATCGATATCCTGAGCCAGGAAACCATGACGGTGGACTCCTTTGATTCCACACATATCAAAGGCCATATTGATGTAAGCCAGACCGGAGAGCTGATCCTCAGCGTCCCCTATGAACCGGGCTGGAAGATACGGGTGGACGGGGAAGAGGTACAGGCCGGGCTGTTTGATGATACCTTTATCAGCCTGTCCCTGGAACCGGGCGAGCATACGATTGAAATGCACTATTCCCCCACCGGATTTGCCCTTGGAATCGTTATCAGCCTGCTCAGCCTGGCCGCATTTATCCTTATTGTCGTGTTGGAAAGACGGCGCAGGCTGCGGCTTCCCGGCAGCGGCGCACCGGCCGGCCAAGCTATGGCACAGCCTGACATACCGTCTTTGAAAAATGGAAAGGGACCGGAATGAGCGCAAAAAAAGTGCGTACCCGTTATTCGCTTCTGGATCTGGTGAGGGGGCTGACGCTTCTGAGCATGATCGCCTATCACGGAGCTTATGATTTATCTTATCTGTTTCATATAAAAATACCCTGGTTCCGCGAGGAACCGGGGTATCTGTGGCAGCAGAGCATCTGCTGGACCTTTATCTGTTTATCCGGCATGTGCTTCTGCCTGGGGCGCCGTCCGGTAAAAAGAGGGCTTATTCTCAGCGGCTGCGGCCTGCTCATCACCCTGGCAACCGCTGTTGTCATGCCGGATTCCCTGGTTATCATGGGGATCTTAAGCTTTTTCGGCCTTGCCACCCTCATTACCGCCGTCCTGCAGCCCGTCCTGCGTCGGATTCCGGCTTTCCCGGGGCTTGCGGCAAGCTTTCTTCTTTTTCTGCTCACCCGTGAAATTTCCTCCGGCTATCTTGGTTTTGAGGGGCTGCGGCTGGCTGCGCTCCCCCGCTTTTTGTACCAGGGGAGGCTGATGATGGTTCTCGGGTTTCCTTATGATGGTTTTTATTCCACGGATTATTTCCCCTTGTTTCCCTGGCTCTTCCTGTTTTTTACCGGGTATTTTATCTGGAAACTTCTGACGGCGGTAAACGGTGCTTTCACCGCCATGCTGTCCAGGCCGAAATGCAGGCCGCTGGAGCTTCTCGGGAAATATACACTGCCGGTTTATATGCTGCACCAGCCGGTATTGATGGCGGTTTTTTCCGTGTTCGACTGGATTGGGGTCATTTAGCAGCGGAAGGGGACACATGGAAAATATATACGGCCTCTCTGTTATCCTCCAGCCGACCTACTACCGCAGGCTGCGTTTCCCCGATCCTGGCTGCCAGCAAATCAGGCCCCTGGCGCAGAATGCAGCCTTTTTTCTCCGCTTCCTGTCCCGGAAGTGTTTTATGAAAGCATCTGTCTTCCAGGTATACAGGGCAGAAGGCTTCCCAAAGATATACCGCAGGTTCTTTCCCGATTGGCAGGTACAGCATATTTGCTTCTATCCTTACGGGAAGCGGAGTTCCTCCCTCATCATACAGGGTGGACGGCCCGGCCCAGTCCGGGATACGGACGGCTATTTCCACCGGGTGTTCCGTTCCTGTATTTTCTGCCTTCCCCATAATCCGCCATCTCTTCAGACCGCCGGATGTCCCGATCTCTTCCACGCTGACAGACACCTCTTCATTCTGCGCTTCAAAATCAAACAAAAAAGGAATGAAATAAGAACCGTCCTTCTTTTTTTGTTTCATTACCACATACTTTTTCAGGTTCTGTAATGCCATCGCTCCGTGGAAGTCGCAGCACCACAATGCCTCTTCTTCATATTTCCCATAGCCTGCCACTCCGTACTCATCATAGAGTACCCGTCTGTGGCCGAATCCGCCCGTTTCACACTGATTGATCCGAAACTGGTTATGAAGCACACGTTCTGCCATATCCAGATAGTTCACCCCACCCGTCAATTCATAAAATAATAAGTTAACCCTGAGCCAGTCTGCCTGGGAACAACCTTCATCCCGGTGAAATCCGGGCACTCCTTTTTCCAGCAGCCCGCCGCTTGGCGTCACGTATCCGCCTTCCACCAGATCCGTCCAGTTTTTCTCCGCCATGGAAAGCCATCGCTTTTCACCGCTTTCTTTGTAAATCAGCAAAAGGCTGTAAACGCAGCAGAGATATCCGTGCGTATGTTCAAAGGGCAGCCGGTCAAACCCGTATTTCTCTCTGAAATCTGCCATGTACCTGGCCTGATCCAGGTATTGATCTTCCCCGGTGACTTCATAAAGCCTTACCAGCCCCTCCATCCCCGGGAAATAACAGGTGGCATAACCCGCGGCATAGGTGCCTGTGGCATGGTATTCCTCCACCCGGATGGGTGATGCAAGTTCTTCTCTTGTATTGATATAAAAATCTCCCATTTTTTTGGCACAGGCAAGCATTGCTTCATCCTGAAAGGCCAGATATGCTTCTATCAGGCCGGGAAACATTCTGCTGCTCCCCCACAGAATCGGCATCATCCGGGGAACCGGAGGCTGTGTACCGTCCGGCATAGGCTGTTCATAATCAATAGGCCGGCTCCAGTCAACCGGAATGCCGAAATGCCCCCCATCCCTCTGGTTTTCCGGAATCTCTTCCAGCATAAAGGAAAGGGCCGGATGATAACCCTTATCCCCGTTTCCGGCAAGCGACATCACCTCCAGAAAACGTCCGGATATATCTCCGCTGTAATTCGTGAACCAGCGTTTTTGATTAAAATCAAGATCCGCTATCAAAAATAATTCATTGAATTCCGGTCCCCGGAGCCTGTGTAAAACCCTCTGCTCCATTTCCCCTATTCTGCCCTTCAGTCTGGTCCTGCCCGCATCTACTCTGTCCGCAGAACCAAATAATACCTTATTTTTTTTCATAATTACCCCCTTCCTTTTTATGAAATCTGTTTATCCGTTCCTTTGCCCATTTTACTGAAATTGTTTTCCCATTTCCTTCGCTTTTGCAAACTGCTCCTGCACCTGGGTCAGTGCTTTTTCATATCCCATTGCCAGTATATCGGTGATCATTTTCTGTTTTTGTGTTTCAAAGGCCGCCTCATCCTCGCAGGTTATGATTTTGGCAATATTGGCCTGGAAATATTCATCCGCCTTAGAGAAAATCTTGACCGCTTCATCCGATACAGGCTCCATCAGCTTTCCGGTTATCCGATTGGTATCCAGCGCTTTCATCTTCCCGTCCTCTACCAGCTGTACATAGGCTTCTCCGGGATACTGTGCTTTACCTGCGCTATAGTAATCTGAAAAATCTTTATCTGCAGCCGATACGCTAAGCATGGTATATTCCTTTGCGTTCGTCAAATCATAGGGATATCCGTCCGCCGCGGGATTGATAGCCTGGGTGGAACACATCCAGGCATATTTCCCGATTCCCTGGGGGCTTGTTTTTTCCGCATAATCTTTTTCTTTTGTATTGTTGCTAATAAAGTTGTCGAGACGCTTTCCTGTCAGTTCCGGTTTCCCGTCCACAACATCCCAGTCTTCCCCCTGTATCCCTGTGCGTACCAATCTGGATCCTTCATCGGAGTTCAGGTATTCCAGCAGTTCCATGGCTTTTTCCGGATATTTACAGTTGGCGCTGATGCAGATAGCATTCGTGGTTGTATAGCCCAGTCTGCTTTCCAGAGGATAGATACCTGCAATATAAGGGAATGCTCCGGGCAGTACATACATTCCTGCATTTTCGCCGCATATTGCCAGATCCGGCGTATCCCAGTTCGCAGCAGCTACCAGCACCTCACCATTGGCGACCTTGGAATGGTACTGCGCATTTTTCATGGTAAAGGCTTCGGGATCCATGATTCCCATACGGTAGGCTTTGTTAAAGAAAGCCAGGCTCTTCCAGAAAATGCCGTCCTCCTTTGTAAACATATCCTCCAGTTCACCGGTTACATGGCTGAACAGCTGGTTGTTATCCAGGTTTTCATAACCGAAGCTGAACGGATAGGAAATTTTATAAGGCCAAAGGCCCCAGTCCGTCCATCCCGACAAGGCGTAAACCTTCTTTCCGTCCTCCGTTTCCGGATGGGCATCCACCATCTGCTTCAGCACATTCAGATAATCATCCTCCGAAGCGATTTCCGGGCAGCCAAGCTCCTTATAGTAATCCCATCTTGTAAAGAAACCTACAAATCCGTTTTTCTTGGGATTTTCCTTATCAGTCACTTCTATGGCAACAGGAAGGACATAGGTCTGGCCGCCGCCAAGGACATCCTTTGACCATTTCAGGCCGTCCGGGAGCTTGGTTTTTATATTTTCCCCGTTATTTTCCAGCCAGGTGTCCATGGGATACAAAGCTCCGGCGTCAATCAGGCTCTTTGCCATGGTAGGCGCTTCATGAAGTTCTATAATATCCGGCAGATCCCCGCCTGCCGCCATCACCTTCAGCTTATCATTGGTTACCATGGTACATTCCAGCACGATTCCCAGTTCTTCTTTGATTTTACGTCCGATAGCATCATCGGTGGAAATGCAGTCATTTCCCACCTCTCCCATAACCGTGAGTGTAATAACTTCCTCCCCTTCACCCGCTTCTTCTCCGGCTTTGGCACTCTCTGCCTGCGCTGCCGTCCCGGCACCGCCGGTTTCCGTTTCCTTCGAACAGGCGCCCAGGCCTGCCAGCATTGCCGTACATACAAGAACTGCCGTTGTTTTCTTCCATAATTTCGTTTTTCTCATTATTGCTCTTACCTCCCAATCCCATTCTCTGGTTCTTTTATACCTGAAGGGTTTCATCCCTTAACAGCCCCCAGCATTACTCCTTTTACAAAATACTTCTGTAAAAAAGGATAGACCAGCATCACCGGCAGAACCGCCACCACCGTGGTGGCCATCCGCAGGCTTTCCGCCGACACGGTTACCGTTCCCGGGGACATAATCGCCCCGTTTTTCATACTGTCCGCAATCCTCTGCGCGTCATTAATGCAATTATACAATATCAGCTGCACCGTCTGCAGCTTTGGATTCGTCACCAGCAGATAGTTATCCTGCCAGGAATTCCATGCCCCCACAGCCGCATAAACCGCAACCGTCGCAATGATCGGTTTGCTCAGAGGCATGATGATACTCGCATAGGTCCTCAGGAAACCGGCTCCGTCCATTTCCGCCGATTCCTCCAGGGAAGGCGGTATCTGCTCGATAAATGTCTTAATCAGAATCACATAGAAGGCGTTGATTATTCCCGGAATGATATAGAGAAAATAGGTATCCTTCAGGTGATAGGCCTTCATGGTTATGTAGTAAGGTATCAGACCGGCCCCGATATACATCGTAATCACCACAAACCGGTATACAAATTTTCTTCCTATCATATCCCTTTTGGTGACCAGGTACGCAAACAGGGAGGAGCCAAGGATACAAAGCCCTGTATTGATAACGGTCCTGGATGCCGATATCAGGAAGGCGTGCCCGAAATCCGTCTTTTCAAATATTCTCTGATATATGGAGAAGGTAAACCCCTTCGGCAACAGATATATGCCCTTGGCAGCCAGCGTCGGATCGGACAGAGAATAAATAATCAGATAATAAAAAGGATAGACGCACAGGATGACGAACAGCGTTACCAAACAATAAATAACAATCTGCAGAATACGTTCCGAGATAGAGACTTTAATCTTATTCTTACTCATGGCAAATTCACGCTCCTTATACGATGGATTCTCCCCTGACCTTTTTGGACAGCATATTTGCTGTAAACAAAAGCACAATACTTATCAGTGATTTCAGCATTCCCAGCGTAATCGAATAAGGATAATCGTTGATCAGGAATCCGACTTTATATACATAATAATCAAGGACCTCTATCTTATCCGCCACTACCGAATTATAAAACATGAAATACTGGTCAAATCCGTTTGACAGGATATTGCTGACTCCCAGAAGGAACATGACCACATAGGTGGGCATAATTCCCGGTATGGTAATATGCCATATCGTTTTAAGCTTATTGGCCCCGTCCACACGCGCCGCATCAAATAACTCACCGTCTATCCCCACAATTGCAGCGATATAAATAATCGCCGACCAGCCAAGCGTTTTCCAGATATTCAGGAACCATTGGAAGAGCCATACGTAATCCGGATTTCCCATAATCCCCGCGCCCGCTATATCGATTCCAAATTTTTTTAGCAGCATATTAATAAAACCGTTCATGGAGAAAAAGGAAAAGGCAATTCCATACACAATGATCCAGCTGATGAAATTAGGAAGCGTTGTGGCTGTCTGGACAAACTTCTTAAAATATTTTCCCTTCAACTCATTGATCATGATGGCGAACAACACAGGAAACGGTGTTGCCAGAAGCGTGAGCGCGCTCATTACAAGCGTATTGCGCAGGACCCGGAGCACCTCCGAATGTTCGGCAAATAATTTTCTGAAATTATCCAGACCGATAAACGTAAGATTTCCGAAATCCAGGAACTGCTGGCCCATTTTGTAATCAAACACGGTGTAAATCCAACCGATGAGCGGCACGTAATTCATAGCGAATACATACAGCAGAAATGGTACTGCAATCAGCAGATATTTATACCCCCTTACCTTTTTCCTCCCCAGCCGTTCCACCAGGGTTTTCCGTATCTTTATATCCGGCATGTGGTAACCCCCTTTCGATAAAACAAGAATAATAAAAATCGGAGGAATGCTCAATAAACATTCTTCCGATTTTCACAAAAATCATATCAGGTTTCCGGCGCTCTGCCGGTTCTCTGGTAAAATCTGTGGATTTATACAAAAATATTACGGCTTATCGAAGGCAAGCCGCATGGTTACACAAAAGCCCCTCTCCTTTATACTGTCTATTTCAAGGCCGTAGCCGGGCCCGTATAACAGCTGGATTCTCTGATGTACATTGGAAATCCCTATATGGTTGGTTTCCGGGCTTTCATTAAGGCTCTCATGGAGGCTCTCTCTTAATTGTGCCAGTTTTGTTTCTTCCAGTCCCTCACCGTTATCCGAAATACGCAGAAGGAGATCCTCTCCTTCCAGCCGGCCGGAGATGGTTATTACCATGTTTTCCTCCTTATCCGAAACCCCATAAAGAAAAGAGTTTTCCACAATCGGCTGGAGGACAAACTTGGGGATAGCAGACCCATACAATTCTTCCTTTATATCGATTCGGAGTGCAACCTTCTCCCCGTACCGGTAATTCATGATTTTACCAAAACTAACTATATAATTTATTTCATTTTCCAGGCTCCAGAAGGTACGGTTATCCCGGTACAGTGGCTGGAGCAAATCTCCCAGGGCGCTGGTACAGTCCACGATGCTCTCTTCCCCCTTCATAATTGCCATC
Organism: uncultured Lachnospiraceae bacterium; assembly: GCA_900548905.1. GTDB lineage: Bacteria > Bacillota > Clostridia > Lachnospirales > Lachnospiraceae > Eisenbergiella. The sequence continues at coordinate 54,535 of URMK01000029.1, read as the reverse complement.
CATTTTATCGTATTTAAGGTATTGTACAAAAAATGGGGATTCATCTGGGATTTCAGCATCTTAATCTCCATCTCCCGTTTGTTTTCCTCCATCCTTGTGTTTTCTTCCACAAGCTGCCTGATCTTCTGCGACATCTGATTGAACTGGCTGACTAACAGGCCTATCTCATCCCTGCTCTTGGTTTTCTGCACAAGGGTAATTCCCAGCATGCCGTTTTCCATACATTTCATGGCCTCCACCGTATCCGAAAGGGGGCGGGTAATATACCGCACCCAGAATACCGTAAAAAATATGGACAACGCGGCTACTGCAATTACCGCGATGCGGAAAACAATCTGGATATCCTTGATATCCTTCAGGATGACGGAAAGCGGTGTTTCATTCACCATTGTCCAGCCGCTCAGATGAAGGGGATAACAGAGAATCTGCTGTTTTCCTTCTTCAAAGGTATAAGGCCCCTCGCTTTTGCTGCGGATATATTGGGTTCCTTTTTCTTCCCCAATGACGGCCTTGTCCAGATGGGAAACCGTTTTTCCTCTTTCGTCAATAATGTATGTCGTGCTTAGCTGGATGTTTTCCTTATCCGGGGAATTATAAATATCAGTGAAATAATCCAGATTAATGTTAATCACCAGCCAGGCGGTATGAGACCCCCAGTAAACCGGGCGGCAGGCGGTGATGTAATTGATTTTTTTCCGCCCTTCATTCTGCAGAGCCTTAATTTTGAAATCACTGTTTGTATAGCCGCCGTACCATTTCACCCCGTTCTCTGCACCATAGCCGTCATCCGCAATCTGCTCCTCGTAGAACCTTCCCCTGGAATCCCTGCCGTTCATCAGTATATTCTGTTCCTTATCCGCGATCAGAGTCAGGTCCTCGGAATTATAGAAACAGATGGATTCCACATACGTATATTCCGTAAAAACTTTTTCCATCTCCCGGAACAGATCAGCCTTTAAAATTACTTCCCGGCTGTTCTCCTCCCCCACGCCGAATACCAGATCCGTAAGGGCCGTTTCACTGATGAGCCTCCTTGAAATCAACTCCACTTCCTTACCCAGCATATCAATATTGTGCTCCAGCTGACTGAAATTCTGTATTTTTTCCGAGTCTGTCTTTTCTTTCAGAGAATCCCTCACAGTGGCGTAGATGTATAGAAAGCTGCCCGATATAATCACCAGGAAGCTGACGGAAAGCGCCAGGATCATTTTGGTAAACACGCTTCTGTAAACCGGTATTTTCATATTTTTGTCCTTTTCCTAAAAGAACTTGGCAGCCTGCCTGTAATCTTCTTAAAGGTCTTGCTGAAATAACTGTCATCCGCAAAACCCGTGATTTCCGCCACCTCATGCGTTTTTAAATCCGTTTCCAGCAAAAGCTCCTTCGCCTTTATCACCCGTTTTTCCGTAATATAATCCACAAAGCTGATATGCAGCTCCTTTTTAAACAGGCTGCTCAGATAATTGGGGCTCAGCCCGATGTGGCCGGCCACCTGGTTCAATGTCAGTTTTCCGCTTAAATGCTCCTCTATGTACCGGACCGCTTCGTAAATTTCCACACTCAGTTCATTCCGTCGTTCGAAACCTTCCCGGCAGCAAGTCACAACCGTCTGCACCGCGTCGGGGAAGGTAGTGCTCTCCCGGATCTGCCCTGCTGCCTTTTGCAGCATTTCTTCGCTGAAATCCTGCTGCTTTTCCTTACACCGGTACAGGAAATGAAGCAGCGCGTTATCCGCATTTTCTTTCGTTAATTCTTCCTCCGAGGCATAAGAAGTGAGCTGCTTCATAAGTCCGTCCAGCTGCGCACCGCAAAAGGGAGTGAGAGGGAGGAATTGCCTGCCTGCTTCCCTGACTGCCTGCAGTTCCAGTTCTTCGGAAGCATCCCGCATGCCGTATGGAAACAAGACACCGTTTTCCAGGTATGCATGTTTCATAGCCCTGCAGCATTCCTGGTACATATCGGGAAGCCTGTCCCAGGATCCATAGACTCTGCTGATCCCCCAGATCACATGGGAATCCAGATAACCGGACAGGGTGCGGGATACCTCCTGCAGCACATATTTTAATTCCCGGCATTTCTCTCCAGCAGTACTATCCACATTAATCAGAAGGAGATAGCAGTCCTCCTTCTCCTGGATGATCTCCCCTTCCCCGTATCTCTTTATGATTTCTCCCGCCATATTCATGATCAGAAACCGGATCAGCATTCCCTGTGCATCGGAAATCTTTGTTTGTACTTTCTCATATTTTCCCAGCATCATCCGGCACATGACAATATCCTTTTCACGGACACCCAAATGCAGGCCGCCAATACGTGCCCGGAAAATATCGATAGGTATCTGATGGTAAAAGATATATTGTTTAAAGATATCCTCCTTCTGGCCTGTTCTTTCCCCGGCCGCACTTCCCGATCCGCCCCTGCTTTCATCCAATTCCCTTTTCAGCTTTTCCATCGCCGTCTCTATTTCGGCAGGCTTCATTTTCAGCTTGGATATATAATCGGACACCCCCATCCGCATGGCTTCCTGCAGATACACAAATTCCTCATAACAGGTTAATATTACTATTTTTGTTTTCTCATCCGTTTCCCGGATTCTGGCAATCATTTCCAGTCCGTCCATCACAGGCATCTTAATATCTGTTAAAATAATATCCGGTCTGTCTTTCTCATAAATTTCCAGCGCAGCTCTCCCGTTGGCAGCATCACCGATGATCTCCATCCCCAGTTTTCCCCAGCTAATAACACTTTTAAGGCCGCCCCTGACAAGAACCTCATCCTCCACGATCAACACTTTATATTTATCACCCAAAGTCCACCCCTCCGTCCTGCAGCGTTTCCCCTTAACCGCTGCTTTTAATTACTGGATAGTGTAACACAGAAAACATCCGCAAACAATTGCTTGACAGAAACTCCTTTAGACAGCAGAATATATATTACTATTTTAAGGAGGGGGAACAGATGGAAACAATTACTTTTACACGGGAGATACCTGTCACAAAACAGGTAGATGTCTTTATTGCCGGGGGAGGGCCTGCGGGTATTGCCGCAGCCGTAACGGCTTCCAGGATGGGGGTGCGGGTCTTTCTTGCTGAAAAAGGACAGTGTCTTGGAGGGGCTGCAACGCTTGCAGGGGTTCCTGCCTTCATGCGTTTTTCCGACGGTGTACATTTTCTGGCGGGTGGTATCGGACGGGAGGTTTTCGATGCGATGTATGGCCCGGATACGGACGATACTGCTGTGGAATATCCTGTTTATACGGAAAAACTGAAACTGTTTTATGACAGACTTGTCTCGGAAAGCGGCTGCGAATTGTTATTCGATACACAGTTTATGGATGTCCAGGCCGACAGAGGGAGGATTCACTGCGTCATTCTTAAAGGACATGAAAACCTCTTTGCTGTCAAAGCACACACCTATATAGACTGCACAGGAGACGGTACTCTGGCTGTAAAAGCAGGTGCCAGGTGGGAAAAGGGAGACAGTCAGGGACGTATGATGCCGGCTACCCTATGCACACTCTGGAACGGGATTGACTGGAACCGCGCCATCGCCGAATTGGGAAAGGATCCGGATGCCAGAATGCTGGATCAGGCTTTTCGTGACGGGGTATTTACCCTTCCCGATCCGTCCCTGCCCGGGATGTGGAAGCTTCGAGGCAGTTTGGGCGGGGGGAATATCGGACATGTATTCGGCATAGACGGTACGGACGAAGAACAGCTTACCAAAGGAATCCTGGATGCCCGCAGGAGAATGACGGAATACGTTACTTATTACACCCATTATCTGGAAGGCTATGAAAAAGCGGACGCCATTTCCTCCGCCTCCGTATTAGGGATCCGGGAGACAAGGCGTATTCTCGGCGAATATGTGCTCTCAGTCGCCGATTACGAAAAACATGCCGTCTTTTCCGACGAAATAGGGCGCTACTGCTATCCCATTGATTTACATGCCGTCACACCGGATGCTGCAAAGACCGCATTCGATGAAGCGTATCAAAAAGGGTATGGAAAAGGAAACAGCTATGGAATACCCTATCGCTGCCTGCTGCCCCAAAATACCGACAATCTGCTTGTTGCCGGCAGATGTATCAGCACCACCCGGGAAATGAACGGTTCCACACGGGTCATGCCCTGCTGTTTTATTACCGGAATGGCCGCCGGCGCGGCAGGGGCACTGGCAGGAAAGGGATCCCTGCGGGAGCTTCCTGTGGATACGCTGCGAAATGCCCTCCGGGAACAGGGGGCCTACCTGCCGTAACAAGTAACATACTTTTTGGTGTAGGGATCCTAAGTTTGATGCCCCGTTGCTTGCAGCGGGGTTTTTGCCTGTACCATTGGCAAGGGTAGCCGGCCCTGCTATCTCCTCATACAGATTATGTTCATTTGGCCAAGAGACTCTCCTTCCGTAAAATTTCACCATCTATATTCCTTTTTATTCCATTCACTATAAGCATAACAATGGAGCTTTCCCTGTCCATTCACATAGAAATGAAAATCTGTTATGCCTGTTTTTATCATTTCGGGCAGTGTTGAAACACAGTCAGAAATAGTTGGATAACCATTCCCTGATTTACCGTTTCCAATTTGCCCACAGCTGTTATCTCCCCACAAATATAATACTCCATCCCGTGTAATCGCCGCAGAATTATAGCTGCTAACAGCTATTGAAACAACATTATCCATAACATGGACAGGTGTATTGGAATAGGAATCAGGAGAGGAAAAGTTGTTTACCCATTCTTTTTTATTGCCTAACTGACCATTCATATTATCCCCAATTGCCCATACGCTTCCATCTTCCTTTAAAACGATTATATGTGCTTGCCCAAGAGCTGCAAAACTTACATTTTCCAGAATTTTTACCGGTTCTGGGATAGAATTATATGCATAACGGCTATTATCATTAAATCTGATATCCTGTCCAAGCTGCCCTCTATGGTTTAGGCCAACGCCAAAAAGTTCATTATCTTCTGTAATATATATGAGAGTTTCACCGTTAAAGTCAATATGCTTTACATGCTCTGCTATTATCAATGGTTCATATTCTTTTGATAAGTCATCAACTTCTCCCGTACCAAGCTGTCCAAGATTATTGACCCCGGAACCATATAGTATGCCATCTTTTATTTCATACTTGTTCATTACCCTATCTATTTCTGTAACAAATACATTAGGAGATACGTTTATATCTTCTTCCCGGGTTTCTTTTTTGTCAGGTTCTCCCATGCATGAAATAGAAAAAAGTGAACTTAATAAAAGGAAAAATAACAGCCAATATTTACGCATTAAAATCCTCCCTTACGCAAATAAAATTTCTCAATTTTTCACAGCACCCCTTTGTGGGCGTTCATACTACAAATAATCAGCCACCCCTTATTCAAATCTTCACTCTTCCACAAAACTTATTTGCATAAAACTCTGCAAAGCTTCTTATAAAATGAAATACCATACTTAATGAAGTGACGGTATCCTTCCAATCTCAACTCTGCATCGTATTGCTTCTCTTCCATCTGTTCCAGCGCCGCTTTTGCTTTCTCTTCTAATTGGGCATAGGTTTCTGCCACCTTAATCTCAATAATGATAGCAATTCCCTCATAAGGCGCGGACAACAGCAGGAGAGCGCTTCTTCCAAGGCCGCTCTCCCGGTTTGATTTGATAGTATAACCTTCCATCATTTTCAGAAGCCCGCCCAGAAATCCATGATAATAAACTTCTGTTATTCAACAGTTCTTTCACTAATCCGGTTTTATCCACGTAATAATAGTTATTCTCTATAAGTTCCTTAAAGTCTTCAATCCCAATTGGCAACGGACAATTCATGTAATTACCTCTCTATCCCCACTACCGGACAGACTCAAATATCTGCCTGAATTTTTATCTGGCTTTCCATCTTTATCGATAGATTTTTATTTGATGAAATCCTAATTTATTATACCTTTTCTATTATCATTTAGCAATCTGCTATATAGTATAAGGCGTAAATAAAAAAGCGGTCTTTGGAATGTTCCAGGAAACGGTTCAGACAAGTTTGAACCGTTTCCGTTCCAGAAACCGCTTTTTAACATATTATCTAATTTTTGCCCATGGGATTCTCTGCCGTTTCCTGCTCCAGCAGCTGCGTCTGTGTACAGCGCACGCTTCCGTATTCTGCAAAAATACCTACCGTTCCTGTCCCGATTTCATAGCATCTGCTGGTCAGTGCCACATCGTCCACGTATACCAGCATGATATTCCCGCTGACCACCAGCGTTACTTCCGCTTTGTTTCCATGGAAAGTGACGGGCCTCTCATCCTGATAAGACTGGTCGCCGTCCACACGGTTATAGCGGTCCATCAGGATTTTTCCATGGCGGACCTCCAGACGGAGCTGGCACCATTTTTCCAGCGCGGCGTCCGCATGGATCATCAGGCCCACCGCTTCCGTTCCTTCTTTCCAGGAAATGGTTGTACTAAAAAGGCAGGTCTCCTCCAGGCTGCCTAATGCGGCCCAGCCGAAGCCGTCAGGCACATCACCGGTAATTCCTTCCGTATCCTCCCTGAAACTTCCCTGCATCGGCACTGTTTCTATGGGCAGGACCTTGCCGAAAGACTGCCGGATGGTTTCCGGCAGCCGGACTCCCAACCTGCCGTCTTTCCGGGGCACAAGTTCGTGTACCAGCAGATTGCCTCCCCAAAGATGCCTTCCGCTGTCCCGGCAGTCTTCCCGGATGGATTCCCAGCCGACCATATAGCGTTTGTTTCCGTCTGTTACGGACTTCGCCGCATAGAATTCCCGGCCGTCGAACATATCGTCCTGTTCCGGTACCTCCCAGGGGCCGTCAAAGCTGTCCGCCACACGGTACCTGGTTTCCCACCAGCGGGAGTAATTGGAAAAGGTCAAATACCATTTGTCCTCCATGCGGAAGCAGTCATGGCATTCGTGGGTAATAAAAGTACGGGGTGCATAAAGAGTCTTGTAATGTTCCCAGTTTCTTACATCCTCCGATACATAAACGGCGGTACAGCCGGTCCGCAGACAGGCGCCCTCTTTCTGGGTTGCCGTAATCAGCATACAGAATTTCCCCAGTTCTTCATTCCAGATCACATGGGGATCTCTCCAGTGCAGGTTTCCGTAATATCTGGTGTCGGGCCGGAAATAAAAGTCCGTATCCTTTTCCCAATGTTTTAAATCCCTGCTCGTGGCCCGCATGACCACCTGCTCGTTTTTGCCGTCCGCATCCTGGTTGCCTTCGCAGAAGCCGGTATAATGGAAGAGGAACAGGCCGTCATGGGCAAATACACTTCCTGTTCCGATGTGCCAGTCCTGGTCATCCGGCGATCCATTCCGCAGAACCAGAAAGGGCTGTCCAAAGCTTACAAAATCCGTTGTTTCCACCGCATAGACACAGTATTTATACAAGTAAAACAGATAGTAGGTCCCCTGCCAGTAAAAGGGCATGAAGTCTCCGCACATCTCGCCATGGGGCATTCCCGGATATTGCTTTTCCGGCGTGTAAAATATATTGTAATTTCCTTTCATATCGCAAGCCTTCCCGGATGATAATCCTTTTTTTATCCGGGCGGGGTGTCGTATAAAAACCAGCCGCCCGATTTTTTGCAGCAGCCCACTCTGCACAGAGCTGCTGCGTTTTTTCCTTACTGTTGCATTCCTGACAGGTCTGAGCCATTACCGCCTACTGCAGATCGCCGAAGGTGGTATGATACCAGTCATTTACTTCCGTTGTAATCTGATCGCCGCCCAGCTCCTTCCAGCTCTTTACAAAATCATCAAAGGTATCCGGCTCCTGTGTCCCCATAATAATGTTGACATAGGTTTCCGCCTGCATTTTATCCATGGAGGAAAGGTTGGTGCTCATGGTAGGGGTGGGAGCGCCGAAGAACACGGACTGCACCAGCTTGTCATTTGCCTTGTAATCATTGATGATAGTGTTCCAGCTGCCTTGTGGCCCGATGAATTTATAGTAATTCCATCCCAGGGAATCCGTACCTTTATCACTGCCGTTGTCCAGGAAATTTTTGATTACGTTGTAATATCTGGCAGCTTCCGGATGGATATCCTCCACCTTGCTTTCACCGTTCAGGGTATCTTTGATTTCTTTATAATAGGTGTTGCATTTCTGAATAGCGGGATCCATGGCAAAAGCAGCATATTCCGCGAAGTTAATTCCGGTGGAAGGATCCACGCCAAAGGTATTCAGCGTTTCCTCCGTGGCATCCAGGGAATTGATCTTATCCTGGAATACGTTCGCAATTTTTACCAGGGCTTCCGGATTCTCACATTTGGCATTTGCCGCATAGTAACGGGAAATCCTGACATAAGTGATAGGTTTTGCCGGTTCATCCGTGGCGGATACGATGGGATAACACTGCCAGTCCGCTTCCGGATCGTTTTCAATATTACTCTTGCAGGCGCCCCAGGGCATTCCTTCCAGGCCGTAGAACATACCCACCTTTCCTGCTGCGATATCCTCCCCCAGCTTTACGGTATCCTTAACGCCGAATTCCGGATCGATCAGGCCTTCCTCATACATCTGATTCAGCTGTGCAAGCGCATCCTTCATTCCCGGATGGATGCCGGAATAGGAAATCTGACCGTTTTCATCCTTCACCCAGGCCTTGGCATATGCACCGTAGGCTGCAAAAAAGCCTTCATAGCCTCCGGGGCTGGCTCCGTCATCCTTAACAATATCCTTCTGGAAACCGATTCCCCAGGTATCATCCTGTCCGTTTCCGTCCGGATCGTCATAACGGAATGCCCGGGCTACCTCCAGAAGTTCCTCCATCGTGGACGGCGCCTTAAGCCCCAGATTTTCCAGCCAGTCGGTGCGGATCCACAAAAGATCGCAGGTACCGTCCGCTGCGGACAGCTGGGGAAGGCCGTACAGCTTACCGTCCACCTTGGCGGATGCCAGCTGGACACCGCCGTCTGCCTCAATCGTTTCCTTCAGAAGGTCGGAGGCATAGGTATCATAGGCATCCGTTATATCCGCAAGCATCCCTGCATTCGCCAGCTCAGAGAATTCCTCGGGGGGCAGATCCATCAGATCGGGAAGATCATTGGAGGCGATAGCCATGGTCAGCTTCTGGGTATAATCGTCCCCTGCCGCCGCAATGGTATATTTCAGGGCGATGCCCAGCTCATCCTGATAGCATCTGGTATACACGTTGTTGTTGATATCATCGCTTCCCACATATTTTTCCGTACCGTTCAGCTTGTGCATATAGGTCAGCTCCACATTTTTGCCTGCATCGGCCTGTGTGCCTTCCTGCGTACTTCCGGCGCCCGCAGTGCCGGAAGAGGTTCCCGTATCCCCACTTCCTCCGCAGGCCGCCAGGGATGCCGTCATTGCCGCTGTCAGAAACAGCGCTGTCATTTTTTTGATTTTCATAAACGTAAAACCCTCCTTTATTTATTCCTTCACACTTCCCATCACCACTCCCGCCACAAAATATTTCTGCAGGAACGGATACACCAGAAGAATTGGAACCGTACACAATAAAATCAAAGCCCCCTTGATCCCCCTCCCGGTCACTTCCATCAGATGGGGATTGAGCATCAGCTGCTCCGAGGTAATCTTGGTAACATCAAATTTCAAAACCACGGACTGCAGGTAGGTCATCAACGGATATTTTTCCGGCAGATTCATATAAATCAGGCCGTCAAACCAGGCATTCCAATGGTTAACAATCACAAACAGGGATACCGTCGCCAGGGAAGGCTTGGAGAGAGGCAGGTAAATTTTCCACATGGTTACAAACCAGTTTGCCCCGTCCACCAAAGCCGCCTCTTCAATGGCTTTGGGAAGCCCTCTGAAAAAATTCATCATGATAAGAACACAGAACATGGGCAGCGCTTCCGGCAGAATCAATGCCAGGAACGAATTGATCATGTGCATTTTACTCACCACAAGGTAGGTGGGGATAAGCCCTCCGTTAAATACCATTGTCACCAGGAAAAACCAGGTATAGTACTTCCTGCACCGAAAGATTCTGGGATCGTCCTTGGACAGCGGATAAGCCACCAGGATAATCAGCACCAGATTGATGATCCAACCCAGGAGCACTCTCCCAATGGTAATTCCGAAAGACTGGAAATACTGTTTGTTGGAAAGTATGTACTCGTATGCCGCGGTATTGAAGCCTTTGGGCCAGAAGGAGACCGCATTGGCATCCACCATGGATCGTGCGCTGAAGGATACGGCAAACAGGTTGATTAACGGCAGCAGACAGGTAAGGCTCAAAAAGCCCAGCAGGAAATAGTTGCTTATCATGAACAATTTTCTGGATGGTGATTCTTTTATTTTCATTCTTATACCCCCTGCATATCGCAGGCTAGCCTGCGATACTGCATTAATGAATAGTTTGAAAGGAACTTTCAAACTTTCTTCCTCTTTCTCATCAAATGACTGTTCGTGAGGCCTCACCGCCCGTTGGGGGCTCACGAACGGCCATAGCTTCAGAAAACTTTGTAGCCGGCCAGTTTATCGGCAAGCTTGTATCCCATGATGATAAGCACAAAGGATATGGCGGATTTGAAAAGCCCCACGGCAGTAGCTAAATCGAACTTCGCTTCAATGACACCGATACGGTACACATAGGTATCAATGATATCCCCTGTGGAATATACCTGGGGGCTGTACAGATTAAATACCTGTTCAAACCCTGCCTGCAGGACATTTCCCACACTGAGCACCATCATGAGGAGAATCATGGGAAGAATACTGGGAATCGTCACATACAGCATCTGCTTGAAACGCCCTGCGCCGTCCATCCGCGCCGCCTCATAATAGGTGGGGTCGATACCCGTAATCGCCGCCAGATAAACGATGGTTCCCCAGCCCAGTTCCTTCCAGATGTCGGTTACCGCCATGGTATAAGGGAAAACGGCGGAATCCCCGAGGAAAAATACCGGTTTCAGCCCAACAGCCGACAGCAGCTGGTTCACAATCCCGCCCGACGGGGAAAGAATGTCTATAAAAATGCCTGCCAACGCCGCCCAGGATATGAAATGAGGCAGGTAAAGCACCGTCTGCACAGTTTTCTTAAAATGCCTTGCCCGGATTTCATTCAGCAGCAAAGCTACCAACACCGGGAAAATCAGATTACCCACCAGCTTCATAACCGCGATAAATATGGTATTCCAGATAACGCTCCCGAAGCCGGGCAGGGAAAAGAGGTATTTGTAATTATCCAGGCCCACCCATTTCTGCCGGAAAAGCCCTTTCAGCGGGGTATAGTCTTCAAAGGCCATGGTGATTCCTGCAAAAGGAATGTATTTAAAAATAAAGGTAATTATCACTGCAGGCAGCAGCATGAGGTGGAACGGCATTTCCTTCCGGAACCAGCCCTTTCTTTTCTTTACGGCAACAGCTCTCATATCAAACCTCCCTTTCTGTATTTCCACTATAACAGGGGATAAATAAGAAAAATATAAAACGATTTATACTTTTATAACAAAAAATATAGGGGTTTTTAAAAATCCCACCGGTCCCCTTCCTGACGGCCGGGCCGCCGCATAAAAGGGAAGAAAAATGTAACGCCGTACAGAAACAGCGGCTTTCTGTACGGCGTTTTCAGCTAATTTGGTTAATCCTTCAGCCCATGTCCCGGCATTCCTGGGGTGTCATTCCGAAGTGGGCTTTAAATATTTTTATAAAATACGCGGTATTCTGATAGCCGCATTTTTCCGCAACTTCATAAATTTTCATCCGTGAATTCCGGATCAGGCGCTTTGCCATATCCATGCGGCAGGTTTCTATATATTCCCGGATGCTCGTCCCTTCAAACTGTTTGAAAATCCGGGAAAGGTAAACCGGGTTAAAGCCGATTGCCTGGCCTATGGCCGTAAGGGACAGATCCTCTCCCAGGTGGGAAAGGCAATAGGATTTGGTCCGCTCGGTAATGCTCATCATGGTACTCTGCTGGGTCTGTGCGCAGATTTCCCGGATAGCCTGGGTAAGCCGTCTGATATACTGTGCCGCCTGCTCCCATGTGACAAAGGAACCGGGATCAAAAAGCTCCATGAGCTGGATGCGGGAAGCGAGCATCGGGCGGATATTCTTTTGGTTAATATAGGTGATCAGGATATTCCCCAGGGAATAATAGATTTCCAAAGCGTACATGGAATGCCGTTTGGATTTCTCCAGTATTTTCAGAATATCCTCGGCATCCTCCGTAAAAGCCGGAAAGTTTTCCCCCAGAAGGAATTCCTGCATCACTCGCAGCTTTTCGGTAATAGGAGCCAACATTTGCTCAAAATCCGACTCCTCTGCGTTGAAGGAATCGCTGATGGAAAGCTCTTTGCTTTCCAGGATAATACTGTTTTCTTCATTGATGGCCTGACGCTGCATTTCCGTCCACAGATTCCCGTAGCCGGCACTCAGCCCGTTCCAGGGAACGCTTTCCCGGGCGATGCCGAAGTACATGAGCAGCCCGAGGCGCAGCTGTATCATATTCTGGATATCCAGCGCGGTCATAAACAACAGGGCAGGCAGATCCTCTTCCTCCGATTCCAGCAGCCACACAAAGCTTTTTCGGTAAATTACCTTATGTATGTGGGCTATCTTGTCCCCATAGGCTTTCCTGAGCAGGGAAACCACGGTTTCCAGTATTTTTTCCCGGGTCATCTGGGGCACTTTTTCGTTCAGCGTGCCGATAAGCAGCAGCATTTTCCCATGGACAGGAAGGGGATATTCCAGCTCTGCCATAAGCTCTTCAAATTCCGCCTCTTTGGCAACCGATCCGTCCAGGATATGGATGAGCGCCTGCTGCTTGAAGGCGGGCGCCATATAGGATATCTTGTTCTGGGCGCTTTTAAATTCCTCCATAAACACCATTTCGGAATCAAGCAGTTCCACCATCTTTCTCATCGCCCCAACGATTGTGGCATCTCCTTCTGTTTTCAGGATATAGTCATCCGCATCCTGCCTGATGGCAGAATAAACGTAATCAAATTCATCATAGCCGGAAAGAAAAAGGACATGGACATCCGGTTTGATCTTCCGCATTTCCTCGGCCATCTCAATTCCGGTCATCTTCGGCATTTTCACATCGCTTACCACCACATCGGGCAGCCGGAACCGGAAAAGCTCCAGCGCCTTTTTCGGGTGATAGCAGTTATAAATCTGAAATATTTCCGGGAACTCCTCCTCAAACAAATCCTTAAGGCCGTCGGATATAATCGGCTCATCATCCACTACAAGCAGTGTATATTTTTTCTTTTCATTCATCCCAGTTTCCCCCCTTACCCGGCAATCCCTTCCTTCACAGCTGTACATGCAGGGTTACTCGCAGCCCTCCCAGGCAGGAACGTTTCACCTCCAGCGGATTCTCTTTTTTAAAAAAGACCTGAAGCCTGGCATTGATATTCATCAGTGCCGTAATATCTTCATCCGCCTCCGCATCATATAGTTTCCTGCGGATATGCTCCAGCTGCTCTTCCTCTATTTGTCCGGAATTTTCCACATGGACCAGAAGCTCTTCCCCCTCCTCCTCATAGCTGACCTTAAGCCGGATCTCTTCCTCCTCCTCCATCTGGCTTACCACATATTTAAAAACATTCTCGATTAACGGCTGGATGATCAGCCTGGGGACTTCAATGTAATTATAACGCTCCGGCAGCTCCGGGAAATCCACATGGATGATCCCTTTATAACGGTAGCCCTGGATTATCGCATAAGAACGGGCATGGCTGATTTCATCCTCCAGGCTTTTGTTCTCCCCGGAATCCCTGTTGATATATTTAAAAAAACAGCCCAGGTTTTCACAGACGAGCAGGCTTCCCTCCTTGTCCCCGCTCTTAATCATCCGGTACAGCAGGAAATAACTGTTATACATGAAATGGGGATTGATCTGCGCCTGCAGATGTTTGAAATTGGCCTGGTTCACCAATATCTCCTGCTTCAGTTCCCTGGAAACCAGAGTATCAATACGTTCCGCCATGTAATTAAAATTCCGGTACAGATTGGCAAATACCCTGTTTTTTTCCGTTTCCGGGATCCGGTAAGAAAGGTTTGATTTCTTGATCTGGTCAAAAGCATCCACCAGGAGTACCTCCAGGGGACGGAAAACCCTGCGGTAAAAAAGTGCGAAGGCCAGAAGTATGGTCAGGACAATAATTCCCGCGAATAAAAGGATACTGGTTATCATTTTATCCTGGATTAAATGAAGGAAGCTCTGATCCTGCAGATAATACAGCCGGAAGAAATCCCCGTCGTCATGGGAACTCATGAACAGATATTCTTCTCCGTCAAGCAGCAGCTTATCCGGATCGTCCCCCTGCTTCAGATTCCCGTAATCAATATCCCTTGTGGAAAAATAAACGGCGCTGTTATCCGGGCTTGCCATAAACAACGCGTCCTGGTCCATCATTTTGGCAAACTGCATTTCCTGTAGAATCACACCGGTATTTAACTCGATTACAAAAATACCCAGTACATTCTCTTTGTACCATTTGTCGTTCAAATAGTTTTTATTCAGGATTTCAATGATATAGGCTTTGCCGTCTTTTATGGACAGCATTCCATTTTCTTTATTTTCCAGCACGAAGGCATAGGCCTCTTCTTCCACAAAATCATATCCGTCCCGGCTGATTTTCAGATTTTTCTCCGGAAGATACAGGCAGCTGGCGGAAACAAAGGAATTCAGGTTATCGATTTCCATGCACCGTTTCCGGATATCCTCCATCAGCTTGCTGCGTTCGTAGCTGTTCACATAATCATACCGGCAGTACAGTTCCTGCACGATATCTTCTTTGACGGCAACGCTTGCTGTAATCTTCAGGGTTGTCAGTTCTTCATTGATATTCCTGGACAGATAATTGATCCGCTCCTGCTGCTCCTGCTCAATGATTTCGGAATAATATTGCTTTTCCCTCATATAGGTAACCAGATTAAAGCAGATGCTTATTGCCGCAAATGCCGCAAAAATAAGAAGAAGCCACTTAAACAGATATCTGACAAAATCACTTTCCCTCTTCATCTCCATTTTCCCCGCCGCTTCTTCCTCTTCCGGCCTTCTCCTCACTGCCGGCAGTATTCATCAATGACAGAAAACCATCCGCCGCCGGCCGGGCAAAATCCCTCTGCCCGTCTTTTCCGACCGGAGAAAAGCATCGTCATAAGGATAATAACTGATTTGTGTATCCTTTAGTTTATCAGTATTTCCGGCTAATGACAATTGGAGTACCGGTTTCCCGAAGGCTTTGCCGTTATTTGCTTCGTTTCTATCCGGAACACAGCGTGGGTTTGCGCTGTCCGGTTTTCTTTTATCCATTTTATTGTAGCCTTACGGGACGGTAATAAATATACAAATAAATTGACTTGGATAGTAAAATTGATACTTTTCTCCGGGAAGCAGGATGAAATAAGATGACCGCAATCCCACTGTTTACAGCATGTGGTCTTGCAGCCATCTCATTTTTTGTGCTATATCCGATTTATTTATAACAAATTTCAGTCATTATCCAGCCATTCCAGCAGCCCCTTCAGCGATTCCCGGGAGGAAATATCATACGATTGGCTGATAGCGCGGTACATTTCACTGTCCTCCCCTTCCTTTTTCTTCATCATCCCACGGAACATGGACATCAGCAGCTTATCTGCAGCGCCCATTTTCTCATAGGCCAGCCCGCCCTGCATATAGAAAACCTTAACACGCCCCCATTCCTCCGGCGTAAAATTCTGTTTCCATTCCTTTTCCAGCCCCGGTGTGTGTTCCGGCCTGGATCCGGTGGCAAATACGCCGATTTTCTTACCTGACAGCTCCGGCAGCTTCTTCCGGAACCATTTGATACCTCCGATGGTGCCCGCATATACACCGCCGCCATACAGGATCGTATCATAATGGCTGTAATCCGCCTGTTCACGCTGCTCATACGGAATCAGGTCACAGCCTGTTTCTTCCGCAATCCACTGCGCATATTTTTGGGTAAACCCGGTTTTCGATTTATAGATTACTCCTATTTTACTCATTGCTTTCCTCTCTGCTTTGTACGCAAAAGGCATGATATGCCTTTTCCAGCTGATCGCTGATTTCTTCCTCCGGTATGTCGGAACCGGTTGTGGCAAGAATGGAAGCGATCCCCATCGTGTAAATAATCATGTTAAGATGCAGCTCTCTGGCTTTTTCCGGGCGGATTTGCAGGGTTTGTGCAAGATAATCCCCCATGTCCACACTGCCTTCTTTGGAATACAGTTCCCGGAGGGAACCGATGTCCTGGCGGCGGCGCAGGAAATATAGCTTGAACAGGTTCGGCTCCTCTTTGGCAAACTGTATCTGGGCCTGCCCCATACTCCAGAAATAATCGGACTTATCCAGGCGGGCAGCAATATATTCCTTCATAAAAAGCCGGGTACGCTCCACCAGCTCCTCCCGCAGCCCCTCCATATTGGAACAGTAGCTGTAAATAGGCTGTACCGAGCAGCCCAGCCTTTCCGCGATGGTCTTTACGATGACTTTCTCCGCCCCTTCCTTCCGGGCAATTTCAAAAGCGGCCTCCACCACCATTTCTTTTGTAATTCTTTGCTTTGGCACAAAACTCCCTCCTGTCTTATTATCTCATTTATATAAACTAGTTATATAACAATTTTATATAACTAGTTTATATTCAATTATCGGATTTGTCAATACACTATCTATTGTTGCCATAAGGGCACAGGTAGGATAGGAATGGCCGCGACGGATCCATAAAACAGGCGGCACCTTCGATCCGGATGGGTATCCTGACCAAAGCCGCCGCCTGCTGCCGTCCGCCTTACCTTTATTTCATCAACGCTATCGTTCTTTCCGTGATCTCCTCCACCGACATCCTGGTATAGCTGTTAACACTGGAGCAGATGATCTGCCGGACGGGTGCCGTCCATCTGCTGTCTATCGCTTTGTATCCGCGTGCAATTCCCACCACGGAACCCACCGTCGCGCCGTTGCAGTCCGTATCAAACCCTGCCAGAACCGCATGGATAACCGCCTGGCTGTAATCCGTACCAAAGCATAGTACACAGGCCGTAACGATCAGGGCATTGGGAATAGCCAGACACCAGTCAAAGGAATCGGCTTCCTTATATTTCCCATGGATCGCTTCCAGCAATTCCTCCCAGGAGCCGCCTTTCTTCCGGGAATCCAGAAGCTCCTTCAGCGCGCAATACAGCCTGCAGCCGCAGGGGATCTGCTTCATAGCCTCTTCCACCCAGCCGGAGGGTTCGGGTAATACGGCGGCGGCCGCGATGAGCGCCGCAATATACATAGCGGCATATACCCCGTTTTTGGACTGGGCCACCACCGCATCCCGCCATGCCATCTGCGCGGCAAGCGCAGGATTTCCTGCGGCTATATATCCGTAGAAATCCACCCGGATCTGCGCCCCGATCCACTCCCGGAAGGGGTTGGCAAGACGGCCGGATTCCGGGGGAAGAATCCCATGCATCAGGTTCCTGTAGGCAACCCGTTCCGCCGTACAGGTATGGAAGGCGGGCAGGCCGAACAACCAGGACTGTGCCACATCCTCCGAAGTAAAGTCACCCCCGCTGCGTTCCAGAACGCGAAGGGACAAAACCGTATAGTTCATATCATCATCTACGGGATAGGTATCCATATTATTGATCCAGCAGATATTCTGCCGATCATAAGCGGTGCCTTCGTCCACATCCTTTACACCGTATTTCTCCCTGACAGCGGGATCCACATCGGATCGGATATAGCCGTCCGGCGGATACTGTCCGCTTTCCTCCAGATATCCCCGGATTTTGTCCCGGCTCCAGCCTTCCACCGGAACACCCAGAAGACAGCCGGAGGCACGTCCTGTCCATGCCCCCCGGATCCGATCCTCCAGCTCCGCTTCCGGAATCCGGGTCTGTATTCCTTTCCCCTCACAGGCCAGCACGATTTTCTCCCACGCTTCCGGCTCATCAAAAGGGAAATCCGCTGCCACCGGACTGTTTTCCATATCTTCCAGAAGCTGCCTGGCACACCTTTCCTTTTCCGGCCCCTCTTCCATATTCCGGATTTCCTCCGCCCGGGGAAGGAGTCGTGTAATCTCCCTCCCCTCGTCCGTACATTGCCGGATCTCATCCCGGATATTTGCACTGTCTTTCATCCACAGCATTTTATCTTTCAGCATAGTCCTTCCTCCCCATTGCGTTCAGTCTTTCTTTCATCATAAAAGAATCCGGCGAAAGGTACAATGCAAAAATACATTGATTTATATCATTTTCTTTACTTTTTTTCTGAAACTTCGCAGACGCCAAATGACTCTGCGCCCGCTGCCTGCATGGCCCCCCGGAACAGAAAAGGATTTTCGCAGATCCATCAGACCGGACATTCCAATGAGCCCGAGGGCATCAAGCGTGTCAGGTGAGGCTGACACACTTGATCGGTCTCATCTCCATAGTCTGAAAGGCATCTGTGAAAATTCCTTTTCTGTTCCGGGGGGCCATGCAGGCAGCGGGCGCAGAGCCATTTGGCGCCTGTGAAGTTTCAGTCTTTTTTAAGAGCGCCCTTCAGGACCATATCCCTTTATAATGCATGAATGGTATCCACGATATCCATATCCCTTATTTTCCGTGCAGGCCTCCTTACCGCAAGCAATGTGGCTGCAAAGGTGACTCCCACTATAACCACGAGCTGCCCCATGGGAAACCGCCAGGACGTCCCCCAGCGGGAGGTTATCAGCTGTCCGTATACAAAGCGGTGGGCAGGCAGCCCCATAAGGATTCCCAAAGCCGCCCCCAAGATAGCATAAACAAAAGCTTCCGCCCTCACCATACAAAGAAGCTGCTTTCCCTCCATCCCGATGGCCCGCATCACTCCGCACTGGTTCATCCTCTTTGTTATGCTCATATGAATGTTATTAATAATATGCAGGACCGATATCAGCAGGATCACTGCCAGGAAACCATAGACAAATACGGAAAAGGAAAAAAGTATTGCCCTGGTTTCTTCTTTATCCTTTCTGGAATCGGATAAGGTAAGCCCCTGCTCCAGGGCCAAATCCCGCAGCTGTAATGCCGCATCCTCTCCCCCCTGCCTTTTCAGCTGGACATCCACAATGGTATAGCCGTTCTTTCCGGTTATCGCACGAAAGGTTTCTTCCGAACAAATCAGGATCTGCTCTCCGTTAGCGCTGTCAAAAGGGCTGCTGCCCAAAATGCCCGCAATTTCCGCCTGCCCGCCCGTGCCTTCCGGATACAGGGAAAGCGTTTCCCCCACCTGCCATGGGCTGTCATCGCGGCTGACGGCCAATACCTTACCGGTCTCCTTCACCGCCGCTTCTATGCTGCCATCCAGAAGGGCATCCTCCGCCCACCCGAACTGGTACTGTTCATAGGATATCAGGTAAGCGGTTTCCTGTTCTTCCCCGCCGCTCCTGCTGAAGGGAAGGGCATAGTCAAACATACGTCCGTAAACTTTATCCGCTCCCTTCAGCTGCTGCAGTTTTTCATACATCCCGCTGTCAATGGAACCGCTGTTATCCGGGCTTACCAGTGAAATATCCGGGGACCAGGGCTGCAGAGGGCGTATGGCATGCTTCACAAAATCTATAAGTCCGGAAAAACTCATAAACATAAGGATGCTGAACGCAAAGGACGCCACCATCAGAATCAGGTTTTTCCGGTTTTCCAGCGCATGGTAAATTCCCAGGGTCCCGTCAATTTTACCGCCTGACAGGCGGGTGTTTTTGATTTTTATATTATTTTCCGCATTGCCGCTTACCGCCGTGAGCGGAGAAACAGCCGCCGCCTTTTTAGCCGGTGACAGGGAAGCGAGAAGGCAGGATACAAGCCCTACTGCCGCCCCCGCCGCAATACCGGGAATGCTTATGCCGAATACGGGCATATCTGCAAAATATTCCGGATTCAGGCCCCGCAGCAAACCGCACAGTCCCCATATGACCAGGATGCCGGCGGCCAGACCGGCAGGGATTGCTTTTTTACAATAATTGAGCCCTTCCCGGATGACAAACCGCCTGATTTGCCTGCGGGAAGCTCCCAGACAGCGCAGCATCCCGAAAAAGCGGATTCTTTCCGACACACCGGTCTGGAAGCTGCTGCTGATCATAAGGATCGCAGCGATAAGCACGAAGAGGAAAAGTATGGCTGCGGTTCCGTACATTGCCATAAAGTAGGGATCTCCGCTCTGTCCCATAGCTGCCAGCAGATAGCTGTTATCCTGAATTTGCTCCGGGGAAATCCCAAGGCTTTCCTCTATCTTCTCTTTTTCCCCCTGGATATCGGTAAATGGCTTAAACTGCATATAAAAACGATCTGCATAATCCTCCGGCGGGAAGGTATTGTAAAATCCATGGGTTGTCATAACAATACCCGCTTGATCTGATTTCAGCACAGCGGCAGTATCCTCCGCAAGGGCCGTAATCGTCAGAGGGATCACGCGTCCGTCCGGTCCTGTCACTTCCACACCGTCGCCAACCGCGATTCCCAATGTACGGGCCATCGTGACGGTAAGCAGTGCTTCCCCGTCCCTCAGCGGGTAGTTTCCTTCCATCAGCTGGATCCCAAGTGCCCCGGCAACGGGTTCCTGCGCCCCCATAATGTTGGCGGCTTTTCCATCCAGAAGATAACCCGCCTCTCCCCCCGTGCTCCCCACCCATCCGCTCAAAGCGGCCTGAGGGCGCAGCGCCAGCAGCTCCGCCTGCTCCCCGGTTATATCCCGGACGGAAATGTGCCAGTTGCCGTACTGTTTTTTCATACTGATCTGCTGGGTCTGCAGTTCCATATCCGCCATACCGAAAATAGCGGCGACCAGGGCTACTGCCAGAAGAATTACCACCAGGCTCATACGGTTTTTGCTCTTATGCCTTTTGGCATACTCTTTTACCAAATCCAGATAACTATTCATCACCGCCCTCCTTTCCGGAATTCACTTCCGTAAGGCAGCCGTCCGTCACCCGGAATACCCGGTCCGCATCCGCCGCAATATTCATATTATGGGTAATCATCAATACGCTTTGGCGGTATTTACGGGACATTCCGTGAAGCAGGGAAATGACCTCCCTGCTCGTTTTGGAATCCAGGTTTCCCGTAGGCTCATCCGCCAGTATCAGGGCCGGATGATTCATCAGCGCCCGGCCGATAGCCACTCTCTGCTGCTGCCCTCCGGACAGCTGGCTGGGCAGGTGGGTTCTGCGTTCCTTCAGCCCCAGGCTTCCCAGCAGCTCTTCTACATATGTCATATCCGGTTTTTTATAATCCAGCAAAACAGGAAAGAGCAGATTCTGCTCCACCGTCAGCTCGGGAATCAGGTGAAACCCCTGGAAAATAAACCCTATATTTCTTCTTCGGAACACTGTTCGTTCCTTCTCCTTCATTGCAAACAGATCTTTACCGTCCAGCAGCACTCTGCCCGCCCCCGGCGTATCCAGGCCCCCCACCAGGTTTAGCAGGGTACTTTTCCCCGAACCGGATTCCCCCACCACTGCCGCGAATTCTCCTTTTTCCATCGTGAAGGAAACCGTCTTAAGCGCCTCTACCCTGGCGTCCCCGGAGCCATATGTTTTACTCAGATTATCCACCTTTAATATTTCCATGATATACTTCCTTTCCGCTTGCTATAGCCGCCCGTTCCCCTCCCTTTTATCCCGCGGGATGTATGAAGCAGGGAAACACAGGCCTGCATTTCTTCTACGAAAGTAAGTATATCGGAAAAAGCTTACTCCCACATGTCTGTCACCTTACAGTTCTGTAAGCTTCCGGACCGGTTCCTTACATACCCGTACTACACCGGTTCATAAGGCAGAAAAACCGTGAATGCCGCCCCCTGCCCCAAAATACTGTCCACGCCGATGGTACCGCCATGTCCTTCCACAATCGCCTTTGTCAGCGGCAGTCCCAACCCCTCTCCCTCCCGGTCATTGGAAATGCGGCTTCGGTAAAAGCGCCGGAATATGGAATACAGGTCCTCGGGATGGATGCCGCTTCCATTATCCGTTACCTGTATCCGTACGCCAACGCCGGTGTTTTCCCAGGCGATTTCCACCCTCCCGCCCTCCTTCGTATGATCCAATGCATTCTTCACCAGATTGGATACGGCCTCCTGCATCCAGTCCCGGTCACATACCATAGGGCTGTCTGCATCGCCGGTCAGCAGGATTTCCTTTCTTTCCTTCTCCGCTCTCGTTTCCAGTTCGGCACGGATATCCTCCATTAGCGCCCCCACCTTCACCTCCTGTCTGCGGAAAACGATCATATCCGCATCCAGACGGGCTATTTTTAACAGGTTGAGCACCAGTGTCTGCATCCGTTCCAGGGCCGTCACGGATTTTGCAGCAAATTTCTTCACCGTCTCCTCTTCTCCCGTTTCCTGCTGTATAATTTCCTGATACATAAACAGTGCGGCAAGCGGTGTTTTCAGCTGATGGGATATATTGGTTATGGTATCCTTCAGAAATTCTTTTGCCTTTTTCTGCGCTTCCTTATGGGAATTCAGGGAAGAGGCCATTTCATTCACCGCCGCCGAAAGGAGGGCAAAATCCCCTTCCTCCTCCGCAGGGATACGCTGCGCAAAATCCCCTTCCATGAAATGCTTTACGCTTTGTTCCATCCGGTACAGCTTCCTGTGCGTTCCTGCGAGAAGCCGTCCGGCAATCCCTGCCGCCCCCACACTCATAACGGCTATATACAGGAAAAACCAGGTTCCCCACCATAGCCCCAGCCGTTTCAAAGGAGGCACCAGCCGTATGGATATGGGTTCTTCATAACCCGCGCTGCGCATCAGCTGCTTTCCTTCCTCCGCCATTTCCGGCTGGATATCGCCGCCCAGCACCCGCGCGACCTGTTCAGGCTCCATCCCGGCCTGCAGCATTGCCCCCGCGGCCTCCGCCTGCTGCTGCAGATACAGTTTTTTAACATCCTCCATGTGCATAAAATAAAGAAGCCCTCCGGCGATTATCATACAGAGAACCAATATGCCGCTTCCGCCCAAAAACTTACGAACATCCCGATCCTTATACAGGCTTTCCATCCCTGAATCCCTCCCCGGCCTCACATGGTTTCCTTCCATTGATATCCCAGCCCCCGCACTGTAACCAGATGGACAGGGGAAGAAGGATCCTCTTCTATTTTACTGCGCAGCCTCCTGATATACACAGAAAGTGTATTATCATCCACAAAATCCCCGTTTCCGTCCCACAGCCGGTCAAGAATCTGTTCTCTTGTAAGGATAACTCCCTGATTCAAAAGAAACAGACAAAGCAGCCTATACTCCTGTGCCGTAAGCTCCAGAGGCTGTTCTTCCAGCCAGGCTCTGTTCGCATGCAGATCCACCGATACCTTCCCGGATATAAGCTTCCCCTCCTCTTTCTCTTCTTTTACCCCCTTCTTCCCCGCCCTGCGCAAAAGAGAATGAATCCGGGATAGAAGCTCATTCAGCCGGAAGGGCTTGGATACATAATCATCCCCTCCCATATCCAGCCCTCTCACCACATTGAATTCCTCATCCGCAGCGGTTAGGAACAAAATTGGTACTTCCGATTCCGCCCGCACCTTTTCACATATTTCAAATCCGTTTCCGTCCGGAAGCGTCACATCCAGCATAAGCAGCGCATATCTTCCCTCTTCATAAATCTGCATGAAATCCTCCACACTCCGGGCAATATCCACCGTAAACCCTTCTTTTTTCAGAGAATACTCCAAACCGTCTATCAGGCTCCCGTCATCTTCCACCAATAATATTCTGCCTTGTCCCATCCGTAATATCCTCTCTTTCCTGTCTATTATATGCAATCCCTTTCCGCGCAGCCAAATATCCCGCTGTCGGCGCGGCATGTCCGGGCAATTACATTATTATTATATAAGGCAGGACGGGTAAAGTACAAGCTTTTCATTACGTGCGCCGACGTATGTATCCCCCATACCGACGGTCACAATCCCCATGGCGCGGAAAAACCCCTTATTTTGTGCATCCCACTTTTATCGGCATATAATAGTCCATTTGATGATACCCCATGACCTTCGATCTCATAATCCGCTTCGTTGGAATTCGCTGCTGTTAATTTCTTACGTTACTTTTATTGTCCGCAAACCTGTCCATAAAGCTAAGCAGTCCGATGATATGATCGGCAAGTGTATCGTCCATGCTTGTCCACCAAAATCTGCAGCCGGGGAAATAGGGGCACAGACTGTACGCTTTCCCCTCACATTGTACTGAGATTTTAGCCAACGGACGGTTCCCGGTTTTGTCGGTCTGTACGCAGTAACGGCAGCCGTCACAACGTTTAATATGTGACATCACAAAGGCTTGAACCCCGGCCGGCATTTCATCAAAATGCTCCAAATACACTTTCATGCCACCCGGTATACATACGCCGAGAATCCAGGGTTCACCGCTGTATAGTTCATATCGCATCGATATGCCTGTATGCTTAATTTTGTATTCAACTCCTCCTGTGGGGGATTCGTTGCTCCATTCCGGGTTTGCATAAGTCAGGGAAAACGTACAGTTGCTGGCGGTAGTATCATAAATATCAAATGACTTGTAGCCATGGCCGTTCATCCAACTTGTCAGCCTGTGAAAAGCGTCATTCCCAAAGGCTTTTTCATAAATATCAGCCGTGTAACTATAGTCGTCCCGAAAGCAGCAATGGGCAAAGCGCGATGGGGTTTGGAAACGTTCTAAATGCTCCTTTTCCGCCATCCACACCCACGCGGGAGGAAGCCCCGTAAACTCCTCAATCCCCAGTCTTGAGAGAATTGCCTTTTGCCTGCGGTCTAACTTAAACTCCTTATTTGCTCCCATAAGATACATTTGCATCACCAAGGAATCCACCGATTTACGGAATTTTTTCATGTGTTTTTGTATTTCCCGCTTTGGGTCTGACACCCCGCAGTAAAGCGGCGGGGGCGTATCATCCTCATGGAGCGTTGGTACGAAAAGCTGCGGTTCATCATATGCCAACTGGTATAATTTTTCCATCCGATCATAAAATTCTTTCTGTTCTGAAACACTCACCGGCGCCTGCCTATCCGGAATAAACCGTGGGAATAAATCTTGATAGCCCTGTGCGGTGCGCTGTTCTAAGCTCGTGTAAATCATTTTACTTGTCCTCCTTTAACGATCCTATTTACTTGCTTCCATTCACTACTTTTTGCCGTACAAAATTGGGGGAATACCTTATCCGAAACATATATGCCGTGCTGTGCATTGCCGGCATATCTCCCGTAAATGCAGCAAAGGCAAACTAATCACTATAATTATAGCTTAAAATACTTTGCTTTTCCCGACAGCAAGTGCTATTGTTTGTCCGGCTATCTCATTGCCCTGTACTCTGTTTACGGACGGGCATTGGAGGGGATACCGCAGGGCACAAAAAGTTGTCTGCGTTGTTACGAAACGTAAGATTTTCATTACAGATATAATTGACATCCCTATCCGGCTGGATTATGATAGGAAAGGATTCTAGTGCCATAAAAATCGGGAGGTATATCCGGTCTGTATAACCGGAGAATAAAACATGGAAAACTTAAATATTCCCAAAAACTACCAATCTGCCTTATCCCTTCACGATACCCAGATCGGTATCAAGACAGTGAAGGATTTCTTTCAGAAGCTTCTGGCGGAACGGCTTAATCTGCTTCGTGTATCCGCACCTCTTTTTGTGGATCCGGCCTCCGGCCTGAATGATAATTTAAATGGCATTGAGCGCCCTGTTGCTTTCGGCATCAAGGAGCAGAATGATTATGAGGCGGAAATCGTACAGTCCCTTGCGAAATGGAAACGCTATGCACTGAGGAAATACGGCTTTGTTCCGGGCGAAGGCCTGTATACCGATATGAGTGCCATCCGCAGGGATGAGGTTACGGATAACATCCATTCCATTTATGTGGATCAGTGGGATTGGGAAAAGATTATTACCAAAGAAGAACGCACCCTGGACACGCTGAAGGATGTGGTACGCATCGTATATAAGGTACTCCGGAAAACAGAGAAATTTATGTCCATCGAGTATGATTACATAGAGGAAATCCTTCCTCATGATATTTTCTTCGTAACAACCCAGGAGTTGGAAGATATGTTCCCGGACAATACGCCAAAAGAAAGGGAATATTATATTGCAAAAGCCAAGGGGGCCGTCTGTATTATGCAGATCGGGGATGTCCTGGAATCCGGCGAACGTCATGACGGCCGCGCACCGGACTATGATGACTGGTCACTGAATGCGGATATCGTTGTATACTATCCGGTTCTGGATATCGCCCTGGAACTGTCCTCCATGGGAATCCGTGTGGACAAAGACGCACTTCTCTCCCAGCTGGAAAAAGCGGGATGTTCCGGCAGGGCCGGACTTCCTTTCCAAAAAGCTATTATAGAAGAGAAACTTCCTTTCACCATCGGCGGAGGAATCGGCCAGTCCCGTATCTGTATGTTCTTCCTGCGCAAAGCGCATATCGGTGAAGTACAGTGTTCTATCTGGCCGGATGCCATAGCCGCAGAGGCGGAGAGCCACGGCATCCATCTTCTGTAACTGCACTCCGGGCGGTATGAAAAGCCGGCCTGGGGAAATGGGGGAATCCTGAACAGACGGAACTGATAACAAAAAACCTGCCGGAAAACCGGCAGGTTTTTTTTACGGGATAATACTCTCCGCCATATGGAAGGCTTTCCTGAACCGTACCGGCAGCCGCTGTACTGACGTTTACTTTTTATGTGTAAACAAGGCACTTATTCCTGTCTTACCAGAATCCTGGCAACCTGCAGATCAGTTCTTGATGAATCCTCGTCCATAAGGGCAACCACTTTTCTTACATAGACAGTATCTAATTCCAGATGCTCCGCTATCGCTTCCGCATCCAGTTTTTTCTCTCTTTTTTTGCGTATCATGCCTACTATTTTGGATTCAACTTCCGCTTTTCCTTCATTCAATCCTTTTTCGATTCCAATCTCAAGAATATTCATCTTAACAGCCTCCCATTCTTCCGATTGCTTTACTTCCCTTACGATCCGATCCAGTTTTCTAATCCGTTTATCCTTTACCAGTATTTCCGGGTTATCCAGTGTCGTATTCTTCATATATTGAAGAAGGCTCACCAGATCCGGCCTTCCCTTGCGGCTGGACATATTCAGGAAAATTTTTGTAACTGTTCAGCAGGTCAGCGCATTTACTGCGCTGACCGTAAGAAAGTGATTCAGGAGTGCAAAAATCCATCGCCGAAGGCGATTTAGGATGGATTTTTGCAGAGTAACTGTGAGGGTACTGAACAGTTACAAATTTTCTTAGTCCCGTCCTCCAGATGCAGCCCTGCGATTTCTTCACATTGTTCCGTAAAAGTGTACATTGCCAGGTCACGGGAAAAGATATCCTCCTGGGTAATGATAATAATGATTGTAGAAGGCAAATGGCGGTATTTGGTCTTTTTTCCTGATTTCAGTATCGGGGTATCCAACAGTCCCTGGTAAAAACGGGAACGTTTCCGCAGATTATCGCTTTTCGAGTCGTTCTGCATTTCTGTATTAAACTGACGGTCCTGTACATCCCTTGCCCAGGCATCCAGGCGGATAGCCCGTTTGCCGGATTGGTTGAGTACCACCTGCTCCGCCTTTACTTCTTCAAGCCTCAAATCAGGTTCATCAAGTATGATTTGCAGCATATTCTCATAAGCAGCTTTATCCTTCATAACTGATAAAAATAAGGCAAAATCACTCAGGTTAAACTGATAGTCCGGGGGAATAGCCTGCTCCGTAAGCAGACTTGTCATTTCGTGTTCCATAGGCGCTCCTCTCTTTCCTTTTACGCAGAGAGTAGTTTCGCCTTTTCTACTCCCCGCTTATTTTATTGTCAGCAAGGAGTTCATGCATCCACATACCTATCCAAGATATGTTACCGTATCCACAGAAAGATACTATGCATCAGATACCGGCCATTGAAAGGGCACGGCATTAAAGATAAAAATAATCCTTTCAATGTAGAAATAATCACCGGGTGTAGATAAAAAAGTTCGGTATCCCCTGCCCCTGCTTCCCTATTTACTCTTTTGTATGATACCTCCATAAACCTAAAAAATGGAGTGCATAATGCATGCAGCGGACTTTCTCCGGAAGATAATCATTGTTCACAATTTATCTGCTAATTCCGTTATGTTACTGGTATCATACAGAAAAATGTTAATTTGATAATCCTTTTTACACATGCATTGTAAATCACACATACACATGATAAGATAAATACATTCCTGCGGTACGGTTCATTCAAAACCTTATAAACAGGATTCCGACAGAACACAGGGAGATGAACATTTATGCAAATCATTGAATATTTTGAAGACGAACAGAAGGAACACTGGATAAAAGAAATAGAAGGTTTCCCCTGGCGCGCTGCCGGGTATCTGGCTGAATTATTAAAGGAAAACCGTTTTGAAGAGACCCTGGGGCAGGGCGGAAAGCTCTATCTCATGACCGACGGGGAAAAGATAGTGTCTTTTGTAACCCTTACCCATCAGGACTGTATCGCTGATGAAACGCTTTACCCGTGGCTTGGTTTTGTTTTTACGGCACCCGCATACCGCGGCAGCCGGCATGCCGGGCAATTAATCAGCCATGCCTGCGCGGAGGCTGTAAAAGCCGGCTGTCAGAAGGTATATCTGGCTACGGATCATATCGGACTTTATGAAAAGTACGGTTTTCTCTATCAAGAAAACCGCCCGGATGTGGGAGGAGAAGACAGCCGGATCTATTATAAATTACTACAGTAATAACACCATCATCACAGGAGGTAACCAATGAATATCGATCAACTGTTTCTCCGCCCGCTGTCTCAGGAGGATATCCCTACCGTTTTTTCTCTCACTTCCGATCCCGAGGTCGCCAGATACATGCGGTTTTCCACCCATACGAGCAGACAGGAGGCGGAAGACTTATACCGGGAATACACATCTTTCGGCAATTACGGATACCTGATCTGCCGGAAGGATACACTCGCCCCGGTAGGGGTGGCCGCATTAAAAAAAGAAGAAAACGACGGCGCGTCCCGTTCCATGTCCGTCTTTCTCTATCCCCGCTTCTGGAATCAGGGCTACAGCACGGAGGTAGTCAGGCATCTGACAGATATCGCCCGGCAGGAACACCTCAGCTGCCTGAAAGCCTACGTGGTACAGGATAATACAGGCTCCTGCCGTGTTTTGGAAAAAAACGGCTTTCTGGTACAGGAAATTCTTCATTTCCCGGATCTTCCTTCCGGTCTGTGTATCTTTACCCGGAAGCTGTGACCTTTCCTGTTATCCCTATCGTCATAAAAACGCCCGGTGCATGCTGCTCCGGGCGTTTTTGTGTACTTTTTACGTCCTATTGCGTTCTTTTCCCCGACATGGTCTGGGAAACCACACTTTCCATCATATCCGCGCTGAGAGCGCCGGATACGTAGCCAAATACATTTCCGTCCTTATCAATCATAAAGGTTGTAGGGAAGGAACGGATGCCGTACTGGCTGAATATTTCTCCTGTGGTATCCATGACAACCGGGAAGGTATAGCCGTTGTCGGTGAGGAATTTTTCTACCTCTTCCTGTGTACCGTCCTGGTTGTACGGATTCTCATCCGTTTTGGGATTCGCCACCCCTAACACCACCAGATCTTCGCCGTTGCTTCCGTATTTTTCATACAGCTTCTGGATATCCGGCATCTCTCCCTTGCAGGGCGGACACCAGGTCGCCCAGAAATTCAAGAATACCGTTTTTCCTTTATAGTCAGAAAGGGTATGTGTCTCCCCATATTGATCTACCAGCGTAAAATCAGGCGCCTGCATTTTTTCCTCTTCGGTGCTTTCCTCTTCCGCCGTCTCCGATGAAGGGGCATTCGCCGCCTCTGCGTCCGTTCCCGCTGCGGTTCCGTTTTCTCCTGTCCCGTCAACGGACCGGGTCTCCTGTACCTGTTCCTGGGTTCCGCCTCCCAGCTGTACCTTGGACAGGTAGCTGGTGATTCCGTTCATAAATCCGGTCAGGGTCATAACACCCATAAGGATCAGGAGGACGGCACCGATTTTCACGGTATATTTTACCACATTCCTCTTTTTCTTGAAGAAATCAAGGACGGAACCGGTAAAGACGCCTACCGCAAGGAAAGGAATCACAAATCCCAGTGTATATACGCCGACCAGAAGGTAACCCTTAGCGGAGGACGCCGAGGAGGATGCCATCAGCAGCACGCTTCCCAACGTAGGCCCTACGCAGGGTGTCCAGGCAAAACTAAAGGTGAATCCAAGAATCAGCGCCACCAGCGGGTTCATGGAAAAGCGATCCAGCCGGAAGGGCAGACGGTGTTCTCTTTCTATCGTCTCCGAACGGCCGAACACTCCCAGCTGATATAAGCCGAACAATATCATGATAATACCGCTGATCCGTGCAAACCAGGCACGGTTCGTGGTAAAGAAACGGCCCATGGCGGTAAAGCCGAATCCCAACAGGAAAAAGGTGAAACTGACACCAAGCACAAAAAACAGTGTATTCACCATCACCTTTTTACGAGGGTAATGTACGTTCCCATTTTCATCCACCGTCTTGGTGCCCCCTGCCAGATAGCTGACATACAAGGGTACAAGAGGCAGCACACAGGGGGAGAAAAAGCTGAGAAGCCCCTGTAAAAATACGGTAATTACCGGAATTCCGGTTTCAACTGACAGACCCATAATCATCTCCTTTTACGTAAGTGTTAGTTAACTGCAGCAAAAAAATCATTGAAGGTTTCGCTCATGGTGGGATGATTGTATATATTATCCCGCAAAACCGTATAAGGAATCCCTGCATCCATAGCGAGCTTAATCAGGTTAATCAGCTCATGGGATTCGGCACAGTAAAAATGTGCTCCCAGAATCTGCCCCGTACCGGCATCAATCACTGCCTTCAGCATGCCTGTGGTAGCTTTCAGTACACGTGCTCTCGGTGCCGCTGCGGTCTGCAGCCGTGCAACCTTAACCTCATAGCCTGCCTCACGCGCTTGTGCTTCTGTCATGCCGACTCTTGACAACGGGGGATCCAGAAATACTGTGTAGGGCACTGCCCCTCTGTTTTTTGTACTCCTGCTTCCGTCTCCAAGTATCTGTGATTTTACGATACGGCTGTCATCCAGGGAAATGTAAGTAAACTGAAGACCTCCCGCCACATCTCCCATTGCCCAGATGTGAGGAACGGATGTACGCAGGCCCTCATCGGTCCAAACCGCCCCCCGCTTTGTCAGCTGGATGCCCGCACGCTCGGGATGCAGTTCTTCCACATTCGGCCTTCTTCCGGTAGCTACCAGAATCGCCTGAACCAGAAGCGTTTCTTCCCCGTTTCCGGATTTGACCGTCACGTTTGCTCCGTCCGGGCCATCCTTCACTTCCGTAACCGCCGAACTGCGGAGAATATGGATCCCCGTCTCCGTCATATGTGTAAGCACGGATTCCGCCACTTCCGCATCCTCCCGGGGTATAAAAGCTTCCCCGTCCTGAATTACTGTCACATCTGATCCGAAATTAGAATAGTAGGAAGCAAATTCCAGGCCGATATAGCCGCCTCCTATAATAAGAAGCTTCTCCGGCAGATCTTCCAGTTCCATCATTCCTTCGCTTGTATAAGCATAACGGCTTTCCTTCAATCCTGCAATAGGGGGAATAAAAGGTTTTGCACCGGTATTAATAAAAATTTTCTTTCCATATAATTCTTCCCCGGAACCATCCGGATAAGACACCAGGATTTTGTGATCATCCACAAAAGAAGCCGTCCCTGTTATCACTTCCACGCCGGCTCCCACAGCCTTAGCCAGGTTTTTCTGCCGCAGATCCCCTATCACTTCTCTTTTTTCCAGTATCGTCTTTTGATAGCGATCCGCTTTTTCCTGAAAGCTGCCGCCCATTGCAGCTGACAGCCTTGCACTGTTTTCCAGGAACTTACTGGGAATACAGGCAACATTGATACAGGTTCCGCCGTACATTTTATCGGAACGCTCGATAAGAGCTGTTTTCTCCCCTTTCCCGGCCAGTGCGCCGGCCAGCGTTTTTCCGCCTTTTCCAAATCCTATAATAATGTTATCAAATTCCTTCATTGTGCTTCTCCTTTTCTTTTTCCGGAAAACAATTGGTTTTCTATCTCGCCTATGGTAATCTGCTTCAGCTTATCCAGACATAACCCGTCCAGTTCCAGGTAAATCCCGTTCATTACCTCCGCCATGCCGGAGGCGATCAGACAGCTCATGTCACTGTCGCCGCTGCGCCACGAAGCATCCACAAACCGGATGGAAAGCGCCTCTGCAATGGTGTACAGCGTTATATCCCCGGCTTTTTCCACACAGGAATAACCGCCTATCTTCCCTTCCTTTGTCTCTACCAGACCGGCCTTTTTCAGCCTGGCCATCACTTTCCTCACACGGGCCGGATTGGTACAGATATTCGTTGCCAGCTCTTCGCTGGGAATGACAGAGCCTTTATGCTTCAAATATACGAGTCCATGCACAGCCACACAAAAATCACTGTTCAATGCCGCATCTCCTTTCTGGTTTCTTAACTGTAATTATTTTTTTTACATTTGTTACTGTAACTATATCATTTACAGATAGTGCTGTCAACTATTATTTCTTTTTTTCTTTACAGCCGTATTTACAGAAACCGCAGACTGCATCCTGCTGCGGGGTATCTGACTTGACAGCCCTGCCTGCGTATTTTAAAATCACATCAGACAACGATATTTCCCGGCTCCCCATACTCGAACAGGAGAATCAAAACATATGAATATCATAACCAAACGACTGGAAATAAGACCCTATACCGATGCGGATAAGGATGCTGTGATCCGCCTTCTCATGGATGAGAACATAAAGGAAACCTTTATGATCCCCGATTTTCACTCCGCAGAGGAAGCCGCAGGTATGTTTCAAAAGCTGAAAGCCCTCTCCTTATCCGGAGAACATGAGGAAGCCGGAATCTATTTGAAAAACCAGCTGATAGGCTTTGTCAATGACGTGGATATTGACGGGGACAGAATAGAAATGGGTTATGTAATAAATCCCGAATACCATAATTTTGGATATGCAACAGAAGCGATGAAGGGGGTTATCACCTATTTGTTTCAAAAAGGATTTACAGAAATTATTGCTGCCGCTTTTGAAAAGAACACGGCAAGCTTCCGGGTAATGGAAAAATGCGGCATGGCCCGCATTGACAGGACAGAGGATATCGTATATCACGGAAGCCTTCAGCATTGTCTGTACTATTCCATAAAAAATAACTGTCCGGGAAATCGTAAGCTGCAGATAAAAGCACTGCAGAATACGGATACGCAATGGAAGCAGGTATGTGCCTATGCGGCTTCCTGCTCCTGGAAGGCCGGACCTTTTCTCGCCAGGGATATGGCCGATAATCTGTTTACCGGCTGGGAGAGGGTATTAGCCGCTTTTGATCAGGGAGAGATTGCAGGCTACTGTACCCTGGCACGTAAGGACTGTATTCCGGATGTCCCTTACTCCCCTTATATCGGCTACATGTTTGTAGGGGAAAAATACCGGGGCAGGCGGTTGAGCCAGAAGCTAATACAAAGCGCCATGTCCTATGCCCGGGATCTGGGGTTTCCCAAGGTCTATCTGGTCAGCGGGGAAAAGGGATTGTATGAAAAATACGGATTTGCAAAAATAGAAGAGAAAGAAGATCTATGGGGCAATCATGAACAGATTTTTGAAGCGCTTCTGTAAATTTCCGGGCTTTCCAATGCGTTGACCGGACAGATTTCCACGCATCTGCCGCAACAGTTGCAGATATCCGCCTTCCGCTCATCCGCTTCCAGCACAAGTTCCGTCAATATCAAACTGAGCCAGACCATACTCCCATATTCCGGGGTAAGCAGCAGGGTATTTCTGCCGATTGTACCAAGCCCCGCCGCCTGGGCCGCATGTTTTACGGAAACAATACTTCTCCATCTCCCCGTTTTTTTGTCCCTCTCCGCACCGTTCGTCCTAATGGGTACCGCAAGGATATGAAGCTTTTCCATATCCGCACAGATCCGCTCCCAATGCATATAATCTTTCTTTGATGTCTTTTTCTGCGGTTCCCATCAGCTAATCCTCCCTGTACGTTTATGGCTCTTCCGCTTCGGAAGCCTTTTTCTTATCATAACAGGTACATGCGACAGCTATATGTCGTAATTAGATAAAAATTGTTGCGCGGTTTGGATCAATTCTTTTTTATATACCTCCGGTCCCACTACCCGCACCCTGTCTCCAAAACTGAGCAGCAGTGCTTTCCAAAGCCTTTCTCCGGGCGGGACATGAATGAAAATCCTGCACTGCTCATCCTTGAGCCTTTCTATTGGGCAGTCCGGAAAAAATTCTTCCATAAGCCCGGTTTCCTTTTCAGAAAAATGTACCTCAATGGCAATACAGGTCTGATAATAGGCGGTTTCCGACTCCTTCATCCGTTCCCGGATATCTCCATGCTCTTTAGTCCCTCTCCTCTCTTCTGTTCTGATATCCCGCATTCTGGCAATCTTATAGGTCCGGTATGCCTGCCGGTACTCCGAATAGGCAAACAGATACCACGCATACCATTTATAATGGATAGCCAGCGGTTCCACTTTTTGATCAGATGTTTCCCCGTCCGCCTTCTGATAGGAAAAGTTGATAAGTCTCCTGTCCTGTATCGCTTTCTCGAGAAGCCGGTTCGTATCCTGAACCTTTTTATTTTCCCTGGAAACGCTGAAATCCCAGAAAACCTTCTGTCCTCCTTCTTTTTCCACAATCGCGTTGTATTTTTCCAGAAGCCCGTCCAGCGTAGTATTTGTATAAGATGTGGCAAGGCTCTCCAGGGCCTTGCGTATCATCTGCTGTTCCTCCTCCCGGATATTCAGGTTTTTCATCTTATAGGTAGGCAAAATGGAGTATCCACCATATTTTCCTCCCACGGAATATACCGGTATCCCAATGGAGGAAATGCTGACCATATCCCTTTGAATGGTCCGCACGGATACGCCGAACCGTTCCGCCAGATAACTGGCCGAAACATTATCATGATTGACTAAGTAAATAATAATTTCCAGCATTCTGTCGATTTTCATCGCCGTCTCCTGTCTTTCCCCTATAAAGCCCGTGGCAAAAGCCGCAGGGGAAAAATAATCCTGCGGCTTTTTATAGGTATAGTATTGTATTCTTATGACAGCATCAGCGCTGCACCCTTCCTGACGCATCCCCGCCTGCAAGCTTGCATACTTCATCCACGGAAACCATATTGAAGTCGCCTTCAATACTGTGCTTCAGACAGCTTGCCGCCACCGCGAATTCGATAATCTGCTGGGGTTCCATATTCTGCAGGCAGCTGTAGATCAGACCTGCCCCAAAGGAATCTCCGCCGCCAACCCGGTCCACAATATGCATCAGGTAATTTTTGCTGAAATAGTAATCCGTTCCGTCATACAGCATTGCCGCCCATTTATTATCGTTGGCGGAAATGGAGCTTCTCAGGGTAATGGCAACCTTGCTGAAACCAAAACGGTCAGCAAGCTGCTTTGCCACATCCTTATAGCCCTCATGGTTAACCTGTCCGCTGGTTACATCCGTATTGGATGCCTTAATGCCGAATACGTCGCCGGCATCCTCTTCATTGGCAATGCAGACGTCCACATACTTACAAAGATCACCCATTACCCTGCCTGCTTTTTCCTTGGTCCAGAGCTTATTTCTATAATTCAAATCACAGCTTACGATGATGCCCTTTTCTTTTGCCTTTTTCACCGCTTCCATACAGATTTCCGCAACGTTTTCCCCAAGTGCAGGCGTAATTCCGGTAAAATGGAACCAGTCCACCCCTTCAAAAATCTTATCCCAGTCAAAATCCCCCTTAACCGCCTCTGCGATAGAAGATCCTGCACGGTCATAAATAACCTTGGAAGGACGCTGGCTGGCGCCTTTTTCCAGATAATATATACCGACACGGTTTCCGCCCCTCACGATATCGGAAGTATCCACACCGAATTTCCGTAAAGAATTCACCCCTGCCTGTCCGATTTCATGTTTGGGAAGCTTGCTTACGAATTTGGACTCCAGACCGTAATTTGCCAGTGATACAGACACGTTTGCTTCGCCGCCTCCATAGGTAGCCACATAATTATCCGCCTGCACAAAACGGTAGTAGCCCTCCGGCGCCAGCCTCAGCATAATCTCTCCAAATGTTACTACTTTGCTCATGATTTCCTCACCTTTCTTTTTCAGCCTTCGCTCCTGTAACTGTTATTATTTCTGTACCAGATGTATGGCAAAGCCGCCCACTTCTTCCTTCAGATAAATAGCCTTCAGGTTCCCCTTTTCATCATACTTGGCACTGGAGGGTTCAAATTCCACGCCCTGGTTTTCCAGATAATTCACGGCTCTTTCAATATAGTTGGTACGGATGCCGATATGTCCCTTTGCACCAAGGCCGGGGGCTTTCATTACCTCAACGGCCGTTCCTGCAAATACGGATGAGGATCCGGTTTTCTTCCCAAACCCGAATATGGACTCAAAACGTCCGGCGGTTTTATCCGCCGCTTCCCCGTCGGTTTCATTGATTCCCACATGAGCCAGCTCAAAGCCCAGCATCAGTTCAACCGCTTCCCTTGTCAGCGCTTCAATCTTGTCAAACTCACCGGCTTTAATCAAATCATCCTTTACCATCCAGCTCCCGCCGCAGGCGATGATCTTATTGAAGCTGAGATATTCATTCAGGTTCTTGGCACTGATACCGCCGGTGGGCATAAATTTCATATTAACATAAGGAGCGGACATCGCCTTGATCATGGCAAGTCCTCCTGCCGCTTCCGCCGGGAAAAACTTTACCACATCCAGCCCCAGGGAAATGGCTGTCTCAATATCGCTGGGATTCGAACAGCCGGGAGTTACGGGGATTTTATTATCCACACAATATTTTACCACCTCCGGGTTCAGCCCCGGGCTGACGATAAAGGTTGCTCCCGCTTCCATGGCTTCATCAACCTGCCCGGTGGTGAGAACCGTACCCGCTCCCAGGAGCATGTCCGGAAACGCCTTGCGGATAGCTGCAATGGCCCCCGCCGCTGCCGGCGTGCGGAACGTAACCTCCGCGCAGGGAAGCCCGCCGTTTATCAGGCTTTCTGCCAACGGCACCGCATCCTCCACCCTGTCAAGCTTTACCACAGGGACAATACCGATTTTTCTGATTTGCTCCAATACTTCGTTCATTCTGATTCCTCCCCTTTATTCAGGTTATTAACTAATTTCTCCTGCCCTATTATAACATATATAGTAATTTTTCAATACCTTTACCATACTATATTCTTTACTATATCATGTTATTTCCTCCCGGTCATGTTGGTTTTTTTCGAAAATATTGTTTTTTTTGAACCGCTGCCGGGCCGTCTGAACTGTTACGCAGGGTATACGGAAACTGAAAATAATGCTTGTATTTTTTTACGGCATCTGTTATTCTCTTATTACTATTAGAAATTCCATAAAATTCTTGTTGATTCATTGAGATCTCTCTCAAATAATCCTTTAAAAAGAACCAAATTATGATTGATTTTTTACGTACAACAGTATTATAATAAACAGGAGAAACCTATGGGTAAAAAAGATATTATCCTGAATGATTTTATTGCGGATCCGCATATATTTGCAGATCTTATAAACGGATGCTGTTTTCATGGAAGCAGAGTAATTCAGCCGGAAGAACTTCATCCGCTGGATTGTGCACAAGCCACCAAAAGCAACCAGGGTAATTACAGCAAGCAGTTTCGGGATATTAAGAAGCTGCTGTACTGCAACGCCCCTGCTGCCGTATTAGCCGTAGAGAACCAGGAGCACAGGGATTTCCGGATGCCGGTACGGTGTATGCGGTATGATGCGGACGAATACGGACGGCAGATTAAAGCGATAATAGCCGACCATAAGGAAAGAAAAGGCGTTGCTTATTTTGATGAAGCAGACTTGCTCCTTCCCGTTTTCACTATAGTTGTTTATTATGGAAGCGAAGAGTGGCAGCAACCGGCATGCATTCACGATATTCTGGATTTTTCCGGAGTTCCCACACTTCTGCGCCGGGAAATACCGGACTATCCGCTTCGGGTATATTCAGTCAAAAAGGATATGGATGTAGATTTATTCCATACGGAGTTAAGAGAGGTTATGGGTATCCTGCAGCGGGTTGATGATACAAAAGCTATGAAAACATTTATATCCGAAAACAAAGATGCTTTTTCAAAAATGACAGAACGGGGTTTTGAGGTGATTGTCACCTGTACGAATTCCCGGAAACTTAAGAAATACAAGATAGGACAATCGGAAGGAGGTGTGGTTGATATGTGTAAAGCGTTTGATGAATGGATGGAGGACTGTCGGGAAGAAGGACAGTCTGCAGGAATAAAAAAAGGTGAATCCAGGCTTGCCCTTCTAATTCAGAAACTGGGCGAAGAGGACAGGATCCCTGATATTCTGCGGGCAGCAGAAGATGCTGCCCTGCGAAAAAGGCTGTACAAAAAATATGGACTGTAACCTGTTTTCCAGGTTCTTTCCGGGTTAGATACCAGGCGGCGCCGCATCCAGACATTTTATCTCCGTATTCAAAAAACATTTCGGAATGGCGCCTGCCGCCTATATTCCCAAAGGATTTGCTCTCATTCCTATTCCCCGTCATCCTTCTCAAAATATTTATCCCGCCACTTTCTCCCGATCTGCTGAAGCCGGATTGCGGTCTGCGCCAGTTCATCATACTGGCGTTTAGCCGCAAGAAGCTGCTTTTCATATCCTTCCTTACATTTGGAAAGCTTTTCTTCGTATTCCCCCCGCAGACGGGTAACCTTCCCTTCATACTCTTTCCTGCACTGGATAAGGCGTTCCTCCCTCTCCTGCTGCAGCTCTCCCAGTCTGGCCAGCGCTTCTGCCTGTATCTCTTCCTTCTGCAGTTCCCAGCCCTCCCGGTCCTCCTGCCAGGCCGCCTGAAGGCGGTTCAGCCTGCGTCCGTGCTCTTCTTCTCCCAGTACCTTTCGTTCCTCGAAAATAAGCTCCTGCTTCCATTCAAATATCCGCAGCTCACCGCTGGTCTTATCCGCGCAGGTCAGTATGGTGCCTGGATCCGTCGTGATTATCCGGTAATCCACAGGTACAAAAGCCGCTTTCCCTGAAGGCGGAGTTTTTAGGTTTACGCCATTTCCTGTATTATCGGGCTGGCCTGTCTTTTTTCCGTCATCACTGTCACTGCCTTCCATCTCAAATATCACACCGCGCCGGTTCTCCTGATAAGGCATACAAACATAAAGACCGTATCCCTTATCCCTTCCGGAATAAGCCTGGTAGAAGAGATACAGCTCCCCGTCCCGTACCACCAGACGCAGGTTACAGAAGCCATACCCCAGCGGGCCGGCCGTAAGGATAATCCTAGCGGGCCCGGCTCCCAGGGTATCCAAAATAACATTATGCTCCAAATCCTCATATACATAGCATACCGTATCCCGGAAAACCCCCGCTTCGAAATGGGCCAGATAATCTCTCCTCACTTCTGTAGGTATCATGCCTCTTGCAAAAGGCAGAAAACAATATAATACGGAATTTCCCTGTGCATACAGCGCCACTCTTTGTCCGTCCGACATCTCCAATATCTGGTAAGCCATTCTGCATCCTCCTCCTTTTTCCTTTTCATAGGAACCATTCAGACTGTTCCTTATCCCCTCTCATAAATATATTTCCATTCCCGAACAAAAAGAAGCAGAGTGCATAGGATATAGTAAGTATTTTTATAAGGAGCATTCCATATGCCTAACTGCAAATCCAAAAGCTGTAAATGCTGCTCAAAAAGATATGTGAGCTGCGGCATTGACAAAAAAGGAAAATGTCTGGACGTCTGCACGGACCCCATATGCGGTGATCCCGACTGTCTGACAGTCCTCACCCCTGTTGTTTATGATGAGCTTGGCATCAATCTCTGCCGGAACATTCCCATGGAAGCACCCGTAACCAATGTGGACAGCATTTCCGTACAGGTTATGGATATTTGTTTTGAAACCTATGGGGAAACGGCAGTTACTGCTGAACCCATCAGCGGACGCCCCAACTGTTATCTTGTCACGCTGACTAACCTGCAGGTTATCTTTTTTGTTACCTTTTACGACTGCGCAAAAAGGGTTCTCGCAACCCAGGTCGTGACAGCCAATTACCTTCCTGCCAATGAGACCTCTCCGGAATACGAATATATGGATGAAGATACCAACCCCACTTCCGTGGAGCTGGAAATTTATGCCCCCTACGGGGTTGCACATGCCAACGAACCCTGCCTCCCGGCTATCGTTCATGTTATCGGTTTCGGTTGTGATAATACAGCCCTGTCCCAGGGCCTGAACCTGATTGCCATTCCCAAAGTCCTGAATTTTGATCCGGAGGAATGTATGGCTACCATAGGTTTGAGTGTTATTCTCAAATCCGTTTATTTCTCCCAGTACAAAATTCCCCACAGCGGAAAAGCCGTGGTACCCAAAGCATGTACCCGCCCTACCGACGACACTATCTGTCTGGATTTTGTCTGCGGAGACCTGCTTGATCTGGCAATCAAGCCGTTGGAACTCGGGCCCCCCAAGTACGAAGAAACTCTCAAGGATTCCTGTGATGTTCCCTGCGACCCTTGCTGCTGCGCTTCCTCAGGTTCCCAATGCAGCCCGCCGCCCGCACAGACCACGGAAAACGATTAAGCTACGGCAGCCAAAAAGGTGCTGCCAGGCCGGTAATCCAGCCGCAGCACCTTTTATGCTGTTGTTCCCTCTTCCCCTTTTGGGAGAAACACCAAACGTTTTTTGAAGATTTATAAGCTCATATCGCCCTGCTTCGGGAAATGTGATAAAATAAGATTGACAGATACCGATTTTTCCTGCGGCATGCTGCCGCACGGCAAAAGAAAGGACATGCTATGACGATAAATGATACTATAAAATATCTTTCCACCCCTCTTCCGGAAGATATCCAAAGCTATATCAGCAGCGGTTATTATGATCGGGCTATATCCCTCATTGACAGCCGCCTTTCCTCCGGCTGCCCGGAGGCGCTGCAGGGCAGGCTTGAACTGGAAAAGATCAGACTTATCCACCTTCCTGCCGATTTTCCCTACACTTATCCCCAGGCACTGGCTCTTATCCGGAATACCATTCCCGCCTTCACGGAAGAAGAATTCCAGGCACTGGAAACGGCGGGCCGGATCGATTTCCTTTTTCTTAACGGGCAAAAAAGATATTTCCATCGTTTCTTTGAAACGCTTACGGCAACACATCCGGATATCGCTCGCCGGTCCAATCCGGCCCTGACGGAAGACTCCGCCCGCAAGGCCGCGTTCCGCCAGAAAACCATCCGTCAGATCAAAGAAAAAGGGGTACTCCGGTATCACATCCATATCCGGGCAGGTCTTGAGATCCGAGATGCCTTCTTCGTGCCGGGAAAGGAAATCCTGGTACACCTGCCGGTACCCATAGAAGAATACCCCTCTTCCAATGTGCGTATTCTGCGTACAAGCCATAATCCGTCTTCCCTGGATACGGCTCATTCGCCTGCAAGAACCGTTGCATTCCGGGAAACGCTTACGGAGAATGAGGCGTTCTGGGTGGAATATGAATATGACAGCACCATACGTTACCAACAGCCCGATCCCGCTCTTGCCGGACATAAGGACGGCCCGCAGAGCGCAGCCGCCGTTGTTTCTCCCGTCCGGCCGGATTTTGAAACGGGTGAGGTACCCCCTCATATCCTCTTTACCCCTTTCCTGCGTTCCCTCACCGCGGATATCATCGGCGGTGAAACCAATCCGCTGGAGAAAGCCAGGAAGATTTATGACTACATAACCACGCACATCAAATATTCCTATATGAAGGAATACTTTATGCTCCCATGTATTCCGGAATATTGTGCGGTGAACCAGAAAGGGGACTGCGGCGTGCAGGCGCTTCTTTTCATTACGCTCTGCCGCATTGCAGGCATTCCGGCACGCTGGCAGTCCGGTCTGTCTGCCACGCCCGAATCCATCGGCCCTCATGACTGGGCACAGTTCTATGTGGAGCCTTTCGGCTGGCTTCATGCAGACCTTTCCTTCGGAGGAAGCGCCTTTCGTGCCGGGGATGAGGAACGCCGTGCCTTTTATTTCTGCAATCTGGATCCCTTCCGTATGGTGGCGAACACCGCATTCCAGGCACCTCTCAGGCCGGTCAAGCAGGGCCTTCGTGCAGACCCGTACGACAATCAGGTAGGGGAATGTGAAATTGACGGCACAGGCTTATACGGCACCCAGTTTCACTATTACCACAAAATGATCGATATCCATCCGGTTCCCTGATATGTTCCCGGTCCGCAGCTATTCCATAACAAACGCCTGTATCCTCCGTGAAATCCTGGTTTTTCGGTGGGATACAGGCGTTTTCTCTTGTTTTTATAAATTTAAAAACGGAATAAAATATACATACATGTCCGGCTACCTCAGGAACTGCGGCTTTCAGGGCTTCCGCTCCGTTTCAGGCACACTTCAGCTCAGTGGCGGCGTCTTCACTAAAAACAGCCCCCCCGGTGAGGGTAAAAGCGCTGAAAAAAGTAGTCATCATCAGAAAAATCGGTACGGTAGGATTCAGGCTGAATATCAGATTCTCCATTCCGTATTCTTACCGCCTCTTATCAGTCCAGATGGAAAACGGTCTGCAAATCGATACTTACCGGGCTGTTATCCGGGTTGGTTTCCATAATATCCGCC
Source organism: uncultured Lachnospiraceae bacterium (assembly GCA_900548905.1). Lineage (GTDB taxonomy): Bacteria > Bacillota > Clostridia > Lachnospirales > Lachnospiraceae > Eisenbergiella. The sequence continues at coordinate 11,864 of URMK01000029.1, read as the reverse complement.
ATATAATCCCACCATTTCCGGTTGATTGCGGTATCCGCCCCTCTGGCCCAGAGTTCTTCGTCCTCAATCTCAATACAGCCAAAAAGGGTCAGGGTCTCTCTGTCCAGAAAAATGGTATAGTTCTTACCGCCATGCGAATGGATCATGTCCTTCATTTCCGGCCAGAGCAGGTTATGGCGTTTTTCATATTCCGCTTCCTGTCCTTCATAGAGCTTCATTTTAAATCCCTTAATCATATTTCCTCCATTTCCACCCGGAACCGGCATTTTCTCATCCACGGCTTACCATTGTCAGCCGGCACCTCCCAGGTTATACAATATACCTCTTCTTCCACACCCTTATGGTTTGCGTGTTTTTTGGCCTCAAGGCCAATGCTTCCTTCCAGATCCTCAACCGTTATCCGGCAGCCATATTTTCTGCCCGCAATATGTATGGTGTTCCCGGTAATTTCAGGATAATATTGGGTGACCAGATTTTCCTTCATGGAAACCGGGCTTTCTCCCTTTTCCCTGCCTTCCAGCACATCTTCCGCAAGAAGGGTTTCCTTCTCCGGATCATAATACAGGCTTCGCACAAGCTTCTCCACCTGCACCTTTCCATAAGCTTCCCCGAAGGAAAGTACGGTCCCGCCCCGGCCGTCTGCCTCAAACCGGCTGCATGCATATTCCCGGCCGCTCTTCTGGCCCTCTCCGTCAAGAATCGGAACGCTGTGTCCAAGAGACTGGTTACACAGGATTTCATACCTTTTATCACCAAAATAATCCCGGGTGTATTCTCCGGCTCCCAGATCCGTCAGAAGCATTTCCTCTCCCGCCAGATACAGGAAACTCCCCACGTCGTTATGATTATGGGGCTCTCCGTTATTTCCGCCCTTCACAGCCATACCCCCGCCGGATAATCCCCGGCAGATGCTCCACTGCGCTCCGGGCAGGACCAGACAGTCCGGCTCCCCCACATCCCCGTTTTTTACCGGAAGCAGCCCTTTTTCAGCCCGATTCAGATATTCCCTGGTCCAAAGCACATCCCGGTAATTCGCCATAAACCGATAACAGCTGTCATTGTCAAAACCGCCCGCACAGGACAGGGGAGGTATTTCCACTTCAGCATACCTCATTGCCAGAAAACATGTCAATCCCATCTTATAGGTATCTCTGCTGTCTCCATCTGAAAAACTGAGCGTCCTTCCCGAAGGGAAATAACATTTCTGCTGGAAGCAGGCAATCTGCCGGCATACGGCTCCCTCCATCAAATCGGTTCCGCCGTCCGTATACCGGTACAGCATATCGGCAAAGCCGGTATAGTAGGTCATACCGTAAGTAAAATACCCCAGTCCCTCCATACATGCCCCGTCCCCGGAAAATCCCGCAATATAGGATTCCAGGGAACATACTATGCGATCCAGGAGAGGCCTTTGTATCTCAGGCTTATCCTGCAGCAGATAGATCGCCGCACAGCCGATACTGCCGCAGCATACCGCATTCCAGTTATTGTCCCCGCCTTCCCACCACGCATAAGGCGCCGGAGCTTCCATAAACGGCTTAAGCACTCTACGGTATATATTCTCCCGCACCTTTACATGCAATGCCGGCGGCAGACGGTCCCCAAGCCCGCTGATGATTTCCGAAAGTGCCTGGGCCGTCTCCGAAGCGAACAGATCCACACAATTACGCCAGCCCGAATCCTCTTTCCGGTTGATATGGGCTGGAAGCGCCCAGCATTCCTCTTCACAGATACCGTCCAGGACTTCCTCCAGCTTTTTCAGGTATACATCCTTCCCCTCCAGCAGGGAAAGGCATCCGTAAACGGCGAGCATTTTGCGCCGCGCAAAATATACCGCTTCGTAGGTAAGCCGGTTGCCGGTTGTTTCATACAGTGAAAACATGGCTTCATCCGCCTCGGGCATCGGCTTATCCAGAAGCGCTTTCCCATGGGCCCGCAGACAGGCGGTATATTCCTGCAGATAACTTTCCAATTCCCGTTTGCTGATCCCTTTATCCCTCATTGTATTATCCCCCATTCTATGTTCCCTCCTTAGTGACAGTCCGCACAAGTCTGAACCGTTACCCGGCTTACACTTCTTTTCCGTATACCTCAATCTGGGTCAGCGCCGGGAACGGAGACGGATCGTCCGCCTTGATCAGTTCCCCCATTTCCAGCCAGGTAATGATCTTCTTTTCAAAGGAAAACGTATGGGGAAGGACCGACTTCTCCATGGGAAGCTGCATATGGCTGCCGTCGGAAAACGTGATTTTCCCGTCCACCCACCAGTTGTCATGCGGAAAATCCGCCCGGGTATACAGCACTATGGTATCCACCTCTATCGGCCGGCCGAAATCCAGCCTGATTTTGGCATCATCCTGCCGGTTGATTCCCCAGGAAGCATAGGGCCATTCTCCGTGGGAACGGTTTTCCGTCACTCCGTCAATGGCATTCATCGCCGCAAACACGGATTCCCCTCTCGTTTCCACATTGGCGGATGCTCTTGGACAGCACACCCGGTTTCCATGCTGATCATTTACATTTACTGCCTGGTTACGGTATGCATGGATCTCAAAATCCTTTGCCTTTTTTGCGCACAGAAGATGCCTTTCCCCGGAAAAAACCTTCGGAGAATAGCAAACCCTTTTTTCCCCGAAAGGAATGGTATATTCATAAGTACCGGTAAGATATACCAGGGATTTCCCCAGCGCGTCGTCCAGCTGAAGCCACAGCCGGCAGGGAGTTTCCGTGGTTTCCACCACAATTTTATCCCCTTCCTCATAGGCAAAGGGCACTGCCAGGTTTACTTCCGTTTCCCCGCTGCTCATCCCCTTAACCTGATTGTCTTTGTCCGTCACTTTTAAAGTAAGCACGTTTATTCCTCCCGTTATCTGTTTTAACGTATCCATACCTTGCAGTTGCACTTATTACGATAGCAGTAAGGGCCTTCCCCGCTGCGCGCACAGGAAGGCCCTTTAAGCTGCTTATTCCATAGGCAGGGCATTTATCTTACCCTGCTCTGCTGTCAGTCAAATCCCCTTCGGGACATAAATTACTGCGGCTGCTTTCCGATATAAGCCAGAATACCGCCGTCCACATAAAGGACATGTCCGTTGACAAAATTAGAAGCATCGGACGCCAGGAACACAGCGGGTCCCTGAAGGTCTGCGGCATCTCCCCAGCGCGCCGCAGGCGTTTTGGCAATAATAAACTGATCGAACGGATGCCTGCTGCCGTCAGGCTGTATTTCACGCAGAGGCGCCGTCTGAGGTGTTGCGATATAGCCGGGTCCGATACCGTTACACTGAATATTGAACTCGCCGTATTCCGATGCAATATTCCTGGTAAGCATCTTCAGGCCGCCTTTAGCTGCCGCATAAGCGGATACCGTTTCACGCCCCAGCTCGCTCATCATGGAACAAATGTTAATAATCTTGCCGTGTCCCTTCTTGATCATGCTGGGAATAACAGCCTTGGATACGATAAACGGTGCGTTCAGGTCCACATCGATCACCTGACGGAACTGATCCGCGCTCATCTCCAGCATAGGGATACGCTTGATAATACCGGCATTATTTACCAGGATATCAATACCCCCCACCTCTTCTTCGATTTTCTTAACCATACCGGCTACCGCTTCTTCATCGGTAACGTCGCACACATAGCCGTGAGCCTCAATTCCTTCTTCCTTATAAGCGGCAATCCCCTTATCAACCAGCTCCTGCCTGATATCATTAAACACAATAGCCGCTCCGGCCTGCGCATAGGCGGTTGCGATAGCAAAGCCGATACCATAGGATGCTCCCGTTACCAGAGCCACTTTCCCTTCCAGTGAAAAATCATTTAAAATTCCCATTTCCAATTCCTCCTTGTTTTGCTATAGTTACATCAGTTCCGTCATTTTAACGCCGTCCATATCATCAAAATCCTGGTTTTCCCCGACCATCCCCCATATAAAGGTGTACGCCCTGGAACCGCTGCCTGAATGGATGGACCAGCTGGGAGAAATCACCGCTTCCTCATTTCTTACAACGATATGTCTTGTTTCCGTCGGCTCTCCCATATAATGCATGACGAACGCATCCTCGGGAAGGTCAAAATACAGATAAACCTCCATCCTTCTGTCATGCGTATGACAGGGCATGGTATTCCATACGCTTCCCGGCTTCAGGGATGTCATTCCCATAACCAGCTGACAGCTTTCCACCTGACCGGGAAGGATATATTTGCAGATTACCCTGTGGTTGGATTCCTCCAGGCTTCCCAATTCCACCTTATTTTCATCCTTAATAATAACCACACCATCCTCCGGCGTTCCTTCCCTCTTAATCAGAACCGTGGGATACGCGGTATGTGCCGGCGCACTGTTCAGATAGAACTTCGCGGGATTGCTCCCATCCGCACTTTCAAAACTGATATCCCTTGCCCCCATGCCGACATACATGCCTTCCCTGGGCGCTACCTCATACACTTTACCGTCAATGGTTATGCTTCCCGCACCGCCGATATTGATAACCCCCAGCTCTCTTCTCAGCAGGAAATATTCCGCGCGAAGCTCGTCTCCTGCCGTAAGCACCAGCTTTTTCCCAACCGGAGTTGCCGTCCCGGTAATAATACGATCAATATGGCTGTATACCAGCTTGATCTCATCCGCTGCAAAAAGTCCCTGGATCAGAAACTCCTCACGCAGCCTTTCCGTCGTATAATACTTCACATCCTTCGGTGATGACGCCGTCCTCAATTCCATTTCTTCCATACCTCCTGACTTTGGTAATCCTTGCTACCACACTCTGCCCGGAAGCTCCTGTCGAATCCGGGTGTTCTACACTGTTGTAATAATCATAACATTCTTTATATTCCGGTTCTTGTGTTATTTTCTCTAAAATCTTGCTTATTCTGAACTTATGTCGTATACTGTACAAAAAGGGAGGTTTTGCAGTCTCCCCCAACCGCACAACTGCCAAATTCCCTGCAAAAAGCCCGCATAACAGGGGAATCTTTTGTAACAGTTCACACAGTTCGGAACCGTTACAATCTATTACTAATCCATAGAAAGGACAACGCATACAAATTATGAAAGAATACAGCTCCTGCAAATCAGCAATCCAGTCATGCATAGAAAACAAAAGCTTTGCGGTAGCTCATCTATATAATGACGAGAAGCCCATGGATATGCATATCCACGACTGCTATGAAATTTACTATTCCATTTCCGGCGGCAAACAGTTTCTCATTGACAACCGTTTTTATGATATCCAGCCCGGGGATATTTTTTTTATCAACCAATACGAAAGCCATTATCTCTCCCAGATCGACCAGGCCGTACATGAACGGATCGTCCTGTCCATCTATCCGGATTTTTTAAAAAGCCTGTCCTCCTCCGCCACAGATCTCAATACCTGCTTTCACTACAGAGGAAGTGAAATCTCCCATAAGCTCCACCTGACCGAAGAAGATCAAAACCGCTTCCGCTATTTTGTCCACAAGCTCACGGGATTTGCCGGCTTCGGTGCAGATTTGGAAGAAAGGGCGGTTTTCACTGAACTCATGGTTTTCCTGAACCGCATCTTCTACAACAAAAGCACTGCGGATAACCTGCTGACAGATACGGCCGCATACCACACCCAGGTGGACGATATCCTCACCTTCATCAACCAGAATATCGACTCCCAGCTGAGCATTGACGACCTTTCCGCCCATTTTTACCTCAGCAGCTCCTACCTGTGCCGTATCTTCAAAGCCGCCACAGGCACCACCATCAATAAATACATCACCGCCAAACGGATTACCGTAGCCAAATCCCTCCTGACCACCGGCTACTCCGTAACCGAAACCTGCGAATTATGCGGCTTCAACGATTACAGCAACTTCCTCAAAGCCTTCACCAAAGCCGTGGGCATATCTCCCAAAAAATACGCTCAATGTTCCGCCAGCTGATTCCCTAAACCTGTCATACCAATATGGCAGGTATTTCCGTGAGCCTTCCGCAGTTCCAGTCTGCCCCGGAACCGCCTGCCGTATGTACTAAAACCGTTTTCATACCTACCTCATGTCCTCCCCGGATATCCGCCATGGGATTATCTCCTATCATATAACAAATCTCAGGATCACCCGCCGCCTGCAAAGCCCGTTGGAATATCTCCGCACGTGGCTTTTCATATCCCACAGCTGACGAAACAACATACCCTGCAAAATAATTTCCCAGCCCCAAACACTCCACAACCCGGGAAAGTTCCGGGAAATTATTGGACACAATATAATTTAGATACCCCTTTTCCAGACACTCCCTCAAAACTCCCTCCGCATCCTCATACAACCTGTAATTCCGAAAATCCAGAATCAGCCCCCTGAAAAACTCCTCCATCTCCGGCTAAAATACCCGAGGTATACCATATCCCTCAATAAAAATCTCGAACCTCCCAAATAACCTCCGCCACCAACCACCACCAATATCGTTCTCATAAGAAACCTCGGGCGAATACCAACTACATGCCCTATGCAAAAACCGCCTCATATCCCCTCTCTCTATTTCGAAGCCAAATCTTCTCACCGACCTATCCAAAGCATCCAGAAAAGACTCATTCGGATAAATAATAGTACCATCAAAATCCCAGAACAAAACTTTCTTCAAAGTCCCCTCTCCTTCCCTTCCTTCCCGTCCCACACTACCTCAGCCCCCGGGAGAGAAAAATGCCCCTGCCGCCCTGCCGAAAGCCCCCGGGAACGGACTCCTTCTTTCCGGCTCCCTCTTAGACCATGAAGATGAGACAAAAAATTATGGAAGGCTTTCCTGACATAATTTTTGCCCTTGGCTCATCGCAATGCCCGGTCTAATGGGAGCCGGAAAGAAGGAGTCCGTTCCCGGGGGCTTCCGGCAGAGCCGGCAGGGACATTTTTCTCTCCCGGGGGCGCCGCCCTTATTCCGACACCTGCGCCTTCTGAAGCCTGTAATAAAACCCTTTCTCCCTCATCAGCTCATCATGAGTACCCTGCTCCACGATTTCCCCTTCATGGATGACCAGTATCAAATCCGCATTCCGGATAGTGGAAAGACGGTGGGCAATAGCAATAATAGTCCGCTTGCCCGTAAGTCTGTTGATAGCCTTCTGAATCTGCCTTTCCGTTTCCACATCCACCGAAGCGGTCGCTTCATCCAGTATAATTATGGGAGACTGCCTCAAAATGGCCCTTGCTATAGCCACTCGCTGCTTCTGCCCTCCGGACAGGCGAAGTCCCCTCTCTCCCACCTTTGTTTCATACTGTTCCGGCATATGCATAATATCCTCGTGGATATTGGCCGCCTTCGCCGCCGCTTCTATTTCCTCCCGGGATGCAACCGGCTTCGCATAACCGATATTCTCAGCAATTGTCCCGTTGAACAGAAAAGTGTCCTGAAGCACCGGCGATATATTCCGCCGAAGGCTTTGCAAGGTCGCCTTCCGGATATCCGTTCCGTCAATCCGGATTTCCCCTTCCACCGGATCATAAAACCGGGACAGCAGCTGGGTCATCGTCGTTTTCCCCACCCCGGTAGGCCCCACAAGAGCCACCATCATCCCCGGTTCACAGGAAAACGATATCTTTTTCAGTACCGGTATTTTATTGCCATAATGGAAGCTGACCTGTTCGAACGAAATACTCCCCTTTACATTCTCCAGTTCCACAGCATCCTCTTCCTCCCGGATTGCCGAGGGCGTATCCAGAATCAGGGTAACACGCTCTGCCCCCGCCAAAGACTGCTGCAGGTTTTCCAGCAGGTTAGCCAGCCCGGAAACCGGGGCGTAGAACAGGGACAGATACAGGACAAATGCCACAATATCCTCTACGGACAGCTGTCCTTTATACGCGAGCAGCCCGCCGAAAAAAACCACCAGAACCGTTCCCACGGAAGACAGGAATTCCACACAGGGATGAAATACGGCACTGGCCCGCAGCGCACGGAGCATAGCCCTTACCTGCTCATAATTTTTCTTATTTACCAGGCCGCTTTCGAATTCTTCCTGTCCGAAGGACTGGATTTCATGAAGCCCCGACAGATTATCCTGCAGCTTGGCATTCAGTTCCCCCATACAGCGCTGGGATGCCTTAAAGAATGGCCTCACCTTTTTTGCAAATATCACGCCGGAAAACAGGATCAGCGGAATGGGGCAGCAGGTAATCAATGCCAGCCGCCAGTTGATTGCCAGCAAAATAATGAGCACTCCAGCAAAGGTGACCAGATTCGTCACCATTTCAGGAATCATGTGGGCATAAAGCAACTCAAAATCCCTGGTATCGTTCACCACCCGGCTCATTAAATCCCCGGTCTGTTTATCATGGAAGAAACCCAAATCCAGACTCTGCAGCTTGTCATACATCCGGCTTCTGAGATCGCCCACCAGATACCAGGCCGCCTTATGGGCCAGATAATTACTCAGGAACCGAAATACCACACGGAACAGATACAGTGCCAGTAAAAGCAGCGTAAGTCTTACAATAATTGCCAAAGAGGTTTCGCCCATCCCCTTTTCCACAACACCGGTCATGGTTGACAGCACCTTGGGGGCCGCCAGATTTACTGCCGTCAGGCAGAGCGTGGATAGAATGGCACATACATACAGCCCCTTATACCGGGACGCTTCCTTGGTAAGCTTCCATAACATTTTCATTGCCCTGTGCACTCCTTTGTTTTATGATACTTTTGTAAAATTCAAGTATACTATTAAGTATACAACCTTTCATGATTATGGGAAAGGCAGAACTTGAAAAAGGAATATGCCGCCCGGAAGGCCGGACGGTACTTTTTGCAGCTAAAAAGGAGAAAATCATGAATCCCAGAAAATATGAATTTGATGCAGTCATAAAAAAGGTCCCCGACATCGACGGCGCCTATGTGGAATTTCCCTTTGATGTCCGGGAGGAATTCGGAAAAGGCCGGGTTAAGGTGCATGCCCTTTTCGACGGCGTGCCCTATGACGGAAGCCTGGTACGGATGCAGACGCCCGGCCATATCATCGGCCTTCGCAAGGATATCCGCAGCCGTATAGGCAGACAGCCGGGAGATACGGTTCATGTGGTGATTACAGAGAGAGAATAGGTTTTGTGACATTGTCACGGAAGCCTTTGCATATAACAGTTACAATAAGAGCAGAAAAACAAAATATGTAAAGAAGGAGTGATTCATATGTCAGTTACAACTATTACATCGGAAAATTTTAATAAAGAGGTATTGGAATCGGAAAAACCCGTTCTCCTTGATTTCTGGGCTCCGTGGTGCGGCCCCTGCCGTATGTTTTCTCCAACGGTTGATTCCGTGGCCGAGGAAAGAAACGATATCAAGGTGGGAAAAATAAATATCGACGAAAATATCGATCTTGCCAACCAGTTCGGTGTTGCGAGCATCCCCACACTCGTCCTGGTACAGGACGGCAGAAAAAAAGCATCCAGCATCGGTCTGCGCTCTAAAAAGGATGTTCTAAAAATGTTGGACGCCTGAAATGTCTTAAAAAGCGGCGGCACACAAAACAGTGGGAAACTGTTACCTGTTTTGTGCGCCGCCGAAACAGAATTATCCCGTCAGCTTCCTGTATTTATTCTGCTCCCCTCTGCTTCTTTCCCCACATTTCCTCAAGCGCACGAAATTCTTCTTCGGTCAGATTCAGTATGCTGCCATGTCTTTTTTTCGTCATGCCCAGATCATATTCGCTTTCCCCGGGTATACGGAAGCAGCCGCTTCCAAAATCACTGCTAAGCAGAGGCAAGTACCCTTTTCCCTCCGCAAAACGATCCACCATAAGGCACCATTCCTCCCGGTCATTAAACTTGAAGGAAGCAGGGCCTTCCACTCCAGTCAGCGCATTCAGTACAGGAGCTTTCACCTCGGTAAAGCTTCCTTTGCCGAGACTTTTGCTTTTTTCCAATCTGATATTTTTCTCCGTTTCATCTTTGGAAAAACGGAAATAGTACTCTCCCGCCTTCAGAATCGTGGTGTCAATGATATGGTTCACCCCTTCCTGGTATTTTTCAGCCTTGGTAAAGGTATGGAAATCCTTTGTGCGTGCGGCATATATACGCTGTTTGGATTCCGGGTCGCCTTCTTCCTTAACTTTGGATGCCCAGAACACTAGAAAATCCTGACTGTTTTCGTCAAAGATGGCTTCGGGGGCCCATACACAGCCGGCTTCCGGAATTCCCACCTCGCAGCCGAAAGGGCCTTCCCATCTTTGCAGATCCACCGATTCCCATATCATGAGGTTTCTGCTCCCGGCCTCCTGAGCCACGGTCCACCCTTTTCCGGCTTCAATCCGCAAATCAGTGGCAATTATCACATATTTCCCATTCAGCGGGTTTCGCAGGATAAAGGGATCCCTTACGCCTTGTTCTCCGATCTCCGAACACAGAACCGGCTTCCCATGATTCAAATCGGTCCAGTGCAGCCCGTCCCGGCTCAATGCAAAATAAATCTGTTCTCCCAGCTTTTCTTCTCCGATAAAATGCACAAATAAATATCCGGTATATTCTCCCATCCTGCTTTTCCTTTCTTTATATAACAGTTTATACCTGTCTGGCTGTTGCTTCTCTTCCTCTATTCTTCCCTCAGAAACCGTCTTACAGGCCATATTTTCTGTAAAGACGGTTTCTGAGGGAGGCATCCTCCGCCACACGCAGGATATCCGCCGCCCTTCCCTCCGCTCCAAGCTTTAAAATAAGCTGTGAAAGACGGGCTTCTCCCTTTTTTACTCCACGTTTTTCTCCACGTTTTTGTCCCCGCTCTTCTCCAATCCGGATTCCAAGCGCTTTTCCTTCCATTCTGCAGTCCTCCATCCATTCATCAAAGGCTTTACACATATTCACATGCCCTCCTTCCGTATTTTTCATAATATATCTCCGCAGCTTCCGGGAATTGGTGCTGCAGACAATCACCTCGAAGCCTCTTTCCGTCATCTTGGAAAAAGCCTCCCTGTTTTCTGCAAAAAACCGCCTCATGGCTGCCTTATCATCCACACGCTGTAAAATTCCCATAACTTCTCTCAGTTCCGTGCGGAATAGCTCTATATTAATATCAATCCTGACAGACAGCACCTGCAGAGGATAATCCGGTATTTTAACGCGGAACACCCGCCCCCTGCTAAAGTCCAGCATATCATGGATCGTGCGCGGACGCTTCCATTCCTCTTTTCCATAATAAAGCACAATCGTCAGCACAGGCAGGATCCTGTCCTCTTCCCCGAAATAAGAGATACCCTCCTGTGCTTTATGTCTGGACATGATTTCTTTTATCTGCCGCTCATATTCATCCGCATCATAGCGCATACACCTGACTGCCATACGGTAATCCGTATATTCCTGGTTTTCCACAGCCAGCACCGCAGCCGGTTCCCCGCGGTACAGCAGCTTTTTGGTGTCCCGGATCTTTTTTCCCGGTATTCCACTGTTATTTTGGGTACACTGCACACTGTCCAGAGGAAAAAGCTCCTCCGGGCATATTACCGGCTCGCCGCCAAAACAGCAGCCGTTGAAAAGATCCGCAAAAATATACGGATCCCCAAGAAAATCCTGCAGGGTAATATCCTTTTTCCCCATCCTTCTCTCCTGATCATTATAATACTCTCTTGCGTAGAAAATCAATCATTATTTAGTTCTGCAAATCATTCCTGTTTGATTTTTATGAGGGATTCCTCAAAGAATTCTTTTGAAACGAAGAAACATCATTTATGATACCACTATAACAGAAATCCTGCAGGTAAACAAGAGTTTCATAAAAATAAAAGAGAAGTAAAGTTACTGTTCGTAACAGTTCAGACGGCCCCTTGTGTCCTGTGCCCTCCCCTATTCTCCCTGGGGCGGCGGCGCTGCAAGGATTCCTGGAAGGGGCGTCTAAAAACGCCAGTCCTTACGCTGCGTCC
>URMK01000028.1 GCA_900548905.1 uncultured Lachnospiraceae bacterium | reverse complement strand
CCGTTACCGGGTTCGGGGTAATACCCGGCACCTTTGTGGTGGTATCCTTAATGTAATAGTTTACCTGGTAAGTGAAGTTCTTCTGCTCCGTATCCACTTCTGTCTTAACAGTAACTGTAATATCTTGTTTTACTTTTTTAGCTTTATACTTTATTTCTGTCCCATCTTTTGACACACTATAATCGTTTACATTAGCTACCTTTCCATTTACTTCGATACTCTTAAATTTATAACCTTCTTGTACTTTAAAAAATATCTCTTCAGAACTCTGCCCATTAATTACTTCTTGAATCTTCGGTTCAACGGTACCTCTATCGATAATTCCCGTGACTTTCCAATTAACAGATTCATAACATCCATAATAGGTTTGTGCCTCAGTAATACTATCAGGCCAATCAGTCACCTTTTGTTTAAATTCTTTGTCTTTGTACCATCCCTTAAATTCATAACCCTCATATGATGGTTTTGTCTTTGTGGTTTCATTCACCGATCCAGTTCCGTTCTCTAAATCCACTTTAAAAGAGTCAACTAAAGATTCATTTCCGGTTTCAGGATCTATAGCTACAAACGCCACACTACAACTTTTGTCTGTTGTATACTCCAAATAACCATCTACATGATAACAATGTCTTTCCGTAATTGTATTGCCATTAAAATCTACCGCACCATCTGCCCAGGGTGTCTTATACCACGTCCATGTTATATTATCAGGTGCCGAAGTTTTCTCATATTGTTGAAATGCTGCTTCAATTGCTGCCTTTATAGTTTCATCTGACGGTAATTGTACTACATGCGATGTGCCTGCATGAGGTACTGATGTTCCTTCTCTATCCCCATCGAATGGTATTAATTTTCCTGTCCCCACATAAAAATAATCTGCCTTATCTATTGATTCTATATTATTTTTACCTGGCTGAAGCAAATAAAAATATGCTATAGTAGCATTTGTTCCTCCTGTCACCTTAATAGTTATTTTTTCGCTTTTCCCCGCATCATAACTGTGTATAATAGTAGCAGTTCCCGCTTTTTTTCCGGTAATTACAGCGGAACTCCTATCATAACTTACGGTTGCCACAGAACTATCACTTGAACTCCAACTGTGATTACGTGAATATTTATCCGAATATAGCCTTACTTCCTCCCCTACAGCAATAGTATATGTCGCATTTGTATAATTCAGGTATCGGTTACCGGCAATTACATATATAGAAAATCCATTAGCTGTAAAAGACACATCACAGCCGCTTCTGTTTTCCGCAACAGTTTCAGCCTCGCCTCCCGACATATGGAAAATATCAAAACTATCACCTTCCACTCCTGTTCCAACAATTTCAACACGAACCCCGCCTTTAGGCTGGATTTCATTTCCGCCCTTGTCAAGAATGGTAATGTCAAAAGCTCTCAACTGGTTCAGTTCTTTTCCATTCTCTTCAAGCTTGCTTTCTACAGCCGCTTCCACTTTAGAAGCAGATATCTCACTGGCCTTTACCTGGTAGCCCTTTGGCAATACACCATCTGAATATGTGGTAACCCGGATTGTTACATCGCCTACTGTTACCGTATCAACGTTTTCCACAAATTCATCTTCTTCCTCTTCCACTTCCGTAAATACAACCTTTACTTCCGTATCCGCCGAAGGGGAAACTGCGTATTTATTGTCATCTCTTACAACTGTATTTCCATCAATGACAACTTCTGCTACTTCATACCCTTCTTCTGCTTCCACATGGAATTCAAGAGATTTCTTTGCTTCAACTTCTACCTGATTACTGAGTTCTGCACCATCTCCATCTGTGATGCTTCCTTTTCCTTCTACCTGGAATGTTACAACATAAATATCCTTCACTGTTTCGGTTTCTGTTTCCGACTCGGTTTCTGTTTCCGTCTCTGTTTCGGTTTCCGTCTCTGTTTCGGTTTCGGTTTCTGTCTCAGTTTCGGTTTCTGTCTCAGTTTCGGTCTCTGTCTCTGTAGTAACTTCCTCCGATGTTGTTTCTTCGGCAGTTTCCGATATTATTTTAACAGTGACGGTCATATCTTTATCCGGCGTAAACTTATACAACCCTTCTTCCGCTGTAAGTTCACTGTCTCCTGCCTTTACGGCAGCGCTGCTCTTTTCATTTATTTCTAACCGGAAAACAAGTTCCTTTCCCTTTTCAATATCTATGGAATCCGTAATTTCCGTATCCCCAACAAAAATCTTAACTTCTCCATCCTTCTGGAAATTTACTTTCCATACAGAGGACTGGCTCCCTTCTGATGAAGCGGTTTCTGACTCTTTTGATTCCAAAGTGGCATTTTCAACAGAATCTGATTCTGTCATTGAAGATTCTTCTTCCGTACCATCCACCGTGGATTTTTCAGGGGAAGTTCCCGTCACAATTTCCGCTGAAGACTCTAAGCCTTCATTCGACGTGGCTGGTGTCGTCTCCTGATTTTCGTTAATTTCCGATGACGATGCAGCGGTTCCCTCTTCGTGATTACCACCCTCCGTAGAAGGGACAGCTTCCAGTTCACTTGGCTGTTCCTCCACTGTTTCCAATTCTGCCGCAATAACAGTCATACTGTCATTCCCCAGCGTAGTGGTAACCAGAACAAAAACCAGCAAAAAAGCCCAAAACCTTTGTAATGATTTTGCTTTTTTCATTCCTCTTTCTCCTCTCTTTTTAAACAACTCTTCACTAAAACCCCTAATTTGCTGTATTGTCGTCTTTAAGTTCTTCATCTCCTAAAGCGCTGTCAATAAGCTTTAACAGCTCCAGAGCACTTCGAAAATGTTTTGTGACTCCCTTCTCCGTCCAGGATATGGAGCCTTGCCATGTAGCATTTTGTCTGCTGTTTACCCGGACAATAAAGGAAGCTTTGCGTCCAACCTGATTTTTTATATCTTGTTCATCCCGCACTGCTTCTGCCTCCTTGTCAGTTCCTGTCTGTGTTTTCTTTGGTTTCAGCGTTCTGTCCCGGGTTGATGCCTGGGGAAAGTTGAGCCTGTCGTAAAGCGTTTCCATTTCAGTGAGCAGATAAAGCTGGTTACTGAATGTTACAGGTGTCTCAGAATAACAATGATACATCCGTCCCTCTATCAACTCTTCTTTTATCTCGTCTACACAGACGCAGATGACATTTTTTGGTGTCGGTCCTGCCCTTAATGATGTCTGCTGCATATAGCACCTCCCTCTCACCGTTACTTTGAGTATAAAGATCGGGGAGTAACACCAAGCGTTACATTTTTATAATTAATGTTACTTTTTTAAAAATTTATTGGAAAAGGACATTATAAAAAACGTCCGGATCGTCCCAAACGTTTACCATTGCAAATCCGACTATTATTTATTACTTTTCAGGAAATGAATACGGCACTTCTTTTTTATGCTGCCGCCTGATATAATCAAATTAATCTGAACAAAAAGGAGCGATAAAATGAACATATACAATGTGGTTTCCAAAGCATATGATTTATTGGAGATTATATTTTTCTCTGAAAAGGGCAAAAATCCTGTAAATGTCATTCTGGAGATGGTTCCGGACAGAAAAATCCGAGTTTTAGATATGTGCTGCGGAACATTATCGAATACTATTACTATTGCAAAAGAGAAGCCTGCTGTTAAAGTTATGGGGCTGGATTTGTCTGAACAAATGCTTCGTGTGGCAAAGAAGAAGGTAAACAGGCAAGGGATGAAGAATGTGTATCTGAAATGTGCAGATGCTGCAAAGACCGGACTGCCGGATAAGAGCTTTGATTATATTATAATCGGATTAGTTTTGCACGAAAGCTGTCCCGAATTCATAAAAAGGATAATGGCTGAATCGAACCGGCTGTTGAAAGACGAGGGAAACATAGTTATTTTGGAATGGGAGCGCCAAAAAAAGTTCTGCAAATTCATAAAGTTTGCACCTTTGTATCTGTTGGAAAGCTTACATTGCAGAACCTTCAAGAAGTTTTATCTTGCGGATAAAAAAATGTATTTTGAGAATTATGGTTTTGATGTTACGCGGGAAGAGCATTGCAATTATACAGTTGTCCTTAAACTGAAAAAGAGAAAAGGCCGCATCGATAACGGGAACGAAACGTCGTCGGGCGTATGAAGCGTAAAAACGTCCGGATCACTCCGAACGTTTTTTAGCAGCTTTTTTATCAGTTATATACTCATCCCCACAGGGAATTGGTCTGGGCAAAGGATAATTCTTCCCCCGGCAGGTTGTCCTCTGCGGCAGGCTGAACCTTATACTCGATAGCCGCACGGGCCTTCAGGCCGTAACTGAGAAAGCATCCGTCGATCCTGTGCTGAATGATAGCGCAGTCCTCCAGGCGGAGCCCCAACAGCAGTATCAGATACTGGTTCATCCCGTAGCGGGTGTAAAAATCCCCTTTTCTAAGGGAAGAACCAACTGCCGTTTTCAGCTTTTCCATGTATTTCTCCAGTTTTACTTCGTCCGTAAGCGGCTGTCCTTCCCTGTCCACCATGGTACAGAGCATCAGGTAAGCAGACTGTCCATTGCGTTCCAGCATACGGCACACAATATGGTAACAGTCCGTAAAACCGGGATAGGTACAGAAATAGGCGCCTGATTTGATTTTTTCTTCCTGGAGCCCGTCTTTAATATCGGTCATAACCGCCGCATGATACTGGACCTTGTCGCTCATGGCATGGAACCTTTCCATCATTTCATCCGATGGGGTCAGTCCCAGTTCTTCAAAATAGAATGTGGTGGCTTTTTCGTAAACATCCATGGCTTCCTTAAATCGGCCTAACGTCATAAGGCAGTCGATTTGAAGAAGGTAGAATTCTTCATAGGGATATAAACGGCAAGCTTTGGTACTCAGTTCCAGAAGTTCTTCATATCTGTTCTGCTTCGTAAGAATCGTTTCCGCTTCTTTGAGACAGGCAAAATATTTTTTCTGGTAATCCGCACAGGCAACAGCCACCCATTCCTCTCCGCCAAGCTCCGGGAGGAAATCACCTTTATATACCTGGCAGGCCTTCAGAAGATAGGTAAGCCTGGTTTCTTCCGTTTTTTCTTTTTGAGCCAGTTCAATGGCCTCTGTAAAAACTTCAATGTCCAGTTCCAGGGGGACTTCATCCCGATCCCAGAAATAATTTCCCAGCTTAATGCGAATACAGTCCGATTCCCCAAAGGCTTCTATTTTTTTGAGATATTTACGCAGGCGGTGCGCATTCACCCTTAAGGTTACTGCAGGATCCTCCAGCACATCATTTCCGTAAAGTCTGTCTATCAGTTGTTTTCTGGGAATTCCTGTATTTCCGGCGGCCAGTACGCTGATCAGAAGCTGAATCATTTTCGTCGTATTCGAATATTCCAAAGGGATGGATTTATCGTCTTTGGAAAGGGTAAAGCCGCCCAACAGATTCACACAAACAATATTTTTATTTTCCATGGCCCCTCATCATTCCTAATTCTATCACTGCCTCTATGCAGCAGTTTCTTTATTAAGTATAAAAATATTATTCTTTTTTGTCAACGGAAAGCATGATGGGAAAAAGAATATTCTTTCCTCCTTCTGACCGTAACTGTTTGTCATTATACCATGAAATCGTAGAAAAGGTAAATCCTCAAAATCAGTTACAGTTCTTTTCCATCGGCTATTTTGTAACTGCTTTGCAGCGTTAGTACTGTTGCGATATTTTATTTTTACTGACTTTTGTGGTCAATAACGGTATAATAGAAGTTGATTACCTATATAAGGAGGGCTCTTATGAAACTGGATACGATACACCATGTAGCTTTGATATGTTCTGATTATCAAATCTCACGGCATTTTTACGTGGATTTGCTTGGTTTCGAAATCATCCGGGAGAACTACCGGGAAAGCCGGGGGGATTATAAGCTGGATCTGAAGCTGGGGGATTGCGAGCTGGAGCTTTTTGCCATACCGGGAAGTCCGGCGCGGCCCAGTTATCCGGAAGCATGCGGGCTGCGGCATCTTGCTTTCCGTGTTCCCTGTATAGAGGATACAATCCGGGAACTGCAGGCATTGGGAATTGAGTCGGAGCCTGTGAGAATTGATGAATTCACACAGAAAAAGATGACTTTTTTCAAGGATCCGGACGGGCTTCCTTTGGAACTGCATGAATAAAAGAAGAGAAGGGCTATTGGACAGCCCCTCCATGAAATTCACATTCATAAATTTTTACGGTTCCATAATAGATTTCTTCCCGTCCCTGGAACCATTGCATGCCTCCCTGTTGGAAACAATGGTAGACATAATCTCCCTTCCGGTAAAGTGCAGGCCCCCGGAAGGGATTTTCGTTTTCCACATGGGACAATGCTTCTTTTAAAAAGCAGGAGTTAAAACTGTCGGCCAGAGTTCTGCCTGTATAGTTCATTGACCAGATCGGTATTCTTTCTTCCTGCTGCTTTTCCCACACAGCTTCTTCTCCGGAAAAAAATCTGCCGCCCAAATAGGTATCCATATACCAATACCGGGAATCTTCATAGACAAAATCATGGGCTTCCGGGCGGCAGGCTTGCTCTTCTTCCGCACCGTTTCCGGCATAGCAGTGTTTTTTGGCGCATAGGAGGAATTCCGTAAGCCGCTGACCGGATATTACAGCCGCAGCTGGTATTCCGCCGGTCCCGGAACAATCATTCCCATATATCAGGGCATCAACCGTTACCCCAAAAAGATCGGCAAGCAAAGTGAGGTTGGTAATATCCGGATAATTTATCCCGTTTTCCCATTTTGCCACAGCCTGGCGGGATATCTGAAGTCTGTCTGCCAGATCCTCCTGGGAAAAATTGTGGGATTTACGGTATTTTTGAAGATTGGATGGCAAATGTATTTCAGTCATAACAGCCTCCTGCAGGTAATTTTTCTTATATTATACCCGCTCTTTCTCCCGGGCACCACCAACAGCTGCTTGTCAGGCTGTCAACCTGAGGTTCCGTTTTCCCTTTGGGCAGGGAATCAGTTTTCAGAAAAAGTTATCCGGTTGATGTAATGGCGCGCTTTATCCGCATCTACCTTTTTTACCAGAACTTCATATTCTTTGGAAAAATCAGGGTTCATTCCCAAATTCCCTGATACTGCACGGGACACTCCCAGTCCGCTCCCACCCGTCCGGTCATGTACCTTGACGGTATACCAGACATTATTGGCAGACAGCGTGTCCCTTACTTTCGTAAAATTCTGCATGGAGAACCCGGAAAAAACAGTTTCCTTAAACAATCCCATATATGTTACCCCTCTTCTACGATCAGCAGATTCCAGGGCTGTATCTGCATCATTTCCCCTTTTTCCGTTTTCCGGCCGGAAAACAGTTCAATACCCTGACGACCGCATGCACATTCCTGAAATCCACCGGAATAATTCAGGTAATAAGTTATGCGGTTTCCTTTGCAGTTCCTGCCCTCTCTGATAATAAGCGGGAAGGAATTTTCCTGTTTCCAGGTCCACCAGCCTTTTTCCTTCCAGACTGCCGTAAGCAAGGCTTTCAGATAGACCGGCGTCGTCATACATCCCACATAAATGCAAATCCCTTTGCCGCAGTCTTTTCTGGTGACCGCCGCATAATTTTTCCATGCGTCATGATCATAAGAGGAAATCACCTCGGCATCCACATTTTCCAACAGTTCCATAAAGAGTGAAATCTTGCGTTCCTCTTGGGAAACCGGAAGCGAATCCCCTGTCAGTCCGGCATTAACAGGAGCGGTAAACTGATTATATGTTACCCCGAAGCATTCTTTCAGCAAGTGCGGTTGTGTATCCGCCCATACTTTAACATGTTCATCTGTAAAGGCGGTTTTAAAGGTAGCTAATACACAGCCCCCTTGCTCTGCGTAATCCCGGATCCTCCACAGGCATTCTTCCGGCGCGCAGTAGAGAGCGGGCACAAACAATATATCATATCCTGACAATTCGGTTTCATCTGTGCTGACAAAATCGCATTCCACATTCATTTCATAAAGAACATCGTAAATCCACCTGACTACATCGTTATAATTTGCCGCGCTTCCTGCCGGGAACGGGAACCATTTCAAGGCAGTAAGCGATTCATTACTCACCATGATTGCCGCCTTGTTTTCTTTTTTCAAATGCAGCAGACTGGGACTGAGTTCGCGGAACTGGCTGCCGATACGGCAGGCCTCCCGGTAAACCGCATTTTCTTCCAAATCATGGCTGAGCAGGCCCTTCCAGTAAGTCTCACAGGCATTATGGATAGAATGCCAGTGCCAATACATCACAGAATCTGCACCGCTTGCCAGATGGCTGAATGCCTGAAGCCGCAGTTGTCCCTCATAGGGTGTCCATTCGGGAAAACCCTGTGCCTCTGTTTCGATGAGAAAATAGTTATCTTTTTTAAGGGAGCGGATAAGATCACCGCCGAATGCAATCTCTTTCCCTGTAAGGCTGTCCTGTGTGGGGTGATAAATATCACAGCCGGCTATGGTTACTGCTTCTGCCGCCTTAAAATGATCCACATCAGGCTGTACGCCATAGGAGTATCCCTTCCATGCGAAATCAAAATTATGGGTAATGAACTGCTCTTCCCGTTTGTATTCGCTTACGATTTCCGCCTGTCTTTTCAGGAAATCCGTAACCAGCTGTCTCTGGAATTTTTCAAATTCGCAGCCCAGGCTCCCATTAATCGTACCGGCCGCACTGGGAAATTCCTCCCAGGAATTGATACGGTTGCTCCAATATGCAAGGCCGAAATCATGGTTGAAACGTTCCAGGTCGCCATCATATTTTTTTCTGATATATCTGACGAACATTTGCTGCACATTTTCACTGCTTGTCCCGAAATGTTTTGTTTCGTTATCCAGCTGAAAGCCTATTACACAGCGGTATCCCCGTACCGCTTCCATCAGCCTGCGGATGATACGCTCGGCATAGAAACGGTAAGCCGGATGGGTGATGTCCATAATCTGTCTGGCGCCATAAGGCCTTCTGCCGCTTCGATCCGTTACCATAATTTCAGGATAGGCCTTTGCCATCCAGGCAGGTATGGCATATGTGGGCGTTCCCACAATTACAAAAATCCCCGCGCGCTCACAGGCATCCAGTACCCTGGTCACATGGGAAAAATCGAATACGCCATCCTCCGGTTCCTCGGTACTCCACGTGGATTCCGCAATCCTGATTACATTAATCCCGGCCTTTTTCATCATGCTGATGTCTTTGTCCAGTCTCTCATAGGGCATATATTCATCGTAATATGCCGCTCCGTATAATAATTGATCCATGGATCGTCCTCCTGTTATTTCTGATAAGTCCATCATATAAAGATCCGGGCAAATCTGCAAGGCGGATTTATGTGGACATGTGTCCACATTGTGAAACGGACTGCATTATTTCCATGCGTTGAGGCTTGCACAGCTATATCGTAAATCATGATTTCAATCCATGAGGCTACGCAAGCCTCGACAATTAAGTTAAACGCTTCATCCCCGGTAATTCCATTTCAATCCACGAGGCTACGCAAGCCTCGACGTGCAACAGGCCATGTATTGCATCGTCTCCGAGATATTTCAATCCACGAGGCTACGCAAGCCTCGACAAAGTGTAACGGCAGTGGACACCGCCGAAGAAGCTATTTCAATCCACGAGGCTACGCAAGCCTCGACGTACGTTCGGTATCCCGGATTCCACCCACGTAACTGAATTTCAATCCACGAGGCTACGCAAGCCTCGACGCCACACGGTTACACCCGCATCTGTCCATCTGGATTTCAATCCACGAGGCTACGCAAGCCTCGACGTGATTTAAGGTCGGGTATGGTTGTAAAGTTACATTTCAATCCACGAGGCTACGCAAGCCTCGACCCGCGTTGCCCGTAGCATGGTAGGGGTATACGCGGATTTCAATCCACGAGGCTACGCAAGCCTCGACGGGCAAGTACGGAGGAAATGGCGCAGTTTAAGAATATTTCAATCCACGAGGCTACGCAAGCCTCGACAATAATCATGGGCATTGAATGCTCGCATCAGCTTTATTTCAATCCACGAGGCTACGCAAGCCTCGACACCCGTATCCTACCGGAAGAACCGGCAAATACGGAATTTCAATCCACGAGGCTACGCAAGCCTCGACATATCATTAATTTAGTCTGGTTTGCGTATTGCAGATTTCAATCCACGAGGCTACGCAAGCCTCGACGAGTTTTTAAACCGGGAGAAGGTTGTTACAAAAATTTCAATCCACGAGGCTACGCAAGCCTCGACTAGTTTGAGGATATGAGGTTGTCGTATTCTCGTGAATTTCAATCCACGAGGCTACGCAAGCCTCGACAGCAAAACCATGCAAAAAACTCATTCAATATGCATTTAAAACTATAAGCTTTCCACAAACAACTATACTACATTTTATAATAAACTCTCAAAATAATTATGTCCACATATTTTTTGGTACTTTTTTAGTACTTTTTTTAGTGCGAATCCCCCGGTATTTTCATGTGCACTTGATATTCGCACCCCGGATTATAATTTATTATAAAATGTAATTCTAATATTTTAAGATGGTTTAAAGAAACAATCTTCATTTCTTTTTCCTGTTTTCCTTATCATCATATCTAAATAAAACATATAATCCTCTTCCTATGGAACTGTTTGGAAATTCGGATTACTGCAGCCGCATTTTCATATCATTTTACTATTCCACTCATATCTGGATTGGAGATTTCTCCGGAAAATTAACCAATTCCTTTTTCCAAAGTTTTGCTCAACGTTGTATCTATGTTTTATAAACAGTTTCCTTTTTTCGTCATAACGATTTCTATGCTTTAAAATTATTTAAAAAGCTATTATACAAATCTTTCATATGTTCTTCCATAATCTTTTCGGCGGCATCTTCATCTTTTTTTTCAAAGGCATCCACAATCCGGCTGTGAAAATACAGGCCGGCTTGGTTTCCTCTTGCCTGCACTACCTTTTCAAACGTGCTTTGCATTACTTCATTCATGATATCATAAATACGGATTATAATGGAATTTCCTGCAATCCGGGCTATTGTGATATGGAACTGGTAGTCCAGGCGGGCGAACTCCGGAAGGTAATCCTTTGCTGTTTCCATTTGCTGAAATAAGTTTTTCAAATCATTTGTTTTTTCTGACGATGCTTTGCGACAAGCTTCTCTGCAAACAGGACCTTCTATCATTCTGCGCAGCTGGAGGATTTCTTCCATATTATTATCATTTAGAAAAGCTGCGGGTATCAGAGGGCTCATTACGGAAGCGGCATTCTGACAGCGTACAAAGGAACCTTCTCCGAAGCGGGTCTCCAGCAATTCCAGCGCGCACAATTTCTGAAGGGCATTCCGTACGGTTATCCGGCTTACTCCGAATTGCCGGGCCAGTTCATTCTCAGATGGAATCTTTTCCCCGGGACTCCATTCTCCTCTCAGAATCTGTTCTTTCATCTGCGCAAATACCTGATCACTTATACTGTCCCGGCTTATTTTCTGAATTGCCATATATCCTTCTTTCTATATATAATGTCTATTACAGGATATCTGTTTCCGCTAAAATAGCACGGATATGTTCTTTTTCAACTTCTCCTGCTTCGGGAAACGGTCTGGAAGAACAGGGGCTGTCAATAATTCCTTTTATTGACATAGCTTCCTTAATATAAGGAACAAAGGGCGTTCCTACCTGATAGAGTTCCATAAGACGGTCTATCTTTTGCTGAATCCTACCGATCTGCTTCATATCCTCGCAAGCAAAGGCATCCGCCCACGCATGGCATAGTTCGGGTACCAGATTGGACAGACCCGCTATACAGCCGTCACCGCCTGCCAATACGTTATGGGCAAAATTATCATCAAAGCCCGAATATATTTCAAAATCCGGAAATTCACCTTTTATCAGCTTAATCAGCTCTCTGGTATGATCCATTCCGGGCTGGGTATCCTTGTAGCCGACAATATTTTTATGATTTCTTATAAGACGAAGCGTTATTTCCGGCGTTAGGTCATAACCGGTACGATCGGGAAAATTGTAAAGATAAATAGGCTGGTCTGACAATTCTTCCGCCAGCATTCCGTAGTAATTTTCCAGGCTATCGGCACCGAGCGGAAAATAAAAAGGAGGTAAAATAATAACGGCATCCGCCCCTTCCTGTTTTGCATAGCGGGAAAGTTCAACAATTTCTTCAAATATCATGCTGGTGGTTCCTACTATCAGTTGCGTCCTGTGGGCAATTTCCTTCACTGCATAGCGGATCAGTTCTTTTTTCTGGGACATGGTAAAGGCAAAGAATTCTCCGATACTTCCCAGAAGCAGGATTCCGTCCACACCTCCCTGAATCAGATATTCATAAACCTTTCCGCAGCCTTCCCAATCCGGATTTCCGTTTTTATCCATCACTGTAACCGCCGGTGTTATATATTTTGCTTTCATATAAAATCCTCCCATTTTCTTATTAATAGCCCGCGCCCTTCATGGCGGAGTCCGCATTTTCCGTATATCTTCTTAATACGCCTGTATAAGTTCTTATTTTTATCGGTTTTGCCGCTTTTCTTTTTTCCATTATTGCTTCTATGCGGGCCGCATCCATTTGCTGTCCGTCAATGCCTGCAATATCTATGGTTTTATTTTCGATATTATATGAAATAAGATCACCTGTTTCAATATAGGCGATAGGGCCCCCGCATGCAGCTTCAGGAGATACATGACCGATGGCTGCTCCTCTTGTGGCCCCTGAAAATCTGCCGTCGGTAATCAAAGATACCTTACCATTGAGTGCCTGATCACAGCAAATTGCCTCAGTTGTCATCAGCATTTCGGGCATTCCGCTTCCTCTTGGCCCTTCATAGCGGATTACTATAATCTCACCGGGGCAGATTTTTCCTTTTACCACGGCCTCGTGAGCATCCTCTTCACAATCGAAAACCACAGCTCTTCCTGTGTGAGATCGCATACTTTTTTCACAGGCGGAATATTTCACTACCGCTCCCTCCGGGGCAAGGCTTCCCTTCAAAACTGCGATGGAACCCATATCTTTCGTTGTTTCCACCGGAGTTATTACATCCTCGGGAGACAAATGGTAATTCTGCAGATATCCCCTGCCCCTCTCCAGAAAATGATCCTTTCTCAATGTTTCCAGATTATCCCCTAATGTTTTCCCGGTCACGGTCATCACATCCAGATCCAGGTGTTTTTCCAAAAGCATCTGAACTCTGGGAATACCTCCTGCAAACCAGAAGGATTCCGTGAGATGCTGTCCGCTGGGATTAATATTTCCAATATGGGGAATGCAGGAGTTGATTTCATTAAAAATTTCAGGATCCAGCTCCAGTTCCAGTTCTGCGGCAATGGCAGGCAGATGGAGCAGCGCATTGGTGGAACCGCCGATGGCACTGTGTATTACGATGGCATTACGAAATGCGGCAGGTGTGAGAATTTGGGACGGGCAGATGTTTTTTTCCGTCAGTTCCATTATTTTACGGCCGGCTTTCCTCGCCAAAGAAAGAATATCTCTCATTGTCGCAGGAGCCAGAGCACTTCCCGGAAGAGCCAGCCCCAACGCTTCCGCCATACATTGCATGGTACTGGCCGTTCCCATAAAGGTACATGCTCCCTGAGAGGGACAGCCTGTCAGCTTGTAGTCACGGATTTCATCCGGTGTAATCTCATTTTCTCTTTTTTGTCTGAGGGATATGTCACCGGCCACTAAAGAGGTTGTCTGTCCGGGACCCGGCCGCATACTTCCTCCGGGAATAAAAATAGCAGGAATATTTACCCTGGCTGCTGCCTTCAAATGAGCCGGTATGGATTTATCACAGGAAGAGGAAAGGATCATTCCATCCCACGGGACAAAACCTGCGTGCATTTCTATCATATCACAAATCACTTCCCTGGATGCCAATACCAGATTCATCCCGTCATGTCCCTGCGCGCATCCATCACAGATATCCGTTACATGAAACCTTGCAGGATGGCCCCCTTTTTCATAAACACCGTATACTGCCTGTTCTCCCAGCTGGTTAAGATGGATGCTTCCCGGATGGCTGTCACCATAGGCATCCTCCACCAATATCTGCGGTTTTCCGATATCTTCTTCATCCCATCCGCTTCCTAATTGCAGCGCATCAAATTGCGCCCAGGTATTACGTTCCTTTTGACTGCGTATTCCCATATATTACCTCCCCGCCTTGCGTTGTATACTTGTATTACAGGTTGTCTATTGATAACGTAAACCCGTTTCAGCCGGATGTCAAGAAGAAATAAGAGATTTAAGTTATTCCTTGTCTATATGGAAAAATATATGTAATATTAATACAGGCAGATATCATTTGGTTTCTCAGAAAGTATGAATAGCATGGCCTGGTAGGAACCGTATGTGAAA
Organism: uncultured Lachnospiraceae bacterium; assembly: GCA_900548905.1. GTDB lineage: Bacteria > Bacillota > Clostridia > Lachnospirales > Lachnospiraceae > Eisenbergiella. The sequence continues at coordinate 66,872 of URMK01000028.1, read as the reverse complement.
AGTATCAATCCGGCTGATAACAAAATGTTAACTATTTTTTAGAAAGGACGAAAGTATGGAATTATGTAGAGAGTATGGTACTGCTCGGTTAAAATAGGTGAAAAGGTTTATAGATTACAGTATTTTTAGAAACTGCTCGGTTAAAATAGGTGAAAAGGGCTATAGATTACAGTATTTTTAGAAACTGCTCGGTTAAAATAGGTGAAAAGGTTTATAGATTACAGTATTTTTAGAAACTGCTCGGTTAAAATAGGTGAAAAGGTTTATAGATTACAGTATTTTTAGAAACTGCTCGGTTAAAATAGGTGAAAGGGTTTATAGAACATAATAGAGGTAGCAACACCGCCGTATAATGTAATAGTATTGCATGGAGGGCCTGGCGCTCCAGGATGTGCAGCAGGTCTCTGCAGAATTTTTGGAGAAGAAACAGGAGTACTTGAGCATTTGCAAAAATCCCTCACTATTGATGGTTGATGGACGAAATATTATACTTGATTAAAAAATATACTCTTTCACAGATTATCCTTGTAGGACATTCTTTTGGGGCATGGCTGGCATTGTTATTTGCGGAAAAATATCCTCTTCTTGTTTCCAGAACACTTATTATCGGCTGCGGACCATTAAAGTCCACATATCTCCCTGAAATAATTCGTACCCGAAATGAACGGGCCAAACAGGGGCTTTCCGATACAGATAATTATCAATCATTGCCGGAATCCAGTATGGACATGCTGTATTTTGATGAGGAGCAGCATAAGGCATTAATGGCTGAAATATTTTCTTTACGCGAGAGCGGTGAACTCCTCGATCGGATACTGCATGTTACCTGTCCTGTAACTGCCTTTCATGGGAAATACGACCCTCATCCGATTCGAGGATTACGTGAACCTCTAGAGGGAAAACTTCCAAATTTTCGTCTAATTATTTTAGAAAAATGCGGTCATGATCCCTGGAAGGAAAAATACGCAAGGGAGGAATTCCTCAAATTAATTCGAAATGAACTTGTGATAAACTGAGAAAAGTTATGTAATAAAAAACTATTAACTGCGGTTAGTAGTTTTTTTGTGTTTATATAGGGTAATCTTGGCTGAATAGATAACAGTTTTTGTTTACATCGTGGGTAATCTATTCGTGCTACTTTTGTGGCGGCTACAAAGGACCACCGTGTATCGGAAGATGACCTGTCATTTCATAAAGTGCTGCTGTAAAGATTGTGGCTAAGTTTCACGATACCAATTTTATTCCGCACCACCGCAAAGGTGGTGACGAGTAAATTACCACCCAACGGACGCTGGAAGAAAATTTCAATCCACACCACCGCAAAGGTGGTGACTATACCAATGGTTTTGTATCGCATGGATAATGTGGATTTCAATCCACACCACCGCAAAGGTGGTGACTATATCATTAATTTAGTCTGGTTTGCGTATTTCAGATTTCAATCCACACCACCGCAAAGGTGGTGACTCTGCGTCAGGATCCATAGATTCACCACTTCCCAATTTCAATCCACACCACCGCAAAGGTGGTGACTCCCGGGAAGTCAGAATAGGAAAGGCCGTCGTTGATTTCAATCCACACCACCGCAAAGGTGGTGACGGTATTATCACAAGTGCTTATATTTAGCTGGAAAATTTCAATCCACACCACCGCAAAGGTGGTGACGGGTAACAAACGTAAAGTACCCGCCATTAAAAGATTTCAATCCACACCACCGCAAAGGTGGTGACCTGCATCCAGTTCCCACTCCCAGATCTCCCCGCGATTTCAATCCACACCACCGCAAAGGTGGTGACTCTATTCGACTCACTGGTGCTGCTATTCCAGAAGATTTCAATCCACACCACCGCAAAGGTGGTGACTGATACGGACATCGGTAGCATACAAAAATTGGAATTTCAATCCACACCACCGCAAAGGTGGTGACACCTCAGCCAAGGAAAATGGCATGAGTTTTACGATTTCAATCCACACCACCGCAAAGGTGGTGACAGCAAAACTGCTTATGTGGCCATACGCTTTTATTATTTCAATCCACACCACCGCAAAGGTGGTGACGATTCGGCTCCCACGACAAGTACAGTTTTTATGATTTCAATCCACACCACCGCAAAGGTGGTGACGGCAATTCTTACAGCGCCTAAAACCAATTACGAGATTTCAATCCACACCACCGCAAAGGTGGTGACAGAGGGCTATATCGTGTCATTTACCTGGATGGCATTTCAATCCACACCACCGCAAAGGTGGTGACTATTGTTATAATTTCCGATATCATCATCATGCCAATTTCAATCCACACCACCGCAAAGGTGGTGACGAGTTATCAGGGCATGTACAGATACAGGATGGAGATTTCAATCCACACCACCGCAAAGGTGGTGACTGCATTGCTAATGATGTCGTATTTCAGATGACCGATTTCAATCCACACCACCGCAAAGGTGGTGACCGAACTATTAGCCCAAAAACAAACCCTTCTAAAAATTTCAATCCACACCACCGCAAAGGTGGTGACTAAATAAGCAAATCAAAAAAATGATCTATTTTCATATTTCAATCCACACCACCGCAAAGGTGGTGACCATTCACACCCTCTAAAATCAAAGAGCACTTCGATTTCAATCCACACCACCGCAAAGGTGGTGACACGTGTAAGTCACTAAAAATCTGATAGCAGGTAATTTCAATCCACACCACCGCAAAGGTGGTGACACATCCGATGCATATATATCATCACCAAACTGTATTTCAATCCACACCACCGCAAAGGTGGTGACGGAATGGTAGTGAGTATTAAAGGAGGGAATATGATTTCAATCCACACCACCGCAAAGGTGGTGACCCTGACTCCATTTCTTTTGACGCATATAAGCGCGATTTCAATCCACACCACCGCAAAGGTGGTGACTGTTTATACAGGCGCTGGCACGCCGAGTATAAAATTTCAATCCACACCACCGCAAAGGTGGTGACTGTTTGGCCGTGACATTACGGTGACATTATTCTATTTCAATCCACACCACCGCAAAGGTGGTGACGGAAATCCGCGTAAAAACGAAAATAGACAATAGTATTTCAATCCACACCACCGCAAAGGTGGTGACTAGCATTGACGCTGGCAGCAGGCATAGAAAGGAATTTCAATCCACACCACCGCAAAGGTGGTGACTTTCCTCCAATGGTCCGTTTCCGGCCAGAGAAAGATTTCAATCCACACCACCGCAAAGGTGGTGACCCACGCATCGGCGCACCTTGGAAATTTGCTTCTTGATTTCAATCCACACCACCGCAAAGGTGGTGACCCATTACCTGGTAGAGCAGCACGATCCAGACGGATTTCAATCCACACCACCGCAAAGGTGGTGACAATGGCTTTACAAATATGGAAGATAAAGTAGACATTTCAATCCACACCACCGCAAAGGTGGTGACCAAGGGCTATCAGAGTACCAGGATATTCATTTATATTTCAATCCACACCACCGCAAAGGTGGTGACCCCATAAGCATAATCTTATCGTCCACAGATAACGTATTTCAATCCACACCACCGCAAAGGTGGTGACCACACGCTCATATACATCTATATCGTATCGGGAAATTTCAATCCACACCACCGCAAAGGTGGTGACCGATGAAGTAGAAAGAGTCCATGAAATAATGTTATTTCAATCCACACCACCGCAAAGGTGGTGACTGCATCTAATTGCTTAAAGAAAATTTTTACATCAATTTCAATCCACACCACCGCAAAGGTGGTGACAACGTAAGACCAGGGCGAGGAAGCTTATAACGTCATTTCAATCCACACCACCGCAAAGGTGGTGACTGCTATATGCCGTAAAGGCCGCTTTATTTGTATGATTTCAATCCACACCACCGCAAAGGTGGTGACCAACGCGCCGTGCAATTGGCGTATTGAGGGAGGATTTCAATCCACACCACCGCAAAGGTGGTGACGTAAAACCCCTTGCCGGGGTAGCGGAGTTGGGGAATTTCAATCCACACCACCGCAAAGGTGGTGACGATAAAAAGCTGTACAACGATATTTACGGGAGCAATTTCAATCCACACCACCGCAAAGGTGGTGACCCTAATTGCACTTGATTCTCACCGGTCACCTGTATTTCAATCCACACCACCGCAAAGGTGGTGACGAAAACCCACTCATGGCACGGGAGATATTATTTTATATTTCAATCCACACCACCGCAAAGGTGGTGACTTTTTAAAAATGGGTCTGGGTAAAACATTTGTGGATTTCAATCCACACCACCGCAAAGGTGGTGACCCCGTCATGCCGTTAGGACAGCAAAAATATAGGTATTTCAATCCACACCACCGCAAAGGTGGTGACTTAGGGGCTGTAATTAATGGCGTTCCGGCAGACGATTTCAATCCACACCACCGCAAAGGTGGTGACTCGTACACAATGCTGGACTGCATCTCGTCATTTGAGATTTCAATCCACACCACCGCAAAGGTGGTGACTCTAAAGCTTTTGGCAACGTAAGTTCCAACTGCGATTTCAATCCACACCACCGCAAAGGTGGTGACGTATTTGTATTCCCGGAATATGTGGGGCAACCGGAATTTCAATCCACACCACCGCAAAGGTGGTGACCATGTCCAGTCTGAAAACACTGGAAGGTTTTATGGATTTCAATCCACACCACCGCAAAGGTGGTGACACAGCCGGACTATAACAAAGCTTAATAAATTTGTGATTTCAATCCACACCACCGCAAAGGTGGTGACTCCTTCCAGCCTACCCAGACTGTCGGTGACGTGATTTCAATCCACACCACCGCAAAGGTGGTGACAGCAATTTTGCATAATTACTACATACTTTCTTCCCTTCTCTCTACACAACTAAACTAATATTTAACTTTCAGCACCCTACAAATCTTGGAATTCATATATATTCAGACGCCATATTGACATTTTCAGGTGCGAATCCCCCGGGGATTTCATGTGCGCTTAGGGTTCGCACTAAAATATCAAAGGCTTTTCCACATTAACCCCTTTGTTCACTCCTACATGCTCCACCCGTGCTTTTTTTTGATTTCCCAGATAATAAAATCTGAGGCTGTCCACCTTTTCATCAATCATCTCTGTTAATGAAGCTTTCAGTATTAAACATTGCCCGGGATCCAAAACACATTCAAACACGGAATTCTGTACTCTGGTTCCATAATTCACACATTGCTTCGCCACTTTTCTTAACCGGGATTTACCGGCGGCTGTTTCCGTGTTTACATCATATGTGATCAATACCAACATAGCTTCCTCCTATTTCCAGAAAAAAGGTGGGTATTCATCCAAATCTCCCCTAAGATATCTTGCCAGCAGCATAGCTTGCACAAAAGGAATCATGCCCCACTCCACTTTTTCTCCCAGAAATGGGTGCGTGATTACCTCTTTCTTTTTATTCTGCCATTCCACCAGCAGGTCCTTCCTTGCATTATCATTTAACAGAACGGCTCCATCCTCTTTGTGGGTAAAATCTTTGCCCGTAACCATCTTTTTATTAATAAGGGTTAAAACAAACCGATCCGCCAGCACAGGTCTGAGTTCTTCGATTAAATCCAAAGCCAGGGAGGCCCTTCCGGGTCTGTCCGTATGCATAAATCCTACATAAGGATCCAATCCCACCGTTTCCAAAGCAGACGCGACCATATTTGTCAGTAAGGTATATACAAAAGAAAGTAAGGCATTTACATTATCTAAAGGCGGTCTTTTATTCCTGCCTGAAAACACAAAATCCTTTTTCTGCTGTAAAATCAACTGATTGAAAACACCAAAATAGATACTCGCCGCTTCTCCCTCAAAACCTCTCAGTTGTGCTGTTTCCGTGCTTTCCTCAATATTTTTCAAAGAATTCTGTAAAAACAGAGAGGCCTGCCTTACTTTCTCCGCATCTACCTGCATACTGTGATCTCGGACAGCACGTTCCAAAACCCAGCGGGAATTATATACTTTCCCTAATATACAATTTCTGGCAATCCCCAGAGACAATGCAGCATCCGCAGAAACCTGGTACTGTTTTTTTCTTAATACCACATTTCCACGGACACTTCCTGTCACTCTTGCCAGGAATTTTCCCTGGGGAGTAAGAAAGCATAAGGATATGTTCCTGTTTGCGCAGCCGCCCATCAACGCAGGGCTCACTCCCCTGTATCCAAAGGAAACGATTGCTTCCAGATTATGGAGCGGTATCCGGCCTATTTCCTGATCTTTGTCAAGAATGACCACATTTTCACCATCTAAAGAAAGATAACTGTCAGGGGAGGTGATGTACAGGGTATTTAAAAGCTTCTTCATTCGTGATCCTCCGTTATGGCAGCATGGATATACTCTTTTACCGCAGGTGCTTTTCCCAGCTTGGGTAAACAAATATCTTTTAGGGAACAGGCATTGCAGCTTTTAGACCACTTCACCTTTGGAGTATACCTTTTGTCATATAACTGATGCATTTCGTTAAAATACGCTTTCACCTTATCCTTTCGCTCATCCGTGAAAAGAATAGTTTCCCTGCGTCTGGTTTCACCATAAAATACAGCTCCTTCTTTAATCTCGGCAGAAAACATTTCTTCGAGACAAAGGGCCTGGGCGGTTAACTGCAGAATATCTATATCGGTGGCTTTCGGGCTTCCTTTTTTGTACTCTACGGGAAAAACCTGATAGCAACCGCGGTGCCCGTGGAGCGATATTCCATCTGGCACCTTCCTGAATTCCACAATATCACATTCTCCGCTGACCCCCATGCTGCGGGATACGATTGGCATGGCCCTGCTGATAATGACATCCTTCCGCTTTTCATTAAAATAAGGATCATGTGCATTTTTATGCAGCAGTTCCCCTGCTGCCGTATACTCATTATCCGCCCATTGCTGCTCAATATGTATCAGGGCCCACTGTCTTCTGCAAAAAGCGAAATGCTGGATTCCTGACAGCATAAGATAGTCTTCTTCCCGTATTTCCATCATATTTTTCTCGATATTTCCACCGAATCAGGAACCTGATCCTCATGTATGGTAACCGAATAATCTTTATATTGTCTGGGGTAGAGCACATCTTCCCTTTTTTTCACTTCAATGGCGTCAAACAGCTTATAAGCCGGACAGTCGCCCAGTTCTTTGCTGTGCCGGAATACAATCAGTTCTCTGACCGCCATCTTTCCCCTGGCAGCCGAATGATCAATTTCAAACATATTGATAATGGCTTCCCAGAGCAGTTCCAAATCCTCCTCCGAAAATCCGGTTACCTTGCGGGCCAGATTGGCGGAAATATAACCTTCCGCACGATATAGGGCATATGGCACAATATTTTTTCTTCCCATTTCCGTACTTTTATTTTCCGCATCTTTTTCTGTGGTGATGGCCACACGGGTAATCGTTACTTCCTGGCTGATGATGGGGTCAATGCTTCTGGCAAATCCCAGCTGAACCGGCCCGCGTACCTGTCCGCAGTTTAATGCGGCCTTGACAAAGGTTGTCATAACCGCCCCAAAGGTTCTGATATCAAAGAAATTTTCACACATAAAATCCCTTATTTTCCTATCCACATCGGGATCCTTTTTCTTTAATTCCTTTATATCCTTTTCATTGGTTTTCAGATATTCGTATGCCGTATTGTCACTCCGGTTTAACGGAACATCCTCTTTAATATAAATCTTATACCCTTCCGCATCCTCTTTTACCGTCTCCACATAATTTCGTATTTTTCTTTTCAGACAGACATCAGTAACAATTCCATAGCCGCTTTCCGGATCTATTCTGGGAAGATTCCCGGCATCCGGATCCCCATTGGGATTCCCGTTCTCCACATCAAACAGCACAACAAATTCATATCTGTTTTTAATTGCTTCTCCCATGTTATAGTTCCTCCTTTTTTTCATATCGTTTTTGTGTCTGGTGATAATATCCCAGAATAAACATTCCCTGTTCCTCCAGAGACAGTCTTCTCGGATACGCGGAGCTCATTTCATCCGGCGCTTTGATTTTATCCTGCAGTCCCACCAACAGCTTTTCGTAATATATTTCTTTTCCTCTGTTGTTCAGCTTTCTTGTGTGGCTGTTTTTCAGTTTTAACAAAATAGGGAAAATAGAAGCCGGTGTGGCACAGGCCGAATTGAAATACCTGTCCTTTATCGTGGCGTTTATCCCCGGATTGGCATCCTCCTGAATCGCCTCCAGTACGGCAAACATCCTCCCTAATGTATAAGCGGTATTATTGCTGTCCTCATTAAGCGCCATAGTGATTTCCTCCTTATCACAAGTTGTATTTCTCAGCAGGAAGGCTTTAATAATCGCGGCTCTGCCACGCGTTATTTTATAAATACCGCTGCTGCTGTCATCCTGTTCCGACCGGATTCTTCCCATGACCGCCTGAAACAGGGAATCAGGATACCTGTCCCCCGAAATAACCGCCCGGTAAACCGCACCTGCCATATTGGGAGCCGGCTTTTTATCCTTTGACCTTTTATTTACTGTCTCCATCAGCATACGCCACACCCCTAGGTATCGGTTTTTATCCATCTGAGGTCTGACAATATCCATCCGATCGTAATGTGCTTTCAGATTCCGCAGAATGCTCCCAAAGCTGTCCTGATAAAAAAAGCGCACGGCAATTCTGGCCGCATTTGGAGCGAGTCCCAATATATAAAATTTCCGGGATAAAGAAATAGCTTCAGCAACCCCTGAAACATGAACTGCCTTTCCCTCTTCCAGATTTTTAAATACCCCATCCACAATCTCACAGTTGTCAACTGTCGGTTCCGACATATTCAGGAAAATATCCTGATAGGCTTCCTCTCCGTCTTCAGACCAATAAACAATGGTCGTATCACCGATCACCGTGACATGCCGCCTGTCCGCCAGCAAATGATTCAAGGCCGTCGTATAGGCATATACCGCATAACTGCCCACCGGCGCATTATAGCTTTGCTCCTTTCCATAGGACTCAAAGGCAGGTGCATTAAAGGAGACCAATGCAGCCCCGCTGGGCTGCGCGCCCTGCACCCCCTTTATATTTCCATGAATCCGGGCAATTTCCGTTTTCTGCCCGGTTACCAGACAGGTGCCCATGGCCCCTTCGGCTGCGTTCGATCGGTACTCTTCCCATGCCCGTATTATAGAAATGTCGGTATGCACATATCCATCCTCTGCCCAGAAAACCAGATTGGAACCTGCCGTAATCTCGTCCAGTATTTCTGAAACACACGGATTTTCTGCCGCTTTATCCGGATCCCAACGTTCAAAAAACCGGATTACAGCCAATGCCGCAGGACAATCTGCTTCTTTCAGGATATCCAGATGCTTCTCTCTGGCGCATAGAAAGCATTCTTTTGAACGTTCCGGCTTTCCTTTATTATCAATTCCCAGAAAATAGCCGGAATTATCACATAAAAAATTAGCCGTCACCCCTGAAGATCGGGTTACCATCTGGGGTACCTTCAGATTCTGTGGTTCCCAAACGGTTTTCTTTCCTTTCTGCTTTTCTTCTTTTAAAGAAATAATCCGCTTTAGTTCCCCGTCGGAAGACAACTCCAGCGCAAAGGATACTCTTGCATTACACCAGCCCGGCCGGGTGATTTCTCCCCTTTGCTCAAGAGCTTCATAATATTGCACCAGCGACTGCAATATCATCGAACCACCTCACAATCCCGTACATCCAAAACACCGTCCCTCAGTTCAGCCCTGAAAAACATAGGCTGTATTTCTTCCGGGTTGGAATAATCAAAATCATAAAGCATATAGCCCAGATCCTTTACCTCTCCCGGATAAGCCGTATCTATTTTCTCGTCTTCCCATAAAGCAAAATTGGCTGGAAACTCCCTGCAGCCCAGATACGGCATATGATAACACTCCCCCTTACGGAGACGCCGCATGACAATATCCTTGAATTTACCCGGATTATCGCTGCCATTGGCATGCTCCGTCATTTCAAAATGTGCTTCTATCACATATTCCACTTCTCTCAGCAAAATAGCGGCTCTTTGCACAATTTCTTCCTTACTGCTGATATAGAGCGGCTTATCTCCCCCATTCATGACCTGTAACACATTGCTTGCCAGTACCTTACTTTTTACCTCATTCCTGCGGACACTGGTAAAACGGATCGGCTTTCTGACATAGATTTTATCAATCACCCAACGCAGTCCGGGATGCCAATAAATCGCTTCCAGTATCCCTCTGGCCGCAGAAGGTGTAATCACATCGTAGCTGCACCGCTCCACCTTCATTTCCGGGCGGGAAAAAAGTGCCAGTTCCCCCCACACCCGTACTTTTACACCATGGCTCATGTATGTCCTCCTCTCTTTATTGTCGTCCATAAGTATTTTAAAATATGACTGCTTCCCCTCTTTCCACCTGAATCTGAAGACCCATTTCTTCCGAATACTGCTCTTTATTTCTCAATACATAAAAACCAGGCGCAATGGCCTCCAGCCTGCCTGCACCATTTAATTTATCAAAATCCTGCTCATACACATTGACACAATATTGTCCCGTATCTCTGATAAGCTGACGGGAATATTCCCCTCTCCGGATGCGCTCCGCCAGTAATTGAGCCTCCGGTTCCCGGTCTATCAAAATAGTTATCGTATCATTTTCAATCAGACGGAACTGTTTTGCCACCGTTGCAAAAGGAAATAACATGGATCTTCGTCCCTCTTCCATTTGCTCCACAATATTCCCGGCATCCAGCCCTTCTCCCCGAAAATGATACAGACGGTTAAAATAAGCCGCTATTGCCTCCAAAGAAGCGATATCATCATACTTTTCCGCCACCTGCCCCGATACGGAAACCGGCAGCTTTAATGACTGTGGAATATGATTCTCCTCTGCCTTATCCAGTGTAAAAATCGTTGTCACACAAGTTTCTTTTTGTCGCCTTCCTTCCCTGTTGCATCTTCCTGCCGCCTGTATCATCGAATCCACACCAGCCAGCTCCCGAAATACGGAAGGAAAATCAAAATCCACGCCGGCTTCTACCAAACTGGTGGCGATAAGCCTGCAGGGAAGCCCCTTGTCCAACCGGTCTCTGATAATTGTAAGAAGCTTTTTCCGGTGCCTGGGATACATAAAAGTGGACAGGTGATAAGTACCTTCTTCTTCCTGCAGCATTCCAAAAATCCGCTGAACACCTTTTCTGCTGTTCAAAATACAAAGTACCTGTGTATGTTCCTTAAGCTGCTCTGTCAGCTCTGCCTCCGCGATTTCTCCCACATTCCGGAATACGGTCCGCCTGAAAAAGTCATATTGCTCCTGAACCCTGGGGCATATTTCTGCCGCATTCAGCTGGGGCGGAAAAAAGGACTGCAGGGATGGCTGGGTGGCTGTACAAAGCACCACCGTACTATGATAGTTATATACCAGTTCACTAATGGCCTGAATGCAGGGCTTTAAATAATTGACCGGCAGCATCTGTGCTTCATCAAATATAATAACACTGTCAGCCATATTGTGAAGTTTTCTGCATTTAGTGGATTTATTGGAAAATAAAGATTCAAAAAACTGAACATTAGTCGTAACCACTACAGGACAATCCCAGTTTTCAGCCGCAAGCTGAATCTTATTCAGCTTGTCCGGATCTTCATAAACAACATTGCAATGATCCTCCAGAACATTTCCGTCTCCTAAAATTTCCTTAAAAACCTGTGCATTTTGTTCAATAATACTCGTGTATGGAATTACGTATATAACTCTATCCAATTGATGCTTTCGGGCATGTTGAAGGGCAAATGCAAGAGAGGACACTGTTTTCCCCCCACCTGTAGGAACGGTCAGCCGGAATATTCCCTGCTCTTCCTTTCCCTTCTCCAAGCATGCTTTCAGTATTTCTGTCCTTCTGCCATTCACAGTGGAAAACTCCCCATTTTTGAGCCAGGATTCCACATGCAGATACAATCGTTCAAACAAAGTCTCTATAGAGTCAAATTTTCCTCTGCCTGTGCATCCGTCCGTCATGAATGCTTCTGTATCCAGGTAATCTGCATCAACCAGACAGGAAAATAACATACGAATAAAAAAAGAGAGGCTGAAACCTCCTCTTCCCAACGGTTTGAGCGGCGGCGTTTTAAATGCAGGAATCGTAACCTCATTACGAAATTCCTGATAATCGTCCAACTCTTTCTGCATTCTTCCTTTTAAAGTGGCCTCTCCGCCCGTATCGGCCGCACTTCCCCCATCTAAAAGACCGGAATGATGGCCCGATATACAATAGGCGCCAACGTAATTGTTTTTTTGATACAATTCTTTAGCACCGGCAGTGGCGTGGTCGGTTATCTTCCCTCCATGAAGACGCTTCTGAAAACTGTTTGAATATTTTCCGATATCATGCAGCAGCCCACAGCCGTATCCCCAATCCCCTGCTCCGAATGCAGATGCAAATCCGCCTGCTAAATTCGCGGTACCTTTCAGGTGATCCAGAATACTTTGTTCCCGCAGGTTGTCTTCACTAATATGTGCTAAGAACATAGTGCCTCCTGTAATTCAGCGTTACTCTTTTGTTTATTATTACATGTTTTATTTTATCACGTTACTTTAATTTTGTCTATTATGAATAATAAAAACTTATCAAAAAGCATATAAAAAAGCAATTATAGGCAATAAGTACACAGTACTGCTTATATGCTGCTATTTTCAGAAAAGGGTGAGAATTTGATTTGCTCTTGGAGGCTGGACTTATAAAATCTGAGGAACCTGGCTCTAAATAAATGAGGGTACTAATATTTATGGCAAAAGTACAATGGCTAAGCAGAGGCCGGATCTTGTCCTGAATTATGGATTTTAATCTATGAGACCGTGAAAATCTCGATAAAGCCCTTGAAGAAAACAAAATCCATGTTGGAATTTCAATCCACGAGGCCCGCATAGGCCTCGACGCGGGATGCCAACTACTTGAAAGACTACGGGTATATATTTCAATCCACGAGGCCCGCATAGGCCTCGACTATGTTATTTGCTTACCCTGCTATCTTCCATTGCATTTCAATCCACGAGGCCCGCATAGGCCTCGACCCTTACGATGGGGCATGTAGGGAATGCAACAAATTATTTCAATCCACGAGGCCCGCATAGGCCTCGACTATGTTATTTGCTTACCCTGCTATCTTCCATTGCATTTCAATCCACGAGGCCCGCATAGGCCTCGACCCTTACGATGGGGCATGTAGGGAATGCAACAAATTATTTCAATCCACGAGGCCCGCATAGGCCTCGACTTGAAAGTTTCGAAGGTATAGTAAATCTGGTGGAGATTTCAATCCACGAGGCCCGCATAGGCCTCGACGGAGAATGGGCAAGTAACTTTTTCGGGGATATCCTATTTCAATCCACGAGGCCCGCATAGGCCTCGACGCATATGGATTAGCCAAAGCATCGGCAATAGCCTGTATTTCAATCCACGAGGCCCGCATAGGCCTCGACGCGTTGCCCGTAACATTGTCGGGGTATACGCGGATTTCAATCCACGAGGCCCGCATAGGCCTCGACACATCCTTTGCCACATCGACCGGGACGACGAGGGATTTCAATCCACGAGGCCCGCATAGGCCTCGACACATACAGCCATTCTCCCCGTCCATGGTTATCACATTTCAATCCACGAGGCCCGCATAGGCCTCGACAGCAAAAATATTCAACCGATATTCTCGTAATACGAAACAAATTATCTACTTTTCACATATTATATCATCTTTCTATCCACATGTCATGAAACAACAAGCTATATTACATTATTTCTTCCCTTATATTGGTGCGAATCCCCCCGTAATTTCATGTGCGCTTCCCATTCGCACCAACGCTTCTCCCACCTAATTATATAATCAATTTTATTCTTGAACCAGAGATCTTCTTTTCACTACTCCTGTATAATTCAATTATCCATCTCATTCTCGATTTCTACCGCCGCTCTCGCCTGCTATAATTTGGATTTTAAGCCTATGCTTCTCAAACAATACCGTAATGAATCCCCTACGTATAAATCATAATTTTAATTGCAGAACCCTTCTGCCTAATTCTTCTCCAATTTATACAGTCATTTTTACATAGCAACAAACTTCTATAATTACACCCTTTCCCCCTTTGGGTCTAACATAATAGCCTTTACCAGACCGTTCCCTGTCTCTTTCACATCCCGACTCCCTTTTTATCCCCTATTATTAAGCCTTCTTTAAAAGTTTACTACAGACCATTTTTGATTTCTACCTTTTATTACAATTTAATTCGAAGATATATGTAACTGTTCGTATTTTAACAGTACCTTAAAATTCATCCCAGACCTCTTTCTGCCATAGGATTTTTACACTACCGGTTCACTCTCGTACAGTCAGTGCTGCAAATGCGTTAATCTGCTGAACAGTTGCAGCCATTTTACAATACTTCAGTTATTTTTATTAAAACAATCAGACCTCTAAAACCCGCATTTTTATAATTGTCACCTAAATCCAACCTTTTTTTAATCCAACAGCAGATATCTTCACACCCCTCCATATAACAGAACCTATATCTAATCTGGATTCTCCTTTCGGCAAAATACCCCGCTCATTCCCATTTTCTCTTTCATTCTTCCCAAGAATTTCCTTCCTATTTTTCATATGCAAGTGTATAATTAATGTAGATTTCTTCGTATTAAATTAACTGTTCTTCAATATAAAAATAATCGTGTCCCCATTTTCACGATCTACTATGAGGAGTAATATATGTCTGCCGACAATCTTGTCAACCTGCTGAACGCTCTGACGGAAACAAGCATTTATGTCATCGAGGAAAACAGCCATAAGCTGTTGTATTTTAACCAGCGCTGCCGCGACACCGGACGTGGAAAAGCCGTTGTTGGTGCAAAATGCCATGAAGTCTGGCCTGAAGTCTGTTCCAACTGCCCTCTGAATGGTATGGGCTCGCAATCCTCTAATCATATTGTCTGTTATGATCCTCTGATGAAAACCACAGTGGATGTCACAGCCAACCGTATCGTATGGGATGGGTACATTCCGGCCGTTGTGATTACTGCAACTCCTCACCAGCTGAATTTTGAGGAGGAACAGGGTCTTCAGAAAATCGAAAAAATGTATGCACAAAGCCTTGTTACCGTTTTTGGAGAATGCATTATTGCCAATCTGACTTCTGATTATTATGTCAACTGTCAAAAGGATTCCATGTGGACGACTATTCCGGAGCAAGGCAATTTCGGGGAAGAAAACAGAAAATATTCCAGATTAGTTATACATCCGCAGGATTGGGATACCTTCAATGAATATTTTTCCCGGGAAAGTATGCTTCACATCTTCGGACAGGGGAAAAAACAAATTTCCCAGAGGCTGCGCCGCCGGAGCAATGACGGCAGCTATCATATGGTAGAATTTACGTCGGCCAGAATTGATCAGCTGGGGAATGACGAATGTTGGTGTGTCCTGGTATTCCGGGATATTCAGGAAGAATTTCTGCAGGAACAGCAGCGGAATGTGGAGATCAGCCAGCTTGCAACAGCGGCCAAAATCGCTTACCAAATGCTGATTTCAGTAAATCTGACGCAGAATACTTTTCACATGCTGGAATATGACCGTCATCCCATTAAAAATCCCGGAACCCATGGCTGTTTTAATACCCTTATTGAAGGGGAGCTTTCCACAGTCCATCCTGACTATAAAGAAGAATTCAGACGGAAATTTTCCCGTCGGTCGCTGATAGATGCTTTCACAAAAGGTGAACGTATTATAACTATGGAAGTTCCCCATATAGGGGAGGATGGTATATATCATTGGAATTTCACACAGGTGGTCCGGGTCGTCAGTCCCTATACGGAAGATCTGATTGAGATCACTTTGTCGCGGAATATCGATGAGGAACGGCGTCTGCAGGAAGAGACTCTGGAAAAAGAGAGGCGGGCCAAACTCATTCTGGAAGATGCTTTAGAGAAGGCCGAAAAAGCCAGCCAGGCAAAAAGTGATTTCCTTTCGAAAATGAGCCACGATATCCGAACCCCCATGAACGCCGTTATCGGAATGACCGAGCTGGCCCGGCTGCATATAACGGATGAAGAAAAGCTGAAGGATTATCTGCAGAAAATAGCCAGTTCAGGAACGCATCTGCTTAACCTGATTAATGAGGTCCTGGATGTAAGTAAAATTGAAAGCGGTACGGTTGAACTGGATGATACGGAATTTGATCTGCGCCGCCTGATTGACGATGTTGCGGAGATGATCCGCATTTCCGTAGAGAACAGGCAGCAGCAGCTTTCCATGAATATCGATGAGAAGCTCCATACGCAGGTATCCGGGGATGAACAGCGTCTGAAGCAGATTCTGGTTAATATTCTGGATAATGCTTCCAAATATACGGAGAAGGGAGGGAAACTTTCTCTGACACTGGAAGAGGTAAAAAAGAACGAAAGACATGTGGGAACCTACCGGTTTGTAGTGGAGGATACGGGTATTGGCATGAAACCGGAATATCTTGCCCATATTTTTGAGCCCTTCAGCCGTGCCGCCGACAGTCGAATCAGTAAGATTACGGGTACGGGATTGGGAATGACCATAGTTAAAAATCTGGTATCTATAATGAATGGAGATCTGCAGGTGGAAAGCGAATATGGCAGGGGATCCCGCTTTATCATAACCCTTTGCCTTACCAAATGCGGTACTCCTGCTTCCCTCCCACAGGAAAAAAGCCCTTTGGAGGAATCCTTTCCCATGTTGCGGGCCCTGCTTGCAGAGGACAATGAACTGAACCGGCAGATAGCCACAGAGATGCTGGAAGTGCTGCATGTCAAGGTGGGGACCGTAGAAAATGGAAAAGAAGCGGTGGAAGCGGTTTTCTCCCATCCTCCCTTTTATTACGATATCATTTTTATGGATATCCAGATGCCTGTAATGAACGGTTACGATGCCTCCAGGGAAATCAGAACTTCGGGCATGAAGCGGATCGATGAACTGCCTATCATAGCCATGACGGCCGATGCCTTTGCAGAGGATATCAAACAGGCGGGACTTGCAGGTATGAACGGCCATCTGGCAAAGCCTATCTCTATTGACCGTCTGAAAGAAACTCTTTCCAATTGCCTCGCCTGGAAATACCGAAACCAGGGTAAAGAGACTTCCTGCCGGGAAACATAGCCCATACGGAAATTTTGAAATGATTCCTGCACAAAAGAGGAAGGTGACGCATTATGCATGGTCATCTTCCTCCTTACCGGCCCTATGGAGACGGCTATTTTGTTATCCGCCCTCTGTCCTGCGATCGTATGGAAAAATATTGCTAATATCCCATCGCACCCATTACAAGGTTCATTTTTTCCGCCGAAGTGAGCATTTCCAATAATGCAAATGCCACAAAAGGAGCTGTCTGGGGACAATAGGAAGTAATAAGATTGCCGTCTTTCACCACAGGTTCATTTACCACATCCACGCCGAATTGTTCCAGTTCTTTCTGCTTGTATCCGCCCTTCAGATGGTATGTAGTCGCCTTTCTGCCCTTTAATATCCCGCTTTTTGCCAATGCAAAAGCCGCAACACATATCGTAGCACATAGCGGGACTGCGTCTTGTTCCGGTCCATGTTGACTTTTTTCAGTTGATCGTAATCCGCCAGGAAAATCATCTGAAAATCCTCTGGATAACTCTGTCTTTTCCATCAGCTTTGGTGCGGTCACTTTCGCCGGAAGGCGCTGTCCAAACCTCTGCCAGATTTAGTTAGCTTTAAAAAGCTGGTTCGGACTGGACCACAAAACAAAATGCGGAACACACAAAAATAAACTGGCAGTTTAAAACACAAGTTGCAAGAATCAAACTGGCCAGGCTGTATCCGGTCACACTTTAATAACTAACCGGATGGAGCAATCCTGCTCTTTCTCCTCAACAAAGGGAAGTTAATCGATTAAAACAGCATTATAAATATCGCTAACAATACTTTCAATATCTCTTTCAGATGTAATGCTGACCTCATTTAATACATCAGAAAAATCCTTTTCCCGCCACCACATAAGCATTTCTTCCTCTGCAATTCTTTGGCAACCGTAGTTTTTCCGCCATCTGAATTACCTCTAAGTATAATAAGCTTTCCCATATCATTCCTTCACAAAATTCCGATTTTTCACCCAGTTCAGCTCTACCGAAATACCAGAAATTATCAATCCCAAACTACGATACAAAATGGATGCCCAGCAGGGTCAATCATAGTAATCCACTCACCATCACCATACTGCATTTCCGCTATTTTAGCACCAGATTCGATAGCTCTATCCACCCATTCCGCTAATTCCTTCTTATCATGGACCCCAAAATCAAAATGTATCATTATTTGCTGTTTTTCTGCTTCTGATGGCCAAACAGGGGCAACATAATCTTCTGCATATTGAACCGCAATTCCCATATCGCTTTCAGGTGACTGTAGCCTTATGAAATTTTCTTCCTCGAATACAACAGGCCATCTCAAAAATTTGGAATAAAAACTACTCAGTTGATAAAGATTGTTACATTCTAAAATTACAGTTTTTAATTTTAATCCCATTTGTTATTCCCTTACTCCAATTTGTCGCCCAGTTCAACTCTATTATCAGACTTGAACCATTAATAATATGTACCAACTTCGGATATAAAATTTGTGACTATCCCACTATATCCACGTCATTTTTGTATTCTGTTCTATAATCCGCCAAACAGGGATTTATCCTTTTGACACAACAAAAGGAATCTCCTGCCGGACTCAACCAAATTTTGCCTGTCCTAATTATAACACCCAGCCCCTCACGGATCATTATCTGTATCTCTCTACAATTGGATTATTTTTGCCATATACATTCCGCCATTTGCCTTCAAACTGAGAGCAGGGCAGGGGAACATGGGCTTTTTTCACTCCTATCGGCAAACCGTTCCACCAACAGATTAACAGTGAGCCTGGCCGTAATTATAATGTAACCCAGAGTGACTCGCCTAATCTTTTTTAATTAAATGGTTTTCATTTATATAACCTAATAAGATCATTCACAAGCACTTCATCATTTGTAAATTGAATTTTATTATTGCTTAAAAATCCGTCCATTGATTGGATCGTTTTGTCGATTATAGAGATTTTCCATTTTTTGCTTAAATCTTTTTTTAAACTAATATAAATTTCATTCTTTATTGGTTCATATACGATTGTACACAAAGTATTTTTTTGACTAGTTTTACTTAAGATTTCAAAGGCTTCATCTATTCCAAAGCTATGAAAATTATTCTGGATATATTCATGAGCACAAATATATCTATCAGCACCTATACCATATACTTCATTATAATTGGTTCCCTCAAAATTCCCGTTCGGGAAATTAGTCATAACGATAAAATCATTATGAATAGGGCTTACTATATTTGAATCATTTCCTTCTTCCAGAATAAATGCATTACCAGTTTTATCAGCAATCATAGTATGTAGCCCTAAAGCTGGGAATAATGGATTTCTGGGATATGAGATTACTCTTTTATTAAGAATCTCAAAAAATTCAGATGCTTTTCTTGTTTTCTTTAGCGCCTCGTCAAAAATATCAAAAGCAAACCAATCATTTTCGTCACAGCCTGATTTAAAACCAGGACCATATTCTACTGCTTGAGTTAATATAAAAAGACCCTCACTATTAAAATAAGCGATATCCCTGTATTTGTTTTCTAATAAGGCTGAAAAGTAAAATAAGTTCATATCATTGTAACTATTGACTTTTAGTTTTAAGTCAATATCATCCGTATCAAAATTCATACCATAAATAGCTTTTTCTTGATTATATACTGCAAAACTTGTGCACATTTTGAAACCTCCCAATTTTAATAAATGTTTGTCCTATAATACGTTTAGTCTATTTTGAGAAGCATTTAGTTATTTTACTATAGATCTCGCTGCTTTCTTAAACATATATTTATGATACTTCCGGTATTTCGATGGTTCAACCTTAATCATTTTTCAGAACCAAAAATGCACCATTAAAGCTTATGCTTTAACTGCACTGACTTAAAATGAACGCAATATTAAAAATTTAATTTCTCACCATTTCATAAATATTGCTCTCTGCTTCACTTTCGTCATACAAATCTTGATACATTTTCGTTTCGGTCACAAAGAATCCTGTTCTTTCCAGAGTTTTACAAGAAGCAATATTGTCAACTCTGGCTGTTGCCATAAGTTTCTTTAAGTTATATTTTTCAAACATATAACCTACTAAACATTGCAGCGCTTCAGCTGCATATCCTTTTCCGCGATAATCGGCACCAATGAAATATGTAACACCAACTTGCATAAAGTCCTCATAATACGTACTTCCCACAGAACCAACTACCATATGATTTTTCTTATCTTCTATAGCAAATGCCAGATATTCATTATATGGATTATCTTCCTTTTCTAATTTTATTGCTTCACTTATGAATTTACCCATCCATTTATGACATTCCATGCACTCTCCGAAAATCTCTGTTAAACTACCATCAGATGCCATCTCAATAAAAACTTTTTCATCAGATGGATATAAACTTCTTATAATTAGTCGTTTGGTCTCTATAAACATATAATAACTTCCTTCTGCACATTGACATATAAACTCTTATTTTAGAATCAGATATTTCTCTATATTCGTTTTGCACTCTGTTGGAATTGACGGAGACCATGGAAACAATTCTCTGACTGCATCCGAATCGGGAAACAGCATAACCAGCCGGTGCTTTGAAATGGTTTGAAAAGGATAATAGGTATCATAGCAGGTTCTCTGCTGAGACATCAGGAAATTATATTCTGCCTCCACATGGGGAAAGGAAAATTGTGATAAATAAATCATCCGTATTGGCTCCCCCTCTTTATAGTTTCCATATTTTTACAGATCAATCCTCCCACCTCTTTATACCTTTCTTTACTGATAAAAAACATAGGATCACCGTTCTCATAAACCCCTTCCTGTTTCATCCCAATTTTAACTAATATCCGGTAAGAAGCAGTGTTCCCTTTTTCACATCCGGCATCAATCCTGTCATACTGCATCTCCTCAAACGCAAACCGAAGCAGCTCCTCAGCACACTGCGAAGCATAACCCCTCCGTCGGTATTGCTGTGCTATAACATAAAAAAGAACTGTCTTTCCCGGCTCTGCCTTACCGTCCAGGCCACACCAGCCGATTATCTGACGGGGCTCATTTTTTATATAAACGGCAAGGCACAAATGACAGATATTCCCCTGCTTATTCTTTTTATGAGTTTCCTCCATGCCGGCAATAACCTCACGGGCTTTTCCAGGGGATATACTGCCATTCGGATAAGCCCACATATCCGCCACTTCCGCTGCATCATCAGATGTAACTGTCCGCAATAACAGCTCCTTCGTATATAATTCCATTTCCTATTCCCCCATATGCCGTATTACCTATCCTGTCAACGCAAAACCCTTCAAACTGTATAGTTCTATCTTACAGCAGTCTGAAGGGTTTCACAATCGTCCGTTTTAACAGGAAGCCAAATTTTATACTATTTTATGGATGGCCTCAACAGACAGCCCATATTTTACCGCTAATTCTTCAGCTGAACACCCTTTGCTGTATTTTGCACGGATTTCTTCATTTCGCTGTTTATAATAGGTCCGTGCACCGGAGACCTCTCCCCAGGGCTTTTTGGAATCCGCACTGGGGACATAGAGAACACCGCCTGAAATGTACTGCTGCAGCTCCTGCAATAATTTATCCGGCAGAATATCCTGTGCATTTTTATATTTCATTTATAAATTCCTCATAGCTGTGATATTCCCGTATCCTGCCGCCGCCTTCCGTAATGATTCTTCTCATCTCCTGCTCCAGGCAATCTGCGTTCTCCGAAAATGGCTGCAGCCGGGAAGCGTCAAAGTCCCGCATAAGCTCCATTTTAGGGAGCCCGAAATCTTCACAGACGCGGTTCAACTCCTCCTGAAGCATAATCCCCCACATATAGGCTTTAGTGCTGTCCCCCGCTTTACAGTAACAGCGGATTCTGAGCCAGGTATAAGAAAGTTCGCAGTACCAGTCCGCCAGATCCTGAAAATTCTTTTCCTTTGGAAGGCGTGTGGACGGCCTTTCTAAAAAAGTCTGTACAAGACAAATCAATTCATAACATTGCTTTTTCTGGTTTGCTTCGTCTTTTTCCTGTATCACTTCAAGATATATCCTTGAAAACTGCTCCGGTACCCGTTCCATTTGAGAAAGCTCCTCCAGCTGTTCCGCTTGTGCCTTCTTAAAATAACGGCAATTGGAAAAAGCCACAGCCCTGGCGGTATAGTCCAGCACATAGCCGGCTCCCAGCTTCACATCGCTGCCTCCTGCAAACAGCATATTCAGATAAATCTGCTTCGCCTGTTCCAGTGCCTGCAGGGCATTGGCACGCATGATAACCGGATTGGATAGATTATCCGCCTGACGTCTCCGTAACGCTTCGAACCGTTCCCTGTCCTCCGGTGTCCTTGCATACAGGATCCTGGCATCCGCCAGGCAGGTAATATTATATTCATTTAACGCAGCAAATTGTTCCATCCGTTCCCATTCAATCCCCCAGATATCCGTTCCCACACCGTCATAAATAAAAGTGCGGGCAAACCGGCGGCCTCTGTCCGTTATAGGAATGAAATAACTCATAGACGGCCTCTCCTCATCCGGTTCCAAAAGCAGTGTACTGTGGGAAACCACCAAAGCGATATCATCCCGGTATTTTTCTTTTACCGCCTTCAATACCCATTCCGTTACTGATTCATTCTTTTTTTCCATTCTGTTCTTCTCCTTTTTCGTTTCGGTTAACCTTGTGTTCATTATAGCAACGGAGGATATGCAGAGAAAAGGGAGGAAATGTTTTATACTGTTTTTTCCAAATACATCGTAACCGTATGCCTGTTTCCACTTCGCATTCTTACGGTCTGTGCAGTAAATGCACAGAATTGTCTTAACAGCTGCTATCTCCTCCATAAATATCATAAAAGGAGATTTCTTCGATTGACTTTGTTTCTTTCGGGCCCGGCTCTTCCTTCGGATAGCCGACCGGCAATAAAAACAGGCAGGCAATATCGGAAGGCAGCTCAAGAATACTTCCCGCCTTCTTGATATCCAGCCAGCCTACAAAACAAGCTGACAAACCATGGGTAACAGCTGTGAGGAAAATATGCTCCGCAGGTATCAATGGAGAAGCGTTTGCAAATAACATAGCCGCTTCCGCCAACTCTGTTTTTACTCTTTTATCCCTGACAATTCCAAATATATGATTCTGTCCGTTTCCTCCCGAAGGAGCGGCCTGCGCCATTTGCAGCATTTCCTGAATAACATCGTCCGGGACAGGAATGTCCTCCTGGAATGACCGCACCGATCGTCTGCTTAAAATAGCTGTTTTAAGGTCCATAATTTTTCCTCTCCATACGTTTTCATCTCATGAGTTATCTTCTTTTAATAGGGATTATGATAATATCTTGACAATAATCGTAATCACAGGTAAAGTCAATATAAATATCTATTGTACCGTACAGGCCATATCAGCCTGTACAACAAGCTATCAGTCAGGGGGACGGAATGAAAAAATCAACAGCGGTAATTATTGGAGTAATGGGATTGATCCTGGCAGCAGCAGGTCTACTGTTTTCAACAAGACGTGCATCGTCCAACCAACAGAAAAGAGAAGAAATTGCTTCTATTTTTGAGGTGTATCAGCAATATGGATTAACCTATAATAAAAAAGATGACAGGCTGTATTACAACAACGAACTTGTCCGTTATTTTGAGGATATCGTTAATGAAGATAACTATAAAGAATGGCCTCATAAGGATGGAACCGTTGATGTCTATGCGGTACGTAATGAATCAGGTAAGCTCGTCGGCGTGGAGCCATTCGACCAGCAGGCTTTTGCGGACAGAACCCCTTTGATGAAGGATTCCATATACGAACTGCAGATTACACAGAGTATATCAAATAGTGTTGACGGCTACACGAAGGATATAGAAGAACAGGTAAAAAACAGCATCGAATCCGCATATGAAATCTATCAGCCGTATGGTTTAACCTATGACAGGGAAAGCGACCGTCTATATTATGAAGGCGAACTCGTAGGGTATTTTGAAGATAAAGAATTGGCCCATACATTTGGCCCGTTTGACGATAGTGAAATTATAATTTATGCGCTTAGGGATAAGCAGGGTAAACTGGAAGGGCTGGAGGTAGAAGGTGATGTGAAATAATAAGCTTCTTCCAATTCACGCCATTGGATAACCGTACTTTCTTCTGTTAACAGGGCAAACTTCTGATTTGATCCGTGAAACACACCATGGTTTATTTCATCATTATTAATTCCCATGGCCTTCCTCCCTGCCATACATATATTTTATGTCTTCTTCTGTAAATTGCTCCCCGCATCTTCTGACTTCTCCCAGAACTCTTGTAATCCCGTTCTCTGATAAATACCAATTACTTATGCTGATATTATACGCAAGATAGGGAACCACAAAAAATGTTACATCCGGGAAATAAATCTGATAAAACATCAGACATCTTCTTGAATGAAATGATTTACACAGCAACAATGCTTTTCTAATCTCCAATCCGGCATCCTCAGCCAGTTTTCTGGCATAGACTGCATTCTCTCTTGTAAATCTTGATTTGTCTTCTCCCAGAATGACCTCTGAAGGAACTCCGTTTCTTAGTAATACATCCGTATAAAAATCACATTCTGTCAGATATTCTTTCTTATAAATATCTTTCTTGGTTCTCGGACCCTGAAATTTTTCCAGTCCGGCTCCGATACCTCCGCCCACTAAGATATGGGGAGCGTACTTTTCTTTCCATAACCGGGCGGCCATTTCTGCCGGCTCCGGGAAACCTCCTCCTGCCAGCATAATAGCGTCTGCTTTTTCCGGAACATTTTCCACAAAAATAAATCTGCTTATATCTTCTATAACAGGATTCATATCAACCACCTTTCCCTCACATCTGCCGGTCAAAACCATGGTTTTCTTTCACGTTACAGATACTTACGATCTCGATCTACAGACAAAGAATAAATCAATTCTCCTGCCCGCTCATGTGTCTTTGGATAAATTCTTATTCCGTCATCTTTTTCTAATTGTAACCCAAGCTTCTGCATTAACTTATAAGAATTTTTATTCCGGTAATCACATGAGGCTTTTAATTGAATGAGTCCTAATTCTTTTATAGAAAACTCTTTAACCGCCATGGCTGCTTCCAGTGCATATCCTTTTTTCCAATAATGCTTATCTAAAATCCAGCCAAGTTCACCTTCTGTCCTGTCATCATTCACAGCAACAGATAAGGCCCCTATAAGCTTCCCTGCAAGAGTAACCGCAAATTCATAACTATCCGGTCTCTCTTTTTTCCATTCACCGCTCACCCATTCTAAAAATCGTTCCGTTTCTTCCTTCGTATCATTGGGCAGATAGAGCATAAATTCTGTATTCTCTTTGTCCGAAGCATAAGCATGGACGGCATCTGCATCATTGGGGGTGAAAGGCCGGAGAATAAGTCTTTCTGTTTTAATTTCATAGTACATTTTATATTCCTCCGCAAGATGTGAAGATCGGTTGGCAACGTTAGAGAAGCAACCCAAACAAATAGTGTACTTATTATACCATAGTTCCGTTCGGATTTAACCGGCCTATTTTATGAATAACAGATGTTCTTTTATCCGGCTTACTAAAACAAGAAACCCTTTCCATCAGCCTTCTGCATCCAGTTCCCGTATCTTCACTTCATATCCATCCAAATGCTCGCCCTCGATGCTGCGTCCTTCTTCGGAAAAATTCATAAAAAACTTATACTTTTTCCCATTTCCTTCCCGTTCCTGTACCATGACATCCTTCACATAGGCGGAATCCGTCAGCTTTACGCCCCCTGCTTCCTCCAGGATATCCTTGTAAAACCGGTATAAAAAGCCGGCGTCTCCTCTGCATGCCATTTCCGTTTTCGTACATGGAATCCATAATGCGGTCGAGCCATTCAAAGGTAAAAACCCCTTCCCGGGGTTCCAGACTGGCCCAGGAAAAACTCCGAGAGTAACCACATTAACCCCTGCTTTTTTCATAAGCCGGATATCCTCCTCCAGTATATCCGGCCGATCCAGCCATTGCTCCGCATTATAGTCTCCGCCATGCAATAATTTCATCGTTCTGTTATCTCCGTTTCCTGTAATTCGCACTTGTGGAAAGTGCCATGCCTCCGGGCCTGTTGTTCTGATTCCTGTTGTCCTGATTCCTGCCAAATGCCTGTTCCGTATGCCCGCATAACCTCCGACCATCTGCGGGCAATCTGTTCCATTCCCTTTACCGTAGGATGTGTCAGATCCGCAGATACATAGGCAGGATTACTCAGCAGGTATTCCCCCGGCGTATAAATCAGGCCGCCTCCATGGGCATGTCTTCTGACAATATCCCGGAAGATCACTGTCCGCTCCTGCTTTTCTCCATTATGGGTGAAGATATCCGTGACAAATACCGGCCTGCCGTCCTTTGCCAGAACTCCCAGGAATTCTTCGATTCTCTTTTCATAGTCTTCATCGCTCAGCGGTTTATTCAGCATATTAATTCCCATCTCAACGGTTGCCAATGTCCAGTCTTTTCTGGCGGCGATATATTCCGCCATGGGTTTTTCCATAAAAGCAGAGCCGGCATAGCCCTGGTTGATACAATCCATCCCAAAGCTTTCGGCAATCCGGGATGGATAGGTATGAGGCGGCAGCAGCGCCATACTCCCGTGGGTGATGGAAGAACCATAGGCCAGATAGCGCTTCTGCGGACTGTCGGAGGCAAGGGGCGGTTCGGTATCCCCTTCCTTTCCCAGATAGAAACAGGTGCCATAGGGCAGCAGCACACGTACCATGCGAGGATGGAAGGACAGCTTTTCCCGTTCCGAAATGGTTTCCAAGATCTCCAGGTTTTCCGGATATTTTATGGATATCACCGTTTCTGTTGTTCCCAGCGTTTTGGAGGTATACTGCCAGCCTCCCTGGATGGCGCCGAAGTAAATGAGCACCATCTGGGCTTCTTCCTCCAGACTGACCCGCAGATGCAGCTTTACCTCATCCCCGATCATGCGGAACCGCAGTTCCACCCCTGTTGTCAGAAACGACGTGCCCTCACGGATGCCGTAATCCAGCCGCTGTGCCACATCCCTGGGAAGGCGGGACATTTTACAGCCTTTTTCTTCTTTCACTATTGCTTCTACATTATAAAATTCCATCCGGTCATAAATCATATCTGTACCTCTTCCCGCTTCATTTCCCATCCTGCCCTGCCGGTTCCTGTTCCTCCTGCGCCGGACCGGAAAGACGGAATGCGGAAAATACCGCCGGGGCGCCTTCCGGTTCCGGGCTTTCCGCATACAGGCCGATCATGGTTCCCGTAAACCCTCTTCCCACGATCCCATTGGAAAGAAACCGTGCGGATGCACAGCATTTCCTGTTTTCTGTCCCGTCGGCCTGCACGGTAAGGAAGGTATATGCATCCTTTGTCCCCTCCATTACCAGACGTACCTGCGGCTCTGTGATTTCTTCCCGCCAGACTATGATGTCGATATCCTCGGCCCGTCTTTCCAGGAACAGCTCCATCCTACCGCCCGCTCTTTGCATCCCGAAGAAATAATAGAACTCATGGGTGATGAGCGCCAGCAGGCCGGCTGCCTCTCCTTCTTTTTCCGGAAAAAAAGAAAGCCCGGCTTCCATCCGGAAGCCAAGATCCGGCTGTTTTGTGCAGACAAAGCCCTGGATATCCTTTTCCTGCGGTTTAGGACCAAAAGGGATAACTGTCAGGCTGCCGTCTTTTCTTATATAATGGGATAACCGGGGATTGCGGACAAAATGCCACCAGCACGGCCAGTCCGGAGCCGTAAAGTCATCCTCCTTCCCTCTCCAGGGAAGCTGTTTCGCGGTAAGAGGGCCTTCCTCCAGGATCCGTGCCCTGCCGTCCCGGATGACCGGCCAGCCATCCTGCCAGGCTACGGGGGTAAGGAAGGTTTCCCTCCCGAGTGGGGATAAATCTATTTTTCCGGAACGGTGCCCCAGATGTACCATCCACCAGTTTCCCAGGGGATCGTCAACCAGATCTGCGTGGCCGCAGCAGGAAGCCTGTTTGCTGGTATCGTTCCGGTTGGTAAGAATCGGGTTGTGGGGACAGGCTTCATAAGGCCCCCAGATATTCCGTGCCCTGCCGGCCACTTCATGATGGCCGAAGGAGGTTCCCCCTTCCGCACAGAGAATATAATACCATTCACCAATATGGTAAATATGGGGCGCTTCCATCCAGCCCCCGCCTTCTCCGTGCCATATGGTACGAAATGCCTCCAGAGTCTCTCCCGTAACCGGATCCACCACGCCGAGCTTAACGGATTCCCGGCTCTCCCCTCTGCTGTCATTGGTGCAGTAATAGGCTTTGCCGTTTTCAAAGAACAGGGAAGGGTCGATGCCGCCGATGTCAACCCACACCGGATCCGACCAGGTACCATAGATATCCTTTGTGTGCACGATAAAATTACTGAAATGGTTTTTCTGCAGCTGTTCCATAGCTGCCGTAACATAAAAGGTCCCTTCCCGGTAACGGATTGTGGGCGCCCACACTCCGCCCGATTCCGTTGCCCCGGTCAGATCCAGGGTATTTTCAAAGGAAATACAGTTTCCAATCTGTTCCCAGTTCGCTAAATCCCTGCTGTGGAACACAGGAATTGCCGGGAAATATTCAAAGCTTGAAGTTACCAAATAAAAGTCGTCCCCCACCCTGCAAATACTGGGATCCGGATGGAAACCCCGGATAACGGGATTCTGATAGTTCATACGAAGTCCTCCTGTCTGTTGTGTAAATCAGCCTTTCACGGCCCCCATCATGATACCCTTGGTAAAATATTTCTGGACAAACGGATATACAAGGATAATGGGGAGGATTACAAAAGCTGTTAATGTCAGGCGGATACTTGTGGGTGTCGCGGCTGAGGCCGACAGCTGGGTATCATTGGTAATCTGCGCCGCCTGGGCCTGCACCTGGTTGAGCAGTTCATACAATAAAAACTGCATGGTGTACAGCTTGGGATTGGTTACATATAATTTCGTGGTAAAGAAGTCATTCCAATGCCCTACCGCGGCAAACAGGGCCACGGTCGCCAGTATCGGCTTCTGCAGCGGAAGGACGATCCGGAAAAACCGGGTGAGATAACCGGCACCGTCCAGATAAGCGGATTCTTCCAGATCCGGGGGCATGGATTCCATAGAGGTTTTGATAAGAACCATATTATATACGGAAATCATGCCGGGAATGATATAAATCCAGAAGGTATTCACCAGATGAAGCATACGGTTATTTAAGTAGATAGGAATCATTCCTGCGGAAAAATACATGGTTGCCACACAGAAACGGTACCAGAACTTTTTCCCCCACATTTCCTGTCTGGTAAAGAAGTAGGCGGTGTATGCGGTTACCAATACACTCATAGCCGTTCCAAAAAAGGTTCTTGCCAGGGTCACCAGAACAGAATTCCCAAGGTTTTCCACCTCCAGGATTTTCTTATAGTTATCAAAGTGAATTCCCACCGGATAAAAGGTAATCGCTCCCACCTCCACCATCTGGTTATTGCTGATGGTACATATCAGCAGATAGTAAAAGGGATAGGCACAAATAAAAGATAATAGTACAAATAGTATTCCAAATATGATGTTGTATCCGATATCTTCCCGGGACATGGTTTTTTTCGGCTGCTGCAATCCTATTGTTTTCACTTTCTTCTCTCCTTTCGCATATTTTTTCCACCTTTCGCCCCGTCTGTCAGAATACGCTTGTTCCGCGCACCTTCTTCGAAGTGTAATTCGCTGCGGAGAACAGCACCAGCGCAACAATGGATTTCATGACACCGACAGCGACACTGTAGGAAATCTGTCCGTTTCCGATGCCCAGATTATAAACATAGAGATCCAGCACCTCGATAAAATCTTTATTCAGGGAATTGCCGAAGGCCAAGAACTGATCCACGCCGTTGTTTAGGAAATTCCCTATGCTCATAATCAGCAGAACGAAGAAGGTGGGGATCAACTGGGGAATGGTGATATATCTTATTTTCTGCCACCGGCCCGCACCGTCCACCTGGGCCGCTTCATACATTTCCTGGTCGATGCCGGAAATGGAGGCAAAGTAGATGATGGCACTCCAGCCCAGACTCTTCCACTGCTGCAGAAGCACCTGCGTCAGCCAGACATGTTTATCGGAATTCAGGATATTGACGGGTTTTGTAACCAGGCCGATTTCAGTGAGCACATTGTTCAGCACGCCATTATATCCGAAAATCCCCATAGCCAGGGAAAGCATGATAACCCATCCGATAAAATTGGGCAGTGTGGTTACGGTCTGTACCACCTTTTTGAATTTGTTGGACTTCATCTCACTTAAAAAGATAGCGAACAGCATGGGCAGCGGGGAAAACACATACCCCAGCAGATGGATTGCGAAGGTATTGCGCAGTACGCGGAACAGATTCGCCCTCATTACCTTATTTCCGAACAGCTCCTGGAAATTCTGCCACCCCACGAAATTACAGTCAAACAGGGATTTCCCCGGCTTATACTGGAAAAACGCGAAAGACCATCCCCAAAGCGGGAGATAACTAAACAGGAGTATAAGAATGATCCCAGGCAATGCCAGAAGAAAAACCTTATAGCCCAGCCATTTTTTAGATGCCGGTATATAATTTGTCATTTTTTGATTTGGACTTTTCAATATAGCAGCCCCTTCCTTTCCTTTATGTAATCTGTATGAAACTGTTTCAAAAGCCGGAACGGTTACCTCCGGCCGGAAGCTGCCGGCTTATGCAGCTTCCGATATATTTATCTTACACGGCCGCCGTTCCCGCGTATATGAAAGAAATTACCGATAGTTTTGATAATTCCTGTTTTTCTGCCTTACTTTACACACCGGATCCGGCATTGGGCGGTTCCGGCCCCTTCGGCTTTTGCCGTAACACAGATCTCGCCCGCCTCTCCCGCTGTGCGGACCAGAAGCTGGCAGAGGCCATGGAATGCGCGCCGCACCGGCAGCTTATCCGGTTCGTGGCTTCCGGGATCCCCGTTTCCGGCTCCCAGGAAGCGGCCCACCCCCTCCACCGTAAAGGTAATCTGCGGATCCGCCGTGACAGCCAGCTGTCCGCCCTTATCCAGCAAGCGTACCTGGAAAATGGCAGTATCCTGCCCATCCGCACGGATTTCTTCTTCATAAGGCACCAGTTCCATCCGCACGGCAGGTCCTGCGGTGCGCACCTCTTTTCGTTCGGTTTCCCTGCCGCCCCTGAAGCCCACCGCGCAGAGTACGCCGGGTTCACAGATTACATTGTCCCATTTCAGGAACCAGTCCTTTTCCATGGTCCGCTTGCCGTAGCTTTTACCATTTACCAGCAGCTCCACCTCCTCCAGGTTGCTGTAGCAGTATACCGTAACCGGACGGCCTTCCTGCCCTGTAAGGTTCCAGTGAGGGAAAATATGCAGCACCGTTTCTTTCGTCCACCAGCTCTGGTAATAGTAGGCGATATCTTTTTTAAAGCCGCAGTAATCCATCACGCCGAACTGGGTGGAAATGGCGGGATACGGCATAGGGGTAGGCTCTCCGCGGTAATCAAAGGCCGTCCAGATAAAATAACCGGAAAGGTAGGGACGTTCATTGTACATCTTCCACATCGTTTCGGCCTTATAAGCGGAATCCTCGTTCCACTTGCGGATGTTCTTGTTTTTATTTTCCTGATCCATCACATAGAAATGCCCTTTATCCGGATTCGTTTCATAGCAGGAACGGGTCCAGCTGTTGGAGAACGCTTCCGTATTCATCATGGGCAGTCCGTTCACCGCCTCATGGAACCGATCCCATTTGTCAGGATTATAATTGAAGCCGGCAATATCCAGTTCCTTTGCAGCGGGGATCAGTTCCTCCACATCTATGTCGGAGGAATTCTTTGCCGCATTGGGATTCCAGTATATAAGCGCCATCGTCACCGGTCTGGAAGTGTCCAGCTTCTTCACCTCCATGCGCATGGCATGCATCACCCGCACCGCTTCCGGCGTGAACTGGAGATTGACCTCTTCATTGCCGATGCACCAGCAGTACACACACGGATGATTCCTGTCCCGTTTCACCAGATATCTCAGTTGTTCCAGGCTTTCCGCGGATACACTGGTTTTTCTCGTTTCATCCATGACAAGTATTCCCATACGGTCGCACAGGTCAAGGAGCACCGGCGACGGCGGGTTATGGGAGCAGCGTAAGGCATTGGCCCCCAGCTCCTTCATTTTATGCAGACGGTATTCCATCAGCTTATCCGGGACAGCGATTCCCACTCCTGCGTGATCCATATGCTGGCAAAAGCCCTTTACCTTTACGGGAGAACCGTTTAAAAGCAGCCCTTTCTCCTTATCCGCGGTCAGGCTCCGGATCCCGAAGGCCCTTTCCGTTATATCCGCCGGCTTCCCGTCCCGCAGGATTTCCGTACGGAGGGTATACAGACAGGGATTCTCCAGGTCCCATAATACGGCATCCGATAGCTCCAGCCTCTGTGTTACTTTCGCCGCATCCCAGAAGTCTACGCTTATCCAATCCGTTTGTGAGCCGATTTCCCTACCGTTTGGATCCAATATTGCAGAGCATACGCAGACCGCCGTTTCACTGTCCAGGCGGTTCTCCACTTTTGTTTCAACCGTTACAACGGCCCGCCCTGTATCCGGCTCCGGTTCCGCCAGGATGGAAATCCCACTTTCGGGTACATAAACCGGGTCGGTGACAGTCAGCCATACATGCCGGTAAATGCCTCCTCCTTCATACCACCATCCCTCCCTGCCGGAAGCGTCAACCCTGACCGCCAGCAGGTTCCTGACGCCGGGATTTATGTATTCCGACACATCTATGGTATATCCGGTATATCCGCTTTCATGGGTGAGCACGAAATGCTCATTCACATAGACGGAACTGTTGCGGAACACACCGTCAAAGGTCAGGAAAATCCGTTTTCCCACGCAATCTATCGGAATATCCAGCTGTTTCCGGTACCAGCCGGTGCCGCCCTCCAGGGAACCGCCCGCAAAATGCCGGCTGTCTATGGTTTCCATATCCGGCACCCGGTCGGATCCCACAAAGGCCTCCGTTTTTCTTGTATAATCCCCTTCCATCACAAAATCATGGGGAACATCCACGTCTTTCCAGCCGGTATCGTCAAAATCCATTGCCGTCGCCCCAAAATAGAAGGACTTTCCTTTCGCGCCGCCCCAGCCCTCCGTATTGGAATGCGGCGCCAGATCTCCTCTGAAAAACTTCCAGCCCGCATCGATCTTTCTTCTTTCTCCCATTGCATCCTCCTGCTTTTACTGTTTCCTTTCCTGTTTCTTTTTCCGCAGAAAAGCCGCGCCCCGTGAAAAACCTTTCAATTTTTCAACGGACACGGCTTCCCATTTCCAGTATTTCTTAAAAATTTCCTTATTCCACAAACATACGCGTTTATTTATGATACCGGCAGTCTGAAACAGTCTTACTCGGAAGCGTTAAGAACCGCATCTCTTTCCTGTTTTGCTTTTTCGATATCATCCAGACGCCACTGGGTCATATCATCAGAACCCAGATCCTTGCAGTCTGTCACCATCTGCTGCCAGATACTGTTAAAGCTGTCTTCATTTTCCGCATAGATCATCTTCCAGCTGGCATCCACCACTTTGTCATTGATGGTGCTCATCGTCAGCTTCATGGAATCATCGGGTGTGCTTAAAAAGCTGTTGATAAAATCCAGGTCACTGCTGTATACCGCGCACTTGTTGGTATCCACTAAATCCTGCCAGCTGTCATAGCCTGTGGTTTCTTTCCAAATCCGGTAAGCATCGCTGTCACTGGTGATCGCCCTCTCTTCCGGCCATGAGGTATGGACATTGCTCAGATCCTCCCCATCAGGCCCTTTGTAGGTCATAACAGCTGACTGTGCAAGAATCCACGCCGTATTCCACAGATACGCCTGTTCTCCGTTATCATAGAAATAATGATCACCGTTACTGGACTGGTAATATTCCTTTGCCTTGTCGGTAAGCGTCAAAACGTTATCCTTGATTTCATACATATCCCCTTCCGGGCCTGCATTTCCCAACAACTGGGCATCCGGATCCGCCATCATATCGAGAAAAGCCAGACATGCATCCAGGTTTTTCGTGTTGGCATTCACGACAATATACTGATCGGCATTCCCGAAAATGGCATCCCCGTAAAGGGTATCGGGATTGATATAATATTTTGTACCGGGAATCCAGTATTCAAAATATTCATTACGCCATCCGGGCTGGGTGCCGGCGCCGAACATTTTTGTTTTCTTTCCTGCCGTGCTGCGATCCGTATTGATGCTGTCAGGATCCAGAATTCCTTCCTGCATACAGTCAAAATAGAACTTCAATCCCTGGTAATACATACTGTTGTCATCCAGAATGGACGCGTATTTTCCGCCGATCATATCGGTTTCAAGCAGGTAGGGAAGCTGATTTTCAGTATAACCGTGCCATCTCATCCAGGTGATGATATTCCCCCAGTATTCGGTATCGGATCCGGAATTCAGGATGGTTCCGTATATTTTATTGCCGCTGTCATCCGTAGGATGCGCTTCCATCATCTGCTTGGCGACTGCAATCAAATCGTCATAATTATTGATTTCAGGTGTTCCGATCTCCTCATAGATGCTCCAGTTTAATTTCACAACATTCCGATCCGCATTATCCGTGATGTCCGTACCGCCCACATTGGTAGGAACACCGTACAGGCTGCCCGTACCGTTGCTTCTGTAATTGCGGATAAACTCCAGTGCAGGCTCCAGTCCGTTGTTCTCAATGGCAGACTGCACATGAGGCAGATCGTACAGATAATCATCCAGCTTAAGCACCATGTCCGCATCAATCATAATTCCCAGGTTTTCCGCATTCACGTACATAATATCCGGCAGATCCCCGCTGGCCAGGATGGCGTTTGTCTTTTCATCCGAATAAGCCCATACGTCAATAGCAAGTCCTTTTGTCTTAAAGAAGTCTCCCAGGTATCCGGATACCGTGCCGCTTGTCAGGCTGGCATTAAAAGGATACATGGAAATGGTAACCGGCTCGCCGCTGTGTTCGCTTTCAAATGCGGCAAGGTCAAACCCGGATCCGCTGTTTTGTGCGGCTTGTGTTCCTGCCGCCTGTGTCTCCTCCCCGGCTGTATCACCGGATGTCTGACCGGTTCCGGTTTCGGCGGAAGAGGCTTTACTGCTTCCGCACCCCGCAAGTGTTCCCACCACCAGGGTTCCGGCCATCGCAAGTGCCGCTATACGTTTCCAATACTTATTTTTCATACTTGATCCCCTCCGTGCGTTATGGCGCACATTCTACTTTGGTTGCATACATTTTCCTGCCTGCGGACGCCTGTAAGGCAGGGCATCCCTTTTTGTTCAGCAACAGACGGCCCGCGGAGCGCGGCATCCATTGTTTCGTCACGTGACATCCATTCGAATTTCTTACTACCATCATAATTATTTTCAACGATCCTGTATATAAAAAAAATTTCGGAAAGTTTTGAAAAATCAGGTTACTTATTTCGTAAATGTGCAGTGCATGCACAATTATCTCATTTGTACTGTACCGTTTTTTACAGCAATTTTTGAAGTTCTTCCGTTGTTTCCGGGAAATACTCCCTGATAAAATCCAATGCCACCAGGGTATTCAAAGACCACTGGGAAGCATGGTTGGTACTGATCCAGGGGATTTCCCAACGCACCTTCCCGGCCGCATCCACCGTATAAGACTGCGGTTCAAAACCGGATAAACCGCACTTGCCGAACAGTGCCTGCAGCAGACATGCCGCCACATCCCGCGCAAGCGTTTCCTTTCCTCTGCATTTTGCCGCAAATGCGCACAAGGCCCCTGCAAAATAGGGTTGGGAAAACGGCCGGTTTTCAATCAGGCCCCGGGTGGCAGCCTTTTTTTCTTCCGGCGCAAGCATATAAAATTCTCCGTAATCAGCCAGCAGCTTACGGAATTTATCGCCATAGCCCGGTACCTGTTCCAGCACAAGGGAAAGCTCCAGCCAGATTTGTGTTCCTCCCTGACATACCTGCAGATGCATGTTGATCGACTCCTCATGCTCCCCCGTATACTCCAGATGCCCGTTTTTTTCATGATATAGATATTCCGGGCCGGAAGCCAGCCCGAAGGGCATTTGGGCAATGTCGTCTATGCCTGTGAGGATTTTGTGCAGATAGCGTTCGTCCAGGGTACGCTCATACCAGGCCATCCAGTTGCTGACAAAAGACGTCCAGTCCGGGCCGCTGCGCACACAGGTGACCGGATCGTGATTTACCTCCTCCGATATCCCCTGGGGGAAATGGCTCAGATTCTTCATAGACTGATCCGCATCCCTGCTGTCTTCCATCACATCCCCAAGCCGGTAGTCCCCGGTCAGATAGTAATAAAAACGCTGATGGCCGGCCATCCCGATCCGCGCTTCTTTACAGGAGCAGCCCCAATGACGTACATTATGTCTGGTGCCGATCCCCCGCAGCGGCCCGAAGTGATACATATCCACCTCGGAGCAATGGCGTGTCATAGCCTCCGCGAGGATAAAAGCCTCTTCATTTCCCGTCCGGATAAAAAATAACCAAAGCCAGTAGGTGGGCACAAGCTCCGTATTCTGCCATGCGAAGCCTCCCATATCATATCTCCAGCAGTGCCGCACAGGATCGTACTGATGCATCACATCCCCATAATCGAACAGACCGTACCAGTTTCTGGCCTCCGCCTCCAGCTTATAAAAGTGCACGGCTTTTTCCATTTCCTCTTCCAGCCGGCGCATTACCTCCGTGGAATCCGACGGCAGGCTCCAATAGCCAAACGCTCTTTTTTCATGGTAATACGCAGGCTCCCCTGTATAAACGGCGGGCTTTTGCACCTGCCCTGCAAAGCGGCCCATCTGTCCGTCGGAAGGCACTCCTGCAGTAAATCCCACCAGGCATTCGCTGGTCACCCCGATGCCATAAGCACTTGCTCCCACATCTTCATAGCCTTCGTAAGAGGTGTTGGGATAGCTCCTCGTATCATAATGGCGGAAATCATAGGCAAGTGCTTCCGGCGAATAAAACCATGCCGTACATTTGGTAAGTGCCCCGTTTACTCCGTCCGTCTCCAAACCGGAGGGATACTTCTGCCAGAAATCCCGTATTCCAAAGAGCATACCGCCCATCCTGCCGGAAGCCGCCATGGTTCCCGGCGCATGGATACCATGCAGACAGGCCAGCCGGCAGCATTCCTTCCGCGTCTGCTTGTGGATTACAAAATGAGAATCACTGTCCTGGACCAGGCTGTAGCGGTCCCAGATCGGGAGGTTCTGTACGGCCTCATATTCGTCACTGCCCTCTTTATATTCCTTTATCTCCCCTTCCATCTGCTCTTCCAAATCCCGCAGAGGCAGCCTGGGAACATTACTGCCCAGCAAAACGGCAGCTTCATGGAACGGGTTCCGGTCTGTCCCAAACTTCACATGGCGCATATAAGGTTCCCCGTCCAGAACCGTTTCGAAGCAGATCCCCATCCCTTTCAGGTAATCCCGCTGTTCGTCCCCGTCATAAAAAAAAGTATGCACAAACCGTATTTGGGCACTCCCCGCCCACAGATACATCCGGATGGAAAATGGCATTGCCTCCCGTTCCCCGCCGATCCGTCGGTGAATCCCCCGGAAACGCACCACACACTGTAGCGGCCCTTCTTCCTCAAATTCGGCCTCCAAAACCACTCCCCTGTACGATTCAACCCTGGAACAGGAACTTTCCTCTTTTTCCTCCCTTTCTTCCAGCTTCAGCACCGGATATACCAGGCTGCTGTTTCCGCCTTCCGCCCCTTTCACTGCCCTGGCCAGATAATCCGCCGGAAGTTTCTCACGGACAGGTATTACAAGGGAAAGCTTTCCTGTGTCGATTACACAGCCATCCTCCCCTTTTTGGATACAGATCCCTTCCCCTGCCAATTCCCGGCTGTCTTCCCCGCCGGCTTCTTTTTTTTCTATGGAAGGCAGAATAGTAATCCGGCTGCCCAGCTTTCCTGCGTCTGCCGTATGGGCCGCCCATTTCACACTCCCATCCGCCCAGTACGCTGTAATCCTGCTCTGTACCGGAACCGATTCTCCCATCTCATTTAACAGGCAAAATTTTGTTTCCGCCGGTACCTCCCCCGCCTGATAAACACTTCCGAAGGTTGTAAATCCCTCCTGCGCCCTTCCCTGCAAGTTACGTAATATCATTTCCTCCACCTAGTACTCCATCCGGCCAGAAACGCAACTGACAGTACTGCCTATTTTGCCATCTGCCGCGTTGTCGTCAGTCAACGATGCCACCGTATCGCCTCCTTCCTCCGTCTTGCAGACTGACAAAATATTCAGTACTGTCAGTTGCGTTTCTGACTGGATGGAGTACTTACCTTTCCTGCTGTTTTTGTGTTACTGTCCGTACCCGGGGGCCGATCCGGTAACATTTTTGTTCATCGTAGCCCCGCAGTATCGCAGTGTATATAAAAAAAACTTCGAATAATTCAAATAATTACGCTTTTCTTACAATGCCGCCTTTACGGAAAGACTTCTATCTTATAATATTAAGATAATAAGCAATCTGTTGTTATCCGGTAAGCAGGCATTTACACCGGCATATAAAAGGAGGAACTATGTATCAGGTACTTCTGTGTGACGACGAACTGTCCGTAACCAATTTTTTAAAAACCAGTATTCCGTGGGAAAGTCTGGGCATCCAGAACATCTTTACCGCTTCGGACGGCAAAGAGGCCCTGGCTCTTTTCGATAAAAACCGAATCGATCTTCTCATTACGGATATCCGCATGCCCCGGATGGACGGCCTAAAGCTGCTGGAAGCGGTCAGACAGAAGAGCCCGGATACACACTGCATCCTTCTCACGGCTTACGGGGAATTTGAATATGCCAGAGCCGCTTTTCGTCTGGGAGTTGACAACTACCTGCTCAAGCCTATCCAGCTTGGGGAACTGACAGATACTATCGAAAATACTGTGGAAAATATGTATCTTCACCGCCGGAACAAAGAAGCGCTGTTCCGCGAAAACATCCTGCGCCGCTGGCTTGGCGGAAACATCGGGGAGGATGAACTTGGGGAACGCAGCAATCTGTTGGGCGACATCAACATTTACCAGTTTTCCTACTGTGCCTCCTGTATGATCAAGATCGACCGTTCCGTTTCCCTTTCTGCCTATACCGAACAATGTGCCCGGAGCCTTTCTTCCTCCTACGACTGCCTCCATGTCTGGGACAACCAGGGCTATTATGTTCTGATTACCGGAGGCCATAGCATTGACAGGCAGGAGGTTGCCGACGTGCTGGAACAGACTGCCCGGCAGCTGCATATCACAGAAAAAATACGGATCGCCGTGGGAAGCGTTGCCGATCAGAGCGAAAACCTGCCTCTCAGTTACCAAAGTGCCGTGAAGCAGCTTTCTGCCTCCGGCTCCTCCTCTGCCTTCCTTCAGATCGTTCCGGACAGCAGCCTGGTTCAGTCAAGCATCGATGCCTCCATCGACTATGAATCACTCAGTCCCATTATCCAGAAGTCCATCGATTACATCCACAACGAATATGCAAACGGGGTATCCATTAAGGAGTTCTGCGCAAAGCATACGATTACCACGGCTTATCTGGGCTATCTTTTCAAGAAAGAAACAAATACGTTTTTTAATAATTACTTGAATGCCTACCGCCTGGAAAAAGCCATTGAACTGCTGGTGAAAACCCAGGAGAGAGTCAACCAGGTAGCGGAAAGAACAGGCTTCACTTCCACCAGCTATTTCATAACCTCTTTTAAAAAGTACACAGGCATGGCGCCTTCAAAATACAGGGAGCAGTATCAATGACAAAGAAACAGCCCAATGAAAATGTAAGAAACCTTTTTGCCATGAGCGCGGGAGTCTTCTGTGTCCTGCTGCTGATTTTCAGTTTCCTTGCCATTTACTTTTCCTGTCATGACAAGAAAAACCGCATCCTGTCCTCCATGGATATGGTCAGCATCTACACAAGCCAGGAATATGGCAATATCGTCAATAATTTCTGGCAGGCCTATATGCCTGTTTACGAAACGCTGGAGGAGGATGCGGTACTAATCCAACGGTATTTTGTATCTGCAAAAGAACTCACACCCCAGGAAAAGAACCGGCTTTCCGGCCTTTTCAAGAAAATGAGCCTGCGTGACAACCGTATTTCCTGGATCGCCGTATACTCCGCTTCCAGACAGGAAAATTATATCCAGCATACCAACGATTCCACCATCCGAACCCTATCGGAGGATTTTCCCTATATGCCGAACATCCGCAATAAAAGCAGGCAGATGGAAATTTACGGTATGCAGCACTTATCCTCCGATACCGCCAATAACGGAACCTTTGCCATCTGCGGCGGAGTTCCCTTCGGCTTCGGCAGCGGCAGCATCATTATCGGGTATCAGACGGGCACCCTCGCCCAGTCCGCCAACCTGTTTCCTGACAATATAAAATCCATGGAATATTATGTGATATCCGACGGCCAGGTAGTTTACCACTCCGAAGGAAATTATGATATCAGCACCCTGTACCGGCCGGAAGAACAGACAGAAGGTATCCGCACCGTAAACGGGCAGAAAAAATACGTCATGGCGATCCCCTCCGGCAATGCCTCCTCCTATGTTGTATGTACCGTTGACCGCTCAGATATGTTCCGGGCCATGCACAAGGACACCCCGCTGCTTCTTGCCGTCTTCATGGCCTTTTTTGGTTTCTCCGTTTTTATTGGCCGCAGCATCCAGCGGCAGGTATCGGAAGAAGTGGCCGTCATAAAAGAGGGGTTGAACATTCTTGCCGACAACAACCTGGAATACCAGCTTCCCACTAATTTCAGGCAAAGCGGTTTCCCGGAAATCGCCCAGGACATCAACACCATGAGTTCCCGGCTCAATGAAAGCATAAAAAAAGCCTATTATTTTGAATTGAAGCAAAAGGATGCAGAAATGGCGGAGCTGCAGGCTACCTTCAATCCCCATTTTTTATATAATACCCTGGAAATGCTGCGCAACAAATGCTACAGCAACGGAGACGCCGAAACCTCGGAATTGATCGCCAACCTGGCTTCCATTTTCCGAAGCTTTGTAGGTGCTAAAACATTTGTCACCTTCCGGGAGGAGCTGGCCTTCAGCAAGAAATACCTGTCCCTGCTCATCGCAAGGTACGGGGATCTGGTGCGATTCCGCTACGACATTGATTCCGCCCTTCTGAAATACGGTATTATCCGGAATGTCTTCCAGCTGCTGATAGAAAACTATTTTGTCCACGGCTTCGACGCCAGCCGCAGGGATAACGAAATTGATTTTGAAGGAACTTTTCTGGATGAGGAAAATATCAGAATCCGGGTAAAAGATAACGGCTACGGAATGACGGAGGAAGAAGTCTCCGATTTAAATGATAAAATAGAACAGCCAATCCGGCACAGCAGGGAAAATTTCGGGTTAAAAAACCTGAACCAGCGGTTGAAGCTGTTTTATGGCCCGGACTACGGGCTTCACATCGAAAAGAATGATTCCGGCGGGATTACGGTCACTATTAAAATACGGAAAATGACGGTGGAGGAATACGAGGAAAGCCATGTGCCGTTGATGGAAGGGGAGGTGAATCCTTTGGTGTAGGAGAATAATGATTTAACATATTATTATACCTGACGTCATTTCAATAAATGCAATATAATAGCATACAAATAATATAACCATAGGATTTCTGCAAAGAATCCGGAAATATGTAGCTGAAAACTAAAAATTACCTTTTTATTCATAAGGAGAAGCCAATTGCATAAGGTTCAAAAGAAAGATTATTTACGATACCGTTATTTATTTCATACCTATCGCTATAATCTTCCGGTCATCTATTCTTCATTAGAAGGACAATATGACGGCGAATTATACGTGAATGATTATGAAAACCCCGATTATGCCATATTGTTCACCCCGTTTGATTTTCATTATGTAGCAGGGAATCCGGACACTCCCTACGCACCCGAAACTCTTAATCATCTTATTTTTGAAGATTATATCCTTACAAAATATAAGGAGGAAGCGGTTGTCTTCTGCCCATCCGGGCCATGGCAGGATGTAATTTCTTCTGTCTTTAACAGGCATAGCGGGATATATGATGCAAGAAAAATATTTACATTAAACACGAATTATTTTATGGATAGGAAAAAAGATATCACGAAACCGGAAGACGTTACGGTCCGCATTCTTTATGAACAGGATTTCCATTCAGCATGTCCTTACCCGATAGCAAGAGTTTATAAAAATGGAATATGCGTAAGCTTCTGTTCCGGCTTTATGCTCGGGAAAAAACATGCGGAAATTGATATCAGTACCGTGGAATCAGAACAAAATAAGGGATATGGGAAAATCGCTGCTGCGGCATTGATTACAGAATTGCTGAAAAGGGATATCATACCGGATTGGTGTACCTGGCCCTATCGGGAAGTTTCGCAAATCCTTGCGAAAAAACTGGGGTTTGAGCCCCGGCCCGATGTAACTGCCAATATCTGGCTTAAACAAAATGAGCACGAGCACAATACATAGAGGATAAATACTCCTCCTCGAAGTTATTCTATGTACAAAAAAGATAATGATGCTGTATTTTACAGGCAGATACGGAGGAACCACATTACAAACGGAGGTCATACAATGAACATACCTTTTTGGGAAGACTCCTACAAAGATGACAGTGTATCCACTTTTGGTATACATCCCAACGCCACAATAGATGAATTCCAACATCTGTTCAACAAATCGTGGTCTGTTTTAGATGTGGGATGCGGAGACGGCAAGAACGCATTATACCTGTCCGGCCTTGGTTATACTAATGTTGAGGCTTTTGACTTGTCAGAAAACGCAATTGCCAGACTTAACCGCCTGGCCGTCTCTAAAAACCTGCAGGTTTCAGCCTGGGCCCAGGACTTAACAAAGTTTACATTTGACAAATGCTATGATCTTATCATGTCCTTTGGCACGCTGCATTTCGTAGAAAAAGATCATTGGAAAAATTTCCTGCTTAACGCTAAAGAAAACACCAATGAACATGGGATACATATCATTCAGCTTTTCACAAATGTGTTGCCTGCATCACCTGATATAGCACCTTTTGCAGTCGGACTTGCAGAGGATGAGGAAATTAAAGCGCTATACGCGGACTGGAACATCCTCCAATTTAAGTCTTATACCTTTGAAGATGAACACCCCGGTGTTCCCCGGCATTATCATGCTTCTAATAAAATAGTCGCCCAGAAGATATAAGTGAATCAAGCAAGGCTTATTGACCATACAAATCTATTTGTTCTCCGCACAGAAGGAATAACAGCGGCTCCTGCACTACTGCGGGGTCCGCTGTGTCAATAACTGCATTTGATAATAGATTTCTGATTCTCCGGCCACTTGAAAACCCAAACGCTGATACAGACTGATTGCCGGATTATCCTTAAATACCTGAAGCTGTATCATCGGATATGTACAAGTTTCAATAATAACAGTAAGCAATTGCGTCCCAATTCCTTTATTTCTGTATTTCGGTGAAAGACAGATGTTTTCTATTTCATATGTATTTTCGTTGGTACTCCAGTTTATCATTCCTATTTTAACACCGTCGGCAACTATTATTTTCATATTACCCTTTGCCTGTTCAATATAAGTGTTAAAATAATCCACCTGCTTTTCCTCATTCCAGCCCCATATCCGGGAGACATATGACAAATAGGACTCCTTTTTTAAATCATAGACAAAACCATAATCCTCCGGTGTATATTCCCGGGTCTCAATCTCCATCTGAACAGTCTCCTTTCTCCTTTTTTGCGTTCCTTATCCTGTAACACAGGGAGGCAAAACCGGTTCAGTTTATCCGTATATTCTAAGCCTGCACCTCTGAACTGTCAAGACAAAATACTTTCATTTCAGGGCTTGCATAGTTCGAACGTATGTGCTATTATAAGCAGAACACATGTTTGTTTTTCTTATAAGGGGCAGGAAATGCAGGGGCGCAGAATAAACAAAGAGTTCATCAGTTTTACTCTTATATCTGGATTGATTTCCTTCGGCTATAATGTAGTTATGACGGTTATTCCGCTGAGAATGGTAGATCACGGACTCAGCTACAGCAAAATAGGAAGCGCCATGTCTGCGGTAGCTATAGGTCTGATGGTCATAAAACTCATGATCGGACATCTTTCCGACCTTCTGGGAACTAAGAAATTCATCCTTTGTTCTCTGGCCGGCCTGGGTGCAGTCTGTATCCTTCTGGCAAAAGCGGATAAGCTATTAACATTTACGGTATTGATGGCTGCTCTGGGTATTTTTCGGGGAATCTTCCTTGCCGTAAACGGTTCCTATATCATGGAAATGGCAGACGGCGGGGGATATGGGAAACTATACGGTGCCGTACAGGGCATATCTTCCCTTCTGGCAAGCATCGGCGGTATGATATCAGGTCTTTTATATCAGTTCAGGGAAGGGGCATTTGCCCTTTACCTATGCAGCTTCCTGCTGATAGCTGCAACCATCTGGGCTGCCGCAGTGCTGAAGAACAAGGAACGGATCCGTAAGGAACGGATTCCCATTCTGCATATATTCAAATCCATCAATAAAAGGATCCTGATTTTCTGCCTGCTGATTTTTATCCAGTCTTTTGTGGCAGGTCCCATGTGGAGCTTTATCATACCCATGTACTGCTATAACGTACTGCTTTTCTCACCTGCCAAGCTGGGGATCCTCATGTCCATGGATGAACTCATCAGCGCCCCGACCTATATGCTGGCCG
The DNA here is from genome assembly GCA_900548905.1 of uncultured Lachnospiraceae bacterium. GTDB lineage: Bacteria > Bacillota > Clostridia > Lachnospirales > Lachnospiraceae > Eisenbergiella. The sequence continues at coordinate 22,025 of URMK01000028.1, read as the reverse complement.
GACGCGCGGTAGATAAGGTGAATGTTGTAAAATTCAACATCCTGTTCCTGCTGGTGACTGCGTTGGGCGGGCTGCTGCTCATAAAGTCCCCTTCTCCCGCAGTGTTCATGACCATATTTCTGCTATGCAGTGTTTCCATTTCCTGCACCTTCGTTGGAATCCCCAGAGAACGGATCGGTTTTATCAGAAAAGAACAAAAGGGGTTTGAACTTGCACTCATATCCGTATGCGGAAGCCTGGGAGATGCTCTCGGAAACAATGTTCTTGGAAGGGTTGCTGAAACATACACAATTGACCAATGTATGTATATCTTTTCCGCTTCCTATGTGATTATGGCTCTCCTGGCCGCCATCCCGCTATTATCTCCCTCTTTGCGTTTTACTTCATCAAAGCAGGAGAACCGATAAAAGACGGCTTGGGACATATCCATACACCAATCGGGATGCCTGCCATGCTATACTCCCACAACTGGTTTTTTTGCCAGATATAATGCAATCGTATCATTCAGTATTATTTTATTGCCGGCCTTTACTACCGCCTCATGAACCCCGTTATAAAAGTTGGATTTATAAGGCTCTTTTAAAGTGATATGTTCCACCATGGAACCGGCAAGATATTCCACATACTCATCCGCATTATAAATTCTTGTCTGCTTCCAGTCCCGGTAATGATAATCTGTAAAACCATAGTTCACAACATTATCATATTCCAGGCTGCATGTATATCTGGTCTCCACATGGAAGTGCTCGTCATACACTTTCTGTATTTCATCATATAACGTCCCGTTCGGCGTTTTCTCATCCGTACGGGTCATAAACATAGCTAATGTCCCACCGTTCTTCAGCAGGTGAAATATCTTGGGGAATCCTATTTCTTCCGGTATCCATTGGATCGTGGCTGCAGAGAAGATCAGGTCAAATTTCTGTCCGCCAAAATCATGGGTTTCAAAATCATCGTTCACGATATGAAAATTTTCATAAGAACCAAACTTCTTTTTCGTAAATTCCACAAAGTTTTCACCCAGCTCAATCGCCAGATAATCACAGCCTGTTTTTAAGAAAGGCTCCGTAGCCTGCCCGGTTCCCGGACCAATTTCAAGTACCGGTTTGCCGGATTGTATGGCCGCATACTCAATGATTTCTTTAAAAAGTTCGTCGCAATAACGCGGCCGCCATTTGTCAAACTGTTCCGGGATTCTGTCGAATGTTTTTCTGAAATCCATCTTTGTCACCTCATTAAATTTACATTGCCAGTTTTCAGATGCTATTCAATAAAAAATGTTAGGTCAATATGATGCAAACATCTTAAAAATATTCACATCAAATCGTAAGCTGAAAAATGTAATTATTTTACACATTTATAAAGAGTTGTTTCTGACCACTCTTTTTCAATAGCAATTGATGAAAAACCGACTAATTCTAAAATAGAGATTTCTTTTTCTTTTGTTAATGGAACATCAATATGCAGTGATGCAAAAGGCATGTTTTCCTGTTTATATATTTGTTCAGCGTCCTTTATTCGTTCCAGTTCATCGTAAATATTATGGGCCGTTGAATCTCCATTTATAAATACTCCTTTTTTCTTTAAACAACAAAACACTTTTGTTATTATATCAAACTTCTGCTGTTCATTAAAATGGTGTAACGTATAACATGTTATAACTGCATCGTACTTTTCCTTTCCTAAATCATAATCTAAAATCGATGCACATACTGGTGTCACTTTTACACCTTGATAGTATTTCTTTCTCATAAGTTGTTGAATCATTACAGGGGAGATATCTACAGCTGTTACATTGCATGGAAATTTAATCCGCTCAATTTCAAGTCCTGTACCACAACCGATAACAAGTAAATTTTTTATCGGACAACATTGATTTATCTGGTATTCTATTTCATCATAAAATTCTGTCATTCCCAACTTACGTATAAAATAATTATCATGCCTTACTGCTTCTTCGTCAAAATATTCAATTATCTTTTTCATATCCTTCTCCAGCAATAATGTTTATTATATCGTATATATTATACTTAATAAATTTCTTATTGTACACTTATTAATTCTTTTATCTGGATTTTCAGAAAGAAGTGGCTCTTATTTGTCTAGAAATAATTTGTAAACGGTATCATAATGATGATATAATTTTAGAGTAAAAAAGAGAGGATATAAGAAAATGATCATCGAATACAGAAAAGCAACACCAGAAGATCTGGAACAGATATGGGATATGAACATTGCTGATAATTTGGGCAATGACCGCTGGCGTATGTGGAAACGTACCTATATTTCCTATAACCAGAGCGGCGATGCTTATACCTTTGTCATTGTTTACGACGGAATTCCGGTGGGTGAGGGGACTTTGATTTTTTCACCGGAATGCGGTGCAGTCAGCGGCAAGACAGAGCTGGCCGATAATAAAACAACAGCCAATATAAATGCGCTGCGTATCCGCAAAGAACATGAAGGAAAAGGGTACATTTCCGCACTTGTGCATATGATGGAAAGCTATGCTGCGGAACATGGCTATACGTTCCTTACCATAGGTGTGGAAGCACGTGAAACAAGAAATCTGGGGATATATCTGCATTGGGGATATGACGAATTCGTCACTACGGAAAACCAGGAAGGACAATTAGTTCTGTATTACAGGAAAAAGCTTGAAGTATAAAGACGCAAAACTTACCTGAAAAATCATATAAAAGGATACACTTCCTTATTCCAGCTCATCTGTTCCTTATCGGAAGGCCAAAGGCAATTAGAAGCGGCAGGGAATACCGCCGCTTCTAATGAACTATCAATTGATATCATATCTAACAAAGAGGACTATCCCTGATTCAGTTCCTTCAGCACCTCCAGGATTTCCGGTCTGATCACCTTATTATTCCTGTCCACAAGTTCAAAATCCAGACATTTATAATTCCACATCGCATGCCCGATTTTCATATTGTCACAAGCGGAAATAAAATCCCGGATCCATTTCACAGCCTCCTCCGCCGGCGCGGAATCTATCACGCCGAATTCGCCGCAATATAATTCACAGCCGGAATATTTCATGAATTTATCTGCCTCTGCCAGGAAAGCCTGCATCAGTTTTTTATCATTGCAGGTGGTATCATGTGTCATCAGGGGATGCTCTTTCCTGAATTCTTCATGTTCTTCCAGAAAAACAAGGTAATCTGCCATATCCCCGGGATAAGCGAGGGGCCGGTCCCAGGTACGGAATTCCTCTGAGAAATGTGCTCTCTGATGCGTAAAAACATTGGGTTCATAATAATGGAAGTTATAAAATACATAAGGATCTTCCAATAAATCAAGGCGGTCAAGGTATCCTACGCTGTTAACATAATTCGATCCCACCAAAACCCAGCGGCCTGTATCGGCCTTACGGATTTCTTGAATAGCTTTTTTATAAAGTTTATTCCACAGATATCCGGTGGAATCTGCTATTTCATTAAATAGTTCGAACATCAGCTTTGTCTTGTTATAACCTTTAAAATGTTCCGCCATTTCGCTCCAAAAGCTGCAGAAGTTGTCCCGAAGTGCAGCATCTGCCATTAGGGGCGTAGGGCTGTCCATTTGGCCATATACATGCCCTTCTATGTTATGCAGATCAATTATCGCATTCATTCCCTGTTCCGCACACCATCCTATACAGCGATCCAGATATTCCAGAGGCTTTTCCTTCAGACACTTCTTTTCCTTATCATAAAACAAGTAACCGTCCATGGGGATTCTGACATGATCAAATCCCCAGGCTGCGATTTGCCGGATATCCTCTTCCGTAATAAAAGTCTCAAAATGGCGGTGCAGTGCCTCCCTGGAACCGGAACCCGCAATAAGTTCATACTGGGACAGAAATCCGCCCAGATTCAGACCTTGCTTAAAGTTTTCAAATAACATCATGCAATCCTCCCTGAATTGTTTTTTATGTCGCTATCCTTTTACGGCACCCACCACAATACCGCCGGTAAGATATTTGGAGATAAAAGGAAATATAAGTAATACCGGAATGGCGCCAAGAACAGCTATCGCCATTTTCAGAGTTGCCGTCGGCATGGATGCCCCAATGCTGCTGTTGATTGTTTTTGCCAAACCCTGCTGCATATACAGGGTATCCAGAAGCATACGGTTCAGCAGTACCTGGATCGTATACATTTTGTCATTACTGATATAATACAGACCATTTTGCCAGTCATTCCAGTAGTTCAGGGATACGAACAGCCCCAGGGTAGCCAGGATTGGCCTGGACATGGGCAGCACGATATACCGCAGTATGCGGAATTCCCCTGCGCCGTCCATTTTGGCGGATTCCAGCAGCGCTGCGGGAATATTGGAAGCGAAAAAGTTTCTGGCCATGATGACATAAAAACCGTTTACCAGCAAATTGGGCAGAATATAGGCCAGATAAGAATTCTTAATATGAAATGTATTGGTCCACATCATATAAGTAGGAATCAGTCCGCCGTTAAAGAGTATCGTAAAGAACAGAAAGAAGGAAAAGAAGGTCCTTCCTTTTAAATCTCCTCTTGAAATGGGGTATGCATAAAGAATGGTAAGGAGAAGATTTGCAAGTGTCCCGCCTATTGTGATTAGGGCGGATATTCCATAAGAACGCAGGATTCCGCTGGATCCATTTACGATATACTGATACGCTGTTAAATCAAATTCCTTCGGCAGAAGCCGGTATCCCTCATGGAGAATAGCCGTCTCATTGCTGAAGGAAGAAGAAAAAAGCAATAATAACGGCAGGATACAGAACAGTGCCAATAAAAACAATATGATGTGAGCCATTATCTGAAATGCGTTATCTCTTTTTACCATGTCATCCTTTCCTCAATAATCGCGGCCTACAGCTGCGATTCAGAATATAGCGCTGTCCCTGTCAATTTTTCTCACGACGCCGTTAGCAATTAAAATGAATACAAAACCAACCACAGACTGGTACAGTCCTGCTGCCGATGACATGCCCAAAGTACCCACGCTTTTTATGCCCCGGTAAACATAGGTATCAATTGTATTTGTCACATTCATCAGGGCACTGCTGTCCATAGGCACCTGATAGAACAAACCGAAATCCGAACGGAATATACTGCCGAGCTGCAACAAGGTCATGGTAATGATGGTGGAACGGATTATCGGTATAGTAATATACCGGATGCGCTGAAATCTGGCGGCACCGTCTATGGTAGCCGCTTCGTAATAGCTGGAATCAATACCGATAACCGAAGAATAATAAATAATCGAGTTATAACCCAGCCATTTCCACTGATTGACCGCCACCAGTATAAAAGGCCAGTAACCAGGCTGTGCATACCAGGATATCTTTTTTTTCCCGAGAGGAGCCAGTATACTGTTGTTAATGAATCCGGTATCCGTACTCAGCAGTGCATATACAATATAGCTGACTACCGTAATGGAAATCATATAAGGAATCAGATATGACATCTGATAAAGCCGCTTTCCTTTTCTTGAATGAAGTTCATCCAGAAGAATAGCAATCCCTACCCCGGCAAACAAGCCGATCGCAATAAAAACAAGGTTATACCCTACCGTATTGCGCAATATTATCCAGGAGTCCCTTGTGGAAAAAAGGGATTTGAAATTCTCCAGGCCGATAAAATCGCTTCCCCAAATACCTTTTTGGAAATTATATTTTTTAAAAGCTATCACGGTAAAAGCCATAGGTATGTAGTTGTTGAACAGCAGATAGAGAAATCCCGGAATCAGCATGCAATATAAAGCCCAATTGAAAGGAATCCTTTTTTTCCTATTTTTCATACTTGCCCCGCCAGCCAGTTATCCAGCTGTTTTTGTTTTTCCGTCAAAATCTTCCGGATACCGGCTTCCTCAAATTCCTGTGTCATCTGCTCCCATACGGAGTCAGGATCCACGTCTCCCGTTTCCAGGCCTTTCTTGTATTTATTGAGGACTGTTGTACAAGCCACCACTTCATTTGTCACATCCGTACTGTCCCAGACAAACCCTTTCGCAACAGACGGATGGCAGTCTTTATTGAATGCTATGGTATCTTCCCAGATATCAGGACCGTCTGTAACCCACTTATGCGCGATCAGCTCATTCGGGAAATGCCATGCGGTAACCGTCCAGCCCAAATCATCAGAGGTTACTCCTTCCGGATAGCCGATTACTCCCTTTTCTTCATCCACAAATTCATAGTATTTTCCTTCCACACCATAGATAAGAAGGTTTGCCACATCAGGATTGGAGTACATTTCGTTCAAAATCTGCATAGCCCTGTCCGGCTGTTCACTTGTGTAAGGGATATACCAGTAATTGTTCAGATTGCTGGTGGTGGTATAATAAGGCACAATATTGATGATGGTAATATCAATTCCCGTGTTTCTCTCCCATTGGGATTCAATGCCCGGTTTCGTTTCCGTCGTTGCGCAAAATGCTTTTCCGGCTCCCATAAGGCTGGTAACCTGTTCCGTATTGATACTGGCATCCGGCATTATCAGACCATTTTGGGACCATTCATATCTGCGGCTGCACAGTTCGTAATACTCGTCAGAGGTAAAGAAATTAACTACTGTCGTGTCATCGCTGAACGAATCTGTCAATACCCCGAAATCTCTTCCCAGCCAGTCAATGGCATACATATAGTCTCCCATTGCGCCGCTGTCTGAAGCAAACGGATAACAATCCGGGTATTTTTCTTTTACCGCCCGCAGGATAGGTTCCATATCGGCCTCCGTCCTGATATTGCTGTAATCAACGCCGAGGGATTCCAGCATTTGTGTATTGCATGCGAAACCAAGGCCAAGACCAAGCTCCTTATTATTACGTACGGCGTAAACCTGGCCTTCTATAGACGTAGACGCCAAATCCTCACTGCTGATATCTGCCAGGATATCCTGGCCATCCGATTCCAGAAGCTCATTTAAAGCAAGTACTTGTCCCTGGCTTGCTGCACTGGGAATCGGAAGCTGGGATACTCCTCCGAGCAAATCTATTTTTTCTCCGGAAGCCAGTTCTGTCTGTACCTTGTCCACATAGGTGGAAAAATCATAACGGACAATTTCAACCTCCGTATTAAACTTGGCTTTTGTAATTTCCGAAACTGCCGCCCCGATCTCTGCACAGGCTTCTTCTGAACCATAGCCATCCGCAACAATTCGTACGGTATATGGCTCCTGCCCGGAACGATCTTCCGCCTTTGTACCGCTTTGGTAATCTCCGGCACTTTCCGCTGCTGTTTCCGTCCCTGTGCTTCCTTGTGCCGCTCCGCTCTCTGAAGGACTCTGTCCTGCAGAACCGCAGCCCGCCATAAGTCCGGCTATCATTGCCGCCGTTAATAAAATATGGATCCTTTTTCGTAACATAACACCCTCCTTGTATTTCTGCCACAATTGTTTTACAACTAAAGTGTAATAAAAAAGCCGGCTTTGTCTCAACAACAAAACCGACCAAGTAATAGAACAATTTCGACTTTTTCTCTATGCCTGCGGGTTATCTGATTCCGGCGGAGTACCTGACTTGGAATCACAGCTGTTATAATATTCATTGGGAGTCATATTTGTCCACTTTCTGAAAACCTTTGCAAAATAGGAAGGCGTATCAAAGCCCACCTTTGTCCCCACCTCCGTTATCGTACACTTCCGCTCTGCTAACAAACGCCTGGAAACCAGTATACGGTAATATTGGATATATTGAACCAGGGAATAGCCGGTGGCCTTTTTAAAAATACGGTTCAGGTAATCCCCGTTCAAATGCACACATGCCTCCATGTCCTGTCTGCTGATATCCTCCATATAATGCGCATGTACATACTCTTTTACAGCTTCCACCACCGCCCATGCGGACGGATGCGGTTCTCCGTTTTCCGTATCCATAGCTTTTTCCATCAACTCGTCCGCATCATAGATGAACTGCCCCACATTCCGGTAATGCACGGCGGCATGCCTTAAATCCCCGGATCGTTCCGCTAATGTTTCCAGGCTGACAGGATAAACCGAATGCCCCGCAGAAATATAATACGCAAAAATCTCTCCCGGGAACCGCCCCTTCAGCTTGGATATAAATAATTCACACATTTTATACAACTGAGCCTTGTCATGCCCCGCTTTCACAATCCAGAATATATTATCCCACAAGTGGACTTCCGTTATGTCGGGAAAAAGTTCCTCCGCAATATTACCTAAGGCAAACAATAAAATACTGTTGTTTTTCATCTGCACCCGCGCGCCGACCAGACGTATATATACCAGCCCCTTCGGCTCCATGGCGTCCCTTGTAAGGCAGCCTGTTTTCAATGCCTTATCAATAAATTCCGTAAAGGGCAGAATATCCCCTGTGAGCAGATTGGTATAAAAAATCTTTTCCTCCCTTTTAGGATCCGGCCGGTGCTGTACGGCTGATACCTGAAGCTTTTCCTTCTCCCTTTTTGTAATTTCATCTGCGGCGAGCCTGACAGTCTCTGAAAGTTCCTCAAAGCTGACGGGTTTCAGCAGATACTTTATGACACCGATATTAATGGCATCCTGTGCATATTTGAAATCCGGATAACCTGTCAGGATAATTTTCACAATTGCAGGGAATTTTTCCCTCACCCACGCCAGAAAATAGAGACCGTTTTCCTGCGGCATCTCAATATCGCAGACAATAATATCTATTTTATTTCCCGAGCATATCGCTCTGGCTTCCATGGCTGTGTAGGCGGTAAATACCTCGTCAATTCCAAGCCCTTTCCAATCAATATGTTTTTTCAGTAAGGTAACTACAATTACTTCATCATCTACAAGTAATATATTCACTCTGCGTATTCTCCTCCTTCCTGATTCGGGGAATGCTGACGGCAACCCTGGAACCCTTATTCTCATTTTGGATGCTGACAGCGGCCTGCCCCCGGTATAACACCTGAAGACGGTTTTTCACGTTCATAATTCCGATGTGTCTGCCGTCCTCTTCTATATCCTCCCCCCGGTTCAGCTTGTCCAGTGTATCCTCGGGGAAACCGAGACCGTTATCTTTCACGATAATGTGGAGCATGTCTCCCGCTTCTTCAACCAACAGCCTAATTTCCAAATCCTGTACCAGCATGATATTGTGCTTAATACTGTTTTCCATAAAGGTCTGAATCAGCAGGGGCGGTATTTTTTCGGTATCGGCATCTGCATTACAGGTAATCTTCATCTGGAAATTATCCTGGTACCTTATTTTCTGTACCTGTGCATATCGGGCAATACACTGCAGTTCGTCCTCCAAAAACACATAATCCTCTTTCAGGGATAAAAGATACCGGAAATATTCTGCCATGTTTTTGGTAAGATCCTTGATTGTGCCATAGTCCTTGATGCTTGCCAGGGTATAGATCAGATTTAAGATATTGGTATAGAAATGAGGCTGTATCTGTACCCGCAGAAACTGGTTATACACCTTTTGTTTTTCCAGGCTGGCTTTATACACATCTATTTTCAGGTTGATAATCTGTTCCGCCATATGGTTGAACGTATGATACAGCACCGTGATTTCATGATTGGAGGTCCGCTCCTTCAGCCTGACCTCCGTATTGCCGCCGCTGAATTCCTCCATGGCATTTTTTAGTTTGGTAAGAGGTTTGAACACCGACTGTTCCTGGTAAAACAAGGCAATGGTTATCAGAAGGATGGACGCAATTATCGCAATAATAATGATAATAAACAGATAGGAGCCGCTGCTGACAAAATTGACATGAGGGATTTCTATGGAAATTTTCTTATTGATCATGCGGATGGCACGGGAAAATACAAAGTAATTCTTATACTCCTGTGCATCCTTCTCCGCATAGAAAACCGAACCATCCATATTCAAAAGGGAAACATTGCTTTCCTGATCCTGCGGCATGATATCCCGAAGTACATTTTCACAGCTGATATAACAGCCTCCGAAGCCGCCTTTTTGTTCATACAAATGCAGAAAATAATAGTTATCTCCCAGCTTGATATCTTTCCAGACTGCCGAATTATTCACCTGGGAATTCAGAATAAATTTTTTCAACTCCTCATTTTCCGTTTCCTGGAAATAATCCAAATAGGAAATGGAGGACAGCATGATATCCTTATCCGGGATAAAAACAAAATAAACAATTCTGTTATCGTTAAGAAGAGACAGATTGGTTAAATCCCTCTGTAAATCGGAGCTTCTTTCCGCAACGAAGGCAGGGTCGGAAGAATCACAGATCAGATTATAGTCCGTACTGTCATTTTTATTGATAAGGGAAGTCAGTTCTCTGTTCGCCACATAGAATTGATCTGCCCAATAGTTACTTGAATAATTAAGTGAATTCTTATAGATTTCTTCGATTCTCTTATTGAAATGTTTGATGGTGAAAATATTAAATACTGCAAATAAAAAGACTACGAAGAAGGAGGTTAACAGAATAAAATACCCCGATTGCATAAACTGCAGTTTTTTCATTTTAAATCCGCTCCCTTGGCAATGTTATAGTCTGCTCCAATGCACCCGCCTGTTCCGCCGGGTTCTCCCGGCAGACGCGCATCATCATTATAACATAAAAAAAGAGCTTGACAATGTATGCGGGCATCCTGTATAGACCGGGAATCCGGCTGCCGGAAAGCCCGGAAACAAGCTGTCCGAAGCGTGAGACAGCCCTCCGCGCAGGCGGAGGGCCGTACCGCGGTTTTTCCGGCTGCGGCCTTTTTCTTCCCTGCCGCTTCCATCGTCTTAACCGCAAAATCATTTCATTTATCAAACCACGTATCCCCATACACCGCGAGAAGCCGCTCCGCTTCCTGCGGCCCGTTGCTTCCCGGTTCATAGGAAGCAAGAGGCAGGCCGCTGCTGCGGTATGCTTCCTTCACCGCATCTACATATCTCCAGCTGATTCCCACCTGATCCCATTGGGAAAACCAGGAGCGCTCCCCACGGAAGCAGGCGCCTATTAACCTTTCATAAGCCTCCGGCGTATTCAGATGATGTTCCAGGGAACAGCTTTGGCAAAAATCCATTTTTGCCTGGATAATATCATCCGTTTCTCCCGGCCTCTTAATGTTAAACTGCAGATATACGCCTTCTGTTGGCTGTATCCGGATATTCAGGATATTGGATTCCACCTCCGGGGAAGGGCTTTTAAATACCACGGCAACCTGCATTTCCCTTTCTCCCAGCTTCTTCCCGGTCCGGATATAAAAGGGCATTCCCCTCCACCTGTCATTGTCCACCAAAAGGCGGACTGCCGCATAGGTTTCCGTATCGGAATCCGGCGCAACGTTCGGCTCCTCCCGATATCCCCCATACTGCCCGAGCACCATATTGCCGGCTATATCCTCCGGCATAACCAGCGCCGAAAGCACCTTCATCTGTTCCCGGTGCATATCCTCCACCGCAGAGGTTTGGGGCTGTTCCATTGCAACGATAGAAAGGATCTGGAACAAGTGGTTCTGCATCATGTCCTTTAATGCACCGCTGTGGTCATAATAACTGCCCCGGGTCTCCACCCCCACCTCTTCCATGGCGGAAATCTGTATGCACCGGATATGCGCCGCATCCCATACATTGCTGAAAATAGGATTGGCAAACCGGATGGTCTGGATATTGCGCACCATCTCTTTGCCCAGGTAGTGATCAATTCGGTATATATGATCCGGAGAAAAGAAAGCTTCCATCTTTTCATTCAGCGCTGCGGCAGCCTCCAGGTTTTCCCCGAAAGGCTTCTCCAGAACCACCTTTCCCCCACGCGCTCCTTCCACCTTCTTCAGCCCCTGTACGATGACAGGGAAAAACCGGGGAGCGACCGCAAAGTAAAAAACATGGTTCTCCGCCCCTATTTCACGGTAAAAAGCATTCAGTTCCTCATACGCTTCTTCTTTTGTGAAATCCATGCGATAATATAGAATCCGTTCCGCTATTTCTGAATACACCTCTTCCCGGAAGTGAAGCCTCGTGAACTTTTCCACCCAGCCCCTGGCCAGTTCCCGGTAGGCGCTGCTGGTATAATCCCGCCTGCCTATCACCACGATCTGCGTATCAAAGGTATTGCTTCCCGTCATTTCCATGTTGTACAGGGCAGGAAGCAGCTTCCGGAAGGTCAGATCCCCTGTTCCTCCGAAAATGGTAAATGTATTTTTCTCACTCATTGATTAACCTCCAATCATGGTGGAACGTTCCTTCCCTGTCATTTCGTTCGTAGGTATGGGCCCCGAAACAGTCCCTCTGGGCCTGGATCAGATTTGCCCCCACCGGCATTCCCCGGAATGCATCCAGGTAAGCTGCGGCCTGGCTCATGGCGGGAACCGGGATTCCATTTATAATACCCATGGTAAGGATTTGACGCAGGCTTTCCTGCCCGGTGTTGACCCGTTCCAGGAAAAACGGATCCAGCATCAGATTTTTCAAATCGGGATTCGTTTCATAGGCACGGGTAATATCATCCAGGAAATCGGCCTGAATAATGCAGCCGGCCCTGAAAATCGCCGCAATCCTTCCGTAATCCAGACTCCATCCGTATTCTCCGGAAGCGTGTGCGAGCAGTTCAAATCCCTGGGCATAGGCAATGATTTTCGCAGTATACAGCCCTTTTCGTACCTGTTCCCCGAATTCTTTTTTATCCACGGCCCTCTTTTCCTGCAAAGAGGTGAAAAGCGTCTTTGCCGCTTTGCGTTCTTCCACGCGGTTAGACATGTCTCTGGCATTGCAGGCCGCCGTAATCATGGATACGTTCACCCCTTGTTTCAGGGATTCCAGGCTGGTCCAGCGTCCGGTGCCTTTCTGGCCGGCACTGTCCAGAATTACATCCAGAAGCTCCTGCCCGCTCAGATCATCCTTTTCCCGGAATATTCCTGCAGTGATTCCGATCAGATAGCTTTTCAGCTCCCTCCGGTTCCATTCGTCAAAAATAGCCGCCAATTCCTCATTGCTGTAACCACCCACATATTTAAGCAGCAGATAGGCCTCCGCAATCAGCTGCATATCCGCATATTCAATGCCGTTATGCACCATTTTCACATAATGTCCGGCCCCATCCGGTCCCATATAGGCACAGCAGGGTTCGCCCTGCGCCTTTGCTGCGATAGCTTCCAGGACAGGCGCCACATGGGCGTAGCCTTTCCTGTCACCGCCGGGCATGATGGACGGGCCGAAGCGGGCGCCTTTTTCTCCCCCGGAAACGCCGGTTCCAAAGTAATAGATTCCTTTTTCCTTCAGACTTTTCTCCCTTCGGATCGTATCCTCAAAGAAAGAATTTCCTCCATCCAGAATCATATCTCCTTCTTCCAGCAGAGGCACAAGCTGTTCAATCACTAAATCCACCGGCCTGCCTGCTTTCACCATGATCAAAAATTTCCTCGGGCGTTCCTGAGAGTCCACCAATTCTTCCAATTCATAAAAAGGGATAAAATTATCATGGGGATGTTCTTTTACCAAAGCTTCCGTTACCTCATGGCTCCGGTTATATCCCCCTACCTTAAATCCGTGATCCGCCATATTAAGCGCAAGGCTTCTGCCCATTACGGCAAGCCCTATGACACCGATATCTGTTTTCTGCATGCTGTTATCCTCCTGTTAATCCCGGAACGGCTCTCTCCCCGTCCCGGCGTTTTTGTTTTTTTGTTTATCATTCCTGTGGGATTCCCGGCTTATCCAACACTACCGAAACCGCTTCCGGTAGTAGAATCCGGCTTCTGATCCCCTCTATTTTCCCGCTTTGCCGATTCCTTTCCAGAGACACAATCCCGCCTGCCTGCCGGTTGGCAACCAGGACAAAACGGCCGTCCTCGCTGAGTATAAAATCCCGGGGGTGCACGCCCTGGCTTGCTGCATAGTCTTTCAAAACCGGCTTATCCCCGCGGATATCCACTCTTAGTAGAATATCAGGCCCCCGCACCGAAATATACAGGGATTCTTCCCCCGGCGACAGCCGTATGGCGGCAGCCGCCGCGTTCCCTTCCCCCGGCAAAAGCACAAGCGAGCGGATCAGCCGGAATTCCTTTTTATCTGCTGCAAAAATAAAAAGCTCATTACTCCATTCGCTCACTACATACAGCCTTTTGTGGGCGCGGTCAAAAACCCCATGTCTTGGCCCGCTCCCCTCCGGAAAAAGGATTTCCCCTGCCGATTCAAAGCCGTTTTCCCTGTCGAAAATCCGTATCCGGCCCTGTTCCAGACACGGCACCAAAAGCCATGGGCCGTGAAGTAGAATCTGATGGCAGCCGGCCTTTTCCCCGGTTTCGATCCGTTTCCGGATCCCGGGAACCTGCCGTTGCAAATGATAGACCATAACCGTGCCGTCGTGGTAATTGGCCGTGTATACATAATCCCCGTCCTGCAGAAGATAGCAGGGCGTATGGGATTCCTCCAGTATTTTCCTCGCATGCCTTATCCGCCCGTTTTCCAGTTCCAGGAAACAGGTTCCCGCACGGCCGTTTTCCTCCGTGGGGAAACAGATCCTGTTTGGGCCGGCGGATACCCACTTGGCATCCCTGGCCTCATAAAACAGTTCAGGATCTGTCAGCTTCCCGCTCTCTTCATCAAAGGCAAACCGGTAGACCCCTTTGCTGTTTTCTGAAAAATACGTCCCTATATAACCGTTTACAATCCGGCTGTTTTTATACTTTTTTTCCTGCATTTTCCCACCTGCGATTCCTTTTATCTATCCGCTGCCAATGCATACCTGCCTGCTTACGTATACCCGTTTTTCCGTCCCGGCTGTCCTACCCCTGTAACGGGATTTTTTCCTTATAGGGATTCACCAGCTCCCGGACACCGCCGCCGGTACCGATAAGAACCCGGCTGCACATCCGGTCAAAAAAACCGGTTTCCAGGACTCCCGGTATCTGCCTGACCGCTTCTGCGGCCATTCCGGGATCCCTGTCTTTTGGAAACACTACATCCAATATCATATTTCCGTTATCGGTAAAAAATGATTTTCCATCCCGCTGCCGGCACACTGCATTTCCCCCCAGCTCCCTTACAGCAGCACCTGCCCAGGCAGCTGCATAGGGCAGGACCTCAACCGGCAACGTAATACCGGCAAGACTTTTAACAGGTTTGCTTTCATCCATAATCCAGATAACCTGCTTTGCCTTCCAGGCCACGATTTTTTCCCGGAGAAGAGCGCCTCCCCCGCCTTTTACCGCACGGAAGTCCGTATCCACCGCATCCACTCCATCCACCGCCAGATCAACGGTCTGCGCTTCCTCCGGTGAGATTACCGGAATATGGAATGCAGCCGCAAGCTTTCCCGTGGCTTCTGAGGTAACCACGGCCCACAGCCTTCCTCCAGCGCGTACCATGGCCCCCGCTTCCTGTATAAAATAATAGGCTGTGGAACCGGTTCCCAGCCCCACGGTCATTTCATCCCGGAGAATGGCTGCCGCCGCCTTTGCCGCCGCTTCCTTTTGTCTTTCCCTGTTATCCATATTGGGCCTTCCTTTCCTCTAACTGTTCAGACAGGCCTGAACGATTATCCTTTCCCGCCCGGATTTCCTTGCCTGTCAGATTTATTGTATTTATAAAACCTGCTGTCTATGCAGGGATAACCCTGTTTTTGGTTTACTGTATTCACGGGTGTTACTGTAATTATAAATATTACAGTTAGATATGTCAACCTATTTTATTATATCCCTCAAAATTATTAGTTTTACCAATCCGGCTTTATCCTACTAAAAAACCTGTGGTTTCTTCTCAAAACCACAGGCGCCGTCATTTACCATCGTTTCATATTCCTGTTATGCTTTTCCCGATAAGTTTCCGCCAGTTCCTCCGGCGAAATGGAGTAGCAGATCATAACATCATTCAGATACATCATCACATCGCAGAGTTCTTCTATAAAATGACTCCTGACCTGTTCATCACCAACTATTTTCTCATCTCCCTGTTTCTTGATTACATCCGCCACTTCCCCTGCTTCTATCATCATCCAAAGCAGGGAATCACGTCCCTTCTTTGGAGATAACCCGCCCCACTTGTCTTTATATTTTTCCTGCAGCTGCTTTTGAATTGCCTGCATCTCCTGAAATCCAAAATCACTCATGATTCCGTCCCGCCTCCTCTATCTTTTTTCCTATCTTTTTTTGTCCCTTTGCACTTTCTTCGTATTTTCGATACCAGGATGGAATTATATTATCCATGCTGCGATACCAGGAAAGGACGTTTTGGGATTGTTTCATCATAACATCAATATCCTCCTGACCAAATGGAACGGCCCAATAAATGGAAGAAAGCGTATTGCAGGCAATATAGAAGGAAAGCAGCCGGAAGAATTCCGTCGGTGGTCTGCCATCGAAATATCCGTCGATTTGTCCTGCCGCAAAACAGGGGCTTGTCTGCGCACTCCATACAATTCGGTTGAATTCTTCCCACGGATCCCCGAAATCGTAACGGTCAAAATCAATGATGGTAAGCGAGCCGTTTTGTACCATCATATTCCCGATATGATAATCTCCATGCTGAAAGCACTGTGGGCGGTTTTCCAGCAAACTGCGGTTATTTTCAATATATGTAATAAGCGCTTCATCCCCTTGAAAATGAATCGGACATTCCCTATAGCGATGAAGGATCTCGTCCACTTTCCTGTTAAATCTGCTGCTCCATTGTTCCTGTGTATCCGGCGCCGGAATGGCATGTATTTTACGCAGTATTTCCCCTGCCTTCACCCCGGAAGCATACTGCTCTTTCTTCGGTAAAATGGGAATCACATCCCCGGCGTCACTCCCATTAATCCAGGTATGCAGAGCATAGACCCCGTCTTTGCATATGCCAAATTCAATAGGCTTGCACATAGGTATTTCCAGCTGTGCCACCCGTTCCAGCATGGCAAACAGGGCTTTTCTGGTCTCGTACCGCTGTATAGGAGTAACGCGGAGCAAGTAACATCTCCCATCCTTTTTCTCCACCCGGTACTTTTTATCTTCCGACCAGCCTTTTTCAATTGGAATAACCGTTTCAAAATCAAATTCATGCATACTGCCTCCTCCATAATCACAACGGCCTTCTTTTCTTCCCGCTTATTCATGCCGGGTCCCCCGCACCGGGAAAGTGGTTGGATCAATCCATATCCGGTACTGTCTTGTATAATCTTTAGTTACAAAATACTCTGACCGGAAGGATTCTGTCAAGCCTGTTCTTACTATGGAAACAGCATAATGACTTGACAGCCTGTAACGCTGCCTTTAGAGTGGAAAGAAAGGAATAATGCATAGGGTAAGCGGTTCCGGCAGGGACGGCAGACAACCTGAAGCCAGTAGAAAGGGGTACTAATGGAAATACATAACATAGAACGGCTGTCCGGGGAATTCGTCTATCAGGATTCCGTGGGACTGCTGACCAAATCTTTGGGGGAAGCGGCAGGAAGCCGAAAGCTATATGTCAATATCGATTCCGTTCCTCCCCATACTTTCAGCACAAAATATCACAGCCACTCCCAGCAGGAAGAATTTTTCCTGATTCTTTCCGGTACAGGCATACTGCGGCTGAACGAAGAAGAAATCCCGGTGAAGCAGGGGGATTTTTTGGCAAAACCCGCCGGGGAGAATATCGCGCATACTTTTTATAATTCAGGATCCGGCAGCCTGCTTATATTAGACGCGGGAACCGCAGAAAAGGAAGATACCTGCTATTATCCGGATGAGGATATGTATCTGCTGAAATCAAATCAGGAACGGCGGATCTTCAAAGGTACGGATCTGGATTCCTCCTGGTCCCCGGAACCCAATCCGCTCCCTTAAGCCGTGTATTTTCTGTTTTTATGCAGGAAGAGCCACCGGTAACTGTGGCTCTTCCTGCACTGCGTCACATTTATTTCCCGTCGCCTGCCTTTTTTACTACAGGCATATACTGTGCAATCTCCGTCTCTCTGCCGATTTGCGGCTTATCTATCAAATACTGCTCCATAAACGGCTGCGGGCCAAATCCATAGATTTCACTTTCTTCCAAATGCCTGATAAACCGGAACCAGGACTGGGCATTCTTTTTATATTTTACGTTTTGTTTCAGATACAGGCCGCCGGGAAATTCTTCCTTTGTCAGCCCTTCTTCCTCCTTCACTTCCCTGTCCGGCGCAATCTGTACATACATCCGGAAAAAGAAATCGGGCTGTCCCAGCTTTTCAAAGCTATAAAAAGCAAAAACCCTGTTCTTTTCCGTGTCCGGCATAATACCGTTCGCCTTCATCCACGCAAACAGCTGTTTCTTTGCCTTTTCTTCCGCCCCTGTTCCAACCGCCGTACAGACCACGGTCATAAAAGGATCCACCAGCACCTCTGTTTCTTCCATCCTCTCCTTTTCGGCTTCCTTTTTCAGCTGTACCGGCATATAAAGCTCCACGCCGCCGATATGCTCAAACGAATCTCCGAAACCGAGATGCTCCTCCAGCCACTGCGCATCTCCGTATGCATATTTACTGCCCTCCAGCCACTTCGAAAAACGCTTCCAACCGCGCATGATGCCTTCACCGAGTTCTTCGTCTTTCGTCCGTTCGATGGAAATGACGGCAAACAGGCCGCCGTCCAGCTGTTTTGTTTTTATGTTATCATCCTTCACTTCCATATCTTCCGGTATGGTAACGCATACCTCATAGCCGTATTCTTCGGCGGAAGGGTCACAGTCCGGCGCATTGTATCCGAAAATACGGTAATTTCCGCTGCGGATATCCAGTTTTTCCCTCATGACCCAATCCTTCATGACAGCAAACGCGCCGTCCTCCGGATTCTTTCCGTAATAACAGTAACAGGCCGCACGCATGGGCTGCATCTCCTTCAACACCTTTATATCCGGGTATTGTTCGTTCATTTCCTCATCGGGAATCTCAAAATATTTATCCATTAAATGAATCCTTTCAAATTTGTAGTTTACCATCACCCGGGAATAGGTGCTCGGAGAATAACCGGTGACCTTTTTAAAGATTCTGGAAAAAGCATCGGAGCTGGTATAGGCATATTTCACGGCAGCATCCAATACCTTCATCTGGTTAATACGGATATCTTCTGCCGCAAGACTGATCCGCCTGTTGATGAGGTATTCCTTTACCTGATAGCCTGTTATGGCAAAGAACAGACGGTAAAAATTAGACACAGACATGTATGCTTCCTTCGCCGCATCCTCCGCTTTGATATCGTTTTCCAGATTATGCTCCAGAAAATCAATAGCTTTCTGGATCCTCTCATAATAATTCACCTGTTTTTCCTCCCGTTATCTTAAGATGTTTTCAGTATAACAGCAGACAGGCAGCTTTGCCCGACTTTTTTTCTCTTTCTTCCCTGAAAAAAGGCTGCGCGGTTTGGCACCGGAAAATGGCGCAAAAAAAGCCGCATTCCCTGGGAAACGCGGCCTGATACATTATCTTTTATGCAATTTCATCTATGTACTTCCCTTTGCCGGTGTTTTCCGGGCTTTTCTTTTTTTCGATATTCCCCGGTTCCGCCTCTTCCTCCTGCCGGTTCGTTTCCCGGCTTTTTAGCTGCTCAATTTGTTTTTTAATCTCCTGGATCTGCTTTTCCAGTTTCCTCTCTCTTTCGGTGTCCTTATTCCGGACGGCTTTCTGTTTTTCCGCATCCAGTTTTTGTAACTGCTGTTCCAACTCCCTGATTTCAGATGCGGCCTGCTTGGATCCTTCCAGTGGCTTTTGAGGGGTAACAGGCTGTTGTGCCTGGTTTATTCCGCTTACGTTCATTCCAATCACCTCTGTTTTTATTTTTCTTTTGCACTTTATTGGGCAGGAGCCTCACGACACAACGGTATGCCCCATTCCCTCCTGCGCTTTCATTGTAAGAAAAACAGACGCATGATTTCAAGCCCTTTGTTTCGAAATGCCTTCTGGCTGTACTGAAATGTCCAGCAGCACATTCAACCGGAAAAAACCATGCTGCTGCCCGGCCGTCACTGCGCCTGCGTATTTTAACGCGACACTTTTGATATTGCCAAGCCCGATACCAAAATCAGGGATCGGCGGCTGATCCTCGGGGCAGGTATTTTCGAATTCCAGCATATAAAAATCACCCTGCTGCTCGCCGGAAATCCGTATGCTTTTTGAGTTATTCCCCTGTCTGCATGCACGGATCGCATTGTCAAGGGCATTTGCAAAAATAACACACCAGTCTAAATCAGTTATTCTACCATCTTGCGGCAGTTCAAGTGATATGTCGACTGCTGTTCCGTCTGTTTTGGCTAATTCCAGTTTATCTCCCAGCAAAATATCCACGGTCGGATTGCCCGTATGAACAGGAAAAGAAAGTTCCCTCGACGCCGCATCCAGATTTTTCAGGTAATCCCGTGCCTGATCGATACTGCCGTCTCTCAAAAAACCATCCAGAACGGACAGGTAATTTCTGACATCATGGCGGAATGACCTTGTCTTTTCATAACGCATTTGCGCCTGTGACACATAATTTTTCAGGGAATGCGTTTCCTGTTCCAGTAATGCCAGATCCGCCTGCGCCTTAAAACTTTCACAGATGCGCCGGTAAGCATAGAGGGAACAAAACAGCACTCCCAGGCCAAGAGCCTGCAGAAGCAGCAGCATAATGTGTTTACTCAGCTGCAGCGAACCCGGAAACAATACTACACTTTTATAGTTGACGGACAGAATATAGAATTCAACGGCGAAAAGGAACAGGCCGGGAGGCAGCAAAAGCCAGGTCAACAGCCCCTGCGGAGGATTCTGCAGAGTGATATGCGAGGAAATTATCCGAAAGCAGATGGCGCACAGCGCAGAAGAAAGAAAGGCTGCCAGAACAATAAGCAGATACAGCAGCGGGGCATTTTCATGTATTACGGGAAAAAGCAGCATAGTCACCGAGTCCATCAGTCCAAAAGACAGCTGTGCAATGTACACCGCCAGGACTGCGGTTACACAGGATACCGGACGGTTGTTTTTCAGCCCCAGCCGTCCCAGGATATAGAGCGTCAAAATGTTAAGCAGAATATCCGAATCCGGAAATACCGCCGGGAAATCAGTGAAGCCGGTACAATAAAGCATCGCAAGGCAGACGGCGAAATGCCGCAGCTTCACACGTTTTTCTGTAAGATGCCCCATAAATAAAAGCTGCAGAATGCCCTGTACCGCAATCGTTACTACATTAAATAAAAGAAGAAACCATTCCATCCCGCCGCCTTTCTTTCATGTGGAGTAAAAGCGCCTTCGTGAAGTCACGTTCCCGCAGGCGGGATACAGGTATTTCACCGCCCTCTGCCAGCATAACCAATCCGTCCCTGCACCCGCGCACAAAATCCAGATTAACCAGATAGCTTCTGTGGCATCTGAAAAAACGCTTGTCCATCCGTTTTTCCAATTCCTCCAGCTTATCGTAGTAAGCAACCGTTTCCCCACCGCGCAGATGAAGATAAATCTTGCGTGCAATGACTTCACAATACACTATCTCGGAAAAGGAAAGGATTCGGGAATCCCTGCCACTATGCACAACGATATTTTGCCTGCCGGTCTGCTCCAGGAATTGGAGGCTGCGATCCATGGTACGCCGGAAACGGATAGGATCGATTGGCTTTACCAGGAAATCAAATGCCTGAACCTCAAACGAATCAAATACACATTCCTTTAAAACCGTAATAAAAATCAGGATGCCCTGATATCCCCTCCGTCTGAGCAGTCTTGCCGTCTCCAGCCCGTCCGGGCTTTCCATTTGGATATCAAGGAACACCATATCAAACTGTATTTTGCTGTCCAGCAGGCTTTTTCCGCCGGTATAGCACTGAACCCGGAATTCCATCTGTCTTTCTTCCATATAGCCGGAAAGCCTGGAGGTGAAATCCCGGAGCATAAAGGCTTCGTCATCACAGACGGCAAATGTTATCATCGTTATCCCCTCTCTTGTGCCATAATGAAATAACGTCATTGTATTTTCCTCCTATTCTATCATGTTTCCCCTTGCACAGCAATGATTCCCAACAACTGCGCTTACCGGCCGGCCGCCAAACCGTAACAGTTCAGACGGCCCCTTGTGTCCGGTGGCATCTCCCTCCCCTCCTTTTCCCTGGGGCGGCAGTGCTGCAAGGTTCCTTGCAGGGGCCGCTCTCGCTCGGCCAAAAACGCAGCAGTACTAACGCTGCAAAGGACA
>URMK01000027.1 GCA_900548905.1 uncultured Lachnospiraceae bacterium | reverse complement strand
ATTTTTCCAAAGCATCAAGCCTTCCTTTTCCCATCATAAAAAGAGGAAAGTCAATTATATCATTACGGACTTGATAATATATTTTTTCCATGAGCCGGTATGAGGTGAATAATATCATGGTATGTCCATCAGCTGCCTGAATCAACCGCAGGATTTCCTTTTTAATTGCCAGAATATAATGATTATCACGAATATCAGGAAACGGCATTCTTTCGGGTATGTAAAGTATGGCATTTTGTTGGTAATCAAAAGGGGATGCTTTACTTATTTCAGTAATCCTTACCTTTTCCGGCTGCATAAGCTGAATTCCCGTTGCCCACTTAAAATGTGTGAAATCTCCCTTCACGGATAAAGTCCCTGAGGTCAGAATTTTCTTTGCTTCCGTATGCCATACATCCTGATATAAAATCTTATCAAGCATTTTGGGCAGTGTACAAAATTGTATAATATCATTTCTGTTTTTTTCCGCCCAGAGAATATTATTCTGCACATCAGACAAGCTCAAAAGTTTACTTTCCAGTTCCCTGCATTTTCCTATAATTACCCGGACGTTTCCCTGTGCATACGTTCCCGAAAAATAGCGTTCTATTGCACGTATCTGCCTCTCTAACTTCTTAAAAACTAATACAAGGATTGATTTATCCTTTATAGAGCCATATATGATATCACTTTCATGACTTTCTAAAACTTCTGTATTCAGCCCAGTTAATATTTCATCTGTATAACCGGTTAATATGTTACACATGGTCGTAATTTCTTTCCGCACCCTGCTATTTCTAAATTCCTCGGGCCCGATTATTCCTATCAGGCTGTCGATATCCGATACGGGGAAAACAGAACAGTACATCTGCTTTGCCACTTCTTTTATTTTATGTGCTTCATCTAATACGATAATCCCATAATCCGGCAGTCTTTTATTTTTCCCGGCTTTTATCCCAAGTATCTCCGCAAAAATATAGTTATGGTTTGCAATAAGGAAATCATGGTATTTTTCCTTACAGTTTTTCAAATAGGTTATATACCTGCAGGAAAAATAGATGGGGCATTGTGAACTGCAGCTTACAACACTGATGCATCTTTTAACATAAGGAGAAAGCGGCATGTTATCCATATCGATATGAAGGTAATTTGCCTTCCGGATATTATCCAGATATTCCATCAGCCACTTATCTTCACCAAGATACCGGATAGATCCTTCATAAGCACGAAGCCTCAGGTCACATATATAATGAGATTTTCCTTTCCTTACCACATAGGTAAATGGTTCTTCAATAATTCTGTGCAGCCGCAATATACAAGATAGCTGAGGAATATATTCCTTGATAATTGCCTCCTGTAACGCAATGGTGGATGTGGATATAACAACGGGTTTTTTATGTTCCTCGAACAGATTATAAACGATAGCTGCCGTGAGGTAAGCATGCGTTTTTCCAGTTCCCACTTCCGCCTCACAAAGTGCCAGTTTATTCCTCTGCAGCGCTCTCAGCATATGCAGCGATAACTCTTTTTGATTCTCTCTCAAGGTAAAACCATGCAGCGGCAAAATAGAATCATAAATATAAGTAAGCAGGGATACCGCACGCTGCTCTTTTGCCATTTCCGGGAAATCTGTCCGTTTTCCTAACTTATAGAGCTGTATTGCTACCTTCCGGTATTCAGAAGGTTCGATTCTGCTTTTTCTTTTATAGAGGGGAATATCCTCCAGATTATATATATTTACTGCCCTGTAGACTATTTTATTGATTTCCTTCTTTTCTATTAAAGCCCATCCGTCCACAAGCATAACAACGTTTTCTTTTTGCCCCAGCTTTCCCGCCTCATATAACCGGTTTCTTACATCTGCAGGACATACTTCTATTTTAATATCCATGCCCATTGCCTCCTCTTTACGTATGTGACAATATATGGGCAGCACAAGAACAGACTGGAATATTTTCCGGTTCTGCTTTAACATCAGTCTGTCTAATCCAGCCCGTTGTTTCTGCTACTCAAAAAAGTGCAGGAGCATCCTGTTGGCAGACAGGAATCATAGAGCCCGCCCCATATTCTTTCTCAAATACAGGTGGGTTCTCCCCTTGACCATTCGGGGCAATAGAAGTATCATTATAAAAACAATAAAGGTTATCGCATTAGTTCCGCCACGAACTTTACGTCCACAAACATTCTCGCTTGTATGAGCCTGGTGCCTCATACGCATGGCGTGTTCTGGTCGTGTGCTTCCGGCTTGGCCGCTTTATTGTTGTTGTACTCGCTGCACGTATCTATGCGGTTGTCAAGGTACAACAGGGGAATTTGTGAATAGAGAAAACCCCTTCACTTGTTAGGTAATAAATGAAGGGGTTTTGATACAGAATTATGATTTTTTTAATTACAATAAAATTTTCAGTTTTTTCAGTGCTTTGGCTTTATGGTAACGTATTGTTGTGATGGATACCCCCTTTTCCCTGGCAAGTCCTGTTTCTGATTTGTCGAAAAAGAATAATTCCTTGATTATTTCTTTTTCGACATCTTCCAGCAGATTAATTGCCCTATATAGGCTGTCAATATCTTCCTTCTTAATAATAATGTCTTCAATACTTTCCGATTTCCTATCATAGAGGAATCCATATGTATCGGCAATCCTGTCGTAAGAATCTTCCCTGCTTGGCAGGTATATTTTTTCTTTTGTTACTGGATCTGTTTTCGTTCTCCCTTCCTTCAATTTTTTCATAAAATATTCTTCTTTGTTTTTATAATGATAATATTCCGTATAAACTTCACGGCTTACTTCAACTTCCTGGCCTTCTACATATAAATAATACTTTTCTTTCTTCTCCATTTTCCACCTCATCAATCGTTTTAGTTGCGAAACGTTGATGAGGCGGTGGGGCCCTGATAAACGGCATAAAAAAAGCATCCCCAGTGTTGGAAGATGCTTTATCTACATTAAGAAACATAACAATTCTTCCGCAATTAGGAAATGGTTAATGTTATTTGTACATTGAAAATTGTAATTTCTTAATATGAAGAACAGATGTTGATTCATAATGCAAAAGATAAACAAAATATATAATATAGAAAATAATAAAAAGATTTGAAATAGAAACCAAGAATAAGTTATCAATTAATAATAAATACGAAAACAAATTTCGGTTTTAATTTTGAAATATGTCTTCGTATTTTTGGTAAAGTGCTCTTATTTTCATAGAAAAGTTAAGCCTCAAAATGAAAACAATAATAACACCTCACACAGTTTCAAATTAAAACACTCTCACTCATGCCATATTCGATAATTACCGCTTAATGATAAAAGCGCAAACAAATACAAGCAGTTATCATAATACCGTCTCTTTCCTTTACGCAAAGGTTGGTTCCAAAACCAGTTAACCCATTTAACAGCAATATCCCAATCACTTTCAGAATCAGAGCTTTGTGTTTGTTCCACAGTCAATGCTCCTTGTGCCGTTGTTGCAAGCAGTCCAATGGGATGCAAGACCGTTTTTTCCACCGGCGTTCCATCCACTTCAAAAACACATCTTGCTCCTTCAAGAGCACTGTCCAGATAACGCATCAAATGCAAGGGAGCGGCATATTGACCTTCATCAATACCGAACCATTCATAATCCAGGGCTATATTGGCAACCGTTCTATAGGCATCGCTGTAAAACTTGTTATGGCGTTCTCCCCAGGGCATTTTTCTGTCCATAG
Source organism: uncultured Lachnospiraceae bacterium (assembly GCA_900548905.1). GTDB lineage: Bacteria > Bacillota > Clostridia > Lachnospirales > Lachnospiraceae > Eisenbergiella. The sequence goes on along the minus strand of URMK01000027.1, from coordinate 80,089 downwards.
GACTGCCATCAAATTCGCCATATTCCGGACTCATGCCGGTTACAGGATGGCAGGCTTTTGCCAGATATTTTCTGCTGGCTTCGGCAGCCGCTTTCCAAAATTCCCGATCCTCTTCATCTGCCCATAATGCAAAAAGTTCATAATAATGTGGTAAATGATAGGAAGGATCAGTAAATTCACCACCTGGTATAAAAAGAATTAGCTTATTCTCCCTATTCCACATAGGTTTTCCTTCTCTATCCCCTTCACCTTTATGCAAACAGGCTTTTAATATATTACGGGCTTCTCTGGAATAATTATAGATTCCCTCTCCATCCCCCCATCTGTGCGAAGCAAAAAATAAAGCCATAGCAAAATATTCTTCCCCATCGGGTGCAGGGCCAAATGCATTTTTTTCTCCATTCGTTTTACATGTCCATGCAAAATATCCTTCATTATCCCCTTCTTCCATCCACATATATATTTTGGACCATTTCCATATTCGATCAAATTCTTCTTTCATATCGAGCTGTACACACATCATCATTCCATAAGACATCCCCTCCGTTCGGGCATCATTATTTCCGGTATCCTCAAGATATCCCATACCATCTTTTGTTTCATGGTATATGCGCTCATCTTCACTTCCGTAAAAAAAAGTATGTACTGTATCCTCTATCTTTTTTTGTATTTCTTCTTCGCTCTTACCTATTTCAGCAAAAATATTACGATAATTTCCTGTATAAAATGCACGCATCCTTACTTCCTCCTATTATTCTTAGATCGATTACATGAAAACAGTTTCACTTAATTGCATAATCCTTCTTTTTTATGTATAATTTTATAAAAAGGAAAGAGGTGTCTTATGAATCCAAGGAATTTATTCACATTAACCTCCTGCCAACAGCAAATGTATCAGGTTCAACCCGATAATTTTCCTGGTTACAACTGGCATGATAATCCCGATGAATATGAAGTGCCTCCTTACATTACCCAAAGTCCCCTCCGTTTCTGGTATAATACACAGGATTCTGATTTTTCTATACACTGGCACAATGCCTACGAATTAATTATACCGCTAGAAAATGAATTTACTGCCACCGTACAAAATGCAACATATCAGCTTGAACCAGGTGATATTTTGTTAATCCCTCCAGGTGAACTTCATTCTCTGAAGGCACCGCCAACGGGGGCTCGTTTTATCTTTTTATTTGAGTTGTCCCTGTTAGGGCAGCTTGTAGATTTTTCACAGACTCGCTATGCACTCAACAAATCCATTCTCATTACATCAACTACCTGTCCGGCCATTTATGAAAAGGAAATTTCATTAGTCATGCAGCTTGCTGCATATTATTGGGGGAATAGCTCTGCAAAACAAATGCATATTTATGGTTGCCTAATGGAATTTTATGCTTGCTTCACTGATTATCGGACCCAATCTGAGCCTTCTTCCACTAAAAAAAATGAAACAGCCACACATAAACAAAATATTCAGAAAGTTAATAGTATTCTGCAGTATATGCAGCAACACTATTCAGAAAAAATAACTTTGGAAACTGCTGCCGAACGTATAAATCTATCAAAATTTTATTTTACCAGAATATTCAAACAATATACCGGACAAACATTTTATGATTATTTGAACGTGCTGCGCATTAAAGCCTCGGAAGACTTGCTTAAGAATACTTCCACTCCTATTTCTTATATTGCTTCCGCCTGTGGTTATTATAGTATATCTTCCTTCAATCGCAGCTTTCATAAGATTAAAGGATGTACTCCTTCGGAGTTTAGATCTCTATACGGTCACGGAATATGACTAAACTGTTCCAGTATATTGATACATTCATTCTTTAGTAGCCCCAAGCGTTACACCTTTCACAAAATATTTCTGCATAAACGGATAAACCACCAGGATCGGTACAGATGCTACGATTGTCACAGCCGCCCTAATCGAAGTTGGTGTAATTGTATTTGCCACCTGCTGCCCATTTCCATAAACACTGGAAAGATCGCGGCCTGACTGCATGGCTGAGGACAATAGTTTCATCATTTCGTATTGTAATGTAGTCAGATTATCTGCGCCTGAACAGTATAAAAACGTATCAAACCACTGATTCCAGGCGCCAACAGCACACCATAGCGCAACAGTAGCTAATACTGGTTTACTGCAGGGTAATACAATCTGCCAGTAACAGCGAAAATGATCCGCTCCATCTACTCTGGCCGCCTCTGTAAGGCTTTCAGGAAGAGACTGAATAAATGATTTTATGATAATAATATTATAAACACTGACTAATCCAGGAATAATATAAACGGCAAAGCTATTGAGCATTTTCAAATCTTTAATCAGGAAATAGGTTGGTATTAGGCCCGCTGAAATATACATCGTTACTAAAAAGTAAGTAGTAATGAATTTACGCCCTATTAACTCTTTGCGTGACAGAACATATGCTATCATAGAACCTATAATAACACCTAATGCAGTCGCTATAACTGTTCTTAATACAGAGTTAACTGCCGCTGTAACCATTAGATTGTTTCTAAATACATATTTGTAACTGTAGGTGGAAAAAAGACGTGGAAATAATGTAATCCCTCCGCGCAAGGTATCCTGTGCATCATTAAACGATACTGCTATGGTATTCCAGAATGGATAAATCATAACCACCATTACAAAAAGCATTATAATTCCATTAACCACATTAAAAATAAGGTTTCCTATTCCTATTTTATGTAAGTTCCTTACTAATTTTCTATTCATCTATTTATCCCCCTTACATCAGGCCGTTTTCGCCTAATTTATTAGCGATAGCATTCGTGGTAAATACCAACGCCAACGAAATAACTGACTTAAAAATACCTGCTGCTGTAGCCAGAGAATAGTTTCCGATACTCATTCCGTATTTCAATACGAAGATATCAATTGTTTGCGACACATCCTGCAAAAGTCCGCTTCCCAAAATATAAGGCACTTCAAAACTCGCATTTAAAACCCAACCTAAATTCATTATTAACAGTACTACAATCGTAGACCTGATTCCAGGAAGTGTAATATGCCACATCTTCTGAAAACGGTTCGCACCATCCAATTCCGCAGCCTCATACATTGCCTGATCAATACCTGTTATAGCAGCAATATAAATAATTGAATTCCATCCTGTTTCTTTCCAGATATTTGCAAGCGCCGTTATCCACCAGAAATATTTCTGATCTCCTAACCACAGTACTGGTTTGTCAATTAATCCAAGGGACATCAATGCATTATTCACAGCGCCATCATTTGTGGAAAGCATATTGGATACCAGTGAACATACGATTATCCAACTCAAAAAATGTGGAAGGTAGGATACTGTCTGGGCAATTTTTTTAAATCCCAGTGATTTGATTTCATTTAATAAGAGAGCAAAGACAATAGCAAAGACGAAACCGAATATGAGATTCATTAAAGACATTGCCAAGGTGTTACGAACACTCCTCCAAAATTCTATATCACTGAACAAGAAACGAAACTGATCGAAACCCACAAACTTTGAACCGGAATATCCTTTTGCCGGCTTATAATTTTGAAATGCCATAATCCACCCACTTAAAGGGTAGTACGAAAAAACAAAAGTATATATCATGCATGGCACAATCATTATATAAAGCATCTTTTGCGACGCCATCTTCTTAAATGTTTTCTTATAATTATTCATACCTGCTCCTTCCCAAATATCAGATGTCAACAACGGGCGTCTCTCTCCGTGAGCCATCCTTATGTTCTGTAAAATAATAGGAGGGTCTTTACCCTCCTATTATTCTGGATCTATTTAGCCATTTTTTCAGCAATCTGCCGATCAATTTCTGCCTGATAGGAATCCAGATCAATCGCATGGAACTCATTCAAAAATTCATTCCAGATAGTATCATATTCCTTATCATCTTTTGCCAGAATCAGTCTGGGGAAGAATTTCATGGTTACGTCCGTTATTTTGGTATTGGCAACAGCTGCTGCGCTTCCATCTTCCAATGCCATTGCCCATACAGGATAATATGCAGGCCGTAATACAGGATCAGAGAACATTTCTGCAGGATACTTGATACCGTATCCATTCAGGAATTCCTTATCATAATCAGACTGGGACTCCAAAAACTCATCTGCGGATTCACCGGTACCGGCAGGCATACCATCTTCTTTATAAATCCCCTGCCACTTTGGACAGTAATTCCAAAGCGTAAGTCCAGTTTCGTCCCGTTTTCTTGCCGTGTCATAAACAATAGCACGACGTTCTGCCGTAAGAACTTTTCCACCTTCCTTTGTAAAATTCCAGTCAGTACCTTCCTCTCCCCATTGAAGATAATCCTGCACTTCCCGCTGCAGCAGCCAATCATAAAACCGAAGCAATCTCTCAGGATTCTTACAGTTAACAGTAATACCAATTCCATTCGTACCTGTTGGAATACCATTGGATTCATCTATATAGCCATCTGTAACGCCAGGATTCGAGATAGGAAGCGCCACATAAGTCCTGTTATACTTACCATCTGCTTTTAGCAAATCCTGGGCACTACCGAAATTCCAATTCTGATCATAAAAACCAAGAACTGTACCGGTCGTAATCTTAGAGATGTATTGATCATAGTTCTGGGTAAAGGTTTCCGCATTAATAACTCCCTTATGATATTCCTCATTTAATTTTTTATAAAAATCATACGAAGTATCACTTTCTTGGAAGAATGATGTCTCATAAGTTTTCGGATCAACAAAAACCGCACCGTCATTTCCTGCACCCAAAAGGTTCTGAACAGGATTTAATAATGCCCAGTTTCTCCATCCATCAGCAAGGATTTCAAAACCAGTAGTTTTTACACCATCAACCTCCGGATATTTATTCATATAGTCCTCAATTATTTTGAAATAATCATCCACAGTACGTACTTCCGGATAACCAGCTTCTGCCAGGACATCTTTCTGAATAAAGAAACCAAGACCACACTCAAAGGTAGGTGCGGGTTCGACAACATCATTTAAAAATGTACCATAAATCTCCATGTTATATACATGTCCGTCAGCCTGTTTCAAATAATTCATTGTCTGGGAATACATAGCATTTAGGTTGGGATATTTAGGAATTTCATCTTCCAAGGGAATAAACGCTCCTGCATCCATAAGTTTAGTTGCTGCATCGCCTGCAAAAATAACATCCGGATAATCTCCCCCTGCAATCATAACTCCTAACTTCTGATCAAGATCACCTACCAGAAATTCGAATTTAAGGGTAACACCTGTTAATTCCTGAATCTTTTTTATAACTGGATTGTTTTCTGAAGGTACCGTCCCCGGATCACGCACAAATACTGTATATGTAATCGGATCATCTGCATCTTCCATTGGTACCAGACCACCATAATCCCCATTAGTAGCATTCTGTGTACCCTCTTCTGTATTTGCCATAACTGTTTCCGATGTGCCGGAATCAACAGTATTTTCTTCCACAGATGTGCTGGGCTGGGCTGATGTATTGGCTGACGAACCACACCCCGCTGCTGATAAAAGCATGCCTGCTGTTAAAAAAACCGCACATAACTTTTTCAATTTCATATTCATACCTTCCTCTCTGAGATATTCCGGGCTAATTGTTTCTACGTTTAATTCTTGATTAAACTGTAATATAATTATATAAATCATAATACTTTTTTTCATTCCCGAAACAGCACCAGAGATTCCACTTTTTCGCACTATTCTATATGCGAATATTGCTTCTTTTGCAAATCTTGCTTTTTACACCTCCATCTTTCTGTATTCCATAGGCGTTTTCCCAACTTCTGCAGTAAATTTCGACACAAAATATTTACTTTCTTTAAACCCCACTTCTTCTGCAATTTCATAAATAAGTTTATCAGTACTACGAAGTAATCTTTTCGCTTCTTCCATTCTCAAATCATTAAGGTATTGCTTAAAACTAACTCCTGTTATTTTTTGAATACATCTTCCTAAATAAGATGAATTAACATAAAATTTATCTGCAACATCCTTTAATGTAATCTGGTCTTTAAAATGATTCTGAATATATGTTACTACCTTTTCTCCGGTTCCAAATCCTTTTCCTTTTTTTAACTTCTCAATAAATGAATACACTTGTTGTATCTGATTCCATAATAAATTTTCCCACTCATGATATTGTATAAAGCTTGAAACCTCTCTCCATTCAAGAGGTTCCAATACCAATTTATCTGAATAGTCTCCCTCCTCCTGTATAAGATCCATAAGGGAATAAAATATTCTATAATTAATTTCTTGAATAAAAATAATATTAAGTCTGGTTTTTTTGACTTCCTCAATTATGGAAGAAAAAACTTCCTTAAGTAAAACTGCATCCTGTTCTTTAATTGTTTTTTTCAGGATATCCAAATGAATATCTTCCTTTTCTAACCTATGTTCCATACCGCTTTGGAATTCCGTATTTATATAGCGAATAATTCTTTCCTCTCCCCAGAAAATTTCAGACATCATCCTATAAAGATGCATGTCATAATCATTACGGAATGTCCTGTTAGCTTCTATAAAAATATTTTCATCAAACAATAAAGCGCATTCTACATCGTATTTCTTAATATGATATAAAATATGACGGCCTAACAAAGTAGTGCAAAATTGATAATCCTCCAGAATATTGGAGGAAACAAGATAACTATAAATACATCCCCTGCTTCTGAAAAATACTGCTCTGTCACCCGGTATCCTCTCTTCAATACATCCTTGAACTAAAGAATAGACTTCCTTTGTACAGGCCGCCTTTAATACCACACAATGCATTAACAAATACTCTTTATAAATTTCTCGTATACCATCCCCGTTATGGTACATTTTCTGCAGAGATTTTGCGGCCTGCGCTATTTTTTCACTGTCCAGCTTCTGAAAATCGGCCTCAAGCTCTTTTTTTAATTCTGACAATATTGGACCTATTTCATCTTCATCCAACGGTTTCGTTAAATACGCCTTCACTCCATATCGCATTGCCGTCCGTGCATAATCAAAATCATTGTACCCTGACAGCATAACAATAAATGGAAATTTTATATCTTCCAATTTATGAAGCTCATGTAAAAATCCAATGCCATCCAGAATCGGCATGCAAACATCAAGCAGTACGACATCTGGATGATACACCTTTACTTTGTTTAACGCATCCTCTCCATTCCTTGCCGTTGCACATACAGTAAATCCATATTGTTCAAAAGGAATGGCCTGAGGTAAATTTTCTCTAATTGTTTTTTCATCGTCCGCAATCATAATTGAAAACATATCAAATTTCCCCTTATCATATAATCAGATCATTTGTTGCGCCGGTATGCAGATTATACATTGAGTACCTTTACCTGGAACACTGTCGATATCAAACCGAAACCCATCTCCATAATACAATATTAACCTTCTATACACGTTCCAAAGTCCTACGCTTTTTCCTGCCTTGTTTTCACCCTTGAGCATATCTTTTAATTCCTTCAATTTTTCCAGTGTCATTCCCCCACCGTTATCTGTGACCTGCAGTTTTAACCAACCATCCTCAACACAAGCTTCCAGTTTAACCCATCTATCGTCAGTAACAGCTTCCACCCCATGGACACAGGCATTTTCAACAAGAGGCTGCAGCATCATCTTAGGAAGCATACAGTCATAAGCCTGATCGCTTACCTCTATTTCGTATGAAAATTCATCTCCAAATCTGTAATTCTGGATGTGCAGAAACTCATCCAAAAATTTGATTTCCTCTTTTAATTTAATAATATTGTTATCCCATTCAATTAAATTACGAAACATCTTCGCCATATATTTAATCATTACAGATGTTTCCGTTTCACCTTTTACCATTGCTTTCAATCGAATACTCTCAAGTGCATTAAACATAAAATGAGGATTAACCTGGCTTTGAAGAGCCAGAAGCCTTGCCTGATTTGTTTCCTTTTCCTGTTCCGCTCTTGTTATTTGTGCTTTATAATCTCGGTCTATTAAATCCATTAATTGAGCACTCATTTTGTTAATACTGTTTTCTAAAATACTAAATTCATCAAATTCCTCATCTACAGACTTATTTTGAATAAAATTTCCTTTAGCAATTTCTTTAGACTGCTCTATCAGCATATACAAACGGTTATTCATATTATCAACTACAGCAAACACGCATATGAGTGCAAACAATAGGCATAATAAAGAAATACAAATAGACAAAGTCCGGCTTTGTTGAAACTCCTGTGAAATCATGTTCCTATCGTATGTTCCATACAAAGTAAGCGGAAAATTTCCAATACTTCTCGATAAAACCATCACATCATTCTTATTCTCCAATGACTCTATATCAAATAATTCCATGGTACCACTATTGCTGTACTCGTTTGCCGCAACAACAATTCTTCCTTTTGAATCCGTTAATAACATATTTTCAAACTGATTACTTTCTAATAATACCTTTTCAAGATATCCCGGATCTAAATCAACCCGCAGTAACTTATTATATTTCGTGTACTGCCTGAAATGATTAAAAAAGCATAAAAAACTCAGGCTACGGCTGTCAAAGGCTTTAGGGAACCTGCTGTTCTCATGTGCCACACGAAAATAAATATCTTTTTCCCCTGTTATTTGCTCTAAATTTGAATAACTCAAATTTTCATCCAGCAATTCCAAATTTATATTTTCTAATATTCTAACATAAGCCCCATTAAGCAACGTATCATTATCCGTATAAATCAATACATTTCTTATCTGATACGGATATAAGTTTGTATCTGAAAATAATACCTGCAATGTATCCTGGTATTTAATAAGATAATCAAGTTCCCTTCTATATTCATAATCCAGATATCTATAGATCGTCTCATTGTCATAGTATCCTTTTACTAAGGATAAGGTATCTGACAATGTATTGTTGATTCTTTCCGCTTTATCATCCATAGCATCATTAATTTTCCCAAGAAGTTCTTCCTGGACATTTTTCTCTGTCTGCCAGTAATATACGATATTCAAAATCAACATAGGAATTGCTATACCGCATAAAAAAAGACAAATAAATTTTTTCTTAAAAGAAAGATTGTTAAAGAAATGATTAATGGAGGTTTTTAACTTTTTCATACTATATTATAATCCTTATGTTAAGTGTTATAAGCAGTCTATTATTAAACTCAATTAAATATTAGCATAAATAAACATTCACTTAAATATACACTTCTTATTACTAACTATTCAATTCTCTTTTACGCTAAACGTTCCGCTTATATAGGGAAAAAAACAGTACCCTAAAGTAAATACAGAAAGGAAAATCCCATTTACTTTTAGGGTACTGTAAAATAAATATTTAGATACATTTTATTACATAAATCATTTTACAGACTTTTCATTACAAAATCTTTAAAATCTGTATATCCTCCGATATTTTTCCCTGCATAGTTAAAAATTCCAATTCGGTATCCAACAAATACATCCAGTGTATATTCCATCTCCAAAGTATCTCCCAGTTGTACCCATCTATCCTTTCCATACCTGAAAAAGAATGAAGCCTTGTCTCTTCTGTTCCTATAGTCAAAAACAATTCTCAGTGAGACCTTATTTTCTTCTAATGGTTCTACTGTTTTTACAAGAGAACCGTCCATTTTCTTACATATCATGAGAAGATAACGGTTATTTTCTATAACTGTCACTCCTATCTGTCCATACTTTCCCTGAAATGCACAGATTCCTGCATAATCTCCTTCTTTCATTCCTGTCGCATCCATAATCACTTCACATATACAGCCCGGTTCTGAAGTACGCTGAGTCAGCGTATTTCTGGCATCCATTAGCCCAGAAGCGATATGTCCGGTTATCAACCGCAGATATCCCGGCCGCTTTATAAAAGACCAGCAGGAAGGATCCGGATTATGATTCCACTGCCAAGGCAGTGCAAGCTTATTTTCTTCATAACAAAAACTATCGCTTATAACCAGAGGCGCCGCATGATATGCTGGAAAAGGAGAATCAAAACAATCCGGTATTTTCCACGCAATATCCCCTGCATCTTCTGCCGATTCCATTGACACTCCTAAAACCGGCCAATCCACCTCCCAATACGCAGGCATCAGAAAAGGAATTCTACCTGATGCTCCCCTATCCTGAAAAAGCATGGCATACCATTCTCCTGATTCGCTGTCTATTAAGGTTCCCTGGGCTACTCCATGCCCCAGAAAACCACATGTATCATCCATCAGTACCCGGAATTCATAAGGACCTTCCAGACTGCGGGAACGGTAACAAACCTCTCTGCGCCCGCTGTTTTCCGGCCAGTCAATAAACAACAGATAGATATACCCATTTCGCACCAATGCCCGGCATCCTTCACAGCGCAGTCTCATGCCTTCTCCTTGAGCATGAAATAACACCCTGTTCATTCCTTCTTTACGGACTCCGCTCAAATCCTCTTTCAACTCTACGATATGGATTTCTCCGTTTCCGTATACCAGATATGGGATTCCCTGCCAAAATAAAAATGACATATCATGAAAAACTTCATTAATTTCTGAGCGTTCCCAATAACTTTTTTCAATATCATCCGTCGAAAAAATATAGGTTTTGCCGCAGTCATGGCTTACAAAACAAGCATAATATCTATCCTTATAAAAAGTAAGGCTGGTAGCCCACTGCCCCTTTCCATAAGCGTTTTTTCCGTTTTCCAAACGGTAAATATCATTGTCTTCCAATATATCAAAAATATAGGAAACTATTTCCCAATGACACAGATCCTTTGACCTCAGGATCGGTGCCCCGGGTGTATAGAACATTGTAGTAGATACCATATAATATGTGTCCTTCACCCGAAGCAAATCAGGATCCGGCATATCAGCCCGGATTATTGGATTTACCACCTTCATCTCATTCTCCTTAATATCGCCATTAACTATCTATTAATTATTTTAATTTCTTCAACACTTCCATAAAATCCTCTGTTTTTTCCATCTATATACCCATCTTCTTCAATCATAAAGGTATCCCGAAGACGGATATCTCCTGCAGATGCACCTGCCATAAGTTCCATTTCTCCGGCTTCAATCTTCCATCGCATATCTTCATCCAAAAATGCAAGCTGGCTCAGCTTTATACGAAACTGAATCCTTTTTATTTCTCCTGCCCTGATAAATACCCGATAGAATCCTGCCAGTTCCATAACCGGCCTTACCATACTTGCATAACAATCACGTACATAAACCTGTACTACTTCATCTCCATCCCGTCCGCCGCTGTTTTCGATTTCCAGAGTAAGTTCCAAGGCTTCATCCGGCTTCAGTGAACGGCTGGTTATCTGCATATTTCTATAGGTAAATGTAGTATAGGATAATCCATGCCCGAAATAGTATCTCGGTTCATGAGGACAGTCCATATATTGCCGGAAGGCGCTGATAGTATTCTGATGATAACAGGAACCATACGGATGGTTATAATAAACCGGAATCTGTCCTGCGCAAAATGGTGTACTGACAGGCATTCTTCCCCCGGGATTATATTCTCCAAACAATGCACTTACTATTGCATAAGCCCCCTCTTCCCCCGGATTCCAGACTTCCAATATGGCATCCGCATAATGGTCGGTTGCATCGCTGGAAACAGGACGTCCCCCGAAATGTATCAACACCATGGGTTTGCCCAATTCATGCAGCTTCTTTATCATTTCTTCCTGACAATAGGGAAGATTAATATCCGTTCCGTCAATTCCTTCGCCCATAGAAGCCGTAGTGCCTGTTCCATATTTTCCTCCCACAGTCATCAGAATCAAATCTGACTCTCCAGCAACAGCAAGTGCCTCTTCATGGGCATTGCAGTCTTTTCCGGCATATGAATAACCATATGAATACCGGAACTCAATTTCAGGATACCTGTTCCTTAATTCTTCGAACAGATTATTCACGGACGGGAGGAGCTTTTTGGCGAGTTTTTCTGCATCCGGATGTTCTTTCTCCACAACGGTGCCTTCATATACCTCATTTCCGGTATCCTCTCCCATTTCCGTCTTTTCCATACCTGCCATTGTATTTTTGGATCCTAATGCGGTTTCTGTCATAGACATATATGTATAGCCCCCAAACATAGCCCTGACAGCCGCCGCATGATATCCAATGACTGCAATTGTCTGTTTCTTTTGTTCCAAAGGAAGAATACCGTTATTTTTTACAAGCACCAAAGATTCCAGCGCTGATTTCCGTGTCATTGCTTTCTTATCCGGTTTTTCGTATTCCTTTTTAATTTCCCCGTCCACTGCTGCATAAGGATTTTCAAACAGCCCCAGTCTGAACTTAATTGTAAGCACCTTCCGCACAGCTACATCCAACTGTTTCATAAAGCTCTCATCGTTTACCTGGCTTGAAAAAGCCTGTCTTGTAAAGCATTTTTTTGAAGGCAGTTCTTGGTGCATTCCTGCCATTAATGCCTTTTGTCCTGCTTCTTCATAAGATTCGCATACATGGTGGCGTTCATGCATTTCCTGGATTGCACAATAATCCGAAACTACCACACCATCAAATCCCATTTCCCTAACAAGAATATCAGACAAAATCTCTTTGGAACCAGCCACCGGTCTCCCATTGATAGAACTATAGCAGGGCATAATTCCCTGTAATCCAGCTTCTTTGATTGATGCCTGAAACGGCTTTGCGTAAACTTCTCTCAAAAGCCTTTCCGGAATGTCGCAAGCCGCCGCATGAATTCCTCCCTGTGAATCATGGTATCCCAGGAAATGCTTTGCCGTTGCCGCAGTGCCTTTCTCAAGATTTCCATCCTGCTGTATACCCTGGACATAAGCGCTTCCCATGGCGGACGCAAGCACCGGATCTTCTCCATAGGTTTCTCCCTGTCTTCCAAACCGGGAATCTCTTGAAATATCCAGAACCGGTGCAAACGTCTGTGTGGCCCCTGCCAATCTGGCCTGTTTTCCAATCTCCTTTCCTACTTCTTTTTGAAGTTCCGGATCGAAAGTTGCTCCCTGCCCTATCCCTGACGGGTAACTGACAGCTCCCGGAAGCATCACTCCGCATAAGGTTTCCACATGAAAAATGGCCGGTATCTTATGAGGACTCATCTCCATAATTTTCTTTTGCACAGATCTTTGAAAGGCAGCTGCTTCATATATATTCATTTTATCTGCACCTGCAAAAAATGATACCTGGCCTGCTCCTAACGGATAATCCTTTTCTAAATCATCAGCCGACCAGCTTGCCGGATTATAGCCGGACAATTGAGCAATTTTTTCATCCAGGCTCAATCTATGCAGAAGATCCTCCGCACGTTCTTGGGGCAATGCTTTTTTATTCAGATATAACTCCATATCAAAATCTCCTCTCCAACTTTTGTCAGCCCTTTACAGCTCCCAAAGATATTCCTTTTACAAAATATTTTTGCACAAAAGGATAAATTACCAGTATAGGAAGCAATCCTATCACTGCGATTGCCATTCTAACGGTTGCCGCCGGAAGGGTTCCCGCTAAAGATGTGGATTTTGCTACGGACGTTGCATTTTTAGATAAATATTCAATGTTCTTCAGCATATTATTAAGAATTTGCTGAATACTGTAAATTTTTTCATCGGTCACATAATATAAACCATTCTGCCAATCATTCCAATAGGCAACCCCAATGAACAAACCAATTGTAGCAATAATAGGCTTGCTCATCGGCAGCACAACTTTCATCACCACCTGAAACTCAGCAGCACCGTCTATCTGAGCGGCTTCAACCAGAGAAAGCGGGACATTATTCTGGAAGTAACTGCGGATTAAGATAACATTAAAAGCATTCATTAAAAGACCGGGAATTATTAAAGCAAGAACCGTATTTTTCATATGGAGATATCTTGTATACATGATATAGGACGGTACCAGTCCTCCATTAAAAAGCATGGTAAATAAGATAAAAAAGCTGAAAAACTTTTTTCCTGGAAAATATGGTTTGGAAAGTGCATAGGCATACAGGACGGATATACTCAATCCGACTCCCGTACCGAGCGTTGTAACAATCACAGTAATAAAATAAGCCCTGAATATCTGCATCCGCTCATTCCAGATATAGGAATATGCCTCTAAACTGAGATGCTTTGGCATAAAAGAATAACCATAAAGTGTTATATCTTTATTTGCAGTAACAGAAGAAATAAACAGCAGAACCAGAGGCAGTATTGTAACAATTGCTGCTATTCCCATTATAATATGACACAGCAGCTGAAATCTCATCTCTTTTTTATGCATAATAAGCCTCCTCCTTAAAACAGCGCATTTTCGCTGCTGTATTTTCTGGTCAGCCAGTTAGCCGCCATGATAAGCACAAACCCTACCACCGATTGATATACCCCGGCCGCCGATGACATACCTATATCTCCCAGAGTAATTAACCCTCTATATACATAAGTATCTATCGTATTTGTTGCATTCAGCAACGCACCGGAATTCATGGGAACCTGATAAAACAATCCAAAATCCGAATAAAAAATTCTTCCTACATTCAGGAGCGTCATTGTTATAATAGTAGGCTTTATCATTGGTACTGTGATATATCTTATTTCCTGAAGCTTTGAAATACCATCCACGGAAGCCGCTTCATACAGGGAACGGTCAATTCCGAGAATAGATGCAAGATATACTACGGTTCCATACCCCACATATTTCCAGCAATTTACAAATGTTAATATAAAAGGCCAATATTTTTGCTCCGTATACCAAGAGATTTCCTGCAATCCCAGAGATGTAAGAATCCCATTGAGCAAACCGGTATCACTTGCAAGAAATGCATAAGCAAGATAACTTACAATAACCATGGATATCATATAAGGAAGCAGGATAACCGTTTGGTAAATCTTTACTGATATTCTGGAGCGTATTTCACTGAGAAGAATGGCAAATAAAACGCCGATTACCAGATTTACTATAATAAATGCAACATTATACAACAGCGTATTTCTGGTAATGCGGAAAGCGTCCGGAGTTTTAAATAAATATTCAAAATTTTTAAAACCAATCCAGTCGCTGCGTAATATTCCTTTTGCATAATCAACATTTTTAAAAGCGATTATCATACCGGTCATTGGAATATAATTATTTATCAAAAGATAGACAAAACCTGGCAACAGCATAATGTATACCGGCAGAAATTTTCTTATTTTTCTTATTTTTGTATGCATTAAGGTAAACTCCTTTCATATAAAAAGCGGTTTCCCGGCCTTTATCGGGGGAAAACCGCTCTTTCCATTTTTATTGATTTCCTTTCCATGCATCAATCTGTGATTTAGCCTCTTCAATAATCCGGTCTATACCCGCTGCCTGCAGTTCGGATACCATCTGGGCTACTGCTTCTTTAGGCTCTGAATATCCTGCGCAGATCACAGCTTTGTATTTCTTAATTACATTAGTAATTGCAGTGATTTCCGTCTTAACATTGCTCGTATCAAAGGTAAATCCATACAGAGGAGAGGTTACCGCACTGCCATTAAATTCTTCGTACTGCTTCCAAATATCCGGTGAATCAGACTCCCATGCATAAGATAAAGCTCCGTTACCTGCCAGCCAGGTTTCATTATTCCAACCCACACTGCTGCTGTCCACTCCATCCGGATAACCGACAACACCTGCCGCCTCATCCTTAATCACATAGTCTGTACCCTCTACTCCATACATAAGAAGATTCGCCATATCTTTATTAGTCAACATAATATCCAGCAATTTCACAGCCTTTTCAGGAGTGCTGCATCCTGTTGGAACCATGTACTGTGCAAAATTAACATTCCCCGTGGTCAGCGCCTTTTCTCCAACGGGAATTGTAGTTACAGGCACACCCGAATTTTTCAGTTCCTGTGTAGCGGTTCCCGGATGAATCTGCCCAATATACCCAAATGTGCTGCCGGCTGCCAGAAGATCCTGACGAGTATCCGTTACAGTAGTGGCATCCCCCATAAAATACCCTTTCTGATTCCAGTCATAGGCCAGTTCAGCCAACTCCATAAATTCAGGTGTGTCATACAAATTCAGGACTTCACTTCCGTCTCCATCCATTCTGACTCCAATTCCATCGGTCAAAACATCAAATTTACCTTCATTGTAATAGTCCAGTATACCGGATCCCACTTCTACCGGGCTTAAAACATTCATTTCCGGATGTGCTTCTTTTACTTTTGCAAGGACTCCTTCCATATCTTCCCATGTTTTTATGGTATCAGGAGTAATATTCAGTTCTTCCAGAATATCTGTCCTGCATACCAACCCGGATGTCTTTGTATATTCATGGAATGTAGGAAGCCCATAATATTTCCCATTTATCTGGCAGGCCTCTGCATAGATTCCAAGTTCCTCCAATGCATCCTTGGCATAAACATTACACAGATCCGTAATATCTCTGACCTGATTAGTGCTCGCATAATTCTTAGAGGAATCAAAGGTAAACATCAGTGCAATATCCTCACCGGAAGAAAGCATCAATTTTTGCTGATCTGAAAATACGCCCCATTCCAGAATATCCAATTTCACATCTGCATCCATATATTGGCTTACAATTTCATTGATACCGGCTTCTACTGCTTCTAAATCTGCCGGCGATGATGTTCCTCCCGGAAAAACAACACGTAACTCCGTTTTTTTACCGTCAAATAATGTTTCATCCGCTTCTGACGCAGTTGCACTTGACTGCGCTTCCATCGACTGTGCCTGCTCCTGAGTCCCCTCAGATGTTGCAGCAGAACCAGTTTCAGCATTCCCGGAACCACACCCGGCCAAAAGCAGACCAGCAGAAAGCACGAGGGATGTGACGGTCATAAATCTCTTTTTCATTTTTTGCACTCCTTTTCTTTTTGTCCAACGGCGCCTTTGGATTTCATAATGTAATTATAAAAAAACGGGATTCCTATTACAACTTTAAATCCGACCCATATCATAACAAAACCGACTAATACAGTTACTTATCCTCTTTGTTTCGATATTCCAGAGGAGATAAACCGGTTCTTTTTTTAAAAATTTTAGCAAAATAAGCCGGGTGATCATAACCTATTTCAATACATATTTCAGAAACTGTACTCTGTGTTTCGCGCAGCAGCTTCTTCGCTATGCAAATACGGTAGTATTGGATATATTCCATTAACGTATATCCTGTAGCATCTTTGAATTCGCGATTAATATGATCTCTATTTAAATGAACCAAGTTTTCCACATCATTCCTTGTAATCACTTCATTGTAATGCTTTTCCAGATATTTCTTTACTTCTTCTACAGCATTCAATTCCTTAGCCCCATAAACACCTGAATCCTTATGGACAAGCTCTCCCTCAATTTTTTCCACGGCATCTCTGATAGTTTGTTCCACTTCTTCAAAAGACACAGGCTTTAATAAAAATCGGAATACTCCCAGTGACACTGCGCTTCTTGCATAATTAAAATCAGCATGGCCTGTAAGGATAATATTCACCACTGATGGGAACAGGCCCTGTATCCACGCAATTAAATCCAGCCCGCTTTCTTTCGGCATTTCAATATCACATAGTGTCAAATCAATTTTCTTTTCCTGCAAAATTTCTTTTGCTTCTTCTGCATTTCTGGCCGTGTACACCTTTTTTATCCCTAATTCCTCCCATTTTACCACCTGCTGCAAAATATCCAACATAGCCGTTTCATCATCCACCAATATGATATTCACTGCGCTCCTCCTTTGTAATAACTTCCGGCAAAATCACTTTTACTACCGTTTCTCCGGGGCTGCTGTTTATTTCAACACTTGCCGTATCCCCATAAAATAAACGGAGCCTTTCCTTAACATTTGTGATTCCGATATGCTCTCCCTGACTGCTTATATTTTCATTCCGGTTAATCTTCTCCAAGATATCTTTATCAAAACCTTCTCCATTATCCCTGACAATAATATAAATACGATCTTCTCCTGAAGAAATATCAATTGCTATATGCAGCAACGGTACCAATGTGACATTATGTTTCACACTGTTCTCGGCAAATGTCTGAAGTATCATAGGCAGAACCATCTGCTTCTCCATTCCTTTTTCTACATTCATTTCAAATTCCAGATCACCCTTATACCGTATTTGCTGTATTTGTATATAATTTTGAACACATTGTATTTCTTCCCGGAGAAGCACAAATGTTCCCTTTTCTCCAAGAAGATAACGAAAATATGACCCTGTTGTCATTGATAGCTTTTGAATGGACTGGAAATCCTTAAGCTGAGCAAGACCATATATCAGATTTAATACGTTCGTGTAAAAATGAGGCTGAATCTGTACACGCATATAATTACTTTCTGTTTTTTCTCTTGCCAGCTTTGACTCATAAACATCTATTTTTAGATTCACGATCTGCTCCGCCATCTCATTAAAGGTATGATACAATACATCTATCTCATTACTTGTTTTCTTTTCCTCCAAACGTACATCCAGATTCCCGTAGCTGAAACTTTCCATAACATTTTTAAGTTTATTTAATGGTCCAAGTACATTCTTTATTTGGAACCGTATATTCCAAGCAAGCAGGATAACGCCGGCCAAAACAGTAATCAAAGACAAAAACATAAATGATGTTTTATCGCTGAATAGATTTTGTCTCTGAACCGTCACTCTCAGCTGTCCGTCTATATGAGCCATAGGAATGGTTAATTCTACGGTATCTTTTTTATGGGCTTCAAGCATTTTTCCTCTTAAGGAATATGCAAAATTTCCTTCTTCATCAATAAGGCTGATGCCGCTTACCATTCCATTATCCTGCAAAACTCCATCGAGTATTGTCTGACATTTTACAAGCGCACCTATATAACCGCCGTCTATTTTATAAACATGTATAAAAAAGTCATCCGTACCACTTCGAAAATAATCCCATTTCGTGGAATTATAGGTATTAATATTACTCATAAAAGAAAGAATATCCTTATCCAGTTCCTTCCTTTTATCAAAGTTTACTAAATGATTCGTTGATTTAATAAAAACATTTCGTTCCGGTACATATGTAAATACCAGAACCTCATTTTCATGATTCCATGCAATATCCGACATTCGTTTTGCCAACATCGTTTTACCTGTCTGAAATACCAATTCATTCTGTGAGTAGCAAACATTCCAATAAGAATCCTCTCCGTTATTTGTACTGGTTATCGTGAGAAGAGAGTTATTAATAATATCAAGTTTATTATCCCAATAGGAACAATACATCTCCAGGGAATTCCGGTAATTATCCATCGTTCCCTTCTCATATATATTCATATAATAAAAGCTGATACATTCCATCCCCAATAATATCGAAGTACTTAAGAAAATCATTAAAGTAAGGCTCTTCATAGTAATAGAATGTTTAAAGCCTAAAAACAGTT
The DNA here is from genome assembly GCA_900548905.1 of uncultured Lachnospiraceae bacterium. Lineage (GTDB taxonomy): Bacteria > Bacillota > Clostridia > Lachnospirales > Lachnospiraceae > Eisenbergiella. The sequence continues at coordinate 60,771 of URMK01000027.1, read as the reverse complement.
TCATGTTTACTTTCACTTTATTTTCCTGCCTCTATACTATATTTTTGATATATTGTATCATACTCCTTTTTCTTTTGCACACTACGGCATGGATACTTCACGGATATACTTTTTTATATATTCACAATCATCCGTCAGTAATAAATAAAATCCAGATAGTCTCTTTTACAGATTCCGTATCTGGATTTTATTACTATTTATAATAGCTTTATTTATAGAATGTTCGGAATGTATAGTGCAGGATGAATTCCTTCATTTGCACTCATTTCACCGCCTCCTTCAAGCAGTCCCTCAGAACAACTCAAAGGCCGCAAATGACATTCTGCCGCGTCCTTCATATTCAAAATAGAGAGACTGCACGCCATCCGGGAGAGCGATGTCCGCACAGTAGGTCTTCCACTCATTATTCCGTCCAAGTTCAATGATGCCTGCCACCTCGCCATCCCATGCAGTCCTCACCAGAAATCTGCCGTCTGCATCCCCTCTGGTACGAATCGCAATTTTCTTCACATTCCTGCAGTCAAAATATTTAAATCCCGCAACTGCCCCGGCACACATGTTTGTAATATAACCGATACCCTGCATGCCATCCGGCTGATCCTGAGTAATTTTAGGAAAACGACAGTCCATCCACTCTCCCGGGGCGCCTACAGTCATTGCATAATCCCTGCAATACAGATTGCAGGCAATATAGGCCGGATATTCCCCTTTTCCTGCAAGCGGTCCGCCATTTGCACCACAGGAGGTCATCTCCACCTGAGGAATAGTTCCGTCTTCCAGAATTGTAATCTTTTCTATACAACCCTGACGGCTGTAATTGGTTCCATTCGTATGCCGATGGTAAAAGATATACCACTCTCCATCAATTTCAATGATGCTGCCATGATTGTTGCCCCCATAATACATAGGCCTGTCCGCAGGTTTATAACCATCGATAAACAGATCACAGTTACTGACAATGGTTCCTTTATAGGAAAATGGGCCAAAAGGCGTATCTCCAATAGCATAACATAACTCATGGCTTAATACAGAGGAATAGATAAAATAATATTTTCCATTTACCTTACGAATCGAAGAGGCTTCAAAAAATGCATGGCCTTCATAACCGGTTCCTTTTTCATAAGGCCTGGAGGGCACCACAAATTCCGGTTTTCGGGTAATTGTCAGCATATCCGGCCCCAGCACAGTTACCATGGAGCCATGTCGATTTGCATCGTTGGGCATGCAAAAACCGGTATACATATAGGTCTGATCCCCTTCTGTCAAAACACCGGGATCAAACTGGGGCTCATCCCCCTCCGCTTCACCCAGCCTGGTGCCGTCCTCATAATGCACATAACCATAAAATTGATATCTTCCGGCAGGTGTATCGCAAACCGCAACAGAAACCACACCTACCAGATCCAGCACATAATAAAGATAGTATCTTCCATCCGCTCCCTGCGTAACATCGGGTGCAAACAGGAGCATATCCCCGTCTTTATTGAGCGGATCTTCATTTCTGGGATAGATTATCCCCTCAAACCTCCAGTCCCCCAGATTCTTCACCGGCGCAGACCAGCAGACATAGTCATTCTGGCAGTAACCATACCCGTTGAAACGGTCATGGGAACCATAGACATAGACTCTGTCCCCGAATACATAGGGTTCGCCGTCCGGAACATATTCATAGCTTGGCAAATAAGGATTGAATGCTTGTTTTTTCTTCATTTATAGATCTCCCTTCTCAGTGAACGGTATAGCTGCTGCCGCCACCGCACCATATGTTTTTTAAGGTTACAGCGTCGGATTTCTTCTTTCCTTCCAGAACTCTGTCAGCCGGCTCATATTATCTTGTAATCTCCCGGAAATGACAGCTGTTAGCCGACACAATCAAATACCCCGCAGCAAACCGCGAGATACTTCACTCTGACCATATCATATCTAAAAAGTTTTATTTCTGCAATGATATATCCTGATAAAAAAATTGATTTATTCTTACATACAATCTGCGGCTGGCCGTCCAAATAAGCATACACATTTTCAAACACAATCTTTGCCCTGCGCAGCATGGCTTCCTTTATAGAGCTCCCTTCTCAGTCATCTTTATCCATGGAATTGATTCATTGACCAGATTACATTGTCGTCAATTGAACGAATATCCTTTGTGCCGGTGCGTGCCATTACTCCTGCCAGCTCCCTGGTCATTCCGACCAGGCGTTTTTTCACTCCTTCCGCACCCTCCCTAGCAAGATCCTCCAGAATGCTGCGGCCTGCGCAAACTGCAGAAGCCCCAAGCGCCAGGGCCTTAAAGACATCAAACCCGCTGTCCATTCCACAGTCAACAAAGATTGGTATCTTTGCCCCCACTTCCGCTGCGATTGCCGGTATGATTTTTAACGGCGGCACTGCAAAATCACTAATACCATGGTGGTGGGACACCACAATGCCCTGCACGCCGGCTTGGTACGCTGCCTTTGCATCCTGCACGCTCAATACGCCCTTTACAATAAAAGGCAGCTTCGTCGCAGATACGTAACGTTCCAGTTCCTCCGCTGTTTTGGCATTCATCGGATTGCCGAATATCACATCATATTCCCCGTTACTGGTAAAGCTGTGATCAATATCCATCCCCACAGCCAACGCACCAAGCCTTTCCGCGTCCGCAAGCTGGCTGAAAATTATATCCTCATCCGCATAAGGCTTAATGATTTTTATTACCCGCGCACCTGTGGCAATCATCCGCCCCAGTTCATCTTCCTCTCCCATTCCCGCCCACATTACGGTACCCGCCATGTAGGTACCTCTGGCAGTATCTTCCATACCCGTGGGGCAATTATAGATCTTATCCAAATGAGAAAATGCAGCTGTCATGATCGGCGTGGAAAATGTCTCTCCATAAAGTTCCATTCTGGTATCGGGCAGCTCAGATCCGATATATCTCGTCTCAATCAGCAGTGAATCAAGATATTCCCTAGTGATCCGGTTAGAATCCCCGGCTCTGTAAATTATCTCTTCCATTCTTCTCCTTCATTTTGAAATGCCTTTAGTCAATATCTTTTTTGCGGATAGTAAGCATCGTCACGCTGCAGGCAGGAAGCCGCAGTGTAAATCTATTATCACTGATCGGAATTTCCGCTATTTCTTGGACCACAACGTTATCTTTTTCTGCAAAGCTGTTGCAGGAATGCATTTCTCCGCAGAGATATCTGCCCGATACCAGGATGTAATCTGCGCCGTCAAGGAAGCAGTCGAGTTCCTTTTCTGACTCCGCATCCAGATTTACAATGGTTGCATGAAGCACTCCGTTTTCATCCTCCGAGGCACTGACGCTCACTGAAGGGACCTGCGCCTCCTCAGGTCCGACCAGTTCCTTTTGGACATAGCATTCCACTCTCATAGCTTCCTGATGGACTTTATACAGTTCAAAGACATAATAGGTAGGGGTAAGCACTATTTCTTCATCTCTGGTAAAGATCATTGCCTGAAGTACATTGACCATCTGTGCAATATTGGCCATTTTTACCCGTTCACAGTATCCATTGAAAATATTGAGTGTCACTCCGGCCACAATCGCATCCCGCATCGTATTCTGCTGATATAAAAAGGACTGATTTGTCCCTGTCTCCGGCTGATGCCATGTTCCCCATTCATCCACTACCAGTTCTATCTTTCTTTGAGGATCATACCTGTCCATCATACTGCCGTGCATCCTGAGCATTTCGTCCATATACAGCGCCCTCCGAAGGGTGCGGTAATACCCTTCTTTAGTAAAGTCCAGCGCTGTGTTCTTTTCCTCTTCCGGATATTCATCCGTTTTATAATATCCCGGCATAGTATAATAATGCAGCGACAGTCCATCCATAGCCCTTCTGCCCGTCATACGCACCAGCGTATCCGTCCAGTTATAGTCGGCACCGTTCGGCCCGCATGCAATTTTCTTCAATTCCTTTACATTTCCTGCATGGATTCCGGATGCAAAAAGTTGAAACCGGTCCGAATAGAATTCCGGTCGCATCGACCAGCTTTCATTTCCGATTCCTACATAAGGAAGCTGCCATGGCTCTTCCCTCCCATTTTCCCGACGGAGCTGTGCCATGGACGATCCTGCCGGATTTGTGACATAATCTACCCATTCTTCCAGTTCCCGCACTGATCCCGATGTAATATTTGCAGCGAGATAGGGCGCGCAGCCTACCAGTTCACAAAGTCTGAAAAATTCATGTGTGCCAAAGGAATTATCCTCGACCACACCTCCCCAACTGGTATTTACGACCGGTTTTCTCCGCTCCTTTGGGCCAACCGCATCCTTCCAATGGTATTTTTCTGAGAAGCTCCCACCAGGCCAGCGTATTACGGGCACTTTAATCCTTTTTAATGCCTCGACCACGTCTGTACGAATCCCGTCAACATTCGGAATAGTGCTGTCCGTCCCGACATACAGCCCTCCATAGATACCATTTCCTAAGTGTTCTGCAAACTGTCCATAAATGTTTTTGCTTATTTTTCCCAGATTTCTGTTTGTATCTATAAATATCTTCATCGAAGCTGACCCTCCATGTTTCTGAGCAAATCCAGATCCGGCATATGTTAGCCATCTTTAAACTCTTCCTATAATTTACATACATTCTGAGGCTGGCCGTCCAAATAAGCATACACATTTTCAAACACAATCTTTGCCCTGCGCAGCATGGCTTCCTTAGAAATAAATGCAATATGAGGTGTCAATAAAGTATTCTTGGCATGAAGCAGCGGATAATCCTCCGGTATCGGCGGTTCCATATCGAATACATCAATGCAGGCATAAGCAAGTCTTTCCTCATTTAATGCATCCGCCAATGCCTGATTATCCACAATGGGTCCTCTGGCACAATTGATAAATACTGCGTTTTTTTTCATCATTGCAATACGGTCACTATCTAAAAAACCTCGAGTGGAGGTATTCAACGGCAGGTTCAGGGAAATGATATCACTTCCGGAAAGCACCTCTTCGAGTGATTGATAAACAACACCCTTTTTCTCCATTTCTCCGTCCCGGCTTCTATTGTATGCGACCACCTTTGCACCGAAGGCCAAAAAAAGCTCCGCCGTACGTTTTCCGATTTTCCCCAGTCCAATAATTCCCACAGTTTTTCCGCAGATTTCCATACCCCCAATACCCGCGCTTGTTTTATGGCCGCGTACATTTGAATCTGCCAAAACCAGGTTTCGATAAGCGCTCACCGCCATACCGATCACCAGTTCCGCTACGGTTTCATTAGAATAGCCGGATGCATTGCAGACCATAATATCCTTATCTTTACATGCCTGTGTGGCAATATGATCAATTCCGGTAAACGCCACCGAAAGCATTTTCAGGACATCCGTGCTTTTTACCACCTCCTCTGGATAAGGATTGTTGGCAATCATCACAATGTCACTCCCTGCTGACCGACGCACAAGTTCTTTCGGATCAGTTGTCTTTGTATCGTAGCTGACAAATTCATGTCCCCTGTCGATAATCCCCTGCGAAAGTTCTTTAATCACATCAGCCGATACACCAATAGGTTCCAGCAAACTAATCTTCATCTCTGTCCTCTCCTTTTTCCACACTTTGTTTTCCGAATCATAACTTATCCACCATTAATGTTTCCATTCTGTGGAAGCTGTCTTTACTGCATAATGGGCCTTTGCCGTAATAGTACCGGATTTGTGAGTGCCATAAATTTTTATTCTGCGTTCCTGGCCTGGCATCAGATCAAAATAATTATCCTCAAACTTCCATCCAAACTCATCTCCGTTATCATCTCCATTTAGCTCCACACACCTGGCAAACAGATCTGTGCCGACAATAATGCTGTCCTCCTCCTGTTTTATATACAGCTGTGCCTCCGCAAAAGGCAGACGGCGTTCCGAAATCAGATATTGGAAGTCTTCGGAAATTATGTTCTGCTCCCTGTCTGTCAGCACCGCGTGAATGACGGAGCGGAGCTGGATATGTCCGAAGCAGTCCAATGATTTGAGCACCAGTGAATCCCCTTCCGGTATCCCTACGGGAAAGCTGATCCTCTGCGTGATTCTATTGGAATCCAGTTCGCATACCTCCACAGTCACCATGCCACCGAAATCTGCCGCGGTATCATTGACCCCCCATATGTAAATATGATCCTGCATATCAATGGAAACACTGACCGGGGCATAGCAACGGCGCAGCATGTAGTAGGGCTGGCCAGGTTCCATATAATAATCAATAAACGCACAATAAATCTGCGGCCACGGACAGGCCAGTTTCCAGAACAAATGTCCGTTGCAACGACGTTCCCCTGCACTCTCATAAAAAGGTTTTCCCTGACGCTGTTTGGTTATAATTTCCCGGATATCATATGCCGCTGCCGCATTTAATCTGTAAATCAGGGAAGGGGCATCCGTTGCATCGTAAAACAGTTCATACGGGCCTGTCTTCTTTTCAAAATTATTTATGGTACGCTCCTTCCATGAATCCGGTACCGGATAAGCTGATCCGAAAGGCATCGCATTGCTGTATCCTTCCGGCCACAGCTGATCTTCAGGTATAAATCGTTTTAAACTTTTTATTTCCGGGATCACCGTCCTGATATTCTCTGAAAAGAAATGCGCATGCGCCTCACCGGGCAGAAAGCACTGGGCTGCACGGGAACCATGATTATCTCCATAAACTGCTTCATTGGGGAAACGCCCTTCACAGGGGCTGCTTTCATGATAATAACGCTTTGGATCCATTTCGGCTACAAGATCCCGCAGCCGATAGCGAAGCAAATCATAGCCAATTTCATGGTTTTCCTCGGGGCTAAAAATATCCAGCATATAAAAATGCTCATTTCCGCCGCACCACATAAAGATGCAGGGATAGTGTTTGAGCCTGCTTACCTCTGTCCTGGCTTCCTCCATTACGATATCTGTAAATATTGGCAAATCGGGTACATACGCACCTCCTGTATGAAATTCCTGCCAAATCAGAATACCCAATTGGGAAGCATATTCATATAGCCCCTCATGGTAAGGCTGTCCAGGCCCCCAGAGACGGATCGCATTCATATTTCCCCTTACCGCAAAATCAAGAAGTTCTTTTACTCTTTCCGGAACCCATTTGTGACTGCAGCCCCAGAACGGTGTTGTAGCTGTACCCCAAAGTTTGATTTCTTTTCCATTTACCCGGAAGCGCATATCCCCAATGACTTCGATTTTACGGAAACCAACCGTCCTGGTTATCCGGTCGATCTCATTTCCAGATTTCCACAGGCCGATTTCCGCCCGATAGAGAGGCTGCTTCCCATAATTCCGCGGCCACCATAACAGAGGCATTTCCATAGGAATGTCAAATCGGCATACCGGCATATCCTCTTTATCATTCCCCCAGATGTCACAGTCCTGTTCTATTGCCAAGCTGCCGTCAGGTGCATAGAGACGTAATTTTGCGCACACTCCCTCAGCCGGTGTACGGTGCAGCACCAGATGGAAGCTTCCATCCTTATAATGGCGGTCCAGATCAGTCTCAATATCTGCATAGGTGATTTCACTTTCCTCCACCTGTACAAGAACAATATCATCATATACTCCGATAGGAGTAAAATAAGGCACTACACCGCCATGAGGGCTGAAATCCATATGTGCCTTGCGCAAAAGTCCCATAGGGCCGATTTTCCCTTTATAGGATTCGGGAAGCTGATATTCTTTGATTACATTTACAGGCGCATAAAAATGTAACAGCAGTTTGTTGGTTTTCTGTAGTTTTCCGGTTACATCCACCTTACATGGCATGAACATAGACTCATGTCTGCATATCCTTTCGCCGTTCAGACAGATATCTACTACTGTATCCAGCCCCTTAAATTCCAGATAAGTCATACCACTGCCACCGGGCGCGGCAAATTCTGTCTGAAAAATCCAGTCGCGTTCGGAAACCCAAGTGCATTTTTCGGCACGTCCGGTTTCCAGCACATCTCGGTCCAGAAGGTTATGCACAAACAGTACTTCCTGCACAACAGAGGGCATGCTGCAGGCCAGCCATTCTCCCTCACCGGAAGCTTCTCTCATATACCAGTCATTTGTCAATTTTTTTATATATTTCATCAGCATCTCCTATTTTGTGTAAACATCTCTGAGGTCGGACTGGTTGACCAGCCTTTCCCCTCTTTTATATCTTTCAATATTTTCAAATAGAGCATCGGTAGATCTGGCCGCCCGGTCCGGTACATGCGGTGTAGCGTGCGGCGTAATTATGATATTAGGCAGTTCCCAAAGCGGATCCGATGGCGGCAGGGGTTCCTCGTTAAATACATCGCATCCGGCACCGGCTATTACTTTATCCCGCAAAGCCCCATACAACGCATCCTGATCCACCACCTGTCCCCTAGCCATATTGATGAGAAAAGCAGAGTCTTTCATCATTGCCAACTCTTCTTTTCCGATCAGATGATATGTCTCATCCGACAAATTGCAGCACAGTACAATATAATCACTTTCTTTTAACAACACCTCAAAGCCTTCTCCCGCATCCTGTGCATAACAGACATCCACATTTTCCGGAAGTGTTTCCCGTTTTCTTCTGGAATAAGCGATGACCCGCATATCGAAGGCCTTCGCGCGTTTCGCCACGGCCATTCCCGTATGCCCCAAACCTATAATCCCCATGATCTTTCCGTTCATCCCTCTGGAATATGCATAACGCATCCAAGTGGCGTGCCAATCCTTATTCTCCTGCTCCTCCTTCAATAAAAATGCGCCATAGGTCAGCGCCAGCGCAAAGAAAAAAGTGTGTTCGGCCAGAGACGGCGCAGAGCGTCCCGCTCCACCGGACAAAAGGATTCCTCTGTCAAATACTTCTTTCCTTGCGGAAAGCGTCAGTCCTGCATGGCAGCAATGCACCCATTTCAGCCTGCTTCCCGCCAAAATCCGTTCATCAAGATCTGTAGGAAGTACCGCCACGTCCACCCGATCAATAATACTCCGAATCGTTTCATCATCCTCGAATTTCACATGATACACTTTTGCCGGTGCAAAGGCCTGGTTAATTTTTTTCTGCATTTCCAAGCCATATTCCAGGGCACACAGCACTTCGTGAATCTTCTTCTCTGCCATTTCATCCCCCCGGGGTTATTCTCCGCCTTTTCTGATATCGGTTCCTGAAATCTTTGCATAATAATTTGCCAAGCTACTATGATCGTCATTTCCGTGTCCATCCGCATGAAGTGTTTCCATCATTTCCAGTACCCCTGCAGTAAGCGGCAGCGGAGCGCCCACGCTGTGGCCGGCATCCATCGCGTTACACAAGTCCTTGATATGTAAATCAATCCGGAAGCCAGGGTTAAAATTCCCCTCCAGAATCATCGGCACTTTGGCATTCATGACTGTAGATCCCGCCAATCCGCCGCGAATTGCCTCAAATACTTTCTCCGGATCCACACCAGCCTTTGTCGCAAGCGTAAAGGCCTCCGCCATGGCAGCGATATTCAGCGCCACAATCACCTGATTTGCCAGCTTGGTTGTATTACCGGCGCCAATTTTCCCACACAGGACTACGGATGAGCCCATTGTTTCCAGGATCGGTTTATACTTATCAAATACCTCCTGTCTGCCGCCCACCATAAAGCTCAGCGTGCCGTCAATCGCCTTCGGCTCCCCTCCTGACACGGGCGCATCCAGCATTTCTACTCCTTTTGGGGCCAATGCCGCCGCAATTTCTTTACTGGCGACAGGGTTAATCGAACTCATATCAATATATACCTGTCCCGCGTGCATATAGTTAATTAAACCGCCTTCTCCTAATACCACACTTTTTACATGAGGAGAATTAGGGAGCATGGTCATAACCACCTCGCAACCTTCCCCTATTTCCTCTTTTGTCGCGCTTTTTGCCCCCGCGGCAACCACTTCCTCCACATTGTCAGTCACCAGATCTGTAACCCAAAGATCATATCCTGCTTTCAATATATTTTTTGCCATAGGCTTTCCCATAATTCCCAATCCGATTAATCCTATTTTCATTCTTCTTCTCCTTTTCTAATTAAATTCATGATTGGTTTTCACCGTATGAACAGGCATCGTATACTCCTGATTACAGATCCCCGGATGTATCCTGATATTCCCGTTCAGATCTTCACAGGTGAAATAGACATATAAATTATAGGTTTCTGTTATATATTCCCCCGGTATGACTGCAGTGAAGCTGTCGCTCTGCGCTTCCATTAAAATCTCCCGGAATCTACCCTCTCGCATATTCACATTCCGGTAATGAAGCACTGCCTTTATTCCCGCGCATTTTTCCAGCCTTACTCCTACTGACAGCGTCACCCTCAAGTCCCGTCCGGACGTCCAGCTTTCCGGTACATCATCCGACAGACTTACCGGCCAGGAAAACGGCTTTACAAGACTATGATATTCACTATCTACAGGCATTTCGCAGTCGATTTCATGCTCTGTCAGCAGTTCTTTCAGTTTTTTCAGATCAGCATCCATCTGATACTCCAGCCGATCCTGCCAGTTTCCGTTTCTCACCGTGCTGTCGCCGGAATCAAATTCCAGATTCCGCGCATAGTATTTCGTCCCCAACTCGCTTACCTTCGCAAAGGCACTGTGCGCCTGATACATTGCCATCCATGATGGGGTCAGAGACTCTGCGATTCCTGTTTTATAATACAGGCAAAGATGGTAGGCTGCCTGCACCATATAGGCATGGTAAAATCCCAAATTGGCCAGCATTGTAAAATCCACTATGCTGGCCCTGACCTCCGGGTTGTCCGGCGCTTTTTCCAGGCGGCATACACTCTCCATCGTCCTAGCTGCCAGCGCATAATACCAGTCTCCCACTTCAAGCGGTGAATAGCAATGTACAGGCTGCCCTTCCAGTAGACCTTCTACATATTTTTCAATAGAAGTAAACAGCGTTTCATCGCTGGGATCCGCATTTGCATACCAACTGCCTTTTCTTCTGGGACTTACTTCCTTCCGGAACCACGGCTCATAATTATTCTCCGCAAAAAGCGCTGCACTTCCATATAATTCCGGCCAGTAGTGCATGGAGGGATGCTCCGGGAAATGAGCTGTGGTGACAAGCGGCAGGATCCGGCTGGAGGACAAGTATGCCTGTTCCATATCCTCTGCCGCCTCTCCGAAGCGGAACCGCATTTCTCTTTTCCACACCTCCTGAGAATCCTCCGGATTATAAGACAACCTGCCAAAAGAAAGATACCACATCCAGTAGCGCTCATCCTCAAATTGATATGTAATCATATCCGGATGTATATGAAGGGGCCATTCCTCACCGGGAATCAGTGCATGGCCACCCTTCATGGAAAGCGGTGCTGTAAACTCAAAGCCGGTCGCCTGCCCTTCTATACAAGACTTCACAAACCGGGATGCATAAAGGGGATCTCCCCACAAAAGGACATTGGTACTGCCATAGTTCCACAGACGATATTGCAAATCATAGCTGCGCGGAATACGCTGCATATCATCATAAGAATACCTTCTCGTAGCACTTTCGTTGGTCATACTGCTTTCCATTTCCTCCTGCCGCATCTGCAGCATCTGATAGGGCAGCCCGATATGTTCACACCACGCCTTAGTAGGGATCGTCAGGTCCAGACCAAGGCTTAGGGCATATTTTGTCATGGAGTCTGTCAGTCCTTTGGCTCGAAGTTCAACTTTTACACGACGACTGGCGGATTTTATTGCATTTAACATGCCATACCAAAATTCCTGAGCAGTATCAAAGTTCCCATTTTCATCCCTGATACCTGCTTCCGGATTCACGCGGAAGGACAGAATATCTATTTCCGGACATTGACTGATCAATTCCCAAATGGATTTTTGCGCATAATCTCCAAAGCGGCTGTCATCAGGGCAGTTCTTTACAAGAGATTTCTGATTTGCCGTCCAGGGCTTTTGCTGCCAACAGCCGAAACAGAATGTAATTCCCCTTTTATGACAAAGTGCACCGATTTTCCGAAGTCTGTTCAGACACTCAATCCGACGCTTTTCCGGATTTCCATCTGTAACTGCAATTACCTCTTCATAACCAGGTGTCTTTATAAGAAACGGATAGGGAGGAGACATATAAGCAGAATCCATTCCTGTAATGAGATGCAACCGGTTGATACGGGCCATAGCCAGACGGGCTGTATAATAATCCCAGAATTCATCCGAAAAATACCAACTGTCATCCCGCTCACTGTGTAGGAACCGTCCCGCAACACGGTTCGCTATTGCAGGATATTGCACTATGTTCTCCGTAATTTTCAGGCATTCCGTTCCATATGCCTCCAATCTTTGTGCAAGCTCACAAAGGGTATACATCAATCCCACACTATCGGTACCGGCAGCAATGATAAGCGATCTTTTATCATCTGTAGTTCCTGCCGCCAGTATAACTCCTTCCGGTTTATTTTCCGGTACAATTCCAGCCCGCTTAAGCGCAATTTGTATAAAACGATCCTGTATGGTTCCCGTTAACAGAAAAGGACCTTTTCCATTCCAATAGGAATCATAGTCAATATCAACCTCTTTCCCCCTTGCCGATGATTCCAACCGTTCCAATCCGAATCTTGCAGAAGGAGCAAATTCACCTCTGCAAATTATCGTTAATTTCATAACCTCTCTCCTCTCTCACTCATCCCCCAGATAAACCTTATCCTGCTTTAAAATATCCCGAAGCAGCATAATATCCACTTCTCTCACGGAGCATTGCTTCTGCACTGCCAGCGCCGCTGCTGTACCTGCCGCCTGTCCCTGAATAAAACAGGAACCTATCAGACGAGTAGACATATGCGCAATCCAGTCGGAGGATATCATACGCCCCGCCACCAGCACATTCTCTACAAATTTCGGAATAAGAGCACGATAGGGAATTCCATACCACTTACCGCCGTCAATCACACGCCCCAGGAAATGAGCATCCTGAGAACCAAACAAGCCGATACTATCTTCCGGTATCCAGGCTTTCTGTACATGTTCCTGGGAAATGTCGTATTCACACTCTACATATCTGGTGTGCCGTGGCCCTATCACCGGAGAACTCCATGACAAATGGGCATTTTCAAAGCCCGGTATTTCTCTTTTTAAAAATTCTGTAGATTTTTTTATATTATCTCTCAAGGTCAGAATCGTATCGGTGGTTTTTTCGCTGTCCAGACAGTTACCGCCTCCTGCAGCATTTACACCATTTATATAAGAAGCTTCTCCGTCATGAGCAATAGTCATGCAAAAGCTTCCATGGATTCCACTTTTCTGCACACCCTTCTTTAATTCAGGAATTCGTTCCGTACGAAGCGCATATTTTACCAACTTCCCCTTATAACGGCCATTTTCGCCGGTACAGTCATGAATCAATGCATTATGGGATCTGCCAAACTCCAATGCCTTTTTAAAATCCACATTCGAAACGCCGAAAGCCATTCCCACACCATGAGACAGAAATTCTTTACAGTTGGCACCCGCAAGGAAGGCTACATCGCCGTCCCCTGTACAATCGATTACATTTTTTGCCCGAAGTGAGAACCGTCCATTTACAGTCTGGACAATAATGCCTGTTACTCTGCCGTTTTCTTTGATTACATCACAAACAAGTGTATTCAGATAAACGGCAATATCATGCTCTCGCATCAATTGATAATAAATATGCCTGATCGCTTCACGATTCGCATGGGTTCCCCTGGTTTCCTGCGTCTCCGGTCCGAGATCCTCATAAAACCCGGGACAACTCCCCTCTTTTTCCAAACGTTGTATCATTTCATAAGGAATACCAAACAATACCTGCTTTGGCTCCACATGGAATTGCCCAAACAGATTGAAAAAACTCAGCCAGGAAATGCCGCCGGCAAGCATTGCCCCACCAAATGCAGGTGCTGCTTCTATCATCGCCACAGAAACACCATGCCTCGCCGCTGCAACTGCCGCCATGATTCCTGCAGCACCACCGCCTGCAACAATCACATCATAGCTTGCAGCTACCGGAGTTTTCGTTTTTTCCCGCAGTATTTTTATCGTTTTTATTAACTCCTGTTCAGCCAAGGAATACACCATCCTTTCTCAGCGCATTCTGCAGTACCGTGATATCCAGGTCACTTACGGAACATTTTTGCAGTGCTGCCAATGCTGCCGCAGTACCGGCTGCCTCCCCCTGTACCATACAGCAGCCGATTAGCCTGGTAGACATGAATACCACCCAGTCAGAGGAAATCATCCGCCCGGCTACCAAAAGATTTTCCATATCTTTAGGAATCAGCGCCCGATAAGGAATTCCGTACCAGCCTCCTCCTTTTATGGTATAGCCTTTATAACAACCATCCTGAACACCAAAAACCCCCACACAATCCTTTGGGATCACAAGTTCATCTAAATCCTTCCGGCTTATATCATAGATACATTCTACCTGCCTGGTAAATCGGATTCCCGGTTTTGCCGAAATCCAGTCTACATACGCATTTTCAAAACCGGGAAGATATTTTTGAAACAGCTTTCCCATCTGCAGGCAGCAATCGTTCAATGTAATAGCTGCCTCAGACAAAGCCCGTGGGCTGGATGTGTCAACCCTCATCGTCACACCGTTGATCATATCTGCATATCCGGGACGATTAGAAATAATGCAAGGTTCTCCATGCAGATGATATTGTTCCAAATAGGGCGTAAACTCTGCTATCTTCGCCAGGTGAAATCCCAACATTGCAATTGAATCGAATCCATCTTTCCGTCGTTTTCTTCCCATAACCGCAAGAAGGGCCCGCTCTTTCAGATAAGCATAAGTTTTCTCCAATTCCACTCCTGCCATGCCAAAGGCCATACCGGCACTCTGTCTGTCTCTGATTTCATTTGTCTTGACACCAGCATGAAATGCCACATCAGCATTACCGGAGCAATCCACCGTAACTCCGGCAAAAATTGCTTCTCTGCCGGATTTGCTCTCCATAATAATTCCCTTTACGCCGCCAGTCTCCACAATTGTATCCACCACCATACAACGCAGATAAATCTTTACACCATAATCTTTGAGCATTTCTAAAAAAACGTTTGGAAAAACTTCCCTTTCCGCCTGAATATGCATAGATTCTTTCTCCGGATTGTAATCCTCTTCATAAAATCCTATAGTTCCTTCCTCATCCTCCAGACGTTTCACCAGATCATCCGTAATACCTCTGACAAGCCTGACCGCTTCCTTCTTTTTCGGCTTATAAATATTATAAAATCCCATCCATCCTGCAGCACCGCTAAGCATATCACCGCCCAGATAAGTGTTCTGTTCCACAAGGATCGTTCGTGCGCCATTTTGGGCAGCGGCCAGCGCCGCCATGACACCTGCTGCACCGCCGCCGACAACCAACACATCACATTCCTCCCGAACCGGAATTTCTAAGGTTTCTTCAATCAATTCCGGTGGTTCATAATTTTCCATACTCCACCTCTTTCAGATCCCCCCATTGGGAAAATAACTCTATTTTCCGACTCCGGCAATCACTACGTTTTGTCCTTCCACAACGGTGTGGTATCCTCTTTGAACACGCTCAATGCTGCCGCCTTCCCAGTATATTTTATTTATATCACCGGCATTCCACTGGGTATCAATTTCAAAATCTGCCGCCTGTATTGTTTTCGTGCTATTAATGATCCAAACATACAATTCATTTTTTGAACGCTGCAGCCGAATTTTTACAAGGTCATTGCTGCACTTCACAAAAGGTTTCACCCCTGCCTTCAGAGCTATTTCATATGCCAGCGAATAAGGCTTTTCTTCCGCATGTTCCCAATATCCTTTCGATGGACTTGTTCCTATCATGAATGTTTTCCCTTTCCCATAACTGTTACAAGTTCCAAGAATTTTTCCTTTCCCATCCCGACAGATCGTTTCTGCCCCTGTTGTATGATAGGTCTGTAAATATTCTCCTCCCCATACACAATTGCCTCCATATTCGAAAGTAAATTCTTTTAAAAGATCCGGAGTAAATTCAACATATTCCTCCTTTACACCAAAAAGGGAATCCATTCCGGAACCGGGCTGTTCAGGGGAAACATGCCCATAATCTCCAAAATAGGCAGGACAGCCTTCGGAGATCAGAGTGCCTCCGGCTGCTACCCACTTTTTAATTGCCTCCACAGACTGCTGATTCAGCATCATCGGCGCCGGAAGATAAAGGAAACAATACTCGTTGATATCTTCTATATGTACATAATCTGCCTGAATGCCATAATCAAAAAAGCTTCTGTAAGCACCATCCATAATTTTTTTATAACTACTGGGAAATGCAGGATTCGCAAGCAGATAAAATAGAGTCTGAGATTCAGGTACTACCACAATTCCAATCTCACCTTTCACCGCCGCTGCCTCCATCAAATCCTTCTGCTCCGGTGCATTAGACCACTTTGCTACTTTTGCTCCTATGTCAGAGCGCTCTGTAGGTCTGCCATCCATACCATAGGGAGCAAATGCGCCAAACAATGCGCCGTCCAGTAATGGACGCCATCTGGGATACAGAACACCACGGGCTCCTCCTGCCAGCGTAGTCAGGTTCCAAAGCCGTACGTCCTCTGCAGTACTAATCCTTCCATCCTCACGAGGACGGCCGATTACCTGTGGCTGCAGCCAAAGATGGCCCCCCTGTGCTTCCGCATGCCAAAATGGTTTCCCTCTGGAACCGGAACGAGCCAGATCCAACGCCTGAAATTGCTTCCAGTCCTCAGCTCCTTTTCTGCTCTGTACAAAAGTCAATCCAAACACATCTACTTGCTGTGCCGCAAGCCAGTCATCAGAAGCACCGTTAGCCATATTTTCCAGGCTAAACGCCATACCGTGAGCACATTTTAAAGAATCCGGATCTTCTCTGTTTAAAACATCCACACGCCACTTCATCTGACGATAAGCATTTTCTTTCTTAAACTCCAGCCAGTCAAAGCTTTCCGGTGCAAGCTGCAAAATTTTTACCGGTTTTACCTGTGACCAGTCCGTGAAGCTATACCGATGCCATGTCTCTGCCAAACGTTCCAGGTCACCGGCATATTTTTCTTTCAGCCACTTTCGAAAGGCATCCGCAGTAGCATCGCAATAGCACATATTATGAGGCAAGGAACATTCATTCCAGACATCATATCCCAGCAGTGCCGGTGATCCCTTATATCGTCTCGCCAACGCGGTCAGAAAACCGGCAGTAAGTTCTTTTGCTTCCGGCTGATCCAGACATAACCCATTACAAAAACCTCCGGTCATGCAGCTTGCGCTGATATAACTGTCCGGATGGGAACCCCGGCTGTCTTCCATCAGCAGATCGGGCCGCTGTGCAATCAGCCATTCCGGCACAGAGGAACTTAGTTCCGCAATGATTGTTTTGATTCCATATTTTTCTGCCAGCTCTATCTGTCTGTCATAATCATCCCAATCATACACTCCAGGCGCCACTTCAATATTACCCCACATGAACCAATGCCTGAAAATATTATTGTCATCCGCTGCTGCCTGTGCATAATCCCTTTCCCAATCTTCCTTTGGAGGATTAGATTTTCTGAAGTAAACAGCGCCGTAAGGCATCTGTAAAGGTATTTTTGTCATGAATCAAACTCCTTTTCGCTTATTAAAGTAGCCGTATAACGGCAAGTGCCCAAAAACAGGAAACGGCCGCGCAGGCAGCCGTTTCTCTACGCATTTATTCCGCGTTATATTTGTCACAGAGATCCCTGTTAATCGCAATCAGATCATCCAGTCCAAGTTCTTTCAAATCCGTCATATAAGTATCCCAATCATCAAAAGATTTACTGCCCAATACCAAACTGATTGCCAATTCATCAGAGTATGTCTCCAGATCAGACATGATACTGTTAATGGTATCCGTCTGCTCGTCATCCGGCAGAACCTGATAATTATTGATCATATGAGCAACATTGGGAGTGCTGCCTATAGTAGCAATTTCAATATCTGCCTTTGTCATATCACTTGTAATGAATTCAGATTGAATATCGACCATCTTGACACGGGGAAACAGATTTGTGCCGACATAACCGTTCAGCAAAGCTTCGTTTTCCGGAATATCACTTCCATCCGCATATTTACCGATAAACGCTCTATATCCGTTTTCTTCATCATAGCTGACTCCTTTTTCTCCCCATGTCTGCAGTTCTTCATATTCTTCTGAATAGAGATAATTGAATAACTCCGCCACTGCCTCCAAATTGTCGCAATCTTTGGTCACGGCAAATTTACCATAAGATTTTTCAGGTTCTTCACATTCATAAAGAGGTGTAGTTCCAACATCATTCTGCAGAGCAACAATCGGATAATAGTAAGCATCCTCTGTACCCGTTACCTGAGGCTCCAGCCATCCCTGTAGAATCCAGCTAAATGTAGAACTTACTTTATTTTCAACCAGAAGCTGCGTTTCCAAATCACCATTCCCGCCAAACAGCTGAGAGTTTAACAGCCCTTCATTATACATCCTGTTCAGATACATGAAATATTCCTTACAGCCTTCCTGATACCAGGGAGTCACTACTTCATCCGTAGTGGTAATATAAGAAACCAAATCCTGTCCAAGTCCAAACCATTGTGCAATACCATTATCCCAATTGGAAGGATCCAATGAAACAATTTCGTCTGCGGAACCGCTGCCATTAACATCTTGATCCCTAAATGCCTTCGCTGCATTATAAAACTCTTCCGTTGTAGCAGGAACATCCATGCCTACCGCATCAAGCCAGTCCTTACGGATATTAACGGCCAGATAATTGGATGCCGGTTCTCCGTTATAAGTTTTCAGCGTCAGGTTAGGCAGCCAGTACATTTTACCATCATTTGTAGTCAAACGCTTTGCCACATAGGAAGCATGTTCTTCCAGAAAAGCGAGCGCTTCTTCTCCTCCATGCTCCCCCAAAACTTCATTCAGATCCAACAACAGCCCCTGTCTTCCCCAACGCATCGCAGTTGCATCATCAATACCATCGCTGGCATATCTGCCCAAGGCTACCATATCAGGCAACTCCTGGCCGCTGGAAAATCTGGTCTGAAGAGTGGTAGGATACTGATCCGCCTGCACTACTTCCAGTTCAACTTTAATATTTCTTTCTTCCAAGTCTTCAACAACCTTTTGCCACCAGATATTATCCTCAATATTCTCCATATAAAGACCTCCAAACGTGCTCTCCATACAAAGAATATTGATCGTTCTCATCTCCCCCGAATCATTTCCTGCACCAGCAGCTACAGACCCTGCAGTACTCTCCGCCGTACCGGCAGCAGTATTGCCTTCCCCCTGTTCATTACTGCTGTTACCGCATGCCGCTAAAGAAATGAGCATAGATACGGATAACATCACCCCCAACAGTTTCTTTGTTCTCTTTTTCATATTTTTCTCCTTTCATATTACAAACCATTCTTCATGGTTTTGTTACAAATTTACTACTTCATTTCTTATCATCCCTTTAATGATCCTACCATAACGCCCTTTACGAAATATTTTTGAAAGAAGGGATAAATAAATAGAATTGGTAACGTTGTAAATACGATCATTGCATAACGCATCTGCATATTGCTCAGCAGCTTTTCTGCCAATACCGCCGCTTCTTCCGCTGAAATATCTGTAATATCCACACTTTGTGTAATCAACACTCTGCGAAGGTACATCTGCAGAGGCTGAATTCTCAAATTAGGCTGGTATACCATAGAGCGGAACCATGCGTTCCATACTCCTACTACCGTGTAGATCGCAATGACCGCCATAATTGGCTTACTCAGCGGCACATAAATTCTGGTAAGGATGTTGAAATGATTCGCTCCATCCATTTTAGCAGCTTCCTTCATCGTATCAGGAATAGTACTCATATAAGTTCGTGTTAAAATAATGTTCCAAATACTGAATGCCCCTGGTATAATCAGACTCCAGACATTGTTGTACAGTCCAAGTTTTGTATATACCAGATATTCCGGAATCATTCCACCGGAAAAATACATCGGTACCAAAAGAAAAAAGATAATAAATTTTTTGCCATACAGCCTTTTGCACGTGAGTGGATAAGCCATTAGCACACAGGTTGTTTCCATCAAAATGCATGTCGTTGCAGCATAAAAAATTGTATATGCATAGGAACGCCACAAACTCGCATCCTTTAAAAAAAGTTTATAAGTATCAAAATATAATCCTTTCGGCAGAATATGGGCCGACATTTTTACAGCTTCCGATGGATCACTTATTGATAAAATCATTACATAATACATCGGATATACAACCACAAGACAGAGGATTGCGATCACTATACAAATAATAAGATCTGCCCAGTTATATTTATTTTTTATTTTCGTAATATTTTTTTCTTTTACCATTTCATCACCACAATCCATTTCCGCTTATCTTATTGCTGGCTTTGTTTGCCAGAAATACTAATGCAAAATTAACAGTTGACTGGATCAGCCCCACTGCTGTACTCATGCTGAAATTACCCTGAAGCAAACCGTCACGGTAAATATAAGTACCAAATACATCAGCGGTGGAATATACGCCCGGGTTATACAAAAGAAGGATAAGATCCGTATTTCCGGCCATTAATCCACCTGTTGCCAATACCAACATTACTGCAATGGTAGGCATTAAACAGGGAATTGTTATGTATCTTGCCAAATGCCATCGGTTTGCACCATCCAGCTTGGCCGATTCATATAAAGCTGAATCTATGGAATTCATGTTTGAAATATATAAAATACTATTCCACCCAAATGATTTCCATATATTCGTGATCACATAAATCCATGGAAAAGCGTTGGGATCCGTATTATATTCGTATGGTGTATAACCGAATAATACACGTATCTGATTTACCAGTCCGTCAGCGCCTGTAAGCATCAGCACAATGCTTGCCACAACCACAGTAGAAATAAAATATGGCATATAGCTGACTGTCTGTGCAAATTTTTTATATTTTACATTTTTTAATTCATTTAATAACAATGCAAAAATAATTGGGATCGGAAAACCAATAATTAAATTTAAGACATTTAGTGTCAGTGTATTTCTGAACAATCTTGTAAAATATTTCCCTGTAATAAATTTTTCAAAAAATTTCCATCCTACCCATTTTGTCTCCGAAGACAAAATCGAGCTTCCCGGAGCAAAATCCTGAAAGGCAATTACCGTTCCATACAACGGAATATAAGCCATAAGAAAAATCAGTATAAGTACCGGTGCCATCATTAAATACAGTTCCATATTTTCTTTTATAATGTCTTTACGAACCGGCTGCTTCACTTTTTTCACCTTTAATACAGCCGAACCGCTTTGAACCGACATCTTTCTTTTTTCGTTCACTTATTCCTTCTCCTTTCTGTTTTGGCAATTGGCCGGCCTTACACTCCGTTTATAACGTTGGCGGGTGTTCCATTCAAATAGTTCTGAAGATTTTCCACTGCGATATTCATCAGACGTTTTCTGGTTTCCTTAGGTGCCCATGAAATATGAGGTGTAATAATACAATTTTTTGCATTTAATAACGGGTTTTCTTTCTGAATCGGTTCTGTTGATACTACGTCTAAACCTGCCGCCGCAACTTTTCCGCTATTTAGCGCTTCTGCCAACGCGTGTTCCACAATCAGCGGCCCACGGGAATTATTCAATAGAATTACGCCCTGCTTCATTTTCTCTATGGATTCCTTGTTAATCATTCCCTGAGTTTCCGGGGAAAGCGGACAATGAAGAGAAATGACATCTGCACTTTTCAAAAGTTCATCCAGAGAAACACTTTCTGCAAAATATGTATTCTCGGACCGCTTAGGACGTGGATTATAGTAAATCACCTTCATTCCCAGCGCTGAGGCGATCTGTCCGGTTTTTTGACCAATATGGCCAAATCCTATAATACCAAATGTTTTTCCGCTCAGTTCGATGAGTGGATAGTCCCAAAAACACCAATCCGGACTGCATTCCCATGCGCCTCGATGTACTGCTTCGTTATGGTGCCCAATATGATGACAAATCTCTAAAAGCAAACCAATTGCAAATTGGGCAACCGCATCTGTACCGTAAGCAGGAACATTACATACGGGTATTCCTTTTTCGGCAGCAGCATCCACATCAATCACGTTATATCCCGTTGCCAGTACACCAATGTACTTTATCTGTGGGCAACTATCCAACACCTCTTTCGATATAGGAGTTTTATTCGTAATCACAGCTTCTGCATCAGTAATCCTTTCCACTATTTTTTCACAAGGTGTACGAGCATAAACTGTAAGCTCGCCCAAATCTTCCAAAGCTCTCCAGCTCAAATCACCAGGATTTTGAACGTACCCATCCAACACAACTATTTTCATTCACGCCTCCCTGTACCTACTGTCCTTGTATTCCAATAATCATTCAGTCTTCTAACAATGCCCATGCGCGATTCAAAACCCGCTTTGCATTTGCCACCACAATGTCCGGATCTTCCTCCTTCCAGGGTTTTACCTCAAAGGACAAAACATACGGGTTTTCCGCACAGAAAAATCCTTCATTTTTCAAGACTCTGAGAAAGTCCAGTAACTGTTTTGTATCATTAGAGCTATTCGGAAAACCAAAACGCTGGTGTTCATCACCATACCCTTCTGCATCAGGGTTCTTACACACCGTATTTCCAATATGAAAATGTGTCAGGTATGGCCGTAAGGTTCTCACTACAAATTCGGCAGATTCATATGTCATGGGAATGTGGCTCAAATCGATCAAAAGTCCAAAATTGGAATGTGTCATGCGCATATCAGCTGCAAATTCTGCTGCATATGTTGCGGGTCCGATCAGGGAAGATTTGGCTATATCATAATCAAAAACTTCCAATTCCACATTCATATCCTTTGTTTTTGCATAATCACACAAATTCCTTGTGGTTTTCAAAAGCTGTCGATAAGATTCCTGTTTGCTCTCAGGTTTCCATTTGCCGGACAGGAAAGCAATTCCTTTTGCCACCAGCTCCTTAGCTTCGTCAACAGCTTCCTTCAAAGTATCCTCTGCTCTCTGTCTCTCTGCTTCATCTAAGTCATTGGCATTCATACCTGTAGTCAAAAGCCGGGGCTGTGCCCCATAACAGACCTGTAAATGAGAGGCTTCCAATAATTCGGCGGCTTCTTTACGCTGTAAATCATCCTTTATCCAACTGACTTCAATGGCATCAAAATAATCATCACAAGCAATCTTCTTGAAAATCTCGTTTCCATACGGATCTGTTCCGTGTATAGTAGACGGGTATGCCATAAAACTTATCAAACCTATTTTGAAGTACTTATGAATTGATTCTTTCATACTCCCCTCCTCTAATTAATCGTTTTATTACAATTGAATATACTTTTATTTAATCATGCATTTAATTATGCATTATATCTTATCGTATTTTATATTAACCATCCTTTCTTGTATATATTTTATATTACTTCGGCATGTTAATCGATTAATTAAAAAACTAACATTTAATCTAATATTTGTCAATACAAATATGTAATAAGTTTGATTTTTTATGTTTTGAACTAATTACATCTCTATTTTTGTGCATAATTACAATTTTACTTTTATATTAATGAATCGTTTTACACCAAATAGAAACTGTAAAATTATTTCATCCAATAATTTTATGCACAAAAAAACTGCATACAGGACCTTCGTCCTATACGCAGCCTTATTTCGCGATAATAAATCTGTCATGAATTTATATTTTTTACAGAGTCCCTTACAACCAGGGAACAGGGACATTTTACTATTTCTTTCTTCCCCTCAACAGCGATATTATCGCCTTCCAGCTTACCAATCAACAGACATGCGGCCTGATATCCAATTTCCATTAGATTTCGGTCAACACTGGTCAATTTCGGATATAAAAATTCTGAAATTTCCTGATTATTATATCCCGCAACAGAAATATCTTTCCCGACTGTTATTCCATGTTCCACACAATAATCATAAACGCCCCCGGCAATTGTATCGCTCATGCAGAAGACAGCCGTTACTCCCCGTTCAAGCAGAAAGCTCATTTCATTATAACCTATACTTCTTCCCCATGGCCCACAACGAACCAACTCCGGATCATACAAAATTTTTGCTTCAAGAAGCGCTTTCTGATATCCCTTCATACGTTCCTGCACATGGCGGTTCTCCATCTGGCCGCCAATTAAACCTATTTTTGTATGACCCATACCGATCAGATATTTTGTGATTTCACAGCTTCCCTGAATGTCATCAATTACCACTGAAGGAATCTTATCGGAATCCGAATACTCATACGCCATAACCATGGGAATTTCAAGATTCTCCTCTTCCATCCTGATCGTCCGCCCATGACCAGCAACATAAATGATACCATCTGCTTTGACAGAGCGTAAAATAGACTCCACTGCAGTTCTATACACTTTCTCCTGGGTATACCATTCCCCACCCAATCTTGCATATAAACGAAGAGTCTGCAGAGATACTTTATATTTTCTTTCTTCACAATAAACCGTTATACTCTCAACAATTTTTGCCGAGCTCAGAAGAGACATATCTTCTGCAATCACTTCGATTGTCTTTGTCCTCTGCGTGCGCAATCCTCTTGCAATATAGTTAGGCCGGAAATCATCCTCCCTTATTACTTTCATTACCCTGGCTCTTGTTTCTTCACTCACATTCTTCTTATTATTAAGAACATTGGAAACTGTTGCCGTTGATACACCGCACCTTATCGCAATATCCTTTACTGTTGTCATAAAAGGGGTCCTTTCTTCCTGGGATTTCTCCATCTCATGAATCGATTAACTTTCTATCAGCTTACCCGTTCCCCCCAAAAAAGTCAACACCACAAGGACGTTTTATAACCGTCCTTCCAGATCTCACTCCCATCCATCAAACGAATATCCTAATTCAGCAAAGCCAATGTTAAATCATTCACATTTGTCCCCGTCGGGCCTGTCACAAACAGTCCATTTGCTGCTTCCAGGGCATGATAAGAATCATTCTCCTCCAGATAACGATAAATATCAATCCCTTTATCCCTTAGAATAGAAGCTGTATGACCATCTGCAAATCCTCCCGCCGCATCTGTAGGGCCGTCTGTTCCATCTGAACCAATACTGACAACTGCTGCATTATCCAGCCCGTCAATATCCATAGCAGCGGCAAGGACAAGCTCCTGATTCCTTCCGCCAAGTCCTTTTCCCTTCAGATGTACTATTGTTTCTCCTCCGGCAAGCCATACAGTACGTTCTTCTTTTCCGTAATAAGCTTTCAGTATACCCGCCAGAAAACGACCTGCCTCACGAGCTTCACAATTCAGTTGATCTGTTAAAAAAATCGGTTTATAGCCAAGCTTTTCGCATTCCTGCGCTGCTGCTTTACATAATTCCCGTACGCTTCCGATTACCTGAGATTTTACATTATTCAATTCTTTCGGCGTTTCTGTTCGAAGCCACTTTTCTGCTTCCGTACTAATTTTCAAATGATACTTGTTTATAATGTTTAACGCTTCATCAGAATAAAATGGATCCGCTGCTGCAGGGCCTGAAGCGATCATGTCAAGAGGATCCCCAAGAACATCAGACAGAATGATAGAATGTACCCTGGCAGGCGCACACCATTGTGCAAACCGTCCACCTTTTACAAACGACAGCCGTTTACGGATAGTATTTACTTCAACAATATCAGCGCCACAAGCCAAAAGCTGTCTTGTAATATCCTGCATTTCATCCATTGAAACCAACGGCTTCTCAAATAATGCACTGCCTCCCCCGGAAAGCAAAAAAAGAACTGTGTCGTTTTCTTTCAGACTAGCCGTCATGTCCAGTACTGCCTGTGTGGCAATAACTGAATTTTCATCCGGAACCGGATGTCCTGCCTCAAAACAATTAATATTTACAATTGGACTCTTTATATGATCATACTTTGTAATTACTATTCCTTGATTAATCGGTTGGCTTAAAATTTCCGCAGCTGTTTTTGCCATCTGCCATGCAGCCTTCCCCACCGAAACCAGATATATATTTCCCGGAAATATTTCGTTTTTTAATGCCCGCCGTACAGCATCATCCGGAAGTACCGATGATATTGCCGCTTTTATTATTCGTTCTGAATCCGCACGAAGATACTGTTGCATATTTTCCCCTTTTTACTTTTAGTTTTACGTATCCCAAGATACAATTAACGTTTTTTCAATTAGTTAATCGTTTTATCTACCTTGTCTTTGATTATATGTAATTTTTTAAAAAAGTCAATACGCTTATAAAAAAAAGCGGATGTACTTATTCAGTAAAGTACATCACGCCCTTTTTTTGCATATTATTTATTTTACCTGATAATTACTTTTCTATGTCCCAATCCTTTTTCCAGTACCTGAATTCCATAAAATCAGCACACCCACCTAATTGCTTTTTAGAGAATAAGAATAAACCAAACCTGCATCCGGTAAAATGATCCATTTTAAAATACTGTTTCTGCCGTATTCCTAATGGTTTCCACTCATTATTTTCTTTATAAAAAAACTCGGCCTCATCTTTTTTATCTGTAAAATCCGTATGTACCTTTAGCTGGACACAGGAAGAATCCACAGCTATACGGGCATACTCCTCCGCCGGATTCAGAAAATCAGAATCTCCAAAAACCGTCTCATTTTGTGCTGGTTTTCCAAACATTACAAGATAATACTGATTTTCTTCCCTCGTCAATGCAATTGCGCCATAACATCCGATAAAGGCGCTTATTCCCGCATAATCCCCATCTTTTAACTCCGAACCGTCCACCGTTACCCATGCGGCGCTCTCAGGCCCGAAGCTTCTTTGGGTAAGTGTGTTGTAAGCATATACAATGCTTGAACAAATTTTGCCGGAATACAGTCTGAATGCCCCAGGTCTTTCCGTGACACTCCAAAGTTCATCAACAGGATTATGATTAAACTGCCAAAACGGCTTCAGATGTATCTTTCCCTCCGCATCCGGGTGATATCTAAAATCATCATCACCATTCAAAGGCTCGTAATTATAATCGGAGGTTGTACCATACGATGATACCCAAAGAGGTACTTTGCCCTCTTCTCCAACTACAGGGAAACCATCCTTATCAAAATGCATTGGCATTATCATAGGAGCTCTTCCCAATGCACCTCTGTCGTGGAACATAAAGGCATACCAGTTTCCTTCCGGAGTATCCACCACGCCGCCCTGGGCTACGCCAAGATTATGGAATCCCATATCATCATCAATAATACATTTTCCCTTGAACTCACCCATCAACGAATCTGAAACAAAACAGACCTCCGATTTCCTTTCGCTTCCGCTGGCAAGTATATGGCAGGTAAATAAGTAATATTTACCATCTTTTTTGTATAAATGAGAACCTTCAAAACCGAGATGAATTGCTTCCACATCACAAGCTACTTTTCTATGCAGCCCTTCCTCACGCGGCCCCCGTAAATCTTTTTCCAACTCTGTCAAAAAAAGTTCTTTTTGGCCATGGACAATATAAACCCGCCCATCCTCATCAAAAAACAAAGAACTGTCATAATAAAATCCATCTATAGTACTCTTTTTCCAGGGTCCTGCCGGATTCTTAGCGGTAAGCAGATACGTCTTATGCGTATCATTTGCAGTAAAACATATATAATACGTACCTTCGTGATACCGGAATGAAGGTGCCCACATTCCCTGCCCGTAAATATGATTTGTTCCTTCCAGATTATGCCCGGGTGTATCGTCCAAGGTATCATATGCATGGCAAACAAATTCCCAGTTCAATAAATCATAGGAACGCAGTATATCGCACCCCGGCATATAGTGCATAGTCGTACTTGCCATATAATAGATCTCACCGACCCGGATAATATCAGGATCCGGAAAATCTGAATAAATTACAGGATTTTTCTTTTCCTTTATTTCTTTTACCTCTGATAATATCATTATTTTTTACCTCCATATACAATTCTTGTGTCCTATAAACGTATCCTCTTTTTTTATTTCTTTATTAACCTTATTACATTAGCAGACAATGGCGGCGCATAATAAGTAAATTTTTTTGACGCTCCCTGGCGGCAGACTTCTCTGTCACATATATTCTGTGGATTTTCAAAAGAGTTGACAGCCTGTTTTTCACCCGTTAAGACTGCTGCAAAGTATTCCTGTTTCACATCACAATCCAATACTATTTCAATCGGTTCTTCCTTTTCTGATAAATTCACTGCCTTTATCAGAATCTTTGTCTCCGTATCACTCACAACAGAAACGAATGATTGGAAACTTGGCACATATGCCTCCTGAATCAGTCTGCCATTAAGATACAGCCCTATTCTTTTTCCATCTGTTTCGTACTTAAAATGATTATATTTCCCAGCTGACAATTCCACATCCGCATCCTCTGCAAGTTTCCGTCCGTTCGGATAAGAAAATTCCGTAATGGTACTTCTTCCGTTTTCAATTTTCCAAAGGAATGGCCTTACATTCCCGGCATTCCATTCATTCGGAGGATCCGTCTCATCACTTACATAAACCTCTTTGGGCATGCGTGAACTAAAGAGCCCGATTTCAACTGCTTTTCCCTCTTCCGCTAAGATTTCAATTTCAAAACAGCCTTGCTGCTCATCTTCCTGCCCTAAAATCACGAAGATCCTATCCGGATCCACCTGATATAATTTTTCTGCCTCCTTCTGCTGCTCTTCATCCGGGGCAGTTATCCGACAGATTTTCCCCTCTCTTTTAACTCTTCCCATCAGCTCATGGGTAATCTCCGCCGGATTTCCATTCCATGTGGCATTTTTAAAACAGATATCCGCCTGGCCCAAAAGGGAAGCCATTCCTTTGACAGGCCTGTATAAAATGTCGCTTTCTTCTCTGGACTCTACCACATAATCGCCTCTGTACATGCCAAACATTTTCCACGCATAATAACTCGGGATTGCATAGCTTTCCATATTATTAAAACGGATAAGATTAGGAAACCATGTAAAATAGTCAACATTTTCAAAAAGTGGAGCATAAGACGCCATATGTACAATATCCTGGTTCCGCTCAGCCCCTATAAGAAAAGCAGCCTCTCCCAGCGCACCGTACAATTGGCCCGCATATCCCCGTACCACCGCCAGTTCTCCCAGGAATATATCAGGTTTGCCCCTGTCATAAGAATCATAATAATGGATATTTTCCGCAAAATATTCTGCCGTATTGTAAAAATGTTCATCAACCATATCTGCCGGCAGCCCGGAATCCTCTACATGAGCATTGGCAATACATGCGATATGCGGATATTTTTGTTTTATGCGGCGGTAACACTCTAAATAACGGCTTTCATAATCAGTACCAGAATTCTCATTTCCTATTTCTACATAATTTATTTTAAACGGGGCAGGATGTCCCATTTGGGAACGCAGCATCCCCCATTTACTATTCTCCGGGCCCGTCGCATATTCAAGTGCATCCAATGCATCCTGTATCATTTCCTCCAGCGCGTCGCCTTCCATAAGCACTGGGCATCTGGCCTGACAGGTCATACCGCAGTTCAAAACATATAAAGGTTCCATATTCAGATCCTCGCAAAGCTGAAGAAATTCATGAAATCCAAGGCCATTATATGTATGGTAATGCCACATAAGCAGATGGCTGGGCCTCTCCCATACCGGACCAACCATATTTCTGAAACGCATCGCGGTAGAAGATGTTATCCCCTCTACAACACAACCTCCGGGGAAACGCAGAAAACCGGGGTTCAGGTCACGCAGTTTTTCTACCAGATCTATTCTTAATCCATGGCCGAGAAAGGTATCCCGCGGCATCAACGAAATAAACCCAAATTTGATGCAGCCTCCTTCCGGGCATGTAATTACAAGCCGGGCATCCACGCTATCCTCTGATGCAGTAAGAAACCCGTCATAACGGATATATCCTTCTTTATTCAATATAAAATCCGTATGCGCCAAAATTTTTTTGTCATCCTCCAGGGAAACTACAAGCCTTTGTGGACGATTCACTTTAGCAAACATATAAAAGCAGTAAATCCGATTCGCCCTTTGCGGAATTCCACTATAACCGATATTATAAATTCTGCCTCCCTTATCAAACTTTACGGAAAGAGCGGCTGAACGGTTCTTGTTTAATGTATCGTCGGTATCCAGTTCTATTTCGGCTTTCCTACCATACCAGGCAGGAATTGGCGTGTACGGAATCGAATTGTCCCGAATCCATCTGGATAACCCTTCTCCATGATTAAATTCATCTTTCCAGCCGGATGGTGTAATAATGGAATAGCCCTCTTTGTCACTGCTGCATTCTTTAGGAACAAGAGAATCTTCAAAAGAACGGTTACGCAGCACCTCTGGATATAATCCGCCATCTGCCGCCCTGTTAATATCTTCAAAAAACAGTCCATATAAATTGAGAGCAACGGGAAATCGCTTATTTTGAGTAAAAATATTAATTTTCCCCATTTCTTACCACTTCCTTTCCGCATTATTTATTGCCTTAATATGTAACTTGGATCTGAAGCAGTATTCATTTTCCTGCATGCCTCCCGAAACATAATTGAACCCTCAATAGAATTAATATAGTATTCCGGCATAAGATTGTTATATACTTCCACCAACGGCATGTCACCATATGTTCTCAAAATTTCTGGAAGCCGTTCCTTAAAATCAGGTATTGCTCCGCACATACACTCTGCCAGATATTTATTTTCCGCAACTTTATAAATACTGGTATGTTCATTTATTCCGTACGGATTTATTCCTTTCACCATAACAGGGATTTTTATATTTATGTCACGGCTGGATTTTCCAATAAACAACGTATATTTCCCTGTTTCAATGCACCAGCCGCCCTTTTTCTCATCGTAATGGGAAAAAGATCCTTTATCAAGCATAAGAGTAACCTTCTTCTGTTCACCCGGTTCAAGCCATACCTTAGAATACCCTTTCAGTTCCCGCTGTGGTTTCAGCATATAAGGGTTATCCTGCCCTACATAAAGCTGTACTACTTCTGCTCCGGCCCGTTTTCCCGTATTTCTGACAGAAACGGCAATCTCCAGTTTAAAATCAATATCTGTATCCACTGTATATTCTGCAGGTTCCGCATTTATTTCAAAGGTAGTATAGGTTAAACCATAGCCAAAGGGAAAAGCAGGTTCTATCCCTTTCTTATCGTAATACCTGTATCCCACAAAAATACCCTCTCCATAATTTACAATACCATTATATCCGGGAAAATTCAGGCTGGACGGAACATCTTCGTACTTTACCGGAAAGGTCTGTGTAAGCCGGCCTCCCGGTGAAGCCAAACCATAGATGATGTCTGCGGCAGCATTCCCTCCTTCACATCCGGGAAGATAAACACAAAGTACAGCATCGGCATATGCAATCCAATCACGCATATCTACCGGCCCGGCTGTATTGAGCACTACTATTGTCTTGATTCCCTTTTCCCTGGCATCCTTTAATACTTCTGTAATTTTAACCTGATCTTCGTATTCCAAACGAAGTGAAACATTATCGGCATCTTCATGCCCCGGATATGCAGCTGTGTATACAAGTGCCTGTGTTTTATCATCCATACATTCGAAGCTGCAGTTATTTATTCCTGCGATTATTTCTGCGCGTTTCAGGATACTGCTTGTTTTTTTCGTAAATACCTGTGTACTTCCGCCCCCGCAGTCAATCATCCCTTTCGATCTTTTCCCCCAGAAAACAGTTTTTGTGTCAGAGGACAGAGGCAGTGTATTATCATTCTTTAATAAAACAGCTCCATCAACAATGCAGTCATAAACGTTTCTGACCGCCTCCGTATCATCATATTTATCAGGATCCGACCTGCCGGTCATTCCATTTAGTTTTTCATACATCTGGATAATCCGGACCACTCCACGGTCAAGTTCCGCTTCATCCAGTTCTCCGCCGGCTATTGCTTCCTTTATATCGCAATTACGTTCAGGAAGCACCATATCAAGGCCTGCATTTATGGAGGCAGGTTCATTTTTGGCAGCTCCCCAGTCTGAGACAATACATCCTTCAAATCCCCATTCTTCCCGAATAATATCTTTCATAAAATGAGAGCTTTCTGCACAATGTTCTCCATTTATTTTATTATAGGCCATCATAATGCTTTTCACTCCCGCTTCCTTTACGGCATATTCAAACCCTTTCAGATAAATTTCCCGGAGTGCCCGTTCTGAAACCCTGACGTCAATTCCTGAACGGTTAGTCTCCTGATTATTAGCAGCGAAATGCTTTGCACACCCCGCCACTCCTTCGGACTGCAGCCCTTTAATAAATGCAGCTGCTGTCTGTCCCACAAGATATGGATCCTCCCCGTAGCATTCATAGCCTCTGCCGCACAAAGGATCTCTTTGAATATCTACATTGGGGCCAAGAACAACATCAACGCCATAAGCTGCCATTTCCCTCCCCACATATTTCCCACATTTATATACCTGTTCAGGATTCCATGTTGAACCAAGGACCACCCCGGATGGGAAGCAGGTAGGTTCCGTATTATTCGGCTTTAATTTGACAATTTCCCTGGCAATTTCATATTTTAACGTTCCTTCTTTACCCGTCTCATAAACCTTATCTACATCACGAAGAATTTCTTCCGACATATGATCCCGTTCTTCTTCCGAACCAGGCTGCAGGATGCCGCTTTTGGGAGCATTTTCCATCAATGTATGAAGGCGATCCAAATATACCTGCAGAAAATTAATTCCTGTAACTCCATCCGCTATACACATGGAAGGTATCCCTACTTCCGGTATAGCCTTACTTGTAATTGCTGTTAAAGTGGCCTGCAGGTCAACTTTTTGCTGCAGTGTCATACTCTTTACAAACTCTTTGATATCACATCCAGGATAATATTTCATTTTTTCCCTTTACCTTATCTGTTTCTCTATACAATCACGTACTAAATTAATGCCTTCCTTATATATTCCGCATCATCTGCAAGCTCCATGGCCGACAGTTGGTTTTCTATAACCACCCATTTATCATATTTTCTCTGTCTGAGAATACCTGCTGCCTCTTCGGTATGGCACTGGCCTTTTCCCAATGGAACACACTTTTTTTCTCCATCCAGTTCATAATCTTTTATATGTAATTCGGAGATAAAAGGAAAAAGAGCTTCCAGCATAACTATTCCATCTCTGCCATCGAACAAATACGGGTTCGCCGTATCAAAATAAATTCCAAAATTATCTTCACTAACAGCTTCAATAAGCTCCCGATTTCCATCAATACTCAGCTGGTTTTCACTGGCGATTGTAATTCCCAATTTTTTTGCATGTCTGCATGCGTATTTCAAGTTTTCAACTGTTGCCGAAAATTCCTTCTCATTCCGCATTCCTTCTTCCCAAAAACTGCACAACTGTAAGGTACCGGCCTCCAGCTTAGCTGCCACTTCCAATACTCTGTCCAGTGTTTCCCTGGTTTCTTCCTTTTTCTCAAGGCAATTCAAGCAAAAATAATTGAGCGCCAAAGAAGGAGTCAATATCCCTGATACAAATTTTGCTTCTAAAAACTGTTCTAAAATGGAAGGGTTACGTAAGTCATACTCCTGTTTATTAAACCCCATATCCATTTCCACACCATCGTATCCCAAATCCGCTGCCTGTATCAGCCCCTGCGGGCCTTCTACAGGCAGACACCACTGGCAAACCGCAATACGTGTTGTCCGTCCGTCTGTTTTTAGCTCATATTTACCCATTTTCCTTCTCCTCCTTATGACTCTTCTTACAAAAACTTGTAATAATTCCCCGAACTAACCGATACTTCCAAAACTCCTGTTTCCTCATTTCGAACTGAAACACATCGTCCGTCACTATCAAGAATTTTCGCCATTGTTGTACGGATTTGGACATCGTTGTCATATTCGGCATACATACCGGCTCTTTGCAGCCTTCCGTCCTTCCAATATAAATCAAAACGAACTCCTCCGCGCGCACATATTCCCTCCATGCTTCCGCAATGCCACCCATCCGGTAAAGATGGAAGCAGTTCAATCACCCCTGTATGGCTTTGGATCAGCATTTCCTGCATGGCAGCGCCGATAGCCTGTGCATCTCCTACCTGAGGGTTCCCATGTGCATTAATCATAAGATTATCCAAAAGGAAACTCTCAATTATTTTATCCAAAATATTCAGAGCACGTTCTCCTTCTTTCAGGCGGGCAAATAAATTGGCTATCCATCCATAGCTCCATCCCTTTCCATCATAATGATTAGATAATCTTCTATCCAGAGAGGCCTCACAGGCCCTGAGCAAGTCCAGATCTTTTTCTGTAATATGATTTCCGGGATATAGGCCAAACAAATGAGATACATGACGATGGCCGGGATCTTCTTCTCTGTAGTCCTCTATCCATTCCTGAATACATCCGGTCCTGCTGCTGACTTTTACAGGAGCCAGCCGTTCTCGTGCCTCAAGGACAGTCTTTGCCAGCGAAGTCGAAATATTCAATTCTTTCAGGACGGCAAGATAAATACTAAATAGATCCCATATTAATTCCATATCCATAGTTGATGCATAGGTAAGCCACGATGTCTTTCCCTTACTATCGATAAAACGGTTTTCAGGTGAATGGGAAGGACAGGTAACCAGATACCCTTCTCCCGTTATGCCTTTTGGACAATCTATAAGGAAATCAAGCATAAACCTAACAGAACCTTCTATAAGCGGCAATGCCGTTTCCTTTAAAAAGCACTTATCGCCTGTATACAAATAATGATCATAAACATGTCTGCAAAGCCAGGAACCTCCGAAAGGCCACAATCCCCATGAACCATCCATTGGGGTTGTACATCCAAATATATCTGAGATATGATGAAGCACCCAGCCTTCCGCATGATAATGCACCTTTGCCGTCTTTCTGCCGCTTGGAACCAGTTTGCACAGCCAGTCAATTAAAGGTTCCACACATTCAGGAAGCCCATACCCTTCCGCCGGCCAATAATTAATCTGCAGGTTAACATTTGGATGATAATCGCTGTTCCATGGAGCTTTCATATTATCATTCCAGATTCCCTGCAGGTTAGATGGCATTGTCCCTGGTCTGCTGGAACAGATAAGCTGGTATCTGAGATAATTGTAAATCAGCAGATAAAGAACCGCATCCTTCTTTCCTTCCCTAAAGTTCCTTAAAAGAACATCCGTCGCCGGCAGGCTTTCATAGCTGTTTCCCAGTGTAAAATGCTGCCTGTCGTAAAAACCCCGGTATTCTCTCTCATGTCTTTCCAATAATTCTTCATAGCTTTTTCCTTTAGCAGAATCTAAAAAATGGCGGCATTTTTCCAAAGCATCTCCGCCCGCATAATCCGTAGCCCCCGCGATCCGCATTTCCACATTCTGCGTTCCTCGGATTTTAAGAATTTTTTCTTCGCCATAGATACGGCCTTGATCCACTTTTATCCACAGCAGCGCTGCAAAATTCACGCCGCCATCGCAGCATTGTCCCTGTAAAAACAGTTTATTATCTTCTGTATATACACTGACAGGATTCTTTCTCCCCATAGAGATATCCAGATCCATACCATTCTCATCATCCGTTTCCCAGTGCATCACCATGATGTTATCGGGCGCACTGACAAAAGCTTCTCTTGAATACCAATAGCCGTATTCCAGATATCCCCCTTCCAGACGATACTTTACCATATGCACAGCACGATTAAGATCCAGGCCGCGGCTATACTCAGTGAAGATCCCTGTATGATAATTTCTGATATACAAATCGCATAAAGGCTGATAGCTGTCCAGCCTCATAGGAATGCCAAGCATTCCGCCTCCGATTTGCTCCGCTCTTTCGTAATCTCCTTCAAATATGAATTCCCTTATTTTATGCAGATTAAGGTATGCTTCCGGATTTACCTGATCCCTGCGCATACCATCCCATACGGTTTCTTCATTCAGGGTTAGTATTTCATTCTGGATATCTCCCCTCAGCATTCCCCCAAATCTTCCATTACCCAAGGGCAGGGCTCCCACCCATGAGGATGCCGGCCGCTCATACCATAAACCATAAAAATCTTTATCCATTAATCCCCCATCCTTTCATAAAACCCTTCTGGAAATACCTATTGCCTCCTGCTTTCCTCAATCATATCGAATAAACGGGCACAATCCAACGTACTCTTTTGCGGCACTATACAGCTTTCTGTCTCTCCGGCAAGAATACATTTTACCGTTTCCTGAATTTCGTAGGTAAATCCATTTTCCGTCTGTTCATCCTTAAAATATTCAATCTGCTTTTTATCTTTATTATACAAAAATACTTCTCCTGCAAAATGCGGATTGGGAAGTATAATTTTTCCTTCCGTCCCATATATAACCATTCGTTCCTCTATCGGGGCTGCAAAACTTGTTGTCAGCGATGCAACAGCATCATGGAAATGCAGCATTACATGATCCGTTAAATCCACGCCTGTTTCTCCCCAAATTACGGATACCTGTATATCTTCAATTGGGTCCGTAAGCATATATGTCGTCAGCTCAAAAGCGTATACAAGGATATCCCGGGCCGCACCTCCTCCCAAATCTACATTATAATAACGGTTATCTTTCCCTTCAGGGGCAATAAAACCGATTGCCGTATCACATAACTGCGGCTTACCTATTCTCCCCTCCTCTACCCAGCTCTTTGCTTTCTTAACCGCAGGCAAAAAACGGCTCCATAAGGCTTCCATTACAAAGACGTTCTGCTCCCGGGAACGTTTAAATACTTCTTCCGCCTGCCTGCTGTTCATAAACATTGCTTTTTCACATAAAACCGGAATATTATAATCGAGACATAACATGGACAGTTCATAATGTGAATTCGGGAGTACCCCAGTATAAACACAATCAGGCCTCTCCTCCTCCAGCATTTCCCTATAACTGCCATATGCCGTGTTAATATGGTTACGTTCTGCAAATATCCGGGCTCTTTCCAGTGATTTACTGGCAACCGCTATAATTTCACAGTTTTCCAACCTGCTGACGGCATCACAAAACTGATTGGATATTCCGCCTGCCCCCATAATTGCAAACTTGAATTTTTTCATTGTAATCTCCTTTTCTCAATTTAAAATAATTACCCTTTAATAGAACCAATCATAACGCCCTTTACAAAATACTTCTGAACAAAGGGATATATAATCATTAACGGAAGGGTACTTATAACAATTGTCCCATATTTTAACATTTCACTTAAATATCTATTTTTAGCTATTTTTTCCGGATCTACCTGGGTCGAATTAAAATTCACCTGGGACATAAGCAATATTCTTCTCAACACAAGCTGAAGAGGGAACTTTTCTTCTGAATTGATATATATCATCGGACTAAAATAACCATTCCATAAAGATACCGCAACCCAAAGGCAAAGGACGGCAATAATCGGGGTCGATAAAGGAAGGGCTATTTTTATAAAAAACCTGAAATCCGAACAGCCATCCATTTCTGCCGCTTCCAGCACTTCCTTGGGTAATGTCTGTCTAAAAAATGTTCTGGCTATAATCATATTATAGGCACTGACAGCTCCGGGCAGGACAATCGCCCACATGGAATCAATCAGACCTAAGCTTTTTATCAGCATATAACTGGGAATCAATCCCCCCGAAAACATCATCGTAAATAGGAACATACCCGTGAATATTTTATTTCCGCGAAAATCCTCCCGTGATAATGGATATGCCGCAAACAATGTGAGCGTTATGCTTATAATAGTCCCTGTTGCAGTATATAAAAGAGAATTGAGATATCCTCTCCAAATCGAACCATACTTAAAAACAGCTGCATAACTGTCAAACGTAAAATCAACCGGTAATAATCTGACTTTACCTGTTATTAATGCATCACCGGAGCTGAAGGAACAGCTTATAATATAAATAATCGGATACAATACAATAATCAGCAATAATGACAATATAATATAATTCAAAAAATAAACTATTTGATCCTGCGTTATCTTCTTTTTCCTATACATTCTCATACTCCTTTAGATAAATCCGTTTCCGGTAAGTTTATCGGCAATTTTATTTGTTACCAGAATAAGTATCAGTCCTACCAGGGACTGGAACAAACCAATCGCAGTGGAATAAGGATAATCCGGAAACGTAGATACCATTGAAACCTTATAGGCATATGTACTGATAACTTCTGATGCAACTACATTATTTTGATTTTGCATAGCCAATATTTTTTCATACCCGGTATTAAGGACACTACCCATATTCAAAATCATCATAATTACTGCAGTTGGCAGAATTGCCGGCAAATCTACATATCTGATTCTCTGCAGTAAAGTTGCCCCATCAATAATCGCCGCTTCATGCTGTTCCATATCAACACCTGCCAATGCTGCTATGTAAATAATTGCACCAAATCCCACTCCCTGCCATACACCAGACCACACATACAGGGATGGAAATAGTTCCGCACTGCTAAGCAGATTAACGCCAAATGTATCTTTAATAAATTTACCAAGAATACCAACTCTGTTATCAAGCATCAGATTAATCATCCCAACAAATACGATAGTCGAAATAAAATAAGGACAATAAGTAACTAATTGTACTGTTTTTTTGAAAAAAGTGTTTTTGACATAATTTAATGACAGCGCCAGCAAAATAGCACAGGGAATATTCACGAGCATAGTGTAAAAGGATATTACAAGCGTATTCCTTAAGACCTGAACAAAATTATAGTTTTTAAAAAAACGGATAAAATTATTTAAACCATGATTATCGGCCCAAGGACTCCCTCCTATACCCAAACTAACTTTATAGTTTTTAAATGCAATTAATATTCCATACATAGGTGCATAGGAAAAAACCAGAAGAAAAATAATGGGAAGAGATATCATAAGATATAATTGCCAATGTCCCTGTACGTACCTGCTCAAACTATTCTTATTTCTCTTCACAGCCTTATCTGTATTACTTTTTACCATTTATTGTGTACTCCTTTCTCTCCCGGCTAAATCTTATGCCCTTAAATGGGGCACACCGGTCATCTATGATATTCTCCACGTTCTTAGCAGAAAAGTACATATACAATAAAATTTTTAGACTATGCAATTTTTAGAAGCCTATTTCCGCCTATATTCCGTAGCACTAATTCCTGTTACCCGTTTGAACGCCCTGCAGAAAGAATTTGTTGAGAAATAACCAACCATCTCAGATATTTCACTAATAGAAATATCTGTTGCCTTCAAAAATTCCTTTGCTTTTTCTATTCGGACACTTTCAACATATGAAGAAAACTTTATTCCCATAGTCTGCCGAAATATAGCCGACAAATAGGGTTCCCTGATTTGAAAAATATCCGCAACTACACCTAATGACAAATTACAGTCCCCATAATTAGTATCAATGTAAGTAACGATAGACGGCATCAATCTGCCTGAATCTAAATTATTTTTACGATCATTTATCTCTCTGCAAATCTCCTTATACATATTTAAGGTATTGGTAATCTGTATAATAAGCGGTAAATTATGATTTGCCTCTAAACTATCATAATATTTCCGATACTCAGCCTCATCCAGACCAGTTGCACCAAGAACACGAAACAAAACGATCTGCAGCTCATATAAAAGCATATGCTGAAGATATACCGGCAGATTGTTATTAATTATGTAAGTCTCTACCAAAGATTCCAGCTCATTATGCAGTCCATCAACATCTCCTGCTGTTACATAATGAATCAGTTTCATTCCAAAGTCCTGCGAAGGATATGGCGGAATGATATTATTGTTGCTCTTATACCAAATTACTATATTTTCTCTTTGTTCTTTTTCATTATAAAACATATAAGACGCATTATTATAAGACTCTCGCACGTCAGATAATTTACAGACCAAATTTCCACCATAAACAAACATTTTGTCTTTTATAGTCCTTGGCAACTCATTCTCAATTGCTGCAATCTGCCCCTCTGCCATTCTTTTAAAATCTTTTTTATCTTCTTTGGGGTAATTAAGCAGCAGCACAACCTGTCCTTCTCCGGAATTAATACACAGGCAATCAGGCATAAGATGTCTGATCACTTCCATCAAAAAAAGCATGCATGAGCTGACTAATCCAACCTCTTCCTCCCCACTCATCCATTTCCCCTGATGAAACTGGAATATAACAACACAGTATATTCTATTATCAAAATTTTTTCCCATCAGAGAAAGTGATCTTTTAATCTCTTCTTCAGTAATCACATCTCCATAAATCAATCGATAAAAAAGAGCATTGCTGACATAGGGCCGTTGTTCTTCAATTGCTTTTGCCAAATCTGAATTGGTACTCCGCAACTCCTGAAAAGTAGTTTTTAAACTTGTAAATACCTGTCTATGTCCAGAAATCCTTTCCGTAGTTTTCAATACTTCAGTGAGTATATCCTTAATCGGAGTGACATTTCTTAACGACATATAATAGCTGAGCAGCATTCCCACCAATGCTGCCGCCAAGATACATATAGTCATCGCTGTTATACTGGATATTTTTCT
Organism: uncultured Lachnospiraceae bacterium; assembly: GCA_900548905.1. Taxonomy (GTDB): domain Bacteria; phylum Bacillota; class Clostridia; order Lachnospirales; family Lachnospiraceae; genus Eisenbergiella. The sequence goes on along the minus strand of URMK01000027.1, from coordinate 20,393 downwards.
TTGATTAATAACACTGATGGGTTGCAGCGAGTAATAGGACAGACCTGATTTTAGAGATTCATACTGTAAAATCAAATATTTCTCATTTTTTATTTGTATGGTTACATCCTCATCATCGGACAATACTCTATCATCAACGGCCTCTAAAACCTCTTCTTGTGTAAACATATCGCCTTTTACTTTACAATAAATAATATCGCCCTTAAAATCCACAATATATTGCATTCCTATTTCAGGCATTACCGGCATAAGTGTTTCCAGTGCAGTATCTTCCAGCATAATAAGAACTTTACTATTCATATTCTTACTGGCTGTATTTAGTAAAAGCGGTCTTGAATATACCAACATATTTTTTGTTTCCGATTCTCTATTCAGATATTCTTCCATAGCACTGAAGCCATAAACCGGTTTCTCATCCTTCATAAGTGCATACCATTCCTCATAGGAATTCACATTTTGAGGCCGAAAACAGAGATCATAAAAATTTCTGTATGAATAAACCATTTCTTTATTAATAACAGTATCGTTTTTTTCCAAAAATACATAATAATTAAATATAGACTGGTTAATCTGATACAAAGCCGGTAAGGAATCCTGTAGCCGTAAAATATTATAAACATTTGGATATTCCCACGTATTTTCAACATTCATAAAAGTATTAATCATACTATTGTCGGCCAGGGATTCTCCCAGATGTGTCACTTCATTAAAAAGTGTGTCCACCAGAACTGCCCCATGTTCCAACTCATTCTTGCTGGAACGGATATCATCCTCCCCTATTCTTGATATCATATTAATGTAGTAGCTGCTGCTTATAAATAATGGAATAATCAAAACTATAATATAAGTAAGCAAATAGTGAAACAATATAGACCGATCCGGCTTTTTTTTAAAGAGTTCTCTCATCTCTCCCCCGCCCATTCTTCCCAAATAAGATAACACGTTTTTACCAGCAAAGTTTACTCTCTGTAATAAATTTACACAAAAAGGAATGAACATACCTCTTTCAAGATATTCCATCCCTTTTTAATACGTAATTACCGATGACTCCGTCAGAAATATTTTTTTAGATATTGGATGCTTTCTTTTGCAATTTCCTCATAATTATATTGATATACGTCCAGGGAAGCACATCCATCGAAACCAATTGCATGAAGCTTTTGGGCATACATTTCCAGATCCATATCTCCCACCCAGGGAATCAGGTGATTGTGTACTCCTCTCTTCATATTTTCAAGATGAGCATGCATAATATACGGCCCGAGTTTTTCTATTCCCTCCATAGGATCTTGTTCTTCCAAAAAGAAATGTCCTATATCCGCATTTACGCCTATTACGGGGTCTCCCACTTCTTTAATCGCATTTAAAAGAAGATCTGAATTGTGAATCACAAAGCCAGGTTCATATTCTATGGCCAGTTTAACCTGATTTTCTCCGGCTTGCGCGGTCAGAACCTTCATGCATTCTATTTGCTTTTTCCATTGTTCCTTAAGCGCCTCTCCTTCACGCCGGAAGGCCCCCGTGATAATCATTACTTCTGCTCCCAGTTCATGTACCACATGTATAGCATCCATCACTTTCTGCATGTTTTCAGGACTTTCTGTATAGTCCATATGGGCGCCTACGGAACAGGATTTCATACCACACTTTTGAAGATAATCCTTAATTCTTTTTCCAAATCCCGGATGGAAAAACTCCTCATTGAGATGGAAATCATAATCATAAATGTTTATTTCAACACCATCAAACCCACAGTCCGCAATCCTTGTAATGGCCTCTTCATAACTTTTGGCGCCGCGGATCATCTGTGTCCTTCCCTGTATATACATCTCAGATTCCTCCTGATTACTATTTGCTTACTTCTAAATATTTATCGTAATTCTTCTGATAAAGAGCAATATAATCCTCCACGCCCATATTTTTCAATGTTTGTATGTAGGTATCCCAATCTTTTTCAACATCAAGATCACCTGTAATAAACTGAACTTCGGCCTGATTTACATAACCGCCAATCGTTGTTGTATATTCAGAAATCTTCTGGGTATCCTCAGTACTAAAAGCAAGATTGGGTACAATCATATCTATATCCGGCAGGTAAGGTTCATAATACCTGGCATCCAATGTCAGCTTATATTGCAGGACATAATCATTAACTTTCTGTTCATCATAGGTCTTTTGTGTTCTCGAACGAAGGCTTGCATCAGATGCCCATGTATAATTTTTCCCATAATCCTGCTTATAACCATTTCCAATCCAGTCATAATCTTCGGGGATATATAAGGATTCATAAGCCGGAGGAATCGTACCTTCTAACGACTGTCCTTCTGTTACCTTCTGCCAGCCAAGACCTTCCGGACCAAATGACTGAACTCTTGTGCCTTCTTCGGATGCAAGCAAATCAAACATAGCTACTGCAATTTCAGGATATTCACAGTTTTTTGAAAGGATTCCCACTGCACTTCCAAAGAAATTATCACGCCCACGTGCTGCATAACGCACGCCTTCAGGGCCAGCCACCGGCTCAAGCGGAACCCAATCTGACCAACGCCCCTCTTCTCTCGCAAAATATTCGGTCTGTCCTGCAAAAAACATACCACCGGCATGGATTGCCACAAGATTCTCCTCATTATCAAGAATCGCCTTATACTGCGCATCGTCTTGAGTAAATGTCTGAGAATCCATCAGCCCCTCTTTAAACAGCTTATTCATATAACGAAGTGCATCATGGTATTCTTCTTTCATAACCTGATATTCAATCTGTCCATCATTAACTATTAATCCTGCTGCAACAGTCGGGTTTGTATTGCTCAATGGATTTCGGCAATAAAGAAAAGCATTTGTAAGATAAACTGTAGGATCCGTTGCCCAGCCGCCAATATAGCCTGTCAACGGTATTTCATCAGCCACCCCATTTCCATTCGGATCCATAGTTTTAACCTTCTGCAGATACTCATAAAGTTCATCTGTAGTTTCCGGCATATGTCCGCCATTCAATGAATCGATCCAAGGCTTATATATATATATTCTGTCCTGACGGTTACACCAGTAACACTCATTCTCATTTCCATAGGTGTAAATTTTACCATCATTCATTGTCAGATCAGCTTTCCGTTCAGGACTTACTTCATTAGAAGCATTCCAGTTTGGTGCGTCTTCAAGATACTCATTCAGAGGAATAATCAGTCCCTGTTCCCCATATGACTGTACCTCTGCTTTTGACCAGTTCGTAGCCAGGAAAATATCAGGCATGCTGTTCGGATCAGTCATAATCAAATTTAATTTGGTCTTCGCATCATCACCATCCAGGTCATAAACAAAGTTTAAATGTATGTTCGTTTTTTCTTCTAGCCAGTCAGTAACATAGTTATTTTGATAAGTTCCCCCACCAGTTGCACTTGCATAAACAAAAACGTCAAAGGTAAGCTTTTCTTTCAGCGGGAATTCAATCTCATTTACTTTCAGTCCGCTTTCAGCAACCTCCCCCTGTGTCGATTCAGTCGAAGTTCCTCCACCCGATGTGTCAGAATTATTTGAACTGCTTCCGCATCCGGCCAAAATAGTTATTGATAGGATACTGCTCATTGCCAACGCGGCGATTTTCTTTATTTTCATATCCATTTTCTCCTTTTCATCCGTCAATAAAACTAATTGCCTGCGCATGACAACTCAGTTCAACCACACTATAATCCCAAAGTACTTTATGAACCCTGCCCTTTGTATCAGCAGAATGTGAATTTGACATTGACATCCTATCACCAGTGTTTACAGATTGTAAATATTCAAAGCCTCCCATTCCTCTATTCATTTTTTACACAACTCTTTTTCTCATTTTTTCATAATAATTATCTATGTGCTCTCCACACATTCCCTATCTAAAAACTGCATATTGGATTTTTTTATCTGCATATCGTTATAAAATAAAGTTACACTCAAAACACTTCAATATTTTCAAAAAGGGCCAGCCAATGCCAGCCCCTCCTATTTTAGAAGAAAATGATAGTTTTATTACGCCGATATATTTTCACAGCAACGATATGCTGTGATTAATTTCATTAACTTCCCGTTCAAATCATCATATTCTTCATAGACGTGTAACAGCAATCTTTTTTTTATTCCAATCGACATTACTCCAAGTATTGATTTTGCATCTACATTATAACTGCCGCAGGATAAATCCATTTGATATGGGAATTTACTGATTTCATTTACAAATGTGACTATTTCTTCAATGGAATTAAAATACAAACAAAAGTTCATTATCGCCACTCCCTTTTCGTTCTTTATCATCCGTAACCACCGGAAGTATCCCACAGCTATTGAAAAAAGTAAATATTCACTTACCATTTCCCCGGTATTCATTTTTTTCAATTCAGCATTTCATACGAAAACCGATATTTCTTTCCTGCTTCCATGAACAAAATAAACCCATATTTATCCATTTCTGGTTGTACCTCTATTCCCATACATGAAATTTCGGGTATGTTACCAATAAATTTCTTTCGTCCGGAATGCCCGGTTTCTACCACCGCACTGACTAATCTTCCATCCGTCCACTCCAGTGAAACTTCCACATCCTCCCGGGCACGAAGGCCTTTTACCCTTCCGTTCTTCCAGCTTGGGGGAAGTGCAGGAAGAAAATCTATTCCCACATGACTTTGCAGAAGACATTCTGCCATCCCGGCGAGCAAGCCAAGATTTCCATCTATCTGAAAAATCTTTCCCGTATTTAACAGGCTTCTTGTCACACCTTCCTGCATCACATACTGAATCTCATGATCAGCCAGTTCCCTGTCCTTAAAACGTGCATTCAGCGCAATATGCCATGCAATAGGCCAGCCAAAGGAGTCAGCTCCATGAAGTATTCTTTCATCCAGTGATTTCTTTGCCGCTCTGAAAATTTCCGGATCCGACTGCCAATTGATTTCATCCCCCGGGAAGGTGCCATAAAGGTGGGAATTATGCACCATATCAGGTGTATATTCTTTTTCCTCTTCAGCCCATTCTTTTAAACATCCTCTGGAATCTATTTCATTAGGCCGGAGTTCTCTGATAATTCTCCTATAATCCTCCTCATGTTCATTCGAGATATTAAGAACCTCTGCCCCTTGCAGACATGCCTTCATAAGCTGTCTGATTATCTGATTATCCATTGTAGGGCCCGCACAAACAGGAGTATCCGTTCCATCTTCTAACAAGAATCGATTTTCAGGAGACACGGAAGGACAGGTTACTAAATAGCCCTGTTTATCCTTCACCAGAAAATCCACGAAGAAAAGGGCCAGTTCATCCAGGATATGATATTTCTCCCTGAGGAATTCCAAATCAAGCGTATAAAGATAATGCTCCCAAATATGCAATCCCAGCCAGGCTCCCCCCGTGGGCCAGAAACAGGATGCAGGATACATATCCTGGGGTGCACAGTCACCATAAAAATCCGTATTATGGTGGCACATCATACCTCTGCACCCATACATTTTCTGCGCTGTTTCGTGCCCCGATTCTTCCATTTTATCAAGCAGTTCAAAAAGAGGATTATGCAGGCTTGAAAGATTGCAGGTTTCAGCCGGCCAGTACTGCATTTGTATATTTATATTGATAGTATATTTACTATCGAAAAAAGGATTGAAATCAGCATTCCAGATTCCCTGCAGATTCATTGCTGCTGAACCTTCCCTACTGCAGGATACAAGCAGATAGCGGTTGAACTGAAATTCCAAAGACGCACGTTCGTCCCCCTCTACTGCAAGTGTACATTTTTCCATATAAGAAGAAAAATCAGCTATATGCTCCTCTTTGATGCTTTCATACCCTTTCCGATTGGCTGCTACCAGCCTTGTACGGACACTTTTAAAACAATCTTGTTCTCTTGTACTTGTGGCCGATGACAGAAAAACCACCACTTCACTGGCATCCCGCGCCGTCAGGCTGCCATAGCAGTCCTCCAGAATACCGTTTGTTATTACGCGGATGCCGAAAGCGAACTCTGTACCGTTCTCATTCCCCCGCATAATCAAATCATTTCCTTCATAAGTATGGCAGCTTTCACACCGGGTGGCTCCCCACTGTCCTTCCATGACAAACTTGCCCGGCCTTCTGTCATCTTCTACAATCCGCTCGGGTACCGGACAGCGATCCAGGCGCAGATCTAACTTAATTGCCTTTTCCTGATCACTCTTCAGACGAATACATAATACTCGATCCGGATTACTGACAAACATTTCCCTTTCATAATGAACACCATCTTCCTCATGGGAAATATGCAAAATTCCACGCATCAAATCAAGATCCGAACGGTAAGCAGTCCCTTTCGTTTCACAAATCCATCCCATGGTAAATGGATTACTTCGATTTAATGCCATATCCAATTCTCCCAATGGGCTATAGCTTCTCATGAAAGCAGGCGTGGAAAACATATATTTAAACATCATCTCTTCAGCCAGTTTAAATTGTCTGTTAAAAATCAACTCACGTATTTCATTTAACTTTCCTTTCGCCATAGGATTTATTCTGTCTGTCCTGCCGGCTCCATACCAAAGAGCGTCATCATTCAACTGAATTCTTTCGATACCAGTATGCCCATAAACCGCCGCTCCCTGAAAGCCATTTCCCATTAAGATGGCATCATTCCAAAGCTCAGCCGCACTGCTGCGTTTTAAATAGAATTGTTCTTCCATAATCTTTCACCATACCTTTCCTAAAGGAGCTATCATTACGCAGTCCAGATAAATTCCCGGCCGGCTTCCAGTACCACAGTCTTTAACTCCCCATTTACTTCCAGTTCCATCCGCATTTTCTCATCTGCCAGTTTATCCGGAAGGATTTTAAACCATTTCACTTTTTCATCCTTCCATTCCATAGAAAGCTCCGCGCCGCCGCGAATACGCATCCCGCTTACACTTCCGCTTCCGGTTTCCCTGGTGACTGCAGGAAGCAGAATAATACGGTTATCATGGCATTTTACCAGCATTTCAAGAATTGCCGCCGATGCTCCCAGGTTGCCGTCAATCTGGAATACGTAGCCACTCTGCCATGGATGATTGTCCATAAGATTGCTGAACGTTCCCATGGTGAGAATCGCTTTCAGATTTTCATAGGAACGTACCCCATCCCGAAATGCCGTCCATAGGCCAATAATCCATGCTCTGGACCAGCCGGTATGGCCTCCTCCGTTTGCAAGACGTCTCTCAAGAGACACAAGAGCAGCGTTCATCAGTTCCGGAGTCTTCTCCTTTGATATGCTGCTTCCCGGATAAACTCCATACAAATGAGAAATATGGCGATGTCCGGGCTCCGGCTCATCATAATCTTCCATCCACTCCATTAACTGGCCATGCTTTCCTATTTTCAGGGCAGGAAAACGGGACATAACTTCTTCCGCTCTCCGAATCCGCTCCGCTTCTATCCCCAATACCCTGCAGGCGCCTATATAAGCACGGAATAACTCATTTAGAATTTCCACATCCATTGTCGGACTTTCACAAAGCACTCCTTCCGTTCCATCCGCCATTCTATATGTATTTTCCGGAGAAAGAGAAGGCGATACCACTAAAAGGCCGTCCTTGTTTTCTGTCAGGAAATCATAGAAAAAGAGAACGCTTTGCTCCAAAATATCAAAATATACGGAAAGGAATTCCAAATCATTGGTATAAAGATAATGTTCCCAAATATGTGTTGCCAGCCAGGCTTCCCCCATAACCCAGAACGTAGATGGAACATAATGATCCTGAGGCGCAGTATCTGCATAAAGATCCGTATTGTGATGGGCCACTGATCCGCGGCAACCGTACATTCTGCGGGCCGTCTCCTTTCCGTTTTCCTTAACCCGTTCCAAATGCTCAAATAAAGGCAGATGGCATTCCTGCAGATTGCCGCTCTCAGCAATCCAATAATTCATTTCCGTATTAATATTAATCGTATATTTACTATCCCATGGGGGAATAAGACTATCATTCCAGATTCCCTGCAGATTAGCGGGAAGAGAACCCTCTCTGCTGCAGGAAATGAGCAGATATCTGCCAAACTGGAAATACATTTCCATAAGGCCCATATCATCTCCGCCATCCTGTACTTCTTTCAGGCGAATATCCGTAGGCAGGCTTTCTCTACTCCTGTCAGAGCATTCAAAATGCAGATGCAGCCGTGAAAAAAGTTTCCTGTAATCTTCCCTGTGTGCTTCTATAATTTTCTCCCAGCTTTTTTCAGAAATTTCTGCACAGTGTTTTATCGCCGCACCTGCATAATCAGAATGTCTGAAAGATGTCTCCACATCAAGGACAATCATAGCTTCCCTGACATTTTCCGCAATAATATGTTCACCGATCGTATGTATACTACCGCCTTCTGCCTTCACCCTTGCTGCTACACAAAAAGAAATTCCTCCTTCTGCTGCATTTACAATAAAATGAACACTATTATTATCCTGTGTTGATACCTCATCTGAAAAATTCCTGTTTCGCCCTAACAGACAGTCAAAAGAGAATGGCCCCTTCCCTTCAGACCACAGATGGATTGCCATGCAGTTATCCGGGTACGAAGCCAAAATCTCTCTGTGATATGTCACCCCTCTTGAAGAAAAACATACACCGGCAACCCCATTTTCAAGATCCAATTCCCGGCTGTAATTTTCAATCTCATCTATTCCATAAAATCCAAGCATACATTCGCCTGCACTCTGGTACGCCCTTTGGGAATTTGGCGTCCCGGAAAGTGCATACAAAGCAAGCCTTTGTGCTTCTACCGGCTTTCCGTCACGCAGCAACCGGCGAATCACAGGTAGATTTGACAATGCATCGGGATTAATTCGATCCATTTTCTTTCCGCTCCAGACACTGTCTTCATTCAATTGAATGGTCTCTTTCAGAGCATCTCCAAAAACCATCCCCCCAAGTCTTCCATTTCCAATTGGCAATGCTTCATTCCAGCTTTGTGCCGGCTGCTGATACCATAATTTCATTCTCCCAACCCCCTTATATTTTTCTATAATTGTAATGCTTCTCCAGGCGCCAATACCTTCAATCGATCCGGATTGATAATATTAGGTCTGATCTTTTCGGGATCCGCATTATAACAGTCCTGATCCGGAGAATAGACCGTCCCCCAGTGAAACATAATCAGTCTGGACCAGCGCAGGGCATTGGCTAGTTGTGTGGCAATACGTCTTCCAAAATGATGTTCATTATCACCAAAATCCATCATAACAATATCTGCATCCTTATTGGACAAATGTTCTTCCATCAACATAGTATCTCCCGGATTCCAGATAATCCCATCTTGTGTTTCCAGCCGGAACCCCGTACAATCATCTATAGTGAAATGAAAATAATGGCACTGTTCAGGAACCCCCAGCTGATGGGGATGAAATGCCCCTGTCATCCGTACCCTAATATCGCCTACATAAAATACACTATGATGAATATGTTCACAAATCCTGTCCCTTGGTATTCCTGCTTCTCTCAGCTTTTCAGCGGCATGGGGCGTTGTATGAATTATTGCCCCGGAAGGAAGCAATGCCTTGGCAGTCTCAATCCCCATATGATCTCCATCTGCATGAGTATACAGTACGGCATCCAGCTTTAACACATGCTCAGCCAGAATCGGAGGTGGGGCTAAAAGCGGCATTCCCCCTATTTCACTTCTTCCCTCATCTCCCGGCCATGTAGTAAGAATCGGATCCATCATAATTGTAGTCCCATGACTGTTTACCAACACACCTGCCGCTCCCAGCCAATATACTTCTGTTCCATTTATGTTTTCAAAAGCCTGTCCTGTAAGTGGAATAGTTGCGGACGGCTTTGCCTGAAATTTATCAAACATCATCCTTTACCTCTCTTATCATGTTAAATACTATTGTCATTCATTCCACTGCATATTTCCGCCATATTCATTTCTGAACGCGGAGGGTGTACAGATGAGATACTTCTGGAATGCTTTATATAACTGCCGTTCACTGCTGAATCCCACCATACTGCTGACCTCACTAATCCTGTAGTTTTGTGGGGAAAGAAGAAGTTCCAGGGCTTTTTTCAGCCGAAAATAATTAATGATACCATTCAGGCTTCGATCCGTGTGTTTTCCTATAAGCTGTGAAATATAACTATGATGAAAGAAAAGAGCCTCGGAAATACTTCCGCCGGAAAGTTCGACCTTTGTATAATTCTGTTCAATGTAACGTATTATATTTTTAAGTGATGCCGGATAATCTCCCTTATAGGGGTCCCAGTTTAAGAACTCAAATTCGGGTAATTCTACCTCGTTCTGCTTTAGGCTTTCTTCCTGAAGGTAATTGCTGAATTTCTCACATAAAGCCCGGAGGTATTCTTTCTCTACAGGTTTAGTCAGATAATCTGCCACTCCTTTTCTGATTGCTTCCTGTGCATAGGAAAAATCCTCATACCCGGATAATATGATAAAATAATCACATAGCCCTTCTTCCTTCAGCCTGTCAATCAATTCAAGCCCATTCATCCTTGGCATTCTTATATCCGTAATCAAAAGATCCGGCCTGAATTCCCCTGCCATTTTTATTGCTTCCCCTCCGGATGACGCACACTTGACTGAAACAGCAAAAGAAGTATTCGCAAGCAGCATCGCCTTTATTCCTTGTGCAATATTAATTTCATCGTCCACAATCAGAATTTTCATCTGCCCTCCCCAGATTCCAAACCATCTGTAAATCTGTCTCTTCATTGTCGATACCTTTATACAGGCTCCTTTACAGGAAGAAATATGGTAAACAAACACCCCCTGTTTTTACCACTGTCAATCCTCATATAATACTCGCGCCCATAACAGGATATCAGCCTGAAATTAATATTATTCAGTCCGACATGTCCGTCTGAATCATTGATACCGGTCATCAGCTGTTCTTTCAATTCTTGCAGACGGTCCTCTTCAATTCTGTAGCCATTATTTCTGATTTTAATCTCAATATCTTTTTGTGTTCTTTCTTTTGATGCTTCACGGATTTCAACCCAGATATCGATGGATTCATCCGGTTCCATCCCATGCTTGATAGCATTTTCTATCAGAGGCTGAAAAATCAGATAAGGACATGTAATTTCCGAAATATCTGTATATACAGAAATCTCCAATTTGATTTTTCCCGGGAATCGGACATCCATCAGCTGCTGGTAATATCTGATATGCTGAAGTTCACTGGCCAGTAATGTAAACTTCAGATTTTTCTTTAATCCATATCTCATATAAGAGCCCAGAATTTCAAGCATAGTCGATGTGCGAAAATCCCTTTCCTGTTCGGCCGTCATTCTGATATTCTCAAGAGTATTATATAAAAAATGCGGCTTAATCTGAGCCTGGAGTGCATAAAATTCAGAATCCTTCCGCTGCAGTTCTGCCATATCAATCTCTTTAAGCAGCCGGTTAATTTCCTTGATATTACGATTATAAACCTGTATCAATGTACCGATTTCATCATTAGATTCCCATTTTTCTTTATAGGGATCCGGATCCACAGTATGGATTTCGCTGATATACTCCGACAATCCGGAAATACGTTTCATCTGCTTATGCATAAGCCTTTGATATATTAGAGGGAGCAGCATAAGCATAAGAAGCGATGGTAAAAGTACGGTCAACAGCGAATATAGAAAATCTTCCTGCATTATCACTTCCGTCATAAAAGTCCCATTAAGTACCAACGAGTCTTTAGTGCTGATATAAGAAAAACGGCTTTCCTTTGATTTACTGATATTTTGCAGAGAAGCCAAGATCTGAATATCATCACCTGACTTTACAAACCGGATTTGCTGATCGTCTGAATGAAAATATAATTTTTCTTCCGTAAAGCAGTTCATCAACAAAACAGGGTCTACGTTAACTTTTAAAACCCCAATGAATTTTACATACCCTGCAGTATAAACAGGCTGATAATAATTCAATATAATATCGCCCCCATCCTGCTCTACAATCCATTGCCCTGTTATCTTCTCATAAACTTCTTCCGGAATACTGCCCGTCTTCAGGTTCTCCAATATTCCCTTCATTTCAAAGGGATGCCATGCTTGTGTATACATTGTCACAGATGTAACAAACTGATTGGAACTCCTGGCATTTTGAAATGCGCCCACAAAATACTTCAGATACTCATATACGGATTCCGCAATCGTCATATCAGGTGTATCTGCATATTCCAGGAGGACTGAATTCGAAGTAAAATATGCCGTAACTTTTTCAATATCACTGAGTCGGATTTCCAGATTATCCACTTCTGAAAAGTAAGCCCCCTCTGCATTCTGATAGTACTTTTCCCACAGTATATGGTAATAATTAACGTTCATGACATAAACCGTAAGTATACTCGGCACCAATACAAAGAGTAAATAGATTACTGTTAGTTTCTCTGTCAGTTTTATGTTTCTGATTCTTCCTGCTAGCTTTGTTTTATTCCACATTTCAATCAGCTGTTCCATATTTGTCTGCGCTTTCTTTGACACATTTATCCGGTGCATAATTGATTTATCATCTGATTCAATTATATCAAAGAAAATTACTTAAACAAACATTCTTTCCTGCAATTACACCAGGACGAATTCCCATCGCAGACACCTAATTATCTGCGATGGAATTCGTCCTGCTTTTACCGACATGTTACACTTCAGGAATACTCACTCTTTTACAAAGCCAAACTTCTCACAATTATCAGCCACTGCCTTTGTCATATATTCGTTCAGCTGTTCTACACCGATTTGTTTTGCTACTTTCTGCAGCTGCGCATAAGCGGCCTCAAATTCATCGTCACTGCCAGCAAAGATAACCTTAGCTTCCTCAGCGGGAATCGCATCATCCAGCTTAGCATCGATAACTCCTTCATCGGAAGTGGAATTCGGTATGGATACGCCTATTTCCGGAGCTGACTTAAGATCATCCATATATGTCAATGCTGCTGCCTTGTTTTCTTCACTAAACAAAGCAAATCCTGTCGTTACATCCTTAATCGCATCACAGCCAAAATAGTACTGATTATTATAAGTAGCAATTCTAATATCATCGTTCTGGATTCCTTCCAGAAACTCTTCAGAAAATACAATCTGGCCGTCTTCCATATTCCATTCAATGCCTTCTCTTCCGAACTTGGAAAGACTGCTTCCTTCATCACTGTACATATAAGTCAGGAATTTGATTGCCGCTTCCGGATCCGAACAGTTTTTAGTAATGTACAGACCGCACCATCCTTTTCCTGTAGATACAGGATCTTCACCAAGGCTGGGAAGCACACGCAGATCCGGATTTTCCACGTTCATTCTGCTCATCTGGGTTCCAAGATCATCTCCCTTAAGATACATGGACATCATAAACACATTTCCATTATATAATGCCTGATAATTATCCGTCTCATTGTCACTCGCATATGCTTCTGCTGTAATCAGGCCGTTTCTTGCCATCTCATTAGCATATTTCAAGAAATCATAATATTTATCATGGGATGAATAATATACAACAGAGCCATCCGTATTATATCCGTAATTATTAGTTGGTACCGCTCCAAGCATAGTTGCTACGGACTGCAGTTTCCATACTCCGCCAAGCTGCAGCGGTATCAGATCTGGATACTGTTCCTTACACATTTTCAGAACATTCATTAAATCATCCACATTCTCTAGTTTTGGAGAACCCATAGCTTCATAAATATCCTGCCTGTACACCATTACGCACTGTCCGCTGGAAACCCCGCTGTCCTTCCATTCTTCACTGGTATTAAAGACATCCAGTATGGTATAGTATTTTCCGTCTGTACCGAGGGATTCTCCGATTGCCTTTCTGGTATCATCAAATACATCCGCATTCTCAGGACAGTACTGTTCGATCAACTCTTCCAGCGGATAACAGAAATCAGAATTAGACAGTCTGTAAATTTCCTTATCCGTGAAAACCAAATCCGGAAGTTCATTCGATGCGATCATCAGGCCAAGCTGGCTGTCATCGGTTGCTATCGTTACATCCAGTGCAACACCGGTTCTTTTCGTAATTTCCTCAGGAATAATTCCCTCCCACTTATCCGTAGGCCACCAGCTTGCATCAATATAAACACTTAAGGTCGTTACATCTTCCGATACAGCGGCTCCTTCACTTTCCCCGACCGCCTTTTCTCCGGTTTCTTCCCCCGCCTCTGATGCCGGCTTATTTTCTGCAGCCGTATTTTCTGTTCCGGCAGAACCTCCACACCCCATCAGAAGGGTTCCCGTCATTGCTGCTGCAAGCAGGATACTAATCATCTTTTTCCTCATTTTTTTCTCTCCCTTTCTCACTATATAATTTTTCCGATAGATTAAATATCGAAAATAACCGAACCTGTTATTAACTGAAACTAAAAAACTACTCTTTTACGGAACCGGCAAACATACCTGTCACAAAATATTTCTGTAAAAAAGGATATACCATAACGATTGGAACTACGGCTATAATCATAGCCGCTGCCTGAACAGACAACGTAGTGGTAGTACTGCTGATACCTGCTGCTGCCGCCGTAGCGCTTACCTTGGATTTGTTGATAACCTCCATCATCCGGAACGAAAGAGTCATCAATTCTTTGTTCCTGACAAAAAAAGTTGAATCGAACCAGTTATTCCATTGTCCCACCCCAATAAACAGAACCAATGTAGCCACAAATGGTTTTGATATGGGAATAATAATTTTTCTGAATATAGTTACCTCTGAAGCTCCGTCTATCCTGGCCGATTCTCTTAAGGATGCCGGTATATTCATAAAAAATGACAGCCCTACTGTCAGGAAAAAGGTATTTAACGCACCCGGAATAATATAAACATAAAAGGTATTTATCAAATGAAGGCTTCGTAAAAGTACATAGTAGGGAATGATACCGCCTGAAAAATACATTGTAATAACAATTAAGGTCATATATACTTTACGATTCAGCAGTTCCTTAAAAGAGAGGCCATATGCAACAATCATGGTAAATACAACTCCAATGGCTGTACCCAATACCGTTCTTGCCACACTGACAGATAAGGCTCTCAGCCAGGTGATGTC
Organism: uncultured Lachnospiraceae bacterium; assembly: GCA_900548905.1. Lineage (GTDB taxonomy): Bacteria > Bacillota > Clostridia > Lachnospirales > Lachnospiraceae > Eisenbergiella. The sequence goes on along the minus strand of URMK01000027.1, from coordinate 5,387 downwards.
TGTCATGAATTTTTTGAAATTATCCAGGGTAAGAGTTCTTGGCAAAAAATAAATACCGCCGCGTGCCGTATCCACTCCTTCATTCAGCGAAATAATAAATACATACCAGAACGGATACACTGTTACAATAAAAACAAGTGTACACAGCACATATATAATAATGTCCAGAATAATATCTTCTTTGCTTTTAATCTTAGTATTCATAGCAGCCCCCTCTATATAATGCCCACACCGGAAAGTTTCTTTGATGCAAAGTTGCTCAGGAACACAAGTACCAAAGATACCAGTGACTGTATCAGACCTACTGCAGTTGCATAAGAATAACGCCCTAATGCAAGTCCCACATCAAATACGTAGGTCTGCAGAATAGTGGATGCTGAACTGTTCATTGTATTTCCAAGCAGGTAACTTTGCTCAAAGTTAGAACCGCTTAAACCACCTCCGAACAGATTACCTAATGCTAAAATCAATACCACAACAATAGTTGGCTTAATTGAAGGCAGTGTTATGTACCAGGTTCTCTGCAGTCGTCCTGCTCCATCTATCATAGCCGCTTCATACATATCCTGGCTTACCCCAACAATAGCTGCAAGAAATACAATTGTCCACCAGCCCATTTCCTTCCAGACATCCAGGCCTACCGCCAGTCCCCAAAAATATTTTGCTTCATTTAAAAATCCAAGCGGTTCCTTTATCAGATTCAATGACATTAATAATTTATTAATGATACCTGCAGACGAAAAGAACTGCGCTGCTATCCCTGCTATAACTACCCAGGAAATAAAATGCGGAAGATAGCTGCAGGTCTGAATAATCTTCTTAAACGGAAGACATTTAATATCATGCAGCATAATAGCAAAAATAATAGGTACCGGAAACGTAAACACCAGCTTCAGCAGGCTGATTCCTATGGTATTCTTCATAAGCATCGGGAACTGGTAATCTGTAAAAAATTCTTTAAAATATTTAAAACCCACCCACTCGCTCGTAAAGATTCCGCTGATTCCCATAGAAATATCATAGTTCTTGAAAGCCATAATAATTCCAAACATAGGAATGAAACTAAATACTAAAAGATACACCATACCGGAAAGTACAAACATCTGCAAAGACATTTGCTTTTTGAATGTTCTTTTGTATTCTTTCCAGCTCATTTTATTTCTTTTCATTATCGATACCCCCTTTACAATTTTATTATAGAGGTATATATTATTTATTTTAATTGCCCATTTTTTATATAATATGTCTCTTTTTTAGGTATTTATCTGTTTTCATTATACTAAATGCTAATACAAATATATTATACAAGTTATTTGTCCCCCAATTTTGTCATCATTTTGAACACCTTATATTCACAGTTCTTACATTAACAAGTAATATTGTCAGTATATCATCCAACTGTATCATACTTAATAATTATCCTTATTTGATTATGCAATTTAACTAATATATACTTTCACAAATAGTTGTTTCAGTAATCGATAATTTTTATTATCTAAAAAACAGGCGGTGTTTGTAAACCGCCTGCTTTTTCATCATTTATTCATGTTCTGTAAAATACTCTGTCCTTTCATCAATAATTGTCTGAATCCCTGCTGCTTCAAGCCCTTTCATGTATTCATCAAATGTTTTATCAAACTCACCTTCCGGGCAAGTAATACATTTCACTGTATACTCATCCTTCACTAAGTTAATATCTGTAATCAACTCAGATGTAGAAAGCGAAGTATATGTCGTATCATTTACTATTGTACCAATTAAGGCATTTTCATAATTATCAATAACATGTTCCTCATAACCGGGAGCCTCTTTTGAAGTGCATACATTAAAATCATCCACCGTTTCAAAATATCCCTGATTTCCAGTAATAAATAAATCTGCCCTAATCCAATCTTTATCCTGCGCATTGTATTCAGCATCCTTAACTACCGGGATTCCATTTTCATCATAATCGAAATGCTCTCCTTCAAAGCCATGATATATAGCAAATCCACCATCCTTTGAACACATCCAATCCAAATATGTCATACATGCTTCGACTTTCTCTTCATCTGCGGTAAGAGGACAAAACGCAATTAATCCTCCATTTGCATAAGCACCGCTATACTGGTTTCCATCGTTAACATTTTTTAAAGGAGGGATGGAAACTATATCTGCATCCGGCACATTTTCCTGCAATGTTTTTAATATTGAACCCCGCATAACATCTACACTTCCATTTACGCTGTATTCAAAAAAAGCTGCTGCGCCAGTTACGATATAGCTTTTGAAGGTATCTTCATCCATCGTATAATATTCTTTATTTAAAAGTCCTGCGTTGTACATCCGATTCATGAAACGATAATAATCACGCATTCCATCATCATAATAATCTATAACAGCATCCTCTCCGCTCCCAATCTTTGACTTCAAAGGATCTCCCGCTATCTGTGAAAATGCCAGCCTTGTATTCCATGCATTCCATATGATCCCGCCTATTGTATCTTTTCTTCCATCCGGATTATTGTTTACCATCAGTTCTATTACATTATAAAGCTCATCCGGCGTTGATGGTATATCCACCCCCAGATCATCCAGCCAATCCTTACGTATAAAAAGATTAGATTTTGCCGTTGTTGCCCTCTTTGCAACAACACCATAAAGTTCACCGTCCGCATTTCTTCCAATATCCAGAACATTTTCGCCCAGATAAGCTTTCATGTTTTCTGCCTGGCCCTTGCCGTCAATAAATGGGGATAAATCCCATGTCCCTCCCTGTTTATAATATTCCTCAGCATAAGCATATGTATATGTTAAAGTCAAATCAGGAGCAGTTCCAGATGCTACCATGGTCTGCATTTTAGTAACCTCATCCCATCTTGGAACTGGTACAAATTCTACATGAATACCTACCTTTCCCATTTCTACATTTACATAATCTACCCACTTATTTTCTGTAATTGTAGATCCCTCGGGAGCATTGCTTCGATCAAATAATTCTACTGTAATTGTTATATCATCAAACTGTTTATCTCCATAAGTTGTCCGATATTGTCCTTCTTCCACCATTTCACTGCCCACATCAGATGTAACAGATTCAGTACTTGTACTCATCGTATCTGTTTTTACTCCGGAACTGCCGCACCCGGTTACATTGATTGCTGTTAAGGTCATTGCCAACAAAACAGTTATACTCTTTTTCTTCATAGACATACCTTCCTTTTCACATAATTTATAATTACAGCAATAAACACGCTATAATTGTCAACCTTTTATAGAGCCTACCATAACACCTTTTACAAAATATTTCTGCAGCCAGGGATATACCAGAAGTATGGGAATAGTTGATACCGCTACTGTAGCCATTTTTAGTGATTGTGTCATGACCTGTGTACCAATTCCCTCCAGATTCGCTCCGGAATTATTCAGTTCCCCGCCAAATAACAGACTACGCAGTCTTAACTGTAATGTATACTTATCAGGATTTTGAATATACAAAAGTGCATCAAAATAACTGTTCCAATAACCAACTGCATAAAATAAGCCTATTGTAGCAATGATTGGAAGTGACAGCGGAAGAATTATTCTAAACAATACCTGTATATCGGATGCTCCATCAATTCTTGCCGCCTCTTCTAACTCTTTTGGTAACTCCCTAAAAAAAGTCCGCATGACAATAAAATTAAAAACATTTACCGACTGTGGTATAAAAAGAGCCCCGAGTGTATCATATAGCCCAAGATTTTTTACCACCAAAAAAGTCGGAATCATACCTCCTCCAAAATACATAGTAAATAAAATCAAGCCTGTGAAAAATTTTCTTCCCGGAAGATAATCCCTTGACAAAACGTATGCAGCAAACAGAGTCAAAAGTAAACTCAATGCAGTACCAAGCAAAGTTACAATTATGGTAGAACGCATAGAAAGCCAAATCTGCGTTTTCCCAAGAATTTGTTTATATGCCTCTAAATTAAAATCAATAGGATAAAACGTTACCTTTCCGGATAGCACCGCATTGTATCCGCTTAACGAGTACGCAATTACATTCAGGAATGGATATAAACACGCGAATGCCAACAATGTTATTAAACAATAGTTCATTCCCACTCCAACCGTTATTTTTTTTCTTTTCTTAAAAGATTCTACAGCCATTTTATTATCCCTCCTAAATAATACCTTCTTCACCTATCGCCTTGGCAAACCTGTCTGCAGCAAATAGGATAATTATATTAATCACTGACTGGAAAAGACCAATTGCTGTTGAATCACTGTATTTTGCCCGTTCAATACCCAACCTGTACGTATAAGTACTGATAACTTCAGATACTCCCATAACTTTGTTGTTGCCCAGAAGCAATGGTGCATCCAAGCCTATTGTCATCATCTTAGAAATCTGCAGAATAAGCATTGTAACTATGACTGACTTTATAGATGGAAGTGTAATATAAATTAACCGCTGCAATTTTGTTGCTCCATCTAAATAAGCCGCCTCATAAAGAGATTCATCTACACCGGTTAAAGCTGCCAGATAAATAATGGTCCCCCACCCGATTTCCTTCCATACATTACAAATAATATAGGTGAAAATCCACCAGCTCTCATCACTCAAAAAAGGAATCGATGGAAACCCTAAGGAATTTAATATCTGATTTATCGTTCCTCCCTGCTGAGAAAAAAGATTTGTTGCTATTCCTGCTACTACTACCCATGAAATAAAATGAGGCAAATAAAGAATAGATTGAGTTATTTTTTTAAATTTCACACTCATAATTTCATTAAGCATTAATGAAACTATAATCGTCAGAGGAAAACTAACCGCAAGTGTAGATATATTCAGTAAAAGAGTATTCCTGATTGTCAGCCAAAAATTTTTATTGGCAAATATCTTTTCAAAAACATCAAGACCACACCATGGACTGCCCAAAACACCTTTAAACACATTGTAATCTTTAAATGCCATAGTAATTCCATACATCGGAACATATTTAAAAACAACATAATAAACTATTACGGGGAGTAACATTAAATACAGCCATTTACAATTCCATATACGTTTTACTAAATTCGACGATTTTTGTTCTGCTTGCTTTCTCATTCCGTACCCCCTGATTACCAATATTAATACCGTTTAAAAACTGTTAATTCAATCATCTATTTTTTTACATGCTTAATATAGCATGGTAGCTTAAAGAGTACCTACGCAAAATCTAACCATTTTTTTTGCGAAGTCCGACTTTTTATACAAAATCGATATTTATTACAGAGCATTTTACATTTTATTATGGTTTTTTTTACTCATTAACTGTATATTTACAAAAACATTCCAAGTCAGAACGTAGTAATATGGATTCATCTAGTGTACTGACATATTGATATTTAGCTTTACCACCACCTTTTAAAAGACGGAA
>URMK01000026.1 GCA_900548905.1 uncultured Lachnospiraceae bacterium | reverse complement strand
AGAACACCAGCCTTCCAAGCTGGATACGTGGGTTCGATTCCCATCACCCGCTTGCAGATAATGAACGGTTTACGGGTGATTGCCTGTTTTCGGTAAAGGTTCCGTTTTATGATAGTTATCTGCTGCATAAAACTTTTTGTTTAACAATGCGATAGTGGCGTAGTTGGTAACGCGCGACCTTGCCAAGGTCGAGACCGCGGGTTCGAGCCCCGTCTATCGCTCTCCTAAAAACCAGATAAAACAGCGGTTTCCGTAATACGGAGAGCCGCTGTTTTTATTACCTCTGAAATTCCCTGATATCATATAGAAAATGCAGCCGGGTTCCCCCTTTTTGGCTGTTACACCACCTGTACGGCAAAAGCCGTAGTCTGGGGCGGAATGCTTGCTGTCATAAAATCGGCATGCCTTATCCTGACAAGCTGGCCGGGGCGGAGCGCGCCGAGCCTGATGGGATTTCCGAAACGGTTGGTAATCGTGGTGGTATTGGTTATTACGAATCTGGTCTGGCTGTTGATGTTATTAGGGTTGCCTGTATATAGAAAATTGTTGGCAGGATCCACATATGCCACCGGCGCTGTGGTAACAGCGGAAGAGGATTGGGATCTTCTTTGAACCACAATCATCAGCGCGTTTGACTGAGGGGGAATACTCCTGGTCATGCGCGGAGAGAAGGTGACATTTACCCACATTCCCTTCTGAAGGCAGCAGGGACACACATTCTGCCCGAAGGAATTGATTATAACGGTATTTCTGTTATAATTAAGCCTTATTGTTTCTATAAAAGTAGTATTATTCTCTCCCGGTACGGCGTAAGAGACTATAATATATCCGCTGGAATCGCCAAAGCAAAAGGTTTCTTCCACCAAAGCATTGTCTATACGCATAATATTCCCCTGCTGTACCATGGTGCCGCGAGGGTCATTACTCATTTTAAACCACCTGAAGTATGTTTTGTTATGATATTATATGCTTATTATATGAAACCGTGCCGTTTCCCTGTAACCGTTCTGACCTGGCTGAACGGTGGTTTCTTTCCCGCTTCTCCTTGTCTCAGGAAGCAAAAGGGAAAATCCAAGTCAGTTCCAGTACCGTAAGGATAGCCGTTAACAGCCATATTATTTTGGAATAACGATAAATCCGTCCCGCTCCCAGGGATTCAAAAGGGTATAGGGGAATAATAAAAAAGACAAGATAATAGCAGGCAAATTGTGAAACGCTTCTGAAAAAAGGGACATTGGTAAAACCAGACAAGGCCGCCAGGCTGAAAGCGGCCCATTTGAATAACTCCGGAACAGCCATATCTCTGCGGAAGTCCGGCGTGTTTTCATAGGTATCCGGATACCAGTTTCCGTTCATGGGGAAGGTATTTCCCCAGATACTCAGCAGGATCGTGAGAAAGCCCCCGCCGTTATTCAGACGGAATTCCCAGTGATGTCTGCTGAACCGGGTTCCGGCATACCGGGTCAGGATAAACAGGGCCAATACCGTAGCATAAGCACCCGCATAACAGGGGATACTGCCGGGGTCTTTGCGGATTAGCCCTGCCCATATCGGAAGAAGCAGGAGGAGATTGGCGAGAAAAAAATATAAAAGCTGCGGCAGTCCGGTTCTCTTCCTTCTTATGGGTTCTTCCTTCATCACCATATAAAAGTCCATACCGATGGCAAACGGGACAGGGGTTCTCAGATACTGCAGAAACATTCCGGACAGCCCTGTCTGCCGGATTACTTCATGAAAACCCGTCCTTTGGAACCCGTTTTCCATAAAGAGTTTCCAGGAGGCCACGTTGTCGTCTTTTACAAGCGCCGTCATGCCGTCACAGCCCTGAGCCCATATATGACGGAAGGTTTCCGCATATAATTTTGAACCCACACCGGAGCCGTGATAGGCCGGATCCACAAAAGCTTCGGCTATATACGCCAATTTTTTCTTCCCTGAAGGCATTATTTTATAGATAATCCCTCCTACAATTTTCCCTTCATATACAGCGGCCATTGCATGATGGGGGAATTCCACAAAAAGCGCTTCAAATGCCGTAAAAGCGCGTCTTCCCACCCTCATAAGTTCCTTTTGCTCCCCATCCTTCATTTCACGGATTACCAACTGATCCTGATTCATTCCGGCACTTCTCCTTTTCATGGTTCCTTTTATTACCTCGGGCTTACCGTTGCTGCGTTTGCCGTGAGGTTTTCGGATGTATAAATCATAACAGGTTTTTTCCTTTACAGCAACGAAGGAGACGTGAGTTACCTTTACCGAAGGGTGAACTGCGGCAGGGGCATCGGTGTTTGTTTATATCGTGGGAAGATCCCAGCGGAAGTGGCTGGCAAGAATGCGTATGGCAACGACAAGCAGAGCGCTGACAATCATGGCGGAGTCCGAATGGGTCACCTCCAGAAGCCCCGCGTACAGGTAGCCTCCGGCGATGGAGGCGCAGGCATAGATATGTTTTTTCAGGACATAAGGGGTTTCGCCGGCCATAATATCCCGGAGGATGCCTCCGCCGATGCCCGTGATCACACCCAGAAAGATGATCAGGAAATGATAGCTGCCGTAACCGGCTTCCACGCCGGTATCGATACCTATAACCGTAAAAGCGCCCAGACCGATGGCATCCAGGATATTCATTATTTTCTCATAACCTTCCATATACCGGCTTCCCAAAAGGGAAGGCCAGAGCCGGAAAAGCAGGAACAGGACCAGGACGGTGAGGAAAGCCGCCAGGACATAAACGGGATTCCGGAACATGTTGGGAGGGATATTTCCTATCAGGATATCCCGGAGCATCCCTCCGCCGACAGCGGTGATGACACCCAGAACAATAATCCCGAACAGATCCAGCTTTTTACGGACGGCGACCATAGCTCCCGAGGAAGCAAACGCAATGGTTCCGATAATTTCAATGGCAAAGATAACGGAAGGCTGTAATTCCATGATTTTTACACCTTTCTCTTCTGAATTCAAACGTTTTAATAATACCATGAAAAAGAACGGCGCTCAATGATAATCTGCCGGATTTTTGAGAATGGGGATAGTAAAACCTGATACAATGCTTTATAATAAAAATTATCAGGTAAAAACCGGAACATAGGTTTGGGGGGAGGGATGGAATGACAAAAAAATACTTGATTTCAGCGCGTCGGATTTGGCTGCGTTTACCAAGCAGGAACTGCTTTCTTCCATCGATATCCGCGGAGTATGGCATACCTGTCACAGAATGGCACTGTCGGTGAACCGCTGACACTTCTGCGGCGGACAACCGGCAATAACAAACTTACATCGAAAAAGGAGAGGACACAATGGAAAAGAGAAAACTGGAAAAACTGGGAATTGAAACATCACTGCTGGGCTTCGGATGCATGCGCTTTCCCACCATGCCGGACGGCAAAATTGACGAGGCGGAAGCGGAGAAAATGCTGGATAAGGCCATCGCTTCCGGAGTAAATTATATTGACACCGCTTACCCCTACCACAACGGGGAAAGCGAACCGCTGGTAGGAAGGGTACTTAAAAAATATGACAGAAGTTCCTTTTATCTGGCGACCAAGCTCCCTTTATGGGCTGTAAAAAGCGTGGATGACGCCAAACGTATTTTTGAAGAGCAGCTTCAGAGACTGCAGACCGATTACATTGATTTCTATCTTCTCCATGCGGTGAATAAAGAAAAATGGGAAGACATGAAAGCTTTGGGCGTGGTGGATTACTGTGCCAAGCTGAAGGAAGAAGGAAAGATCCGCTACTATGGCTTTTCCTTCCATGATGATTATGAAGTATTTGACGAGATCATTCATTACCGTGACTGGGATTTCTGCCAGATCCAGTACAACTACATGGATACGCAGGAACAGGCAGGGGATAAGGGTTATGCCCTGGCGGAAAGCCTGGGAATCCCCCTTGTTATTATGGAGCCGATTAAAGGGGGAAGCCTGGCTAATTTCTCAGATGATATCAATGCCAAATTCCGGGAAATGGATCCGGACAAAAGCATCGCATCCTATGCGCTGCGCTGGGTGGGCAGCCATCCCAATGTAAAAGTGATTTTAAGCGGTATGTCCACCATGAAACAGGTGGAGGATAATCTGAAAACCTTTAATGAGTTCACTGTGCTGAGTGAAGAAGAGCAGAAAAAGATGGAAGGCATTGTGGAAGAAATGCGTTCCCGTGTGCAGAACGGATGTACCGGCTGCCGCTATTGCATGCCCTGTCCTGCAGGGGTCAATATCCCCGGCAACTTCAAAGTATGGAACAACTACCATATGTACCGTACATACAGCCATGTGAAAGGGGCATGGGAGAACGATCTGAAGGAAGAAGAGAAAGCAAAGAACTGTATTAAATGCGGAAAATGCGAAGCTTTATGTCCCCAGAAGCTTTCCATCAGGGATAATCTGGTACAGGTACAGAAAGATTTGGACGGAAGGATTTTCGTATAAACAGCATGGAATGAAAGAGTAACGGCTCAGACTTGTCTGAACCGTTACATGAATTAAGTGAATTATGGAAAAAGCATACAAGCTGGAATTTAAAAATGAACAGACAGGATCCCTCGCGGTAAACTGCTGCGGCTGCTCCAAAACGGAGCCGCTGCACAGCTTCGGGCCGGCCCTTAAGCCCCATTACATGATTCATTATGTGCTCAGCGGGAAAGGGATTTTCCGGACCGGAGGAAGGGAATATCCTTTGGAGGCGGGCAGCGGCTTTCTCATAACCCCGGGGGAGCTATCTTTTTACCAGGCGGATGATAAGGAGCCATGGACCTATGTGTGGGTGGGCTTTTCGGGAAGCGGTGCGGAAAGCTTTGTCTCTTACATGGGCCTGTCCGTGCGCCATCCCGTATTCCATTCCGGGCGCTCCGATGAACTGTACCGCAGTGTGCGTGATATGATGGAACACAATACCTTCGGCCTGACCAACGAGCTTCGCAGAAACGGACAACTGCATCTGTTTTTATCCCTCATAGCGGAGAATGCCCGGCCTTCGGAAAAGGCGGATGAGGATAAGGCAAACCAGTATGTCAAAAGAGCGGTGGAGTTTATCCAGCGCAATTACTGCAACCCGGTGAAGGTAACGGATGTGGCGGAATATGTATGCATTAACCGGAGTTATCTGTATACGCTTTTTGAAAATTCCATGGGAATGTCTCCCCAGCAGTTCCTTACCACCTACCGGATTACCAAGGCAGCGGAGCTGCTGGCGGTGACGGAGCTGCCGGTGGAAAGCATCGCCCTGTCCTGCGGCTATAACGATCCTCTGGTCTTTACGAAGGCATTTAAACAGATGAAGGGAATGTCCCCTTCCGGATACCGCAAAGAGATGCAAAAAGGGGAAAACCGCAGGAATAAAGAATATCTGAAGCAGGTAGAGGACTTTATCAGCCAGATTAATGAATTGTAGCGGTCCGGACTTGCCTGGACTGAGTAAGTTAACATTTTGACAGGTACCTGCAACAAATGTCCCTTTGCCGGTACCTGTTTTTATTATATGATAAAATTAACTGGAAAGCGGCTAAAGCTGCAGATATCGGAAAACAAAAGGGATAAACATAAAAAAAGTAAAGGAGAAGGAGCATGAAAGAAAAAATATTGCATAAATTTGGGGAAGTATTTGGGGATACCACAGGTGTTAAGACCTATTTTGCCCCCGGCCGTGTGAACCTGATCGGGGAGCATACCGATTATAACGGCGGACATGTATTCCCCTGTGCACTGACCATAGGCACTTACGGTGCGGCGAGACAGCGTGCCGACAGAAAACTGCGTTTTTATTCTATGAATTTTGAACAGCTGGGAGTCCTGGAAAGCAGTCTCGACGGCCTCAAGCCGGAAAAAGAGGCGGACTGGACCAATTATCCCAAGGGGGTAATGTGGGCTTTTGAAAAAAGGGGCTTTGAGATTCCCTACGGCATGGACCTGCTTTTGTTCGGGAATATTCCCAACGGTTCCGGCCTTTCCTCCTCCGCGTCCGTGGAGGTGCTCACAGGTTTTATCCTCCGGGATATGTTCGGTTTTGATGTGACTAATCAGGATCTGGCACTTATCGGCCAGTATTCCGAGAACAATTTCAATGGTGTCAACTGCGGAATTATGGATCAGTTCGCTATTGCCATGGGGAAAAAGGATCATGCCATTTTCCTGGATACTGCGGATCTTAGTTTTGAATATGCGCCAATCCAGCTGGAAGGGGCCAAGATTGTAATTGCATGCAGCAACAAGAAGCGCGGCCTTGGTGATTCCAAATACAATGAGAGAAGAAGTGAATGTGAAACAGCTTTGGCAGAGATTCAGGAGGTTGTGGGAATCAAGTCCCTGGGAGACCTGACAGAGGAACAGTTTGAACAGTATCAGACGGCGGTTAAGGATGAGGTGCGCAGAAAACGCGCCAAACATGCCGTATACGAGAACCAGAGGACCGTCAAGGCGGTCGCCGCATTAAAGGCAAATGATATCGAACAGTTCGGACAGCTTATGAACGCGTCCCATGTATCCCTTCGGGATGATTATGAAGTTACCGGGATTGAACTGGATACCCTGGTGGAAGAAGCCTGGAAGATAGACGGCGTCATCGGCTCCCGTATGACAGGGGCGGGCTTCGGCGGATGTACCGTAAGCATTGTGAAAACAGATGCTATCGACAGCTTTATTGAGAAGGTGGGAGCGGAGTATCTGAAAAAAATCGGCTATGCGGCAGATTTCTATGTGGTGGAAATCGGCGACGGACCGAGCGTAATCTGATAGTAATGGGCGGCTGGGTTCCGGCCGTCCTTTCTTCTGGAAAAATAGCCGGGCCGGATACCTAAGCAACGTAACTGGTACCGGCAGGATTAACACGCGCCGGGCATTCCGGATGCCGCCGGGCAGGAACCGGAGGCGCAGAAATGAGGGAAAAATGATTCAGAACAGCATCAGGGATTTAGTGAGATACGGGCTTGCCACCGGACTTGTGGAGCCGGAGGACACCATCTATACAACAAACCGCCTTTTAGAGCTTTTCGGTCTGGAAGAGCTTGCGGATGCAGATACCCCGATTACAGCGGATAAAAACGAAGAGACACAGCTGGTGGGAAAGCTGGAGGCCATTTTGAAGGATATGCTGGACTATGCGGCAAAGACCGGCCTTTTGGAAAATAACAGCGTGGTATACCGTGACTTGTTTGATACCAGGATCATGAGTGTGCTTGTAGCCCGTCCCAGCGAAATCATCCGTAAATTCCGGGAATGTTATGCCGACTCCCCGGAAACAGCTACCGAATACTTTTATAAATTCAGCCAGGATACGGACTATATCCGCAGATACCGTGTCTGCAAGGATCAAAAATGGGTTACCTCCACGCCTTACGGCGATCTGGATATTACCATCAACCTGTCCAAACCGGAAAAAGATCCGAAGGCCATTGCGGCTGCAAAAACAGCCAGACAGAGCGGTTACCCCAAATGTCAGCTTTGCATGGAAAATGAAGGCTATGCCGGCCGCGTGAACCATCCGGCCAGGCAGAACCACAGGATCATCCCCATCACCATTAACGGCGGACAGTGGGGCTTCCAGTACTCCCCTTACGTGTATTACAACGAGCATTGCATCGTTTTTAATTCCAAACATATACCGATGAAAATCGAACACGACACCTTTGTAAAGCTGTTTGATTTCGTAAAGCTCTTCCCCCACTACATGCTGGGATCTAACGCGGATCTGCCCATAGTGGGAGGATCCATCCTGAGCCATGACCATTTCCAGGGCGGACACTACGAATTCCCTATGGCAAAAGCCACGGTAGACACCGGCTTTACGGTAAAAGGATTTGAGGATGTGGAGGCGGGCATTGTGAACTGGCCCATGTCCGTTATCCGTATATCCGGCCCGGACAGCGACAGGCTGATCGCCCTTGCGGATGTGGTCCTGGACAAATGGCGTAAGTTTACTGATGAGGCGGCATTTATCTATGCCGAGACAGACGGAGAGCCTCACAATACCATTACTCCCATTGCCAGAAAACGGGGAGAAAACTATGAGCTGGATCTGGTCCTGCGCAATAACATCACAACGCAGGAGCATCCTCTTGGGGTATACCATCCCCATGCCAAGCTGCACCACATTAAGAAAGAAAATATCGGTCTGATAGAAGTAATGGGCCTTGCCGTCCTTCCCTCCCGCCTGGATGGTGAAATGGCGGATTTGGAAAAAGCCATTCTGGAAGGCGCCGATATCCGCAAGGATGAAGTGCTTAGCAAACACGCAGACTGGGTGGAGGAGTTCCTTCCGAAGTATGAACAGGTGAATGCCGAAACGATCCATGGAATTATCCGGGAGGAAATCGGGAAAGTATTCATGGAGGTTCTGGAGGATGCCGGAGTCTATAAGCGGACGGAGGAAGGCCGGGAGGCGTTCGGGCGGTTTGTGGCGTATTTGAATCAGTAGGCAAATACATGGTCAGTGATGGAGTAAGTAAAAACAGCTGTACGGAATGAGGCCGTACAGCTGTTTTTTTGAATATGCCTTTTTTGTTGTAAAATCACATTATTAGGTTGACATTTATAGTAAATACACATTTTTTAGTTTGACTTAATGTAATTCAAGACATATAATTGATTTATAAATAGAGAATCGGGGTAATTGCATGAATCGTAATGCTATGAAACGGCTTGTTGAATGGAAAAATGATCCTGGCCGAATGCCTCTGATCATAAAAGGGGCACGGCAGGTAGGAAAAACCTGGCTGATGAAAGAATTTGGGAAAAATTATTATGAACAGACAGCATATATTAACTTTGACAGAAATGAACGAATGAAGTCTCTGTTTTCTGGAGATTTTTCTCTTGAACGAATTTTGAAGGGATTATCTATAGAGAGTGAGATAGTAATTGATCCGGATAATACACTTATTATTATGGATGAAATACAGGAAGTCCCGGCGGCTCTTCAGGGTCTTAAATATTTTATGGAAGATGAAAGTCATCAATACCATATAATTGCTGCGGGTTCCCTGCTTGGGCTGGCACTTCATACCGGAACATCCTTTCCTGTTGGGAAAGTGGATACTATGAATCTATATCCTCTTACTTTTACGGAGTTTCTGGATGCCGTGAAGCAGGAAGTGCTGATCCAACTGCTCACCGAAGATGATTTTCCCATGATAACAACATTCAGAGATAAATATATGGATGCATTAAAAACTTATTATTATGTGGGAGGAATGCCTGCGGCAGTAAATACGTATATCTCAACCGGAGATTTTAAACAGGTTCGCCGTGTGCACAAACGGTTACTGAACGATTATGAACAGGATTTTTCCAAGCATGTACCTCCATTAATCGTCCCACGGGTCAGAATGGTATGGGATGGAATACCATCCCAGCTGGCTAAAGAAAATAAAAAATTTATCTATAGTGTTCTCCGGGAAGGTGCACGTGCGAAGGAATTTGAAACAGCTATACAATGGCTTGTGGACTGTGGCTTGTGTCATAAAGTAAGCAGAGTAAGAAAGGGCGGTTTCCCGCTTAAGGCATATCAGGATCTGCAGGCATTTAAGTTATTTCTGGTGGATGTGGGACTTTTGGCTGCCATGGCAGATATTGATGAGAAAACGCTGCTAATGGGAAATTCTATTTTTACAGAGTTTAAGGGGGCGCTTACTGAGCAGTATGTATGTCAGGAGATGGCCGCGGAATTGGAGGTAATGCCATATTACTGGTCAGCGGAATCTTCATCGGGTGAAATAGACTTTTTAATCCAATTTGCCGGAACTATTATTCCTATAGAGGCAAAGGCAGCTGAGAATTTGAACGCGAAAAGCCTGAAAACCTTTGTGGCGAAAAACAGCCTTCCCTTCGGCATCAGAACATCCATGTCCGATTACCGTGAACAGGATGCTCTGGTAAATGTGCCGCTTTATGCCATATCCAGGCTTTTTTCCGTGGCGGATAAAAAGCTTCTGGAATAGTTTTGTCCTTGCTAATCTTTATACAAATCCCTGTTTACCAGAATCTCACGGAAGCCGGCGCCCAACAGCCGGCTTCCGTTTTCCATGCAGGGCCGGAAATGTCCGGGCAGTACAATATCGCAGGGAAGCTGTGCCATTTTTTTCAGGGAAAGGCGGTAGTCCTCATAACCGTATCTCTCATCCACCCGGATGCCCAGCACCGGCGTATGGATATCCGCACCTGTCTGCAGAAAATCTCCGGTTACCAGCACTTTTTTCCCCATCCATGTAAAACCGTAAGCCATGCTGCCCGGGGTATGGCCGGGAACTGAATAGCAGCTGATGGAGATGCCGCCTGCTTCCCTCACCTCTCCGTCAGAAAGTCTCCGAATGCCGGGACAGATGGGAAAAGAAACGCCGTAGGAATAGGAGATGGTACCGAAAGAGCCGTTTTCCACCGCGTCTGCATCCGGTCCCGCCATATAAATCTGCGCTCCCCTTTCGGCAAAATACGCCGCATTCCCCGCATGATCAAAATGGGAATGGGTCAGAAAAACATAGCGGATATCATAGGTATCCAGTCCCCACACAGAAAGATTCTTCTCAATAATATTCCGATCCGGTTCGTCCAGACCGGTATCAAAGAGGAGGAGTTCCTTCCCGGCAGGAAAAGATAAAGCATAAACGTTCTGGTGGCTCCCATAGCAGGGGCCGCACAGCTGGTATAAATCAGGCAGCAGCATCATATTTTTTTCTCCTTACTGAACCATAGCGCGTGTCCTCTGTTATTTTAGCCCTTAACGGCGCCTGCGGCAAGGCCTTCCGTAATCTGCCGGGAAAAGATGATAAACAGAAGGATAATGGGCAGTATGCCGATAACCACACCCAGCATACGCGCGCCGTAATTTGCCACAAACATGTTGCCGATGGAAGCGATCACAAGGGGAACGGTGTACATCTTCGGATTATTTATCATAATCATAGGAAGCAGATAGCTGTTCCAGGACTGCAGGAAGGATATAATGCCCAGCGTAAAAATGGCAGGGCGTATGATAGGCATAACCAGGCGCAGGAATACCCCCATATCATTACAGCCGTCGATCCGTCCGCTTTCCACCAGCTCATAAGGGAAGGCATCCTTCATATACTGGGTCATCCAGAATACTCCAAAGGCGTTGGCGATATTGGGCAGAATAAGGGGGAGAAAGGTTTTGGACAGATGGAGTATCCGCATTTCCCAGGCAAAAGCCACTAATCCCACCTCCATGGGAACCATCATAGTCATAAGCACGATCTGGAACAGAAGCTTTTTATGCCGGAAGCTGTACTTGGCAAAAGCAAAACCGGCCATTGCGCTGAAAACTACAGTGAGTACGGTGCCGGACACCGCAACAAGCAGGCTGTTTAAAACGGAACGGAAATAGTCGGCTTCCAGAATCGTCCGGAAATTATCCTTCAGTGCGTTCCCCAGCCGGAATGTAACTCCTGAAAAAATCATCTGGTTGTCCTGGGTTGACATAACAAACATCAGGAGAAAAGGAAGAATACTGATTGTGGCAATGAGTATCATAATTAGGTTAATAAAGACTGTGAGCGGTTTTCCGGATCGTTTTCTTTTCTGCATATCAATCCTCCTTATTCCTGTTGATGATGGAAAAATACAGGAATGAGAAAATAAGAATCACCACAAACATGGCATAACCGGTGGCTGCCCCATATCCGCTTTGGCCGGATACGAAAGCCGTATCCAGAAATTTCATGTTCATGGTCTGTGCGGCATTGCCCACGCCCCCTTTGTAGTCCCCGAACAGCATCAGCGGTTCTTCAAAGATTTTCAGGCACCCGATAATTCCGATAGTCGTCTGAAAAACAAGGATGGGCTTCATAATAGGAAGGATCACATAAATAATTGCTTTTGGGGAGGAAGCGCCGTCCACCTTTGCCGCATCATAGATTTCACCGGATATCCCCTGCAGCCCGGACAGATAAATGATGGCCACATAACCGATGTAGCGCCAGTTAGTAATGAAGGCGACCAAAGGTTTGGCAATGGCCGCATTGTGGAGCCAGTCTATATTGCTGCTGATAATGCCCCACTGACGAAGCATCACGTTTACAATACCGAAATTCTGGTCCAGCATAGTGGAAAAAATAATTCCGATAGCGATAGGGGCGGTGACGTAGGGAAGGAACATGGCGTTCCTTACGTAGGAATTTCCCCATTTTACAAAGCCGTAATTAAGCAGAAGGGCAACGATGAGGCCCAGAGTCTGAATGGGAATCATAGCTTCCAAAACCAGAATCAGACTGTTAAGCAGGGAACGGTAAAAGGCCGCATCCTTTAAAAGGGAGACGTAATTGCGGAGGCCCACGAATTCCATCGGCCCGAAGCCCTTCCATTTGGTCAGGCTGATATAAAAGCTGAACAGGATAGGAAAGAGATTAAAAATGAAATAAGTTACAAAAAACGGCAGGATGAAGATTACCGGCCAGCAGATTTTTCGTTTTTTGTTCATATAAGCCTCCGCTTTACTATTTCTGGTAATCAGGGTTGGAGGAAATCAAATCCTCTTCCACCTTATCGGCCAGCTCCTGTGCAGTTCCCGAATTCAGGGACTGGGCAAAAAACGACATGCTGTTATAAAACATGGAGTCATCGGATAAAGGCCTGAGTACGGTCATTTCATCCATTTCTTTAAGATAAAAATCCGTCACATTCTGATTGGCAAAAAATTCATTGGGCTTATACAGATATTCGGAGGAATAGGCGGTTTTTACTCCGGGGTAGAAATGTATGAGTTCATATTTATTCTGAGCACCCTGAGGAGACAGCTCGTATCTCATCCAGGCGGCGACGGCATCTTTATTTTTACTCTGGTTATACATTCCCCACCAGATGCCGCCCCAGTTATAAGAACCGCCCGGTACAGAGGCTACGCCCCAGTTGCCGCTGCCGTCCGGGTCATTGGGTTCGATGACAAAGCTCTGGAACCAACAGGAACCGGGATAACACAGAACATTTCCCTGGGCGAAAGATGCATTCCAGGCGGGAGTCCAGATATCCATACCGCCGTCAATATTTGCGGCCTTTACTTCTTTCAGGAGTTCAAAGGTTTCTGTAAAGTTTTCGGAAACCATCAGCTTGTCACCGTCCTTCCAGCTTAAACCGGTCTGGTTTACCATGGGATAAACCAGAGAATCCATGCCGGGAATCATACTTACCGTACCGCCGGATTTGGCCGCCACATCCTTTCCTACATTGATAAAATCCTGCCAGGTAGGCATCATTGCGGAGATTTCGTCGGGATCGTCCGTCCCCAGGTATTCCTTAGCCAGATCCCTTCTGTAAAAGAGTCCGCCGGGAGCCGCCGTGTTGGGGATTCCGATAAAGGTCCCGTCGTTATCGGTTCCGATTTCCGCCAAATAGGGAATCAGTAAATCCTGATCAATATTCCAGGGCTCTGCACTGATATCCTCACAAATACCCATTTCATAGAATTTACCCACCATCCCGATTTCCATGGCGAGAATATCAGGGACTTCACCTCCGCTGGTAAGTGCGGTCTGAAGTTTTTGCAGATAATCCTCCGCGGAAGCGATAGTAACAAATTCAAAGGTTACATTCGGGTAGATATCGTTCATTTTTTCTACCATAGTAAAGAAATTGGGATCCCAGCTCCAAAAAAGGATGTTACCCGTTATTTCCTCCGGCGATTTGCCGTTTACATAGAAATATTCATCATCCGTCGGGATATAATCCGCGGAATCGGCAGACGCGGGGATCGTTGTTTCCAAATCGGCCGTCTGGGGTTGCGTCTGTGCCGGGGATTCCGGCACTTGCGTATCCGGTACGGCTGCCTGGGAGGATATCTCCGGAGCAGAACCACCGCCGCACCCAATGCAGGAAAAAGCCATAAGTACGGATGCAATCGAAAAGGCCAGAATACGTTTATAAATGCTGTTTCTCATAAAAACCCTCCTTATACGTTTGAATAAATAAAGGCGCCCTGTTGATAATTCCATTATACGTTCTGCTGCTTTTATTCCTAGAAGGCTGTGTTATTATTTCTTAAGAGATATTAGCATGACAGACTTTCGCAACATTCCCGGCGGGAGTTACTGATTTTCTTTAAATTGGTAAGGGCTGAAACCGGTCATTTTTTTGAATATCTGTCCGAAGTACTGGACGCTTCCGAAACCGCACATTTCCGCAATGGTATATACTTTCAGATTACTGGTGAGGAGAAGTTTTTTTGCTTTTTTCAGCCGGTACTGGATGAGGTAATCGCTGATATTGCGGCCGGTTTCCTTCTTGAAGGACTGGCTTAAATAGATTCTGCTGATCCCGGCGTATTCGGCGATATCCTCCAGGGTAACCGCCCGTGAGTAATTTGTTTTGATATAATCCACGGCTGCCAGGATTTTTGGGCTGCAGCCTAAAAATTCCATATCCTCTCCCAGCATTTCCCGGGCATCCTCATAAGCTTCCTTCAGATCCTTCCAATCGGAATAGGCATGGCAGCTGATACCGGATACCCAGCTGATATGCCTGGAATCTAAAAATTGGTAAAGCCCGCTGAGAAAAGCTTTCATATCCGATTTCAGGCCGGCAATACTCGCCCCGGTGCCGTCGGCAAAAATAAGGCAGTAGCTGTTCCCCTCTTCTTTCAGCAGCAAGAGCTGAGGGCGGGACCGTTCCGTAGAGCTGCGCCCGATATAATCAGTAAAAACTTCCGCATCCTGTACGGATAGGCTGCGCTGCTGCGCGGAGGATAACTGGAAGCAGGCCGCCATATACACAGATTTCAATTCAGGTATCACGTTATTGGTAATATAAGTATTCCATTCTTCACTGCTGAGACTGCTGTTGATGATTTTATGGAAAATCTCCTGACGTAAAAACTTAAGTCCTTCTCCGGCAGTCTGTTCCTTTAAAAACAGAGAGTCCAGCTTATGCAGAAGCGCCGCAAGATCCCCCTCTTCATAGGTATGTTTCAGGAGATAGTCAATGGCTCCAAGCCGCATGGCTTCCCTCACATAATCAAATTCATCATAACAGCTTAAAACGATAACCTTGGCAGGTTCGTCGCATTCTTTCAGATGCCGGAGAAGTTCCAGGCCATCCATAACCGGCATTTTAATATCTGTAATTATCACGTCGGGATGAAGGGAGGATATGAGCGCCAGCGCCCGTTCCCCATTGGAAGCTTCCCCGCACAGGCGATAACCGTAATCCTCCCAGGAAATACCGGTTTTCAGGCTTTGCCGGGACAGAAGCTCATCATCAACTATAAATACTGTTTTCATTTAAATCCTCCTCCTTTATAGCAGGTATTTTCATTTGAACATGAATACCGTCGGACGGGTTGGTGAGAAGATGGATTCCGTACCGGGACGAAAAATTCATTTTTATCCGGTGGTTAATATTTTCAATTCCAATATTCTTCAGTTTACGTACTTCAAAAGAATCGCTGCTATATTCCTGATACCGGTCATCTTCAAGAAGCTTGTTTAATCCGGCTATTTTTTCTTCGGACATCCCCACACCGTCGTCGTAGATATCGATAAAAATAAGGGAACCGATCCTGGTGAGGCTGACGGTTATTTTTCCCGTCCCTTTCGGAAGAATGCCGTGGAATAAGGCATTTTCTATAAGAGGCTGAATGGAAAAACGGGGGATAATGCAGTCCGGTATATCATCTTCCGTAATCCGGCATTGATAAGCAGCCACTTCCTCCCCATACCGCACTTTCTGAATATGAAGATAATCATCAGCCAGCTCCAGCTCCTGGGCAATGGATATAAATTTGTCGGAAGAGAGGCTTGCGCTGCTCAGATGGATCAACGAAACGGTGATATCGCGGATATCAGGCGTATGATGCAGCTTTGCCAGATAGCGGATAGAATTTAAGGTATTGTATAAGAAGTGGGGATTAATCTGAGCCTGAAGCGCGTAAAGCTCCGCCTGCCTTTTGCTGCGCTCCTTGTTTTTTACCTGATCAATGAGGTTGCGTATCTGGGTGAGCATGGAATTATAGCCTTCTACAAGGGAAAGAAGTTCATCCTGGTTGTGATAGGAAACAAAGCTGTCCAACTTTCCGTTTTCCACTTCTTTCATGGAAGTGATCAGCATGTCGATGGGTTTATATAGGGAGTTGATAATAGGACGGCTGATGAGAATGGCAGCCAGGATACAGATGACGAATAAAAGCAAGGTCAGGTTCATCTGTATGATGATAGACTGTGTGAACATGCGGTAAGGAATGAGGGCACAAAAGGTCCAGCCTGTCAGGGAGGACGTTTCCGACAGGCAGAGGTATTTTTCATGATCGATGGGAACGGTTTTATTCTCGGAAGGGAAAGGGGAACCAACCGCGTCCAGGAAGGCGGGATCATCAAAGGAATAGGTACCTGAACGGGATAGCAGACGGTGGCGGCTGTCTATGAGAAAGATTTCACCGCTCATAGGCAGGGTAAAGTCATATAAAACCTGATTGATGACACGGGTATCGATATCCACAATAAGCCGGCCCAGCTTCCGGTTTCCGGAATATAAAGAATAGATATTCTTTTCGAACGAAATGACCGGCGTATGCTGGCTGATATAAGGGGCGTAATGGACAGCCGACAGATTCAGGGCGCTGTTGTCAGCCGTTTCCTGAATTTCCGGGACCTTCATACCCTGAAGGGTGTTATCCAGTATCTCGTTGTCCCTGTTTACCAGATATACCTTAGGGAGATAGGGCCTGGTGGATGAATAACGCTTGATGGTCTGTTCCAATGAGCGCAGGAGGGATTTTGTCTCCAGACTGTTGTATTCGATTTCCGCCGTCAAAGCGTTCTGAACCTGGGTTTCAGGCAAAATACCGGAAGCCAGGTTATTGATATCTTCAAAGAAATAGTCGATGTTGGACAGTCCCAGCCGTAAAGACTCATGGACGGAATCCGAAAGATTTTCCTCCAGGACAATATAGGTCTGGTATGTATTTGCCGCCTGCAGGATGGCTAAGGCAGATATAAGCAAAGCAGAAAAGGATAGAATCATTTTACGGCGCAGAGATGTAATATGAAAATATTTCTTAATTATGGAATGCATAAAAGTCCCCCTCTTTTATGAAAACAACTACACATATGTGGATTACGAAATAAGTATAGCACAAGGAAATAAGAAAATAAAATGGGCATGGTAAAGGGGATATGGTAAAATATAGATGACTCAAACTTCGCAGTCGCCAAAAGGCCCTCCGCCCGCTGTCTGCGTGGCGCCTCCGGGATTGGAAAGGATTTTCGCAGGGCCGGACCACTTGCGGCATGGAGATAAATAACCGTGGACCGGTCATAAGAGTCCCGGAACCAGAGAGGATAATACGAATATGGAAAATACACCGGAAATCAGAACCCCGCGCCTTATATTACGCCGTTTTTCACCCGATGACACAGCAGCTTTCTTCCGCATTATGAGCGATGAGGAAGTAAATACCTTCCTTCCCTGGTTTCCCTTGCGGTCCATGGACGAAGCCGCTGTATTTCTGCGGGAACACTATCTGAACAGCTATGAAAAATCGGAAGGATACCGGTATGCAATCTGCCGGAAGGCGGATAACGTTCCTATTGGATACGTGAACGTGGATGATGGGGAAAGCCATGATTTCGGTTATGGCCTGATAAAGGAGCACTGGCATCAGGGTATTGTGTCGGAAGCCGCCGCAGCGGTGGTCAGCCTTCTGAAAAAAACAGGGCTTCCCTATATTACAGCAACCCATGATGTCAACAACCAAAGAAGCGGCAATGTGATGAAAAGCATAGGGATGACCTACCGCTATTCCTATGTGGAGCAGTGGCAGCCTAAAGATTTCCCGGTTACCTTCCGCATGTACCAGTTGAATCTGGACGGGCAGGAGGAACGGGTGTACCGGGAATATTGGGATAAATATCCGGAGCATTTTGTGGAAGAAATATAGGACCGGACCGGCATCCAGGGACAAATGACGAAAAGGACTGTCCGGAGACAATCCCTTTCGGATATAAAACGAACCGCGATTTAACAACTAACGGTCGCAGCGCAGCTGCGCTTTGCGTATTTCTTCCTCTTTCTGCCGGATGGGAATGCATATATCGATCTGCAGCTTGCCGCCGAAATACCACCCATGATCCCTGTGGTCATGGTATTCAAAATCATTCCTTGTTTCATCAAAAACAAATTCCGACTGAGGCAGCCAGTTAAGGAAAATAGCATTCCACGTATCCTGGGCCGCCTGGATATAGGAATCGGCGGCGGGCGGAGTGGAAAAAACAGCGTATAAGCCTCCGTCTATAGCAACGCGTGTCATATCGTTTCGGATGTTTGCCAAATCATCAGGGTTATCGATACCTCTGCCTAATATATAGGAAAATTCCCCTGTATTTACATCAACATCATAACACATGCTGATTTCAAAATGTTTGGATTTGGGGAAGATATCATATAGCTCTGTTAAAATCGTTGCATAATCTAAATGGATGGTATTCCAGTAGGTGGGCGTATCCGCAGTATTTTTGCGATTGGCTTTCCTATAACGTTCCGGAAATCCGACAACAGAAAAAGGGGTTAATTCAATAATATGAGGGTTCATCATATTGCCTCCGTAAAATTTATTTTTTAACATAGTAACATTCATTTTCACAGGAAGATCCACATGTAAATGGGAACGGCACAGAGAGGGTGGAAATCCGAACCAGTGCATAAATGCTTTTGTAAATCCGCCGTGTGTTTCAAACCCATAGTCCATAGCAGCGTCGATCACCTTTTTCCCTTGGGAGAGATCATAAAGCGCATACTGCAGTTTGCGCCATGTGACATAGGACATTACGGATATTCCGATAGTATCAGTAAAGATTCTGCTGAAATAATAGACGGAATAGCCGGCTTTTTTTGCTAATTCGGGTACATGGATTTCACCGGAAATATTATTTTCGATGTAATCAAGGACGGTCTGCAGGGTTTGATTATGGTCCATAATATCACTCCTTTTCCGTACGGTAATTGCATTATAGCATATGGCAGACAATTTTCTTATCCTGGACTGCCATGTTCCGGTTAATTTGTGTGAGGGCTGTAATCACAACAGAACGGCCCCGATGCCGTGCGGCAAGTGCACGGCATGAACAACGGACGAGGGCTTTGGGCACCCGCATAAGACTTCGGTCTTGCCACACGGCACTTTTCGCTGTATCCTATAAAAAAGCCGGAGGAATACCATATGAAATTTTTATTAGCGGCAGTAAATGCAAAGTATATCCATTCCAATCCTGCCATTTACAGCCTGCGTGCCTATAGTGTTCAGAAGGATTCTGAACTTGAGAAACATATTGAACTTGCGGAATATACCATAAACCAGCCTTTTCAGGATATCCTCGCGGATATATACGCAAGGATGCCGGACTGCGTTGCCTTTTCCTGTTATATATGGAACATAGGAATGGTAAAGGATATCGTCCGGGAATTAGCAAAAATACTGCCGGAAACCCGGATTTGGCTGGGAGGTCCGGAGGTTAGCTATAATGCGGAGGAACTTCTGGAAGAAATGCCCTTTCTCACCGGTATCATGGTGGGGGAAGGGGAAGTCACCTTCCATGAACTGCTTATGTTTTACCGGCAGGGCTGCCCGGAGGATAACGGGGGGCTGGAACAGACAGACGGCATCGTTTTTCGGAAACGCGGGCAGGGCGGCATATGCCGCACAGGAGATCGGGCGCTTACCGATATCAGCAGTATTCCTTTTTTTTATGATGACGCGGATATCGGCGATTTCCATAACAGGATCCTTTATTATGAATCCAGCAGGGGCTGTCCCTACCGGTGCAGCTACTGCCTTTCTTCCATTGATAAGACGGTCCGTCTGCGCAGTCTGAATCTGGTGGAAAAGGAGCTTCAGTTTTTCCTGGAAAAAAAGGTTCCCCAAGTCAAGTTTGTGGATCGCACTTTTAACTGTAACCACAGCCATGCCATGGGAATCTGGCGATTTATCAAAGAGCAGGATAACGGGATTACAAACTTTCATTTTGAGATATCGGCGGATATCCTTACGGAAGAAGAAATCACGCTTTTGCAGTCCCTGCGTCCGGGGCTGGTGCAGCTGGAAATCGGCGTACAGTCCACCAATCCCGTAACCATCCGGGAAATCAGGAGGCATATGGACTGGGAACGGCTGCGCCGGATTGTTGCCGCACTGCAGGAAAAGGATAATATCCATATCCATCTGGATTTAATAGCAGGGCTTCCTTATGAGGATTTTCACAGCTTCCGCAATTCCTTTAACGAAGTATACGCCTGCAGGCCGGAGCAGCTGCAGCTTGGTTTCCTAAAGGTTCTGAAAGGTTCTTATATGTATGAGAAAGCTTCTGAATATGAGATCCATTATACGGATAAGCCTCCTTATGAAGTCCTTTTTACCAAATGGCTGCCTTATTCCCAGGTCCTTAAGCTCAAAAGAGTGGAGGAAATGGTGGAGCTGTATTATAACAGTTCCCAGTTTGCCCATACGCTTCCGGTTTTGGAGAAAGCGTTCCCGGACCCCTTCCGCCTGTATGAACAGCTGGCGGAATATTATGAGGAAAAAGGATATTTCGTGAACAATCCCGCCAGAGCTTACCGCTATCAGGTCCTTTTGGATTTTGCGCTTTCGGCCGATCCGGACAATATGACGCTGTACAGACAGCTTCTCACCCTGGACATGTATCTGCGGGAGAATATGAAAAGCCGGCCTGCCTTTGTCCTTCCGCTTCGGGAACAGCAGGAAGCGAAAGATAAAATAAACGGTTTTTACCGCCGGGAGGAATGCAGTCCGTCCTTCCTGAAGGAATATGTGGAGGACGGCTATAACGCAAGACAGATGGCGCGCATGACCCATATCGAATGCTTTACCTTTCCGGTGTGGGAGAAAGAGAATCCGCAGGGGAACGGCGGCGGGGCCGTATATTACCTGCTGTTTGATTACAGGAAAAGAAATCCTTTAAATCAGGAAGCGTATACGATGCTGCTTCCGTTGGCATAATGGAGAAAAAAATGAAACAAAAAGAACGAATTGACATCATACTGGGACTTTTGGATCAGCATTACGGTACGGATATTATCTGCTATCTCGATTACGAAAATGCATGGCAGCTGCTCATTGCCACCATTTTAAGCGCACAATGCACGGACGCCAGAGTCAATGTGGTGACGAAGGATCTGTTCCGGAAATATAGCAATGTGGAGGCTTTTGCCAATGCGGATCTGAAAGAACTGGAAAAGGATATCCATTCAACCGGTTTTTACCATAATAAGGCAAAAAATATCATTGCATGCTGTCAGGATCTGGTTCATAAATTCGGCGGACAGGTGCCCGAATCCATAGAGGATCTGACGTCTCTGGCCGGTGTGGGAAGGAAAACGGCAAATGTGATCCGCGGAAACATATACAACGAACCCAGCATTGTGGTGGATACCCATGTAAAAAGAATCTCTTACCGTCTGGGCCTGACGAAAGAAGAAGATCCGGTAAAGGTGGAATTTGATTTGATGAAGGCACTGCCCAAAGAACACTGGATCCTCTATAATCTCCAAATCATCGCATTGGGCAGGGAAATCTGTAAAGCGCCTACTGCAAAATGTGAAGAGTGTTTTTTGACCGAATACTGTCCATACTATAAAAAGGAGAACGGGAAAAAAACAGCCCCAAAAAAGAAAACGGGTGCGGGCAAGTGAACGGCCCGGTAAAGGACTATATCTGCCTGGATCTGGAAACTTCCGGCCTTCATCCCAAATATGATAAAATTATTGAGATCGGAGCTGTTAAGGTAAGAGACGGGCATGTGACAGACCGTTTCGGGATGCTTGTGAATCCGGGCCGTAAGCTGAGCGGGGCTACTACAGATATTACGGGGATACGGGACGGGGATTTGGAAACGGCGGCAGACATTTCCCAGGTCTTTCCTGCGTTTCTTGCATTCAGCCAAGAATTGCCGCTTCTGGGACACAGTATCCTTTTCGACTATTCCTTTCTGAAAAAAGCGGCAGTTAATTTGGGGTTTCCCTTTGAGAGGAAAGGGATTGATACCCTGAAACTGGCAAGGAAATTCCTGCCGGAGCTGGAAAGCCGGAAACTGGAATTTTTATGTTCCCATTTCCGGATCCCTCATACACCCCACCGGGCGTCGGAGGATGCCGAAGCCACACAGCTGCTTTATGAAAAACTGTGCGGGCTGTTCTGGAATGAAAAGGATTTTGAACCCCAGCCTCTTGTATATAAAGTGAAAAAGGAAGGGCCTGCCACTCCGGCACAAAAGGAAAGGTTATACAGGCTTGAATCCCTTCATAGACTGGAACTGGACACGGATATAGAGAAAATGACCAAAAATGAAGCCAGCCGTACCATAGATAAAATTCTGGCTCAATATGGGAAATTGACGGAGTAAACAGTAACAGTTTCCGGCTTATCTCTGCTTGCAAAAATAGAGGCTTTCATATATAATAAGCATCTGAACAGGTAGGATTGGTAATAGTTCAGGCTTTTCTGAACGGCTGCCGGGAATGAATGCGATTCTTTCGCATCCGGTATAAAGTACATGGAACATGTCGGGAGGCATAGTAAATGTTTAATTTAAATAATAAGAAAACACAAAAAGTAATTTCATCCGTCATCATCATTATTCTGGTGCTGGCGATGGTAGTGCCCACACTTCTGTATTTTCTATAAGGATAGGAGCAGCATATGAAGAAATGGATTTGGACACTGGCGCTTGTATGTACCCTGGGCATTGCCGCGCTTGCGGCGGGCATGCGTTCCAAAGCACAGGCAAGGCCGGATGATACGATACTGGAGGGGGTTTATGCAGGTGAAATATCCCTTTCCGGCATGACGCGGGAGGAAGCCAGGGCTGCTGTCCAGTCTTATGTGGATTCCCTGGGAAGCAGTTCCATTGTTTTACATGTTATGGATGGGAACACCGTATCCGTCACGGCGGCCGAGCTTGGACTGGGCTGGGGAAATCCGGATTTGGTGGAAGATGCCGTAAATCTGGGAAAGACCGGTAACGTAGTCGTGCGTTACAAGGCACTGAAGGATTTGGAGCATCAGAATAAGATATATGATATCGCTTTTTCTTTTGATAAAGAAGCGATTGCAGCGGTAGTGGAAAATAAATGCGACGCTTTTAATGTGGAAGCGGTTGACGCCCATCTGAAAAGGGTTGACGGCTCTTTTGTCATTGAGGAAGGGCAGACCGGTATTGTAGTGGACAATACGGCTTCTGAAAATGCGATCTATGAATATCTGACCACCCAGTGGAAGGGCGGCGACGGAGCCGTAGATCTGGCAGTGACGGAAGAGGTTCCCAAGGGCAATGCGGAAGAACTGTCGAAGGTTAAGGATGTGCTTGGCACCTTTACCACCAGCTTTTCCTCCTCGGGAAGGGACAGAAGCGCCAATGTTACCAATGGCTGCAATCTGATCAACGGAGCGACCATCCTGCCGGGCGAGACTTTTTCCACCTATGAAGCCGTAAGCCCGTTTACAGAAAGCAACGGGTATTATATGGCCGGTTCCTATCTGAACGGGCAGGTAGTGGACAGTATCGGCGGCGGTATCTGCCAGGTATCCACTACGCTTTATAACGCGGTGCTCAAATCGGAGCTTGTGGTGGACGAAAGGCATAACCATTCCATGATAGTTGGTTATGTAAAGCCTTCCATGGACGCGGCGATCGCCGAGTCAGCGGGGAAGGACTTCAAATTTACAAACAATACGGGATATCCTATCTATATTGAGGGGTATACCAGCAATAAAAATATTACCTTTACCATTTACGGTGTGGAAACAAGAGATCCGGGCCATGTGGTAACTTATGAAAGCGAAGTGCTGGAGACTATCCAGCCTAACTCCGAAAGCATTGTCCAGACCACATCACAGCCTATCGGGTTTGTGGAGGTACAGTCCGCCCATATCGGTTATAAGGCGAGACTGTGGAAGGTGGTCACCGAAAACGGAGTGGAAGTAAGCCGGGAACAGATTAACAGCAGCAGCTATAAAATGGTACCCCGTACCGCAACCGTAGGGGTTGCCACCAATGACAGCAATGCTTATAATGAAATGCAGGCAGCCATTGCAACGGGCAGCATTGATCACGTGAAGAGCGTTGCCTCCGCATTGAAATCCGGCCAGAGCACCACACCGCCTGCGGACGGAGTGGATCCTGCATTGGCGGCTATATTGGCAGGAAAAACGCCGGAGGAACAGGCGGCTTTAATCCAGCAGTATAATGAGCAGCTGGCTCAGCAGCAGCAACAGACGGGGCAGTAAAGCTGTGTAAACAGGAAAATGGGAGCACGGGATGAAGATTGGCAAGGTGCAAGAGAGCGTTCTGAAACGTTCCGTATTGAGACAACTGAAAACCCGGAGGGGTGAAATCATACTTGGCGCAGGTCTGGGGGAGGACTGCGCCATTTTGGCACCCGGTGAAGGAGAAATTGTACTCCTGTCCTCCGATCCGGTTACGGGAACCGGCAAGGATGTGGCCCGCTATGGAATCCATGCATCCGCCAATGATATCGCCGCATCAGGCGGTGAGCCGATAGCGGTATTGCTGACCGTTCTTCTCCCGCCGTCCTGTGAGGAGAAGGAACTCAGGGAGTTGATGGCCCAGGCGGAAGAAACCTGCGCGTCTTTACAGATACAGATAGCAGGAGGCCATACGGAGGTTACCGATGCGGTAAACCGTATGGTACTGACGGTTACCGCTGTAGGGAAAGCAGCGGCAGGTACTGCTGTGGCTACCGGTACCGCAAAGCCTGACGGGGATCTCGTCGTTACCAAATGGATCGCCCTGGAAGGGACCTCCATCGCGGCAAAGGAAAAAGAAGAACAGCTGCGCAGACGTTTCCCTGCCTATCTGGTGGAGGAGGCCATGGACTTTGACAGATACCTTTCCATTATACCGGAGGCCGCAGTCGCCGGAAAGTCCGGCGTTTGGGCCATGACGGACGTGACCGAGGGAGGAATATTCGGTGCGCTCTGGGAAATGGCGGAAAGTTCAGGCGTCGGACTGGAAATAGACTTGAAAAAACTGCCCATCCGGCAGGAAACGGTGGAAATCTGCAATTTCCTGGATCGCAATCCCTATGAACTGATATCGGGAGGAAGCCTTTTAATTGCAGCGGAAAACGGAGCGGATCTGGTACGGAAGCTGGAAGCGGAAAATATTCCGGCCGCAGTGGTGGGCAGAACCACCTGCGGAAAGGACCGGATCGTAAAAAACGGAGAAGAAAAGCGTTATCTGGAACCGGCCAAACCGGATGAGCTATATCAATTATAGTAAGCCGGCCTGATGGCGGGACCGGCAGACAGGAGTGATAATATGAGAGAGCTAAGAGAACAGTTGTTAGGTATTATTGAGAAAAACAGCCGTATCGATTTAAAAGAACTGGCTGTTATTCTCGGAGTGGAAGAAATCGACGTGGTGAATGAACTTGCGGCTATGGAAGCGGAAGGCATAATCTGCGGATACCATACCTTGATTGACTGGGATAAGACCAGTCTTGATAAAATATCCGCGCTGATCGAGGTACGCGTTACCCCGCAGAGAGGCCAGGGTTTTGACAATATAGCGGAAAGGGTCTATAAATATCCTGAAGTGAATGCCGTATACCTCATATCCGGCGGCTTTGACCTTCTCGTGACACTGGAAGGCCGTAACCTGAAGGAAATCTCCGGCTTTGTTTCGGAGAAGCTTTCCGCCCTGGACGGCGTGCTCAGTACGGCAACCCACTTTATCCTGAAGAAATATAAGGACCACGGAACCATTCTTGCTAAAAAATATGAAGATACAAGGGAGAAAATAACACCATGAGAAATCCATTGTCCGATAAAATCGTAGATATCAAACCGTCGGGCATTCGGAAGTTTTTTGACATCGTGAGTGAAATGGAGGATGCCATTTCCCTTGGGGTGGGCGAACCCGACTTCGATACCCCCTGGCATATCCGGGATGAGGGTATCTATTCCCTGGAAAAGGGAAGAACCTTCTACACCTCAAATGCAGGGCTGAAGGAACTAAAACTTGAAATCTGTAATTATTTAAAGCGCCGTTTCGATCTTACATATGATTATGTCAAAGAGGTGCTGGTTACCGTAGGCGGTTCGGAAGCCATTGATATAGCCCTGCGCACCATGGTCAATCCCGGGGATGAAGTCCTTATCCCCCAGCCCAGCTATGTTTCTTATGAGCCATGCGCCATACTGGCGGATGCGGTTCCGGTTATCATTAATCTGAAGCCGGAAAATGAATTCCGTCTTACGGCCGGGGAGCTGCGGGAGGCCATTACCGATAAGACCAAGGTTCTTGTACTTCCTTTTCCCAATAACCCGACAGGGGCCATTATGGAACGGGAAGATCTGGAAGCCATAGCGGAAGTGATACTGGAGAAGGATCTGTTCGTTATTTCCGATGAGATTTATGGGGAATTGACCTATAAAGGAGATCACGTTTCCATCGCCAACATACCCGGAATGAAGGAAAGAACCATTCTGATCAATGGCTTTTCCAAGTCTTATGCCATGACAGGCTGGAGACTTGGCTATGCCTGCGGACCGTCTGTCATCATTGAACAGATGCTTAAAATCCATCAGTTTGCCATTATGTGCGCCCCTACCACAAGCCAGTATGCTGCCGTGGAAGCCTTGCGTAACGGCGATGATGATGTGAAGGAGATGCGCGAGGCCTATAACCGGAGAAGACGTTATCTGCTATACGCTTTCCGCGAAATGGGGCTTCCTTGTTTTGAACCCTATGGAGCCTTCTATGTGTTCCCCTGCATCAGAGAATTCGGCATGACCAGCGATGAATTCGCAACCCGTTTCCTGCAGGAGGAAAAGGTGGCTGTTGTACCCGGCACCGCTTTCGGTGACTGCGGGGAAGGCTTTATCCGGATTTCTTACGCCTACTCTTTGGAAAACCTGAAGATAGCTATCGGAAGGCTGGCAGATTTTGTGGAACGCCTGAAAAAAGAACGGAAATAAAAGAACGGGATAAAAGAATACCCGGCTTGCCACCGGACACCCGGTAAGCTATGGTCCTGCCGCTTTTCAAAAGGCGGTGGGGCTATACTGTTTCCGGCATCAAGAACATGGCCGGTATTTTATATAGTTAAAGAAAAAAAGACGAGGAGCAAACAAAGGATGAATATTGTACTGCATCAGCCGGAAATTCCCGCAAACACTGGAAATATAGGACGTACCTGCGTAGCCACCGGTTCGGTACTCCATTTAATAGAACCCCTGGGTTTCCGCCTGAGTGAAAAAGAAATCAAACGGGCGGGAATGGACTATTGGAAGGAATTGGACGTAAGACGTTATGTAAACTATGATGAATTCCTGGAAAAAAATCCGGGAGCTAAAATATGGATGGCTACTACCAAAGCCAGACATGTATACACAGATGTCTCCTTCGGCCCCGATGACTTTATCATGTTCGGCAAGGAAAGCGCAGGAATTCCGGAAGAAATCCTCGTGGATAATGAAGATACCTGTATCAGAATCCCTATGTTGGATAAAATCCGTTCCCTCAATCTGAGCAATTCCGTTGCCATTGTATTGTACGAAGCCCTGAGGCAGAACAATTTTGAAGGGATGCTGCTTGAAGGGGAACTTCACAGGCTGCATTGGAAGGAGTAGACAGGTCAATAATTCCAATGGCGGCATCCGCTTACCATGGCGCAGGCGGCAGTATTTATTTTGGGGTCTCCGATTTATCCGGCCCGAATTTCTCCATTAATACCAATTGTCCCTCCGCTCCATTTGTGCTACACTGATCATACAAAGTGCAAGACATCGGTTTCCGATGATACATATGCAGGGAAAACAAAATAAACTTCGGAAGAAGAATCCGGGAGAGACAAGAACATCTGCGCCGAAGGGGCATAAACTCTCAGGCAAAAGGACCGGATTTGGACGAAACTCTGGAAAGGTGAAGTGTACAAAGAACCATAGGTCCCAAAGAACCCGTACAGTTCTTAAGATTTAGGGCTTGGGCGCACACCGGCACCACCGACGAGGCAGCTTCTTTCCACAGGTCATTCCACTGCGGATACCTAAATGGAAAGGGGTAATCTTTCAGGTACGAAGACAGGGAAGGCATATAGCTTTAAGGCTATATGCCTTTTTGTGTCCGGAAGAAGCCGGGAATGTCTGAAGCGTATTCAAAGAAAGGGGTATAAAGCGGATGGAAGAATGCAGAACCACTCTGTATGACGTGCATGTGAAGTATGGGGGAAAGATGGTTCCTTTTGCCGGTTTTCTGCTGCCGGTACAGTATGAAAAAACAGGTGTTATCAGGGAGCATATGGCTGTAAGGACCGAATGCGGGCTGTTTGATGTGTCTCATATGGGAGAAATCCTGTGTGAGGGGAAGGGGGCCCTGGATAATTTGAATTACCTGCTGACCAATGATTTTACAGGAATGTATGACGGGCAGGCCAGGTACAGCCCTATGTGCAATGAAAAAGGCGGTGTGGTGGATGATCTGATTGTATATAAGATCAGGGATAACCGTTATTTTATCGTTGTGAATGCGGCAAATAAGGATAAAGATTTTACCTGGATGCTGGCGCATCAAAGGAAGGGCGCCTGTTTTACGGACATATCCGAGAAGGTGGGGCAGATCGCACTACAGGGGCCGCGGGCACGGAAGATCCTGGAAAAGATTGCTGCGCCGGAAGGCATTCCCGGAAAGTATTACAGCTGTGTGGCAGAAGGGAGCGCTGCTGGGATAAGGTGCATGATTTCCAAAACCGGGTATACGGGGGAAGAGGGATACGAGCTTTATATGGACAGCGGGGATGCGCCGGCTTTGTGGGAGGCGCTGATGGAAGCCGGGGAGGAGCACGGATTGGTGCCCTGCGGGCTGGGGGCCCGGGATACTCTGCGGCTGGAGGCGGCTATGCCTTTGTATGGGCATGAAATGAATGAAGAAATCACGCCGCTGGAAACTGGATTGCAATTTGCCGTTAAAAGGAACAAAAAAGATTTTGTCGGAAAAGATGCTTTGGAAAAAGCCGGAGAACCCGCAAGAAAAAGAGTGGGTCTCAAGGTGATCGGAAGAGGAATTATAAGAGAGGGTGCCGCAATATATATTGGAGAAGAGCAGATCGGGCGGAGCACCTCCGGGACACATGCGCCTTTCCTGGGATATCCGGTGGCAATGGCTTTGGTTCAGGCAGATAAGGCAGATGTGGGAAGCCGTGTGGAAGCGGATGTGAGAGGACGCAGCGTGGAAGCGGAGGTTGTGGAGCTGCCTTTTTATAAGAGACAAGTATAGAAGTAGTTGCCGATGAGGTTACAATAAGAATAGGAGGAAAAAAATATGAATTATCCCGAAAATTATAAGTATTCAAAATCTCATGAATGGGTGTTGCCCGATGGAGAAGGAACTGTCCGGATCGGTCTGACGGATTATGCGCAGAAGGCTTTGGGGGATCTTGTATTTGTCAATCTGCCCGAACCGGGGGATAGAGTCAGCGCAGGAGAGCCTTTTGGCGACGTGGAATCGGTCAAGGCGGTGTCGGATGTATACTCCCCGGTTACCGGTATTGTGGAAGCGGTAAATGAAGAGCTGCTGGACAGTCCGGAGCTTATTAATTCGGATGCCAATGAGGCATGGCTGATAAAAGTAAGGGATATTACGGATCAGGAGGAACTGATGGACGCGGCGGCGTATGAGGCCTTTGCAGAGGGTTTGGAGTAATTGGCTTCGGGAAGGAGGATAAAGCGGATGGGTTCTTATATACCGGCCACGCAGCAGCAGCGTGCAAAAATGCTGGAAACCGTGGGGCTTGCATCTACGGAAGAATTGTTTGCCGGGATCCCTTCGCAGGTAAGGCTGCAGAGAAAGCTGCAGATACCGGAAGGAATGCCGGAAATGGAGGTGTTCCGGAAAATGGGGGACTATGCGGAAGAAAACCGTATCTTCAGACATATTTTCCGGGGAGCGGGCGCTTATGATCACTACATCCCTTCGATTGTGAAGGAGGTGGTATCCAAGTTAGAATTTATTACGGCGTATACCCCGTATCAGGCGGAAATCAGCCAGGGTATCCTGCAGTCCATCTTTGAATACCAGACTATGATTTGTGAACTGACAGGCATGGATGCGGCCAATGCTTCCGTTTATGACGGGGCATCTGCGGCGGCGGAAAGCGTTTTCATGTGCAGAGACAGGAAGCATACCCGGATACTGGTTTCGGAAACCACCAATCCGCAGGTGCTGGAAGTGATAAATACCTATTGTCACGGACGGCAGGTTGCGGCGGAAATCGTTCCTGCCAAGAAGGGAAGCACGGATCTGGATGCCCTGAAGGATATGCTGGATGAGACGGTTGCCTGTTTTTATGTCCAGCAGCCCAATTATTATGGCATTCTGGAGGATGGGGAAGCCTGTGCAAAGCTGGTACATGACAAAGGAGGAAAGCTCATCATGGGCTGTAATCCCATTGCGCTGGCAATCGTGAAAACACCGGGAGAATGCGGTGCGGATATTGCTGTGGGAGAAGGGCAGCCTTTGGGCATGCCGCTGTCCTTCGGCGGGCCGTATCTGGGATTTATGGCGGCCACCAGGGATATGATGCGCAAGCTTCCCGGCAGGATAGTGGGGGAAACGGTGGATACGGAGGGGAAACGGGGTTTCGTATTGACCCTTCAGGCAAGGGAACAGCATATAAGAAGAGAGAAGGCAGGAAGCAATATCTGCTCCAATGAAGCGCTTTGCGCCCTGACCGCATCGGTTTATCTGGCGGCTATGGGCCCCGGCGGATTGAAGCAGGCAGCGGTCTCAAGTACCTCCAAAGCCCATTATCTGCAGAAGGAACTGGAAAAGGCCGGTCTTCATCCTGTGTATGAGGCGGAATTTTTCCATGAGTTTGTGACAGATGCACCCCGGGGAGCCAAAACCCTTCTTCAGAGTTTGGAGAGGCACGGATATTTGGGAGGGCTTTTGCTTCCGGATGGTAATCTTCTTTGGTGTACCACGGAAAAGAACACGAAGGCGGAAATGGATGAACTGGTGAGCCTGGTACGGGAGGTGGAAGCGGATGAAACTGATTTTTGAACGAAGTATGGAAGGAAGGGGATTATGCCTGCTTCCTGACTGCGATGTTCCTGTTGTGCTGCCTTCCATGGAAAGGAAAAGCCCTTTACGGCTTCCCCAGGTATCGGAAAATGATATCAGCAGACATTACACGCAGCTGGCAAACGCCACACACGGTGTAAACGACGGTGCTTACCCGTTAGGATCCTGTACCATGAAATACAATCCCAAGGTAAATGATGAAGCGGCTTCCCTGCCCGGCTTTACCCGGATACATCCGCTGCAGCCGGAGGAGACCGTCCAGGGCTGTCTGCATGTGCTGCGGGATGCGGAGAAGATTTTCTGTGAAATAACAGGAATGGATGCCATGACCTTTCAGCCGGCAGCGGGCGCACATGGTGAATTCACAGGGCTGCTTCTCATACGGGCCTTTCACGAAAGCAGAGGGGATGGGAAGCGGACCAAAATCATTGTGCCGGATTCCGCCCACGGAACCAATCCTGCCAGCGCGGTTATGGCAGGCTATCAAGTGGTAAATATCCCTTCCACGCCGGAGGGCTGCGTGGATCTGGAAAAGCTTTCCGGGGCTGTGGGGGAGGATACGGCGGGGCTTATGCTGACGAATCCCAATACCGTAGGGCTGTTTGATAAAAACATTTTGGAAATTACCCGTATTGTCCATGAAGCGGGAGGCCTGTGCTATTATGACGGTGCGAACCTGAACGCGGTTATGGGGGTGGCGAGGCCCGGAGATATGGGCTTTGATGTCGTTCATCTGAATCTGCACAAGACCTTTTCCACGCCTCATGGGGGCGGAGGACCGGGCAGCGGGCCTGTGGGCTGCAAGGAATTCCTGAAACCCTTCCTTCCGGGAAAGGAAGCGGCGGCAGGGGACGGAGGCTTCCATTTCCTGGAGTACCCCCGTTCCATCGGTATGGTGCGGGCATTCTACGGCAATTTCCTGGTGGTGGTGAGAGCACTCTGCTATTGTCTGACACTGGGGCCGGAAGGAATTACCCAGGCGGCCCATATGGCGGTGCTGAATGCCAATTATGTGCGCGTCCGGCTGGCGGAAGGCTATAAGATGGCCTATGACGGAATCTGTATGCATGAATTTGTCATGACCCTGCAGCCGGAAAAAGACACGGCAGGAGTTACGGCTGTGGATGTGGCAAAAGCTCTTCTTGACTATGGTATCCATCCGCCGACCATGTATTTTCCTCTCATAGTCCATGAGGCGTTGATGGTGGAGCCTACGGAAACGGAGTCTATGGAAAAGCTGGATGAATTAGCAGAGGCGTTTCTGGAAATCCACCGGAAGGCTCTGGAGGATCCGGAATGGGCACGGACGGCTCCGCATACGACGCCGATCACCCGTCTGGATGAAGTGGGAGCCGCCCGGAATCCCAGACTTCATTATGAATTCCCATAGAAGCGGGGGTATAACTATGATGCAAAAACTATATACCATCGAATCCGGAAGCCTGGATCCTTATCTGAATCTGGGGCTGGAGGAATATCTGATGTACCAGGCGGACAGGACGGAGTGTATCCTGTATCTGTGGCAGAATGAACGGACGGTGGTAATCGGCCGGAACCAGAATGCCTGGAAGGAATGCAGGACGGAGAAACTGGAGGAGGACGGCGGGCATCTGGCCCGCCGTCTTTCCGGAGGAGGGGCCGTATTCCACGATTTGGGGAACCTGAATTTTACCTTCCTTGCCCGGAAAGAAAATTATGATGTGGAAAAACAGACGGAGGTTATTCTCAGGGCGGTAAACAAGCTGGGGATCCGGGCGGAAAAAAGCGGCCGGAACGACATTACGGTAAATGGATGTAAAATATCAGGGAATGCCTATTACCGTACCGGGGATTACTGCTATCATCATGGAACCATCCTGCTGCATACGGATCAGGAGCTGATGGAAAGATATCTGCGGGTTTCACGGAAAAAGCTGGATTCCAAAGGGGTCGATTCCGTACGCAGCCGGGTGGGAAATCTGTGCGCCTGGGTGCCGGATCTGAACAGGGAGCGTATGACGGAGACACTGAAGGAAGCGTTTGGCCTTTGCTACGGCTGTCCCGTGGAAGATTTTCCGGGAGAACGGCTGGAAGGGGAGGAAATACAGAGACGGGCGGAACGGTTTGCATCCTGGGAATGGAAATACGGGAGACAGATCCCCTTCAGCGATGAGGTGGAGGAACGTTTTCCCTGGGGGGAAATACGCATACAGTTCAATGTGGATGGGGGTAGAATTCAGGAGGCCTGTCTTTTCACCGATGCCATGGATGCAGAGCTTACGGGCCGGCTGGAAAAATACCTCACCGGACTGTTATTTCGGAAAAAGGAAATCCGGAGTGCCATGGATGGATTTCAGACGGAGAATGAAATGCAGACTCTTATGAAAAAGGATATCACAAAGCTTATGGAACATTTTTTCTAAGCGGTACGGTCGGGAAAGGTAACAGTTCTGACAGGCTGCGCATTTATTGCGCAGACCGTAAAAAAGCGTAGTGGAAACGGGAGGATTTCTATGGAAATGCAATACAATCTTATCGTAATCGGCGCGGGTCCCGGGGGATACCCGGCAGCCATCCGCGCCGCACAGGAAGGATGGAAGGTAGCGGTGGTGGAAAAAGGCGGTCTTGGGGGGACTTGTTTAAATAACGGTTGTATTCCCGCCAAGACGCTTCTTCATGCCTCCGGTTTATACCGGAAAATACGAGAGGCGGCAGAAGAGGGGATCCGGGTATCGGATCTACAGATTGACATGGATGCCCTGCAGAATCGGCGGAAGGATGTCATCGCTTCCCTGCGGGAGGGGATTGCCCTGCAGTTTCAAAAAAATAAAATCGCATTGTACCGGGGGAACGCCGTGATAACGGAACATAATCAGGTAACGGTCACTGCCCCGGAACAGACCATTTGCCTTTCGGCGCCCCACATTCTGGCCGCGGCCGGTTCGGAGCCGGCGATACTCCCCATACCCGGCCTTTCCGAGTCCGGTGTGGAAAACAGCACCAGCCTTCTTTCCGGGAACCGGCTCTATGACCACCTGGTTATTATCGGCGGCGGTGTCGTCGGTATGGAGTTTGCACAATATTACAGTGATTTCGGGAAAAAAGTTACCGTACTGGAGGCCATGGACCGGATTCTGCCCGGCATGGACAGGGAAATCGCACAGAACCTGAAAATGATTCTGAAAAAAAGAGGGGTGGAAATCCATACAAAAGCCGCCGTGACACGTGTGGAAAAAAGAGAACAGGGAGGCTGGCTGTGCTATTATAAAGAAGGGGCGCCTTCCGGAAAAGAAGGACAGGAAGCGATTGTTTCGGCCGACGGCCTGCTGTTGGCAGTGGGACGCAGAGCCTGCGGGGAAGGGATATTTTCACCGGAGCTGGCGGGCAGGGCCGGTGTGGAACGGGGCCGGATTCCGGTGGATGAGAATTATCAGACCCGGATTCCCGGCATTTATGCGGTGGGAGATGTGACGGGAGGAATCCAGCTCGCCCACGCGGCTACGGCACAGGGGCTGCTGGCGCTGGATCATATGAAAGGACGCCTGCCTTCCCGGAAGATACAGCTTATCCCTTCCTGCGTTTATACAGATCCGGAAATTGCCAGTGTGGGAATGACGGCGGACGAAGCAAAGGCGGCAGGCATTCCGGTAAAAACAGGCAAATACATTATGTCCCTCAACGGAAGATCCCTTCTGTCACGGCAGGAGAGGGGCTTCATCAAACTGGTGGCCGAGGAAAGCACCGGCAGGCTGCTGGGCGCACAGCTCATGTGTGCCAGAGCCACGGATATGATAGGGGAACTGACGCTGGCCATAGCCGGAGACATGACGGCAAAGGAGATCGCTGCGGCAGTCATGCCTCATCCCACCTTCGCAGAAGGAATAGGGGAAGCGGCGGAGGAATTATGCGGGTTGTCGGAACATTGTCCGGGGATGACGGAGATGGTGACGAAACTAGATAGTGGGATATAGGCGGTTACAGGCAGGTAACAGTTGCATAGAAAGGGACAAAATATGCAGGTTAAGACGACAAGCGGGATTGTGGAAGGCTGTTGGAAGGATGGTTATTATAACTTCCTGGGGATTCCCTATGCAAAAGCAAAACGGTTTTTTCCTCCGGAAAAAAGGGAATGGGATGGCGTTTACAAAGCCTTCGCCTTTGGCAGGAAGGCACCCCAGCCCAGTCAGCAGGACGGGGAAAACGGACAGGAAGGGGGTGCCCGGGAATACGGGGAGGATTGTCTGAACCTTAATATTTATGTACCGGGAAAACAAAAGATGCCGCGCTCTGCGGGCCATCTTTATGTTCAACAACAGATGCCATGCTCTGCGGGCCATCCTCATGATCCGGCCGACGCCGGCTTAGAGGAGGGGGAAAAACTGCCGGTAGCGGTATACATACACGGAGGTGCCTTCCAGAACGGCAGCAACCGGGACAGAAGCGGGGCACAGGTGATACGGGATCACCGTTTTATTTATGTATCCGTAAATTACCGCCTGGGAGTGCTGGGCTATCTGTATCTGGGAAAAGCCCTGGGAGATGCATTCCGGCATACAGGGAACAACGGCACGCTGGATCAGCTGGCGGCATTGGGCTGGATCCGGGATAATATCGCTTCCTTCGGCGGGGATGTTTCCCGGATTACCGTATTCGGGGAATCCGCCGGGGCGAAAACCCTGGGGGCGCTCTTACTGAAGCCGGAAATGAAAACCTGCTGCAGTCAGGTGATGATGGCAAGCGGAGCCTATCAATGCATCCGGGATGAAAAAACCGCAGCAGCGGTTGCGGATGCTTTCCTGGAACTGGCCGGCCTGCAGGATCCCGGGGATATCCTGGAGCTGGATGTGGATAACCTGTTGGAAATACAGGGCAGGCTTGTGGATAATCCGGGAAATACCTGTATGTTTGGCCCGGTGTCGGACGGAATAACCATACCCTATGGTTGGGAAAAGATTTTGAAAAGCCCTGCTTATTGGTCCGGGAATGCCATTGTGGGAAGCTGCAGGCACGAAATGATCTTCCGGCGGCTGGAGGATCCGGCCTTTGCGTGTCATGCACCGGCTGCAGCCGGCGCTTTATTTGGCAGAAATGCCAGGATTGTCCGGGAAGAAATGGCTGCGTATGAAAAGAGCCGGGGAGGCAGGCTTACAAAAGAGGAACAGGAAGAAAAATGGGAACAGCTTCTTTCCGATTATATGTACCGGACCTACAGTCTCCGCCTGGCGGATATCCTGACCCGGAACAACAGCCGTGTGTGGTATTACAGTATGGATTTCGGGACGGCGGCCCATGTGCTGGATCAGGCGGCCGCTTTTGACGGGGCCTGGCAGGAGGATCGGCTTTTTCCGGGAATCTCCCTTTCGGAACGCCGGAAAACAGCGGCTCTTATTTATGAAAGCTATGTCCGTTTTTTTGAAACCGGGGATCCCAATTGGGAAGGCATTCCGGAATGGAAGCCTTTGTGTGAAAGCAGGATGAAAATGGTCTGGGACAGTCCGGTACACACCGGGAACCTGACGGAAAACGAAACGCTTGATCACTTCCCGGAGTCCGTTTTCCGTCTTGCAGACATACGGGACCGTTATCTGGCGGTTCCGGAGGCGGAGGAAGCGGCCAGGGCGGAGGAAACCTTGTGGATAAATCCGGATCGTCTTGCTTTCTGCCAGGCGGAAAAAGCCCTTTCCTTTACCATGGAGGACATCCGGGACGCTGAAAAGCGGCTGTGCCGTTT
Organism: uncultured Lachnospiraceae bacterium; assembly: GCA_900548905.1. Taxonomy (GTDB): domain Bacteria; phylum Bacillota; class Clostridia; order Lachnospirales; family Lachnospiraceae; genus Eisenbergiella. The sequence goes on along the minus strand of URMK01000026.1, from coordinate 51,189 downwards.
TGCCCCTTTTCTGACGGCCTGCTTTCCTGAGCTGGAAAAAAGCCGGGGGATCATCGAATCCCCTCTTCGTGATATCCCTGCGATGGCGGAAGATATGTGGAAGGCCTGGGGGATTGGCGGGCAGAAGGAACTATGCAATGGCCGTGTGCTTATTAAGCTGGACAGTGAACTGGCGGTGGCAGGATCCGTAAAAGCCAGGGGTGGCATTTATGAGATTCTCAAGGTGACGGAGGATCTGGCTTTTCAGGCGGGGCTTCTGAAGGATACGGAGGATTATACCCGGCTCAGAGACTGCAGGGATTTCTTTTCCCGGTATACCATACAGGTAGGATCCACCGGAAATCTGGGGCTTAGCATCGGCATTATGAGCGCGGCTGTGGGATACCGTGTGGTGGTGCATATGTCCGCAGATGCCAGACAGTGGAAAAAGGATCTGCTCAGGAGCAAGGGCGTGACCGTGATGGAATATACCGGGGACTATGCAGCCGCGGTTGCGGAAGGGAGGGCACTTTCCCAAAAAGATAAAACCAGCTATTTTGTGGATGATGAACATTCTCCTTTTCTTTTCCTGGGATATGCGACGGCGGCGCTGCGTCTGCAGAAGCAGCTGGAGGAAAAAGGGATCCCGGTGGATTCGGAGCATCCTCTGTTCGTGTATCTTCCCTGCGGGGTGGGCGGTGCGCCGGGAGGAATTACCCTGGGCCTGAAATATGTATTCAAAGACGATGTCCATTGTTTCTTCGGGGAGCCGGTACAAAGCCCCTGCATGCTTCTTGGAATGGCAACCGGAGAGGGAGGGAAAATCTGTGTGCAGGACGTGGGTCTTACCGGAAAGACGCTGGCGGACGGCCTGGCGGTAGGGCGTCCGTCGGAGCTGGCGGTGCGGAATATGAAACAGCTCCTTGATGGTATTTATACGGTACAAGACTCCTTTTTGGTGGATTGTATGCGGCGGCTCAAAGAGACGGAGGGCATTGTGGCGGAACCCTCCGCCTGTGCGGCATTCGGCGGCCTGAAGGCGCTGGCGGGTCCCAAAGGGACGGCTTTTCTGGACGGGCAGGATCTGGCGGATAAAGGCGCCCGTGCCACACATATCCTATGGGCTACCGGGGGCGGCCTCATGCCGGAAAATGTAAAAGAAGAATACCTGCAGATGTGAGGTACGCAACTGTAACTTTTGTAAGTTACTGGTCACGGAGTGAACAGTAATTTTTGTAACGCTGGAAAATATATCTTTTCTTATTCTGTATGGTTTTATTCTGGCAAACGTGTTAGAATAACAGAAAGCTTGCATTTAAAAATTATGTGTAACAACCAGTAAACGGATAGGAGAAGCTATGCAGTATAGAGGGTTTCCTTTATGGAAAAAGGGATGCCTTGCGGCTATTTTAATTTGGATTCTGTGGTCTTTGTTACCCGGGGCTTCTGTGGAGGCCGGAGGGAACAGGCCGGTAGTCCGTGTGGGTTTTCCTTTTCAGCAGGGCCTGACAGAGGTGGATGAAAACGGGAACTACACAGGTTATATTTATGATTATCTGCAGGAAATCGCCCAATATACCGGATGGGATTATGAATTTGTCCGGATAGAGGGCGATATTAACGAGAGCCTTACCACCCTGCTGGATATGCTGGAAAACGGCGAAATCGATATTATGGGAGGGTTACTGTATAATACCCAGATGGAGGAGAAATATGACTATACCTCCAATAGCTGCGGCATTGTATATACGGTGTTCAAGGTCCTTTATGAAAATACGGCATATAATGAAGCTTCCAGGGAAGAGCAGCATCTGCGGGTGGCGATGCTGGACGGGGCGGTAAAGCGCCGGGAAGAAATGGAAGAATACTGCCGGAAGAATATGCTGGTCCCGGAAGTGGTGCTCTGCCAGTCGGAAAAGGAAATGGTACAGGCGCTGAAGGAGGACCGGGCGGATGTCATGATCAGCACCAGTATGGAATATATAGAAGGGCTGCGGACGGTTGCCCGGTTTGCACCCCGGCCGTTTTACTTTGTGGCGACAAAGGGAAAGACGGAGCTGGTAAATCAGCTGGATAAAGCGCTGCACAGCATCGAACAGGCGGATCCTTATTTTACAACGACGCTGAATGAGAAATATTTTAACCCGCCCAATACGGAGCTGCGTCTCACGCCGGAGGAGAAGCAGTATCTGGAACAGGCGGGGACCCTGAAGGTGGGAGTCCTGTCGGATTTACCGCCCTATCAGTATGTGGATGAGGAAACAGGGCAGCTGAAGGGAATCGGAGTGGATCTGCTGGATAGAATCCGGGAACAGACAGGGCTTTCTTTCCAGCTGGTGGTAGCGCCGGATGATAAGACTCTGAGCCGGATGGCAGAAGAGGGCAGTATAGATCTGGTCGTCGGTATGACCTATGATTATGGGTTGGCCCAAGACAGGAACATGGCTATGAGCAGGCCCTATATATCTACCCAATATATGCTCCTTATAAGTGATAAAATGCAGAACCGCAAGCTGGATGATATGAGCATGGCAATGGTGGAAGGCTGCGGCTGCTATTGGGAACATGCCGTGACCGGAGTATATTTTGACACCAGGGAAGAGCTTGTGCGGGCAGTGAACAAAGGAAAACCCTATTATACTTATATGGATGCCTATGTGGCACAGCATTATTTTAATAAGCCCGAGTTCCGGGGGCTGAAGCTGATCCCCCAGGTAAATACCGACAGCAGCACCTGTATCGGGGTAAAAAAGCCTGCAAGCACCGAGCTTTTGAATATTCTGAATAAAGTGATAATAGCGCTGCCCCAGGAGGAAATGCAGTCTATTATTTATTCGAATACCATCAATAAGGAGAATCCCACCCTTGCGGATTATATCAAGGAAAACCCTTTTCAGGCCATCGCGGCAGCGGGTATGGTTCTGCTGCTGGTTATTGCCGTACTTGCCTGGGGAATTTATACGAAAGGGAAGCTGAACCGGAAAATATCCCTGGAGCTTGCAAAACATCGGGAGATATACGGCCTTGTGAATGATTACTTTTTTGAATATGATATTAAAAAGGACCTCTTTACCCTTTCCATGAAAACAGATGGAAATGCGGAAGAACGGGAGGTGGTCTGCAGGCTGAAAGAAGGCGGTGAGAAAAAAGAGGATTACCGGAAGCAGCTGTTGGAGGTCATGACCTCAGAGAATGAAGGAATACAGGAACTTCAGCTGCCGGAATATAAAAAAGCAGCCCCGGGAGAGATAATTGCACTCCGGTGGATCCGGCTTGCCATGAAGACTATCTATGATTATAAAGGGAATCCGGTCTGTGTCATTGGCAAAATGAACGATATCGAGGAAGAGCGGCAGGAAAAGGAAAAGCTGAAAAAACAAGCGGAAAGAGACAGCCTGACCCATGCCTATAACGCAAAAACAAGCTTGCGTCTCATCGAAGAGAGGCTGGGAAGGCTGGCGGCGGGAGACAAAGGCGCCCTTCTTTTACTGGACATCGATAAATTCAAAAATATCAATGATACGTACGGCCATATGGCGGGAGATCATGTCCTTTGTGAGGTCGCTGCAGTGCTTCGGGAATGCTTCCGGGAGGAAGACGTTGTGGGAAGGCCGGGCGGTGATGAATTTGTAGTCTATATGGACAAGATGAAGGATACCCAGGCACTTTCCGATACCTGTGAAAGACTGCTGCAAAGAATCCGCAGGATTGATACTCTGAACGCGGGAAAGGTGACAATCAGCGTGGGAGCCGTTTTGACAAAGCGGGGCGACGTTTACGATAAAATCTACAAAACGGCGGATAAAGCCCTGTATCAGGTCAAAAGAGAAGGCCGTGACGGATATTATATCGCATAAAGAAAAAAGGAATAAAAAAGAAAAGGAACGGGCATGATAGTTACGTAAGAAAAGGAGGTAGCTGTCATGGGAAATAAAGGTCTTGATTATACAGCACTTGTGATTGCGGTTATCGGTGCGATTAACTGGGGACTGATCGGTTTATTCCGTTTGGATCTGGTAGCGCTGATATTCGGCCAGATGAGTTGGATTTCACGTATCGTATATGTGATAGTGGGTATCTGCGGCATCTATCTGCTTACCTTCTTCGGCCGGGTTGGAAACGGCCGGGAGAATTAAGCAGGAAACAGGAGGAAGCCTCCGGAAGAATATACCTTATTTTCCGGAGGTCTCTTTTCGTTTTTCCGAGGGTGTGCATCCATATTTTTCATGGAACAAACGGCGGAACAGCTTATAATTGGTGAAGCCGTGGCGGTCCAGCAGATCCGTGATGCTTGTGTCCGTTCGGATAATATCTTCGCATATGTGGGAAAACCGCACCTGGTTGACAAATTCCAGGAAGGTCATTCCCATATTTTTTTTGAAAAAGCGACAGAAGTATTCGGGATTCAGCGCCACAAGAGATGCTGCATTCCCCAGTGAAATACTTTCATGATAATGGGCATTTACATAATCCATGACTGTGATCAGACGGGTCCGCTCCTCATCTGTCATGGAACTGGCCTCCGCGCCTTCGGGAGCCCGGAAGCAGCTTACACACAGAAAAAGCAGTTCATACAGGAGGCTGGTAAAGTGGAGCTGGTACCCGTGCGGCTTTGCCATATAAATATTCCTGATTTCCGTCAGACAGAAACGGAAGACTTCATCGGAAGCGGGATTCCCGCAGGAACCGTTCAGGAAACGAAGATTGTCAAAGTCAGGAATGTGCTTTTTTAAAAACGGGTAGGGAATCTGAAGCACATGGATCTGTGAGTGTTCGGAACAGCTGGTGGCATGGATATCCCGGGAGTTGATGATGGCAAAATCATCGGCTTCCAGACGGAAGGACAGGTCATTTACCATAATCTCCATATCCCCTCTTGCAATATACAGGATTTCCAGACTGTTATGCCAATGCCGGGGCACAAGCACACCCGCGTCCTCATAGGAGAAACAGCGTACCTGTATATCCGGCTCCACCTGTACGTTTTCATGGATGTAGCCGGCGGGCAGGGAATTCTTTTTCAGATGGATGCCGTCAAAATAGCTGCCGCTGTAGGAGGCGGTATAGATATCGGAGGAGGGCTGATAACCAATACCCTTTTCCCCCTGCTGTGCCAGCGTATCCAATTCCTGCCTGATTTCATTCAGATATTTCATAAAACTCCCTCCAGGTAAAGAATAACCCTAAAATATGATTTAATTATGTTATATTTTTTAATAGAAGTCAATATTGACCTATAGTAAGTCAGTTTTGAGATAGCGGTACCGAATGGAACATGCTATCATTAAAATAAGGGTGTCCGAGAGACGTTTTTATTGAAAGGAGAATGGTATGACAAGGGAAAAATTGCAGGAACTGATTGGAAAGATGACACTGGAGGAGAAAGCTTCTCTGTGTTCCGGTGCGGATTTCTGGCATACGGAACGTGTGGAGCGGCTGGGGATCCCCGCTATGATGGTTTCCGACGGCCCTCACGGCCTCAGAAAACAGGATCAGGAAGCGGATCATCTTGGGGTTAATGACAGCATTAAAGCCGTTTGTTTTCCGGCGGGCTGTGGTACGGCGGCCAGCTTTAACAGGGATCTGATAACCGGCATGGGGGAAGTCCTGGGAGAAGAATGCCAGGCAGAGGGCGTGGGTGTTATCCTGGGGCCTGCAGTAAACATCAAACGTTCCCCTCTTTGCGGACGTAATTTTGAGTATTATTCCGAAGATCCGCTGGTAGCCTCTGAAATGGCGGGTGCGCTGATTAAAGGGGTACAAAGTAAAAATGTGGGTACCAGCATCAAGCACTTTCTGGCGAATAACCAGGAAACACGGAGAATGTCTTCTTCCTCCGAGGTGGATGAAAGAACGCTGCGTGAGATTTACCTGGCTGCCTTTGAAGGGGCTGTGAGCAAACAGAAGCCCTGGACGGTGATGTGCTCTTATAATAAAATCAACGGTACCTATGCCGCAGAACATAAAGAAGCGCTGACCGATATCCTACGTGAAGAATGGGGCTTTGACGGCTTTGTGGTAAGTGATTGGGGCGCGGTAAACAACAGGGTGCCGGATCTGGAAGCCGGCCTGGATCTGGAAATGCCTGCTTCAGGCGGCATTAATGACAGGCAGATTGTGGAGGCGGTAAAGGAAGGCCGTATGAACGAGGCTGTCCTTGACCGGGCCGTGGAACGTATCCTGAATATTGTATACCGTTTTGAAGAAAGCAGAGATGGAAACGCCGTATTTGACAGGGATAAGGATCATGAATACGCCAAAAAGGTGGCGGAAGAAACCATAGTCCTTCTGAAAAACGAAGCGCAAATCCTGCCACTATCCGAAAAAGAGGAAATTGCTTTTATCGGGAAATATGCAAGGCAGCCCCGTTACCAGGGCGGAGGCAGCTCCCATATCAACAGCCATAAGGTAACCGGCGCCTGGGATGTGGTAAAGGACTGGGGAAATATATCTTTTGCGGAAGGGTATGGGGATCAGGCGGATGAAACGGATGAAGGGATGATCGCCGAAGCGGTTGAAAAAGCGGGAAAAGCAAAAGCGGCCGTTATTTTTGCCGGACTTCCGGATGCTTTTGAATCCGAAGGCTTTGACAGAACCCACATGGGAATGCCGGACTGCCAGAATGAACTGATTGAACGGGTAACTGCCGTACAGCCCAACACCATTGTGGTATTACATAATGGTTCCCCTGTGGAAATGCCCTGGGCGGACAAGGTTAAAGGAATTGTGGAGGCCTATCTGGGAGGCCAGGCGGTAGGGGAAGCTGTTGTGGATATCCTCTTCGGAAAAGTGAATCCCAGTGCAAAACTGCCGGAAACTTTTCCCTGCAAGCTGGAGGATAACCCGTCCTATCTGTACTATCCTGGCGAAGGGGATAAGGTGGAATACCGGGAAGGTGTTTTCGTCGGCTACCGCTACTATGACACCAAGAAAATGGATGTGCGCTTCCCCTTCGGTTTCGGCCTTTCTTATACCACCTTTGCATACTCTAATCTGCAGGTAAGCGCCTCTGCCATAAAGGATACGGATACGCTTACGGTGAGCGCGGACATAACCAATACCGGAAGTATGGCAGGAAAAGAAGTGGTACAGCTGTATGTATCCGATGTGGAAAGTACCGTAATCCGCCCTGTAAAAGAATTGAAGGGCTTTGATAAGGTGGAACTGCAGCCCGGCGAAACCAGGACGGTTTCCTTTACGCTGGACAAGAGGGCTTTTGCGTATTGGAATACACAGATTCATGACTGGCATGTGGAAAGCGGGGAGTTCCGTATTCTCGTGGGTAAATCCTCAAGGGATATCCAGCTGGAAGCATCTGTTACTGTGGAATCCACAAAGAAGCTTCCCGTGCATTACACCATGGACACCACCTTCGGGGATCTGATGATGGATGAGAAGGCCAGACAGATACTGGCACCCATGATGAAGCTGGACCTGGTGGGAGGAGAAAAGGAAGACAGTGATGCAGCGGCTGCGGCTATTTCCTCCGAAATGATGCAGGCTATGATGAAATATATGCCTCTTCGCGGAGTCCTGAGTTTCCGCAGCGGGGAGGTAAGCCTGGAACAGCTGCAGGGGCTTCTGGAACAGCTGAATGCGGCCCAACAGGTCTGAACTGTTAGAATGTAAGAAGGATAAGTGAAATAAGGTAACCGCTCAGAACGGCTGCCATTAAGAAAAGCCAGGTTTTGTCTCCTGCTGTTACAAGCGTTGACAAACCTGGCTTTTTAATGAGGGAACGGTTCGGGACGGCCCATTATCTGTGATATCCGGTGTGCGGCAGAAAGCAGTTCCGGAATAATAGCATTTTTGATTCTCGCATTTTCCATACGGGAACAGGGGGCGGAGATGCTGACCGCAGCATAAGGCATATTGGTATAATCAAAGATAGGACACGCCGCACAGCGTACATCCTTTTCATGTTCCTCATCATCAATAGCGTATCCGCATTCCTTTATATGGTCGAGCTCTTTTCGCATATGGGAATAATCGGTGATTGTATTCTCCGTGTATTTGATGATTTCTGTGGCTTCCCAAATCTGATCCTGTTCCCTTCGGGGAAGGAAGGCCATAATGGCTTTGCCCACTCCTGTGCAGTACATGGGATTATGCAGCCCGATATGGGATGCCATCCGCACGGTATTGTTGGAAGAATCCTCCTTATAAATATAAACCACCTCCCGGCCTTCCTTAATCACCAGATGTACGGCTTCATTTGTTATCCTTGACAGATGCTGAATATAGGGCCTGGCAACCGAAAGAATATCATAACCGGTAAGGCTGTGGCTGCTGATTTCGAAAAGCTTCAGCGTCAGAAGGTATTTTTTGGATTCCGGATCCTGTGCAATATATCCCCGGTTTCCCAATGTGGAGAGAAGGCGGTGCACCGTGCTTTTAGGAAGCCCTACAGCAGAGGCAAGCTCCAACAGGGTCAGGCCCTGGGGAGCCGGCGACAGAACTTCAATAATATCAAAAGTTCGTTCCACGGATTGGACGGATGAATTTTCTGCCATGGGGATACCTCAGTCCTTTTTCTTATATTTTGAATCACTTTCTTACGCTCTGCGCAGGAAACGCGCAGGCTTGACTGTATAGTTACGTATGAAGTAACTTTATCATTTTTCTCCGCTTAAAGCAAGACATGGGCACGAGATAAAGAAACGGCATTGACAGGAAGGAACAATTGCGGTATATATGATATATAGTTCCGCTATATAAAATATAGTTCCACGATACGGAACTAAATCTTCATAATGTATATGGAACATGGGGTTCGGGCCTGGTGGATAGGGAGGTATGATAATGAGGGAATTATATCTGAAAAATCCGGTTTGTGCAATTTTGAGAAACGTTCCGTTGGATATAACGGAGGATTATGCCGCAGCTGTTTTTGAAGGCGGGATTAAAATGTTTGAAGTAGCTCTTAATTCCGGGGATGCCTTCCGGCAGATTGTGCTGTTAAAAAAGTTATTCGGGCCGGAGGCTTCGGTAGGTGCAGGGACGGTTACCACGCCCGCGCGGTGCGGGATTGCCCTGGAGTCGGGAGCGGAGTTTGTACTCACTCCCTCGGTAAACAGGGAAACCATTGCATTTTGCCGGAAGAATTCCATACCGATTTTACCGGGAGTGATGACACCGACGGACGTGGATATCTGCTTATCTTATGGGATTGATACGATGAAGCTTTTTCCCGCAGGTGATTTGCCGGAAAATTATATAAAAAGCCTGAAGGGGCCGTTTGACGGAACGGAATATGTGGCTGTCGGAGGGGTGAACACCGGAAATATCAGAACCTTTTTCGACAGAGGTTTTATCGGCGTGGGAATGGGGCAGAATCTGGTTCCGAAGGAATATGTGGAAAAGAAACGTTGGAAAGAAGCTGCGGATTATGTGAAAAGCCTGATGCAGGGCATAAGAAGGGAGAGCTTATGAAAATAGCCGGGGTAAATGTGTATTGGGGCAGGCCCAGATGGGCATTTGTGGAAATCATTACGGATGATGGCCTGACCGGATGGGGCGAAGCGATTGTCGAGGGAAAAGCCAATACGGTTCTGGCGTGTGTGGAAGAGATGAAGGAATATCTGATGGGAAAGGATCCCATGCACATTGAGGATATCTGGAATACGCTTTACCGGGCAGGCTTTTACCGGGGAGGCCCCGTCCTCATGAGCGCCATTTCCGGAATTGACCAGGCGCTTTGGGATATCAAAGGAAAGTATTATCATGCGCCGGTATATGATTTGATGGGGGGAAGCTGCAGGGATAAGGTAAGAGTTTATTCCTGGATTGGCGGGGACCGGCCGGGTGATGTGGCGAGGGATGCCCTGGAAAAAAAGGCCGCGGGTTTTACCGCTATTAAGATGAATGCCACCGAAGAGATGCAGATTGTGGATTCCTATGAAAAAATCGATCGTGTATTGGAACGGGTTGCCTCTATACGGGAAGCTGTGGGGAAATATTTCGGGATAGCCATCGATTTTCACGGCCGTGTCCATAAGCCCATGGCCAAAATACTGGCTAAAAAACTGGAAGAGTTCCAGCCCATGTTTATAGAAGAACCGGTTTTGTGCGAACATATGGAAGAATTTGCAGAAATACGGAGAGCCTGTGACATCCCGATTGCCACAGGGGAACGGCTTTTTTCCAGATATGATTTTAAACGGCTGCTTCAGACAGGAGGTGTGGACATTATCCAGCCTGATTTGTCCCATGCCGGCGGGATTACGGAAGTGAAGAAAATTGCGGCTATGGCTGAAGCCTATGATGTGGCGCTGGCACCGCACTGTCCGTTAGGCCCTGTAGCCCTGGCCGCCTGTCTCCAGGTGGATGCGACCTGCTATAATGCATTTATCCAGGAGCAGAGCATGGGGATTCATTACAACGAACATCATGGTGTCCTTGACTATATCAAGAATAAGGAAGTTTATACATTTACAGACGGATTTGCCGATCTTCCTAAAGGAGACGGCCTTGGAATCGAGGTTAACAGGGAGTTGATCCTGGAAGAAAGCCATACACCCCACAGATGGAAAAATCCGGTGTGGAGGCATGAGGACGGTTCCATAGCGGAATGGTAAGGATACAAGTTTCGCAGGTGGCGGCCCTCCGCCCGCTGTTTGCGGGGCGTTTCCGGGATAGAAAAGGATTTTCTTCAGTCCGTCAGACCGGGCATTCCGTTGAGCCCGAGGGCGTCAAGTGTGTCAGATGCGGCTGAAACACTTGCCCGGTCTCATCTCCATGGTCTGAAAGGCACTGGAGAAAATTCCTTTTCCATCCCGGAAACGCCCCGCAAACAGCGGGCGGAGGGCCGGTACCTGTTAAGTTTGAGTTACAAATATAAAAAAGGGCGCTGTTGCGTCCTGTGTCTGGAAATCTCATAAGCTGTGCGTAAAAGGCGTAAGCTTAAGGAAATCGGGATGCAGGAATGGCAACAGCGTCTGTTTTTATGGTAGATATATCCAATAAAGGTCATTATTCTGCCGTTTAAGGCCAATTATATTAGAAATGCATTCACGGTGGTATAATTTGCTAAAAGTGCGAGTGTTCAACTGCAGAAAGGTTAAACCTTTATTTAATGGTAGTAATGAGAGGAGGTTTTTGTGTACGATATAGGGATTTGTGATGATGGTGAATTTATATGCTCCGAAATAGAAGGGATGTTGCTGCAGTTTGAAAAAAATCACAGGGTCGGGCTTGCTGTCCATATTTGGAATTCCGGGGAGCAGCTATGCCGTTACCTGAGAACATATGGAGGTTTGGATCTTCTTTTTCTGGATATAGAGCTGCTGGATTCGGATGGGATTACTGTTGGTAAATTTATTCGTGAAGAACTGGAAAACAGAGATATACAGATTGTATATATATCATGTAAAGCACAATATGCACAGCAATTATTCAAAATGCAGCCTATGGATTTCCTTGTTAAACCGATTACACAGAAACAGATAAATGAAACAATGGAATTAGCAATTAAAATAATAGATAAAAACAGAAGGTTTTTTGAATTCCAAAAGAGCGGTGAGTATTATAAGCTCCCTTATGGTGATATATTGTATTTCTACAGTACCGGAAGAAAAATAAATATAGTGCTTAAAGATAAGGAAATCAATTTTTATAACAAAATCGATATCATCCAGAAGGATTTACCGGAAGATTTTATACTGATACATAAATCTTATATTATAAACTGTAACCATGTGAGAAAATATACGTATGAAACTGTAGAAATGAGCAATGACAGAATTTTAAGCATAAGTAAGCCAAACAGAAAAGAAGTGCGAGAACATATACTGAATCAAGGATAAAACATGTATAATATTTTAATTTGTTGTTTAGTTAATCTTTTCAGAGTGGTACTTATACGTAGGTTTATGCAGGTTTTTTTTGGCAAAAAAAAATCCGGGAAAAAGGAACTTATCGTTTATGGAGTCTTTTATGTAGTAAATACTGCCCTTTATCTGGCTTTTCATCTGCCGTTACTGAATTTTATCTGTAACCTTGCAGGTATATTTATTATTACACGGTTGTACACGCGTATATTAAAAATTAATAGTATGGTTACATTGCTGATTTATTTTATCAATATTGGATGTGATACTTTAGCGATAGTTATGTTCGTTGATAATTATAGAGAGCGTATGATACACAATCAGGTATTTAGCTTAATCACAATATTGCTATTCTTTTTATGTATATTGGCAGCTGAAAAAATTGTTACTTCAAAAAAGATGACGGACATGGTTATTCCGGAGCACAGCTTGTCATTAATGCTTGTACCATTGATAAGCATACTATTATTTTTGGGGTTGCTATTTGATAAAAGCAGTCTGGATAATATGCTTTTTGAAATGGAAACTTTGTGTCTTTTGCTTATTAATATGGTGGTTTTCTATCTATATAATGAGATACTGAAATCGTATGAATATAAGATTGACAAACTGTTACTGGAAGAAAAAATTTCCATGTATACAAATCAACTGGACGCTATTGTGAATTCGGAAAACGGAATAAGAAGTTTACAGCACGATATGAAACACCATATTATCCAACTGGAAATCATGGCTAAGCAAAATGGCCAGAAGGATATAGAGGAATATCTTCAGAAGATGATGGACTTTATGGATAATCCGGATGAGGCGGTGCATTCAGGAAATTTGGATATAGACAGTGTACTGAACTACATGATTAGTAAGGCTAAAAAAAGGTTAAAAGAAGTGAATGTAAAGGTGAATATTCCTTCTAGCATTGTTGCTTATTTCAATATAAATGTAATAATAGGCAATCTTCTTGAAAATGCCATAGAGGCGGCAGAAAACACAGAAAATAAAATATTAAATATTGACATCCATTATAAACAGGGGGTTCTTTATCTGGATATTTCAAACAGTTACCCAAATAAAGTAGTGATAAGAGAAAATAAATTTCTTACAAGTAAGGCCGATTCCCAAAAACATGGAATCGGATTGATGAATGTAAAGAAAATGGTAGAGGAGCATAATGGAGTAATACATTTTTTGCATGATGAAAACCTATTTCGTGTTAAATTAATGATGTATACTGAAAAGGAGGGATCATAAAAGTTGGGGGGAGGATAGTAAATGCCCCCAACTTTTTTATATACATCTAATTTTGTCAATAATGTGGATGGTTTATGACAAGGGAACAAAATAGGCGTAAAAATGTAATATGATTAATTAAAACTAACGGAGGTGCAGAAAATGGAAAAAAAGAAAATATCGGTAAAAATGAAAAAAGTTATAGTTTCTCTGGCTCAAAAAGCAGCCTGTGCGGAAGTAAATACAGCCTGCTCATTCTGGTACTATCAGGCCAGCATCCCTGAATGTGTAAAAAAACTGCGTAAGTTTTAAGCGCAATGCTATGGAACTTACAGAGAAATTTATTCGGGAAGGTATAATAAGCGCGGAAGACAAAGAGATAGTAAATTTTGGATTGGTGCGGCTTAGAGATCTGATAATCGGTTTATGTACAACTTTCATTATAGGAATGTGCTTTGGCATACCGGTGGAGAGCCTTATCTTTTGGATATTCAAAAGGATGGCAAAATAGTTGACCGTGGGAATAGTGATGATTTATTGTTAAGAAATAATTATTTTAGAGATTTACTTAATATGCAACCCCAATAATAATTAATATCAATATAACCTATTGGAAGGATATAACAAACATGGATCTGCTAATGCAGAATATCACATTAAACTATGGGAAAAAAGAAGTATTATCCAATATCAACAGTAATCTGGAATGCGGTATCTATGGCCTGTTGGGGGAAAATGGCGCAGGAAAAACAAGTTTATTAAAAATACTTTGCGGGCTGACGAGTCCAACAAGGGGCAGAATATTATACAATAATTCTGAAATTGGGAAAATGGGAATTCAGTATAGGGTCAATATTGGTTATCTCCCTCAGGTAACTCCATACTATCCCGATTTTTCCGTGATGGATTATTTATTGTATTTTGCTACAATAAAAGGTGTTAGTAATGGAAAAGAGCATGTGGGGGATCTGCTTCATGAAGCCGGCCTGGATAGTGTACAGAATTACAAAATGAAAAATTTATCCGAAGGGATGAAGCGCAAAGCCGCAATTTTACAGAGTCTTCTTGGAGAACCACCCATCTTAATTTTTGATGAGCCTACTGCCGGCCTGGATCCGAATGAGAGAAATAAGTTTAAAAGAATGATTAACAGATACTGCGATAATCACATTATAATCATTGCAACACATCTGGTTTCCGATCTCGAACAATTAGCGGATCGAATTATTGTATTAAGTAAGGGAAAAGTAATTAAGCAGGGGGAAAAGGCAAGTTTACTTACTGAATTACATGGAAAAGTATGGGAAAGTAAATTACCTATAGAGATGATTCATAATATTAATCCAAAAGATAAAATTATCTATAAGGATAAAGATTATTTTACTGTAAAGACGATTATTAATGAGAAACCATATGATAATTCTGAACAAGCAGTTCCCGACCTTGAAGATTTGTATTCTTATTATTTTTAACAGGTAGTATAAAATAAAGTGTTTCCCTAACCTCGGATATCGGAGGACAAGAAATGAAGATATTGATGTATGAACTGAAAAAAATTATATCGGGAAGATTCATAAAAATGCTTATAACAGGTACATTTTTATTGATGGCATATATCAATATTTTTGGTACAAGAGGTACTGATTATAAATATGATGAGTATACCGGAACGCTTCAGCTAATTACGGGATGGAATACAGTTAAACTTTATAAAGAAGAAACGGATAAACTGGTGGGTGTGATTTCTGAAGAGGATTTTGAAAAGTACGTAAAAGGCTACAATGCGATTCTCGATAATCCAGATAATTATAAAGGCGATATAACAGGTAATATAAATGACTTAAAACCTGAAATCCGATACGGAATACTGCACGGTTATACTCCTATTCTCCCGTATATTCAAGCGGCAGCCCCTGAAGGAGTAAAGATAAGAACATTAAAGGAAATTATTCCTGATGCGGTAAACTGCGAGTTCGGGCAAACAGAAATATGGGCCGAACTATTAAAGTCATTAAATGGATCAGGGGGCATTATCCTGTCGATTTTAGTGATTACCAGTACATCAATTATTTTTGCCGGTGAAAAGGAAACAAAAACGGATCAATTAATCTACATGTCAAAAGAGAATAGTAAAGTAAATATAATAAAAATAGCGGCATCCTTTCTTTTTACTTCTATTTTATATTTGATATATCTCATCATTAACTTCGGAAGCCGATTCCTTATCTGGGGGAAAGGTGATGTAAATATTGCTATACAAATGAACAGGTATTTTATAGATTATGAGGCATCTATTACCTTTCTGCAGCTGATGGCGATGGCGATGGCGGTTTTTTGGCTGGGCCTGTTTATGCTGACCTCAATAGTACTGTTTATATCTTCGGCCTGTCCCAGTAAATATACAGCAATTATTATATCATTCATTTTAGTTGTAGTAAGTTATATACCATCCGTACTAATGCCTCCCGGTATCATTCACTGGACGCTTTATTTACCAACAAGCTTATTAAGGCCATTAACATATTTTGTAAGTAAGGAAAGATTTACGCTGCTGTTTCCTATAGTAATCGCAGGCTGTGCGGTAACTTTTTTTATGACTCTTATTTGTGTCCTGTATACAAGATTTAAAAAGTTAGGAAAAGGATAACTTTGTGGGTATGGAACCGTTATGAAAAATGATTGATGCAATCCTGTCCCGGGTAAGTTATAATAGATCTGGGAATACTGGTGACAGGAGGATTTTGCAAATGGAAACTGCCCTGGAAAAGTTCAAGGACATGGAAAAAAGCTGGAAATGGTACCAAATCAACCGATTTATAGGAGCCCTTGCCGGCGCGGTGGTTTATTCGCTGGGGATTAACCTGTTTATCGTACCGGTTGCCCTTTACAGCGGCGGCATTATGGGTTTTTCCCAAATTCTCAGGACTCTGCTCATTCAGTACCTGAATCTGCCGCTTCAAAATTTTGATATAGCCGGTGTGATTTACTACCTGATCAACGTGCCTATATTACTGCTTTCCATGAAACGGATAGGAAGGCGGTTTTTTATCAAAACCGTTATGTGCGTCACTACAGTGACTGTCCTTTTATCGGTGATCCCTATTCCGGTACAGCCCATATTGCCGGATGATACGCTGGCCTGCTGTGTGATTGGCGGTATTATCTGCGGACTGGGAATGGGGCTTGCCTTAAAGAGCGGCGGTTCTCTGGGCGGCATGGATATAGTGGGCATGATGCTGATCAAATGGCGCAAGGATTTCCGTGTGGGGCGGGTGAACCTTATCACCAATATCATCCTGTATTCAGTCTGCATGTTCCTGTTTGATATCCCTACGGTAATCTATTCCCTCATTTATGCATCTTTGAGTTCTTTCGCCATCGATAAGGTACATGCCCAGACGATCAATGTGGAGGTGCGTATCATTACGAAGGCCAGGGATGAGGAAATGGAAAAGGAAATTTTCACCGAACTGGAACGGGGGATCACCAAATGGGAAGCTATCGGGGCCTATACGGATGAATCCGTACACATCTTATTTGTCCTGATTTCCAAGTATGAACTGAGCCAGCTGAAGAATATTGTGCACAAATACGATCCTCATGCCTTTATCGTGGTAAACGAAGGGGTGAATGTGGTTGGTAACTATAAAACCCGTCTGTAGGGTGGATACCTGATTTCAGGAAAACCCCTCCGGAGGATAAGCTGTCTGCCAGGCGGGCGCTTATCTTCCGAAGGGGTTTTTATATGGTTTTATGCTATTGCTGATTGTCCGATTCCGTTTTCGGTTCGCAGGTAAGATGCATTCCCAGCTTCTTGAATACCGCCTCATCCACGGAGGAGAGCATGACGGAAGAATGGACTTCGCAGCCCTTCAGCTGGCGCAGGGCGCTTAAGGCAAGGGCGGCCCGCTTATCCGTGGCGGCGCTGATGGACAGGGCGATGAGGATTTCGTCCGTATGGAGCCTTGGGTTAATGCTTCCCAGATAAGAGGTTTTCAGTGTCTGGATAGGCTCGATGGCCTGGGGAGATACTAAGTGTACCTCGTGGTCAATGCCTTCCACTACTTTCAGGGAATTCAGAAGGCAGGCGGAGGCGGCGCCCAGGAGGTCGGTGGTCTTGCCGGTTACCAGCGTACCGTCGGAAAGCTCGAGAGCCACGGCGGGATGTCCGGTTTCCTGCTCCCGCTGCATGGCGGCTTTTACCACGGGACGGTCATTGATGGTGAGTCCGGCCTGTTTCATGAGCAGCTGAAGCTTATAAAGGATATCCTTGGAACTGTTACCACGCTTCAGTTCACACAGGCAGTGGTAATAGCGGCGGATGATTTCCTGGTTGGCGGCCTCCCGGCAGCTGACATCATCAATGATGCAGTTGCCCGCCATATTTACCCCCATATCCGTGGGGGATTTATAAGGGCTTTCGCCCAGAATCTGTTCGAAGATGGCGTTGAGGACCGGAAAAATCTCCACATCCCGGTTATAGTTCACCGTGGTTTTCCCGTAAGCCTCCAGATGGAAGGGGTCGATCATGTTTACATCATTCAGGTCTGCCGTTGCCGCTTCGTAGGCCATGTTGACCGGATGCTTCAGCGGAAGGTTCCAGATAGGGAAGGTCTCGAATTTGGCATATCCGGCCTGGATGCCCCTCTGGTGCTCATGGTAGAGCTGGGAAAGGCAGGTGGCCATTTTACCGCTGCCGGGACCGGGAGCGGTGATGACCACAAGGGGCCTGGTGGTTTCCACGTATTCATTCCGGCCATAGCCTTCGTCACTGACGATTAAGTCAATATTATCGGGATAGCCTTCGATCACATAATGAAGATAAGAGCGGATTCCCAGATTATTGA
This sequence comes from uncultured Lachnospiraceae bacterium, assembly GCA_900548905.1. GTDB lineage: Bacteria > Bacillota > Clostridia > Lachnospirales > Lachnospiraceae > Eisenbergiella. The sequence goes on along the minus strand of URMK01000026.1, from coordinate 33,308 downwards.
GCCGAACGCGGTACTGATCGGCAGAGGGCTGGCCGGAATACTGGGTGATAACAACGGAACTGGCAAGAAAGCCCATTTTGCGGAAGGTTTCGATGAGACGGAGAACCTCGGCATCATAGGTGAGCCCGGAATCCATGCGGATTTTGTTCCTTTCAATGGAGGGGGCGCTGATGACAAGCACAATTTCCGCCTGATCCTTCAGCTGACGGAGCATTTTAAATTTACTGTCCGGTTCAAAACCGGGAAGGACACGGGAGGCGTGATAATCGTCAAAAAGCTTTCCTCCGAATTCCAGGTACAGCTTGTCGCCGAACATGGCAATGCGCTCCCTGATATGCTCTGACTGCATTTTTAAATATTTGTTGTTATCAAATCCGTACTTCATAGGTTCCTCTTCATCATTTAATTTATTTTTTCTTTTGCACAGCGGCGGCGATAAAGCCGCGGAACAGGGGATGGGGTCTGTTGGGTCTTGATTTTAATTCCGGATGGGCCTGGGTGGCAAGGAAGAACGGATGCTCCGGAAGCTCACACATCTCCACAATACGGCCGTCCGGTGAAAGGCCGGAAAGCTTCATGCCATTAGCTGTCAGGACACTGCGGTAGTCGTTATTTACTTCATAACGATGGCGGTGCCGCTCGTGGATGGTATCATTCCCGTACAGGGAAAAGGCTTTGGAGGTCTTGTCCAGCACACAGGGATAAGAGCCTAAACGGAGGGTGCCTCCGATATCCTCCACGCCATTCTGATCCGGCATCAGGGCAATAACCGGATGGGTGGTGGAAGGGTCCAGTTCCACGCTGTGGGCATCCGCATATCCGAGTACGTTCCGTGCGTATTCCACAATAGACAGCTGCATGCCGAGGCACAGGCCCAAAAAAGGAATATTATGGGTCCTGGCGTAGGAAATTGCCTGGATTTTCCCTTCAATACCCCGGTCGCCGAATCCGCCGGGAACCAGGATGCCGTCCACATCTCCCAGCATTTCACCGGCATTGGAGGCGGTAACAAGCTCGGAGTCCACCCACTTGATATTTACGGTAACGCGGTTGGAAATACCTCCGTGCTTCAGCGCTTCCACAACACTGATATAGGCATCGTGCAGCTGGATATACTTGCCCACCAGGGCGATGGTGACTTCGGATTCCGGAGCGCGGAGGGCTTCCACCATGGCTTTCCAGTCCGTCAGATCCGGTTCCCGGTTTTCCAGGTGCAGGCATTCACAGACAACATCGGCCAGATGCTCTTCTTCCATGGCGAGCGGCGCTTCGTACAGATATTCCACATCCAGGTTCTGCAGCACATGCGCGCTGGGTACATTGCAAAAAAGAGCTATTTTGTCCTTGATTCCTTTGTCTAGGGGGATTTCACTGCGGCATACGATGATGTCAGGCTGGATCCCCATTCCCTGCAGTTCTTTTACGCTGGCCTGGGTAGGTTTTGTTTTCAGTTCCTGGGATGCGCGCAGATAGGGAATTAAGGTCACATGGATTAAAATGACATTTTCGTGTCCGGCTTCGTGCTGGAACTGCCGGATGGATTCCAGGAAAGGCTGGCTTTCAATATCGCCGACGGTACCGCCTACTTCGATAATGGCGATCCTGGTATCATCATCGGTAAAATTGCGGTAAAACCGGCTTTTGATTTCATTGGTAATGTGAGGGATGACCTGAACCGTCCCGCCGCCGTAGTCGCCCCTGCGTTCCTTCTGCAGGACAGACCAGTAGATCTTGCCGGTGGTGACGTTGGAATTCTTGCCCAGGTTTTCATCGATAAATCTTTCGTAATGGCCCAGATCCAGGTCGGTTTCCGTACCGTCGTCAGTGACAAATACCTCGCCGTGCTGTATCGGATTCATGGTTCCGGGGTCAATGTTGATATACGGGTCGAACTTCTGCATGGTGACCTTATAGCCCCGTGCCTTCAGAAGCCTGCCCAAAGATGCGGCGGTAATACCTTTACCAAGACCGGATACCACGCCGCCTGTAACAAATACGTACTTTACTGCCATAGCGTTCTCCATTCTGCCATCAGATGGCCATGTAAATTAGAAAAGTACGCCCTGAAGCGTACCGGTTCCCCGCCCTTTATATTGAAAACTCAATTTCAATATTATACAACGGAAAACAGAAAAAAATCTACCGTTTTCTGCAAAAAAATTAATAAATCTTTTATAGTTTGCCCCATAATTTCATAGAATTAATATTGATTTATATTCTCTCAAACCCTATAATAAGAAATGATTATCAGAATTTAGCCAGTTTCCTATAGAGAAGCTGTTACAGAAAGGTTTTACATTATGGATAATAACAACTTAAATAATTATAACGGCGGCAATGGCTTTAACAATGGCCAGGGCGGCGGCCCCGGTAACGGCCAGGGCGGACCGGGAGGAAACGGGCAGCCTCCCAAAAAGCAGAACCTGATGCTGCTTTTGGTTGCAGCGCTGGTCACGCTGGTATGCATGAGCTTTTTCATGAAAATGCTCAGCGGGGTGTCCAACCAGGAAATCACCTATAACGAATTCCTGGAAAAGGTGGATGCGGGCGAGGTCAAGAGTGTGGAAATCACGGATGACCAGATCAATATTATTCCCAAATCCGAGGAGAGCGATAACCCGTTTATGGCTGCCGAGGAAATTAATTATTATACCGGCAGGGTAGAGGACGATACGCTGGTCCAGCATCTGCTGGATAAGGGCGTGGAAATAAAGGGGGAAATTCCCGATAATTCCGGGTTCCTGCTTTCTATTCTCCTTACCTATGTCCTTCCTTTTGTTATTATTATTTTCCTGTTTAATTTCCTTATGAAAAAGATGTCCGGCGGGGGAGGCCCCATGGGCGTGGGAAAGAGCAACGCCAAGGTTTACGTACAGAAGGAAACCGGTGTGACGTTCAAAGATGTGGCCGGTGAGGATGAGGCGAAGGAATCCCTCGTGGAGGTGGTTGACTTCCTGCACAACCCCGGAAGGTATTCCAAAATAGGTGCAAAGCTTCCCAAGGGTGCGCTGCTGGTAGGCCCTCCCGGAACCGGTAAGACCCTGCTTGCCAAGGCAGTGGCCGGGGAAGCCCATGTCCCGTTCTTCTCCCTGACCGGTTCGGACTTTATAGAGTTATATGTAGGTGTGGGTGCTTCCCGTGTGCGTGATCTGTTCAAGGAAGCCACTAAAAATGCGCCATGTATTATATTTATCGATGAAATTGACGCCATCGGCCGCAGCCGTGATTCCAAATACGGCGGCGGAAACGAGGAGCGGGAACAGACGCTGAACCAGCTGCTTTCAGAGATGGACGGTTTTGACAGCTCAAGGGGAGTTCTAATCCTGGGCGCTACCAACCGGCCGGAAATCCTGGATAAGGCGCTTCTGCGTCCCGGACGTTTTGACAGGCAGATCATTGTGGATAAGCCCGATTTGAAGGGCCGTGTGGAGATCCTGAGAGTGCATGCCAAGGATGTGCTCATGGATGATACCGTGGATTTCGATGCCATCGCCCTGGCAACCAGCGGCGCCGTAGGCTCCGATCTGGCTAATATGATTAATGAAGCCGCCATCAATGCGGTAAAGCAGGGCAGGGATTACGTCTGCCAGAAGGATCTGTTCGAGGCGGTGGAACAGGTGCTTGTGGGAAAAGAGAAAAAAGACCGTATTATGAGCAAGGAAGAGCGTCGTATCGTATCCTACCACGAAGTGGGGCATGCGCTGGTCAGCGCTCTTCAGAAAAACTCGGAACCGGTTCAGAAAATAACCATCGTCCCCAGAACCATGGGTGCCCTGGGATATGTGATGCAGGTACCGGAGGAGGAAAAATTCCTCAATACCAAGGCGGAGCTGCATGATATGCTGGTTGGCCTGCTGGCAGGCCGGGCGGCGGAGGAAATCGTATTTGACACCGTGACCACGGGGGCCTCCAACGATATTGAAAAAGCCACTTCTATTGCCCGGGCTATGGTGACCCAGTACGGTATGAGCAAGAAATTCGGTCTCATCGGCCTGCAGACCGTGGAGAGCCAGTATCTGGACGGCCGGGCGGTGATGAACTGTTCCGATGTGACTGCTGCAGAAGTGGATTCCGAGGTTATGCGGATTCTGAAGGAGTGCTACGAAAAGGCTCTGGAGCTGCTCCGCGGAAACCGGGAGGTTATGGATCGGATCGCGGAATATCTGATCGAGAAAGAAACCATTACCGGCAAAGAGTTTATGAAGATTTACCGCAGGGAAAAAGGGATCCCGGAGCCTGAAGAAGACAGTGCCGAAGAAACCCGCTCCCGTATTTCAGAAAATACCCGTACGGAGACATCCGTCGGTGCAGCTGCGGGGAGTACTGCTGCCGATACCGGTGTATCCTCTTCCGGACAGGAAAACGTGTCCGGGCAGGCAGCGGGAGACGGAGAGGAAATAGTTCCCAAGCCCTGGGATCTTCATTTCCGTCAGACGCAGGAGGAAAGCTTTACATCCGGCGGGAATGGAGCCGGGCAGACGGCCGCCGGCGGCGCGGACGGGAATGCTCCTGCCGGCGGGGAACGGCAGTCCGACTGGTGGGAAACAAAGGAAAGCGGCATACCGGGCCAGGATTTGGATTTCTTCCGTACCGGGGAGAACGGTACAGAGGAAGCGCCTGCGGGGGATGAAAACGCACAGAATACGGCTTTTGCGGATGGAACGTCGGAACGCGGCGGGGATAAAGACGACGATGATACCCCCGCGGGACCGCGCGGGCCGGTAGGAAGATTTTCCAATACCGTGCTTCCTCCTTCCGATAAGAAATAAAATGAAGTTACAGACAAGGGATTCTTATGATTCTGGTATAAGAATCCCTTTTCACGTAAAGATCCCCGCAAGGGGATAACCGGAGTGAATCGAATATGTTTAATTTTGAAGAAGAGTTAAAGAAGCTTCCGCCAAAGCCCGGCGTATATATTATGCACGACAAAGAGGATACCATTATTTATGTGGGTAAGGCCATCAGCCTGCGGAACCGGGTACGCTCCTATTTCCGGGAGAGCACGAACAAAAGCCCTAAAATCGAAAAAATGGTAACTAAAATAGCCAGGTTTGAGTATATCGTCACCGATTCGGAGCTGGAAGCGCTGGTGCTGGAAAATAATCTGATTAAAGAGCACAGCCCCCGCTACAATACGATGCTCAAGGATGATAAAACCTATCCTTATATTAAAGTGACAACGGGGGAAGAATATCCGAGAGTCCTTTTTTCCAGACAGATGAAAAAGGACAAATCCCGCTATTTCGGCCCCTTTACTTCGGCTGCTGCGGTAAAGGATACGATAGAGCTGATAAACAAGCTTTATAAGCTTCGTACCTGCAACAGGGTCCTGCCCAGAGACTGCGGTATGGAGAGGCCCTGCCTGAATTACCATATCGGACAGTGCAGCGCGCCGTGCCAGGGGGGAATTTCCCGGGAAGAGTACCGGGAGCAGGTGGATAAGGCCCTGGATTTCTTAAATGGTAATTTCAAACCTATCCTGGCGGATTTACAGCAGAAAATGGAGCAGGCTTCGGAAAACCTGGAGTTTGAGGAGGCAATCCGTTACCGGGATCTGTACAACAGTGTGAAACAGGTGGCCCAGAAGCAGAAAATTACCGACAGCAACGGTGAGGATAAAGATATTATCGCCCTTGCAAAGGATGAAAACGATGCGGTGGTACAGGTGTTTTTTGTGCGGGACGGCAAGCTGATCGGCAGAGAACATTTTTATATGACCCATGTTTCCGACAGCACCGGGGCCCAGATCCTGTTGGATTTCGTCAAGCAGTTCTATGCCGGCACCCCGTTCGTACCCAGGGAACTGATGCTTCAGGAGGAAATCGAGGATGTGGAGGTGCTGGAGCAGTGGCTGGGAACGCGCAGGGGCGGCCGTGTGCACATTCGGGTTCCCAAGAAGGGGAGCAAGGAAAAGCTGGTGGAGCTGGCGGCAACCAATGCGGCCCTGGTACTGAGCAAGGACAGGGAACGGATTAAAAGAGAAGAAGGAAGGACCATCGGTGCGGTGAAGGAAATCTGCGGCCTGCTCTCCCTGCCGGATATCAGCCGGATGGAGGCCTTTGATATCTCCAACATCAGCGGCTTTGAAAATGTGGGATCCATGGTGGTTTATGAAAAAGGGAAACCCAAACGCAGCGATTACAGGAAATTTAAAATACGCACCGTCTCAGGTCCCGATGATTACGCCTGCATGAAGGAGGTCCTTACCCGAAGGTTCCTGCACGGGATGGAGGAAGCAAAGGAACTGCAGGAAAAACAGATTGAGAAGGAATTCGGCAGCTTTACCAAGTTTCCGGATCTGATTCTGATGGACGGCGGCAAGGGCCAGGTGAATGTGGCCCGCCAGGTGCTGGACGAGCTTCGCATAGAAATACCCGTATGCGGTATGGTAAAAGATGATAACCATCGCACAAGGGGGTTATATTACCAGAATACGGAAATCGACATAGATACCCGCGGCGAGGGATTTAAACTGATTACCCGGATACAGGATGAAGCCCACCGGTTCGCCATTGAATACCACCGTTCCCTGCGCAGCAAGGAGCAGGTTCGTTCGGTTCTGGATGATATCCCGGGAGTGGGGCCGGCAAGGCGGAAAGCGCTGATGCGGCATTTCAAATCCATAGACGATATCCGCGGCGCGGAGGTTTCCCAGCTGTCCGAAGTGGCTGAGATACCGGTGCATATAGCGGAAGAAATCTATTCTTTTTTTCATGGTTCTGTGGTAAAATAAGCAAAGGTATACGTATGGCAGAAAATAAGCCGGCCCCGCGCCGGCTGCCGGATGTACATGCGGGTATGTCTGCCCGGCTCGTGTTTCGCGGGAATAAAGGAAATCGGAGGACAAGGTATGTCACATGTGAATCTAACACAGATCATTGAGAAAATGAAACTGGAAAACCTGACGCCGGAAATTGATGTAAAGGGTATTAAGATCACCCAGCCGGACATCAACAGGCCTGCGCTGCAGATGGCGGGGTATTTTGAACATTATGAGGCCACGCGCCTTCAGATTATCGGCTTTGTGGAATACACCTACATGGAGTCCATGACGGAGGAGAGAAAGCAGAAAATCTATAACCAGCTGTTATCTTACCCCATTCCCTGTATTGTATTTTCCAGAGAGCTTCATCCGGATCCTCTTTTCCTTCAGATTGCCCAGGAAAAAAATGTTCCTATTCTCATGACCAAAAAGGCGACTTCCGCTTTTATGGCGGAAATCATCCGCTGGCTGAATGTTATGCTTGCCCCCTGTATTTCCGTTCATGGCGTACTGGTGGATGTTTACGGGGAAGGCGTGCTGATTACCGGGGAAAGCGGAATCGGCAAATCGGAGGCCGCACTGGAGCTGATTAAGAGGGGGCACCGTCTTGTGTCGGACGACGTGGTGGAGATCCGTAAGGTGAGTGACGATACGCTGATAGGGAATGCCCCGGACATCACCAAGCATTTTATCGAACTGCGCGGTATCGGAATCATCGATGTAAAGACACTGTTCGGTGTGTCCAGCGTTAAGGATACCCAGTCCATCGATCTGGTGGTCCGCCTGGAGGACTGGAATAAGGACAAAGAATATGACAGGCTGGGCCTGGAAGAGGAATATACAGATTATCTTGGCAACAAGATCGTCTGCCATAATATCCCCATCCGCCCGGGACGGAATCTGGCCATTATCTGCGAATCTGCGGCAGTCAACCACCGCCAGAAGAAGATGGGCTATAATGCGGCCCAGGAATTGTACACCCGTGTACAGAATTCCCTGGCGCGCAGAAGAGAAGAAGATGAGGAGGACGATTAAATCATGGCAAATTATTGTTTCGGAGTAGATGTGGGAGGCACCACGGTAAAGCTGGGCTGTTTTGATACGGAAGGGACTCTCCTGGAAAAATGGGAAATTCCCACAAGGACGGAAAACAGCGGAGAAGCTATTCTTCCCGATGTGGCCGAAAGCATTCTGGCTAAAATGAAGGAACGGGAACTGACCCGGGAGGATATCATCGGTGTGGGCGTAGGTGCTCCCGGCCCCATCGACGGGGAAGGAACGGTTTATAACGCCGTTAACCTGGGCTGGGGAACCTTCAGCATCAAGAACCGTTTGCAGAGCCTTCTGAATATCCCTGTGGAGGCCGGAAACGATGCCAACGTGGCCGCCTTGGGCGAAATGTGGAAGGGCGGCGGACAGGGCCACAAAAACCTGGTGGCAGTTACCCTGGGAACCGGCGTGGGCGGCGGAATCATTGCCGACGGCAGGATCCTGTCAGGTACGACCGGAGCTGCCGGTGAAATCGGCCACATCCACGTGATGGACGGAGAAACTGAAAAATGCAACTGCGGCAATTACGGCTGTCTGGAGCAGTATACCTCCGCAACCGGTATTGTGAGACTGGCAAAACGCAGACTGGCTGAGGATGACAAACCAAGCGTGCTCAGGAGCAATCCCAATATTTCCGCAAAGGCCGTATTCGATGCGGTAAAAGCAGGGGATGAGCTGGCTCTCCAGGTAGCGGAGCGTTTCGGGGAGATCCTTGGTAAAGAACTGGCCAATATTGCCGGTGTGGTGAACCCTGAAATATTTGTAATCGGCGGCGGCGTATCCAAAGCGGGACCGGTTCTGCTTGATTATATCCAGAAGAATTACATACCTTATGTGTTTGCCGGAAGCCGCGGAGCGCTGTTCGCATTGGCAACTTTGGGAAATGACGCCGGTATTTACGGGGCCGCTAAAATGGTGCTGGACTAAAAATACCGGTTACGGCATAATATATTGATAAGTTTATGTAACTATGAAGGAACAGGACAGTTACAAGTTTATGAGGAATGGGAGCAGCAGTGAGTAAAGCTTTTATTGAATATCTGGAAAGTGTAGTAACGGCGGAAAATATCCTCCTTGAGGAGCCGATGCATAAGCATACCACCTTTCGGGTGGGAGGACCGGCGGAGGTATTTGTCACCGTCGATAATAAAGAACAGCTGGAAAAAATAATTAAGTACCTGAACCTTGTGGAACGACCCTATTTTATATTGGGAAACGGAAGCAATCTTCTGGTGGGAGATAAAGGCTACCGGGGTGTCATCATCCGTCTGGGAGGGGAATTTACCGCCCTGAAAACCGAAGGAAATCTGCTGACGGCGGGAGCATCGGTGCTTCTGTCCGCGGCGGCCCGGGAAGCTATGGAAAACGGACTGACCGGAATGGAATTCGCATCCGGTATCCCCGGAAGCATAGGGGGCGGCGTCAAGATGAATGCCGGGGCCTATGACGGGGAAATGCGGCAGATTGTGGAATCCGTCCAGGTGATGTACAAGGATGGAAGCATTCTGGATCTGGATAATGATACGATGGAGTTCGGATACCGCAACAGCGTGATCAAAAACAGGCCCTATGTGGTTCTTCAGGTAAGCCTGCGGCTTCAGCCGGGGAATAAGGAAGAAATCCTTGCCCGTATGAACGAACTTGCCGCCAGGAGAAAAGAAAAACAGCCGCTGGAATTCGCCAGCGCGGGCAGCACCTTTAAGCGGCCCGAAGGATACTTCGCGGGAAAACTCATCATGGACAGCGGGCTGCGCGGAGCCCGGATCGGAGGAGCCAGGATTTCCGAGAAGCACTGCGGTTTTGTGATTAATGACGGGACTGCAATCGCAGCGGATATTGCAGAGCTTATCCAGGAAGTGGTGGAAACCGTCAGGGACAAATTCGGTGTTACACTGGAGCCGGAGGTCATATTTCTGGGAGATTTTTAACCGCATATATGCCTATTTACAGGAAAGACAGGAAAGCCTCCCACGGGGCTTTCTCTTTCTTCTTATAACAAAAGAAACCATACGGGCCGGGCAGAGGACATGAGGGAGGAAAGATAAGTGAGATTCGTAATTGTAACGGGGATGAGCGGCGGCGGAAAGAGTACAGCCATGAGGATGCTGGAGGATGTGGGATTTTTCTGCGTGGATAATCTGCCGGTTCTTCTGATTGAAAAGTTCATGGAGCTGCTTGTAATGCCGGGGAACGAAATATCCAAGGCGGCCCTTGGTCTGGATGTGAGGGCGGATCAATCCTTCGGGGATGCCATGAAAATTCTGGACAAAATGAGGCAGAACGGATTTGTATTCGAAATCCTTTTTATGGATGCCTCCGATGCTACCCTGGTGAAGCGTTATAAGGAAAGCCGCAGGGTACATCCGCTGTGCACGCCTGAAGACAACCGGGTGGAATCCGGTATCCGCAAGGAACGTGAGATACTTACGAAGATCAAAAAGAGCGCGGATTACATCATAGATACCTCAAAGCTCCTGACCCGGGAATTAAAGGAAGAAATAGACAGAATTTTTGTGCAGAACGGGGAATATAATAATCTCATAATAAGTATTATGTCCTTTGGTTTTAAACACGGGATACCGGCGGATGCGGATCTTGTGTTTGATGTCAGGTTTTTACCCAATCCCTTTTATATCGACGAACTTAAATATATGACGGGGAATGATAAAGGGGTGCAGGATTATGTAATGAGTTTCCCGGAAGCGGGGCAGTTCATGGACAAGCTGGAGGACATGCTTCAGTTCCTGATCCCCAATTATATCAAGGAGGGCAAGTACCAGCTGGTGGTTGCCATAGGCTGTACCGGAGGCAAGCACCGCAGCGTAACGCTGGCGAATGATCTGTACGTGCGCATGAAGGATAAAGGAAATTATGGGTTAACCATCAGCCACAGGGATGTGAAATAGATCCCGGCGGAGGGCTTGCCGGTATCCAGGAGGGCTGGACATGTCTTTTTCAGGAGAAGTTAAGGAAGAGCTGCAAAAGCAGGTGGCGGCCGCAAGGCATTGCCAGATTGCAGAACTGGCCTCTATTCTGCATTTCTGCGGCAGCATGCCGGAGGCAGATCAAGTTAATAACCAGGTTGAAGGGAATAATCCCTCTTCCTGTGGTGAAAAGCTGGTGATTCAGGCAGAAAATGAAGCTGTTATCAGAAAATGCTTTACATTATTGAAGAAAACATTTAATATAAATACTAGCGTGAATGAAAAACGGGTGGGAAAGAGTGTTAAACCCGGGATAAAACCCAGGGCCGGGACCTCTGCAAGGATCAGGGCTTACGATATCGAACTTACGGATCCGGTCCAGATTAAGCAGGTTCTGCAGGCGGCAAAGTTCATGGACAAGGAGGGTATGCTCCGGGACATGAGAGCGCCTGTCAGCACTATACTCATTAAGAATTCATGCTGTCAGAGAGCTTTTTTAAGAGGTGCGTTTCTGTCATCGGGTTCCATGAGTGACCCGGGAAAAAGCTATCATCTTGAGATTGTATGCACAAACCTTTTTCAGGCAGAGCAGATTCAGACAATTTTACTTTCCTTCGAAGTGGAAGCCAGAATTGTGCAGAGGAAAAAGTACCATGTTGTCTATATGAAGGATGGTACGGGGATATCAGATTTCCTGAATATTGTGGAGGCCCACAAATCCCTGATGAACTTCGAAAACTACAGAATCGTAAAAGAAATGCGTAACTCTGTGAACAGAAGAGTAAATTGTGAAACGGCCAATATTGGTAAGACCGTGAACGCGTCTACGAGACAGGCGGAGGACATTCTGCTTCTCCAGGAGAAATACGGATTTGAAAATCTTCCGGACGGACTGAAGGAGATGGCGGAAATAAGGCTTGCTTATCCCGATGCCCCTCTTCGGGAACTGGGGGAATATTTGGATCCTCCCGTAGGAAAGTCAGGCGTGAATCACAGGCTTCGCAAGTTGAGTGAGCTGGCGGATAAAGTCAGGTCGCAGCAGGGGATAAATAGTTAAAAGAAGTGGAAGGAAAGTAGTAAAAGGAGGAGTAATTTATGAAAATGAAGGCAGTCAAAATTCAGTTAAGCGGCGGACTGGAAGCAAGGCCGGTTGCTATGCTCGTACAGGTGGCCAGCCAGCATGACAGCACTGTTTATCTGGAGTCAGAAGGCAAAAAGGTAAATGCAAAAAGTATCATGGGAATGATGAGTCTTGGCCTTGACAGCGGCGAACTGGTGACCGTTATTGCAGATGGTCCCGACGAAGAAGTTGCAGTAGAGGATATTGCGAAGTACCTTTGCAGCGGCAAAAGCAACTGAATGGAATAAAGACTTTCAAATAAAAAGAAAAGGAGCATATCTATGCTCCTTTTTTAAAGTTCCGAGGGGGCCATAAAAGGAGGAATGTGAAAATGGCGAGAAAAAAAATGCTGTTTATTTATAATCCCAAGGCTGGCAAGGGACAGATAAAAAACAATCTGTGTGATATCATTGATGTTTTTGTAAAAGCCGGAAATGAAGTGACCGTCTATCCCACCCAATATGCCGGGGATGCCGTAAGAGTGGCGGCAGATAAATCCAAGAAATACGACTGCGTGGTATGCAGCGGCGGTGACGGGACCCTGGATGAGGTGGTTACCGGTATCATGAAGAGCAGCAAGCCGGTTCCCGTGGGATACATACCTGCAGGGAGCACCAACGATTTTGCAAACAGCCTGGGAATACCCAAAAATATGAAGGCGGCAGCTGAAACCGTAGTGGACGGAAGGCTTTTTGCCTGTGATATCGGCGCCTTTAACGACGATACCTTTGTCTACATTGCAGCCTTCGGCCTTTTTACCGATGTTTCTTACGAAACGAAGCAGGAATACAAAAACGTCCTGGGGCATATGGCGTATCTTCTGGAAGGCATGAAACGCCTGCCCTCCATCAAATCCTACAAGATGAAGGTAACCGCCGAGAATCTGGAGATAGAAGGGGATTTCATTTTCGGGATGATCACCAATTCCATGTCCGTGGGAGGTTTTAAACGGATCACCGGCAAATACGTGGAGCTGGATGACGGCGAGTTTGAGGTCACCCTGATCAAACGCCCCACCAATGCCATCGAATTGAACCAGATACTCACCGATCTGGTTAACCGCAACATCGACACGGATCAGATGTACTGTTTTAAAACCGCCTCCCTCCACATCGAGTCCGAGGAAGAGGTATCCTGGACTCTGGACGGCGAATTCGGCGGCAAGCATCATATTGTGGATATGGAGAACCGGAAGCAGGCCCTTCAAATCCGCGTGCCCTGGACACTGGAAGAATAAATACTCCCGGTTCTCCTCCGCCCCTGTGCCGCCCCGGTTTTGTCTGCCCGGCTCCCCCCTGGTTTTTCCCTGGGACGTGGCGCTGCAAGGATTCCTGTAAGGGGCGTCTGAAAACGCCAGTACTAACGCTGTGTCTTTTACAGCGTTAGTACTGCTGCGTTTTTAATCGAGCGGGAGCGGCCCCTGGAAGGAACCTTGCAGCGCCACGTCCCAGGGAAAAGCCAGGGGGGAGCCGGGCAGACAAAACCGGGGCGGCACAGGGGCGGAGGAGAACCCTTCATGAAAGTTGTGTGAAAAGTTTAACTTTCCTTATTTCCTTTTTTAAGAAGATGGGGTATAATAACACCAGTAAAGAGAAATTATTTTAAAATTTAATGGAGGTAGATAAAATGTTAGTATCAGCGAAAGAAATGCTCGACAAGGCAAAAGCCGGCCATTATGCAGTAGGCCAGTTCAACATTAATAACCTGGAATGGACCAAAGCCGTTCTGCAGACAGCACAGGAACTGAATTCCCCTGTAATCCTGGGAGTTTCCGAAGGTGCTGGCAAATACATGTGCGGATATAAGACCGTTGTTGGCATGGTAAACGGAATGCTGGAAGAAATGAACATCACGGTTCCGGTAGCTCTTCACCTTGACCACGGCAGCTATGACGCATGCTATAAGTGCATTGAAGCTGGATTTTCTTCCATCATGTTCGATGGTTCCCATTATGCAATTGAAGAAAACGTTGCAAAGACCACAGAACTGGTTGCAGCAGCTCATGAAAAAGGACTTTCCATCGAAGCTGAGGTTGGTTCTATCGGCGGCGAAGAAGACGGCGTTGTAGGAATGGGCGAATGTGCAGATCCTCAGGAATGCAAGATGGTTGCTGATCTGGGCGTTGATTTCCTGGCAGCAGGTATCGGCAACATCCACGGCAAATATCCCGCTAACTGGAAGGGACTTTCCTTTGAAACTCTGGATGCTATCCAGAAGCTGACAGGGGACATGCCTCTGGTTCTTCACGGCGGAACAGGTATCCCGGAAGATATGATCAAGAAAGCGATCTCCCTCGGTGTTTCCAAGATCAATGTTAATACCGAATGCCAGCTTTCCTTCGCGGCAGCTACCAGAAAATACGTGGAAGCAGGCAAGGATCTGGAAGGAAAGGGCTTTGATCCCCGTAAGCTTCTGGCACCCGGCGCACAGGCTATCAAGGATACCGTTAAGGAAAAAATGGAAATGTTCGGTTCTGTTGGAAAGGCTTGAGAATAAGCCTTATATCCTGACAGGATTATTACCAATACAGAAAATGAGAGCGTTGGCTGAGAGGCCGGCGCTCTTTTTGCATTGAGTGAGGGAAGGGCAATGGAGTCTGTTAAGAAGCCCTTATGGCAGAGCCTGAAAAAGCCCTCAACATATTGGCGCAGGCAACCTTTCGGGCCAGGGGACGCGCTGCAGAAGCTGACTTCTGGGGATCTGGTAAACCATCGCAAAAATGGAGGAGAAAGGACGAGTGAAGTCCTCCTCCTTATCCTCGCAGAGAGCTGTCTGCAGCTTGGCAAAGCAGCGCCGGATTTCGGAGTCCTGATGCCGGGATGTAATGTCGCATGTATTCATCCGGTCCATATAATGGCCCCAAATCAGAATGTTATCAAATTGCTCCAAAATGCTTCGCAGGCATTTTGAGGGCATATTTTTTTGCAGGAAATGCAGAAGGATCTGCACAATCTGTGCGGTGGAACAGGTATCCCGGTATCCGGCCCATAGCCTGGCGGTTTCTTCTCTTTGGGGACGGCTTAACGCGGAAAATGCCGCAGAGGAAAGGCTGTCTGCACAGACGGACAGAATTTGCAGGACATCCAGAAATAAAACCAGATGTTCCGCTATTATTTTTTCGTCCAGCCGGATCGGCTGCAATTCCCCGCCGTTGCGGCGCACAATGCCTTTTTTATCCAGAGTCCTTACAAATCCGATATCGCTGAGCAGGGAAACAGCGTTGGACGCGGTGGATTTGGAAATGTGGTATTCCTCCATCATCAGGGGGACGGAAGGAAGGTAGGTACAGCCGTCGAATTCGCCCATTTCGGCCCGCTTGAACAGGTTCCGGGCCACTACCGTATATAGCGGTACCCGGGATTTACCCGAAAACCACTGATAGGCGTCCTTCCCCGGCTCCGCAGAATATTTTTTTTCCAGTGCTTCCAGATAGAAAGCGATCCGCGTCCCCATTTCCCTGTACATACGCCGGAGCCTGACGGTCAGCGCCTCCTCCTGCCTTTCTCCGGCCAGGGACAGGATATACTGCAGGTTGGTCCGGGCATAGGAGCAGGTGATGGTGAAAGGATTGGCCAGACCGGAAGCAGGCAGATAAGGGATCCGGGCATAATGCTCCATATCTGACTGGAGATCCAAAATGACCGGATTACCGAAGGGCATAAGGAATTCGGCAAAAAAACGGCTGGACTGCTGATAGAATGTATACAGGTCGGACTCCCGGGCCGCGGCAATCGCAAGGGAATCCAATTTGCCATAATCGGGATAGCGCACGGCGCCGGCTGCATAAAGAGGGGGCATCAGGATTTCCAGGCCCCGGTAAATATCCAGTATGCTATCACTTCGTTTCAGGAGGACGGAAATATAGGACTGCTTGTTTTCATCAAAACAGACCACTCCCCGCTTTCCCGCCGAAGTACGGATGAAGCCATCTTTTTCCAGCATACCCAGGACCTTCCTGACTGTTGTAATCCCGATATTATACTGCCGGCACAGCTCCTGCTGGGAGGGGATGGACTGGCCGCAGCGCAGCACACCGCTGTACAGCTGGGTGAGCATGGACTGGTATACGGTTTCGTACAGATTATTCTCCGCCTTCATGACTGTTTTCCTTTCCTTTGTTCACGATTACTCTCCGGTCATTGTTCAGTATAACATAAATGAAATGAATACAGAACGCTTGCTTAATCACGAAAGATGGAATAAAATAAACCTGTAGCTAAAACGAGAAAGATAGGGCGGGAGATTACTCCTTCATTTCGAGGTAGAGAAAATGGATACAGACAGCCGGGAAAGAGATTATGAATATACAACCCTGATGAATATGCTGCGTGTCAGCGTAAGCAAGCATTTATTGAATGAGCATTTTTCGTTGGTGTGGGCCAATGATTTTTATTATGAACTGATAGGGTATACAAAAGAGGAGTATGAAATCATCTATCATAATCAATGCGACAGCTATTACAGCAATGATGAATTGGGGATCCATGATGAGCAAGACTGGGAAAGGCTGGGCGGTGTGGTCAGAAAAGCCCTGCAGGAAGGCAGGTCGGGATACAGTAATATCGGCCGTATACGCAAAAAGAACGGTGAATATGCCCTTGTCCAGATGACGGCTACCTTTGTGGATGATTACATAGACGGTTATCAGGTATCTTATACCGCGATGACAGATGTCACGGATATTATCCAGCAGCAGCGGGAGCAGTCCGTGACCTATGATAACCTGCCCGGATTCGTGGCGAAATGCCGCGTCGGGGGAGGAGCAGGAATCGAACTTCTGGAAGCAAATTCCCGGTTTTATGATTTTTTTGGGGAAGGGGACACTTTATTCCGGGAAAACCTGAAGCAGAATGTGGAAGTAATAGAACCTCACCGGAAAAAATTCCAGTCCCGGGAAGCGGTACATTTTGTAGCCCGCTGTATAAACCGGGATGGAAAAGAGGCCTGGCTCCAGGTCAATGCCGCCTGTTTGGATTCGCTGGGGGAAGAACCGCTGTATCTTTTCCTTTTTATTGATATCACAAATGAGACGGAGCTGCGGCAGATGCAGGAGAAGCTGGAAAAGCAGGCGCAGGAGCTGAAAACGGCCCTGCGTCTGGCGGAAAGGGCCAACAGGGCGAAATCGGATTTCCTGTCGCATATGTCCCATGATATCCGGACGCCCATGAATGCCATTGTGGGGATGACGGATATCGCCAAATCCCATCTGAATGAGCCGGATAAGATCCTGGACTGCCTGAATAAGATAACCTTATCGGGGCAGCATCTGCTTGGGCTGATAAACGATGTCCTTGATATGAGCAAAATAGAAAACGGCAACATTTCCATCAGCAATATGCCCTTGTCCCTGCCGGAGCTGCTGACCAATGTGGTTACCATCACGCAGCCCAATATCAAGGCCAGAAACCAGAAATTCGCAGTACGGCTGCATAATCTCCGGCATGAGAGGTATTGCTCCGATGCGCTGCGCCTGCGTCAGATCCTGATTAACCTGTTATCAAATGCTTCCAAATTCACGCCTTCCGAAGGCTCTGTCACCATGGATATTGAAGAACGGGCAGGGGAGGATGCACTTTCTGTTTATCTGGATATCGTGATAACGGATACGGGAATCGGCATGAGCCGGGATTTTATGGAACATATTTTTGAGCCTTTTTCCCGGGAACAGGACAGCCGTGTGGATAAAACGGAGGGCAGCGGGCTGGGTATGGCGATTACAAAGAGGCTGGTGGAGCTGCTGGGCGGGAGTATCCGGGCTGCCAGCAGCGCCGGCGCGGGTTCCACTTTTTATGTGTCGATTCCTATGCAGATAGATAATATGCCGCCGATGCCCCTGCGTTTTCCGGATCTGAAGATCCTGGTGGTGGATGACGGGGAGGATATTCTGGAATACATGGAACAGGCCCTGCGGGAATTCGGCGTCATTGCAGAATGTACGGCAAGCGGCGCAGAGGCGGTGTCCAGGGTGGGAGAGGCCCACCGGAAGGGCAGGGACTATGACGCCGTTATCCTGGACTGGAAAATGCCGGGTATGGACGGATTGCAGACGGCGCTTCAGATCCGGAAAGAGATTGGCGGGGAAATCCCTATTCTGATTATGTCCGCCTATGACTGGAGCGAGATTGAGGAGCCTGCCAAAGAAGCGGGAATCACAGGGTTCCTGCAGAAACCGATATTCCTTTCCACCTTGTGCTACGGGATACAGAAATATGTATTGGGACAGGATGTGGTGCAGGATGAACTGCCGACCTATGATTTTACGGGGAAACATATTCTTCTGGTGGAGGATAATGAGCTGAACCGGGAAATTGCCCGGGAGCTGCTGCAGCAGACGGGGGCCGCCGTAGATGTGGCGGGAGATGGGAAGGCGGGGGTGGAAGCTTTTGAAAATTCCATGGAAGGCTTTTATGATCTGATATTGATGGACATCCGTATGCCCGTGATGGACGGACTCCGTGCATCGGGAAAGATACGCCGGCTTTCAAGGAAGGATGCGGCCGGAATCCCCGTCATCGCCATGACCGCGGATGCCTTTGCGGAGGATGTGACGGCTGCCAGACAGGCCGGTATGAATGACCATATTGCAAAGCCTATTGATGTACAGCAGCTGTATCGCCTGATTGCGCATTATATTTCCTGACGGCCGTTCCGGAGGCCGCCGGCAGCATAAAAAAAACTCCCATAAAAAGGGAGGATGCCAGGTAACTGCTTACCTGGCATTTATTATGAAAAAGCTATTTATAAAAAGTTTTGTTGTACGCTTAAGAGGAGAAGATGAAGTTTGGTGTTTCTTTGTTTGCTTCATCTTATGGTTATAGTATAGGAAACAGAAGTGTCTAAACAGTGTGTATCGGATTAATTTTTTTTGAAAAAAATATGAACAATATATGAACGCTGTTTTTGGCAAAAACTGACAGAAAAAAAGAGGCCGCTCCCCGGTTCTTCGGGGGCGGCCTGCTGTATATATCTGTTTACATTTTCTCCGGTTCCGGATATTGTGTGCCGAAGGTTTCAACGGTCATGGTTTTAATGCGCTGATCCGCCAGAGGGCGGTCGGTGTAATCGGTATTGGTTTCAGCGATTTTATTTACATTTTCCATACCTTCCGTCACTTTGCCGAAAGCGGCATAGGAACCGTCCAGATGAGGAGAATTCTTATGCATGATAAAGAACTGGCTTCCTGCAGAGTTGGGAGACATGGAACGCGCCATGGAAAGCACCCCTTCGGTATGCTTTAATTCATTTGTAACACCATTCTGGGAAAATTCTCCCTTAATGGAATACCCCGGGCCTCCGGTTCCGTTTCCGTCCGGATCGCCTCCCTGGATCATGAAGCCTTTGATGACTCTGTGGAAAATCAGTCCGTCATAGAAATTTTTCTGAATCAGGCTGATGAAGTTGTTTACGGAAATGGGAGCGATATCAGGATAAAGCTCAGCCTTTATAACATCTCCGTTTTCCATGGTAATTGTTACAACGGGATTCTGTGCCATAAAATAAATCTTCCTTTCTGTTGTGATGTTGGTTACAATAAACCTGAGGGTTTGCTGCACCGGCCTGTCTCTCCCTCCCCGGACGGGCGGGGAGAAGCAGGCCTGCGCAGCAGGCCGACAGGTTTATTGTAGCCGAAATATAACAATTCGTAAAGGGAGTATGCGGATTATGTTGGAGAAAGTGGTTCTGGAGCTGGAATGGGAACCGGCGGCAGCCAAAACAGAGGAGCTGGAGGAAGGGCTGGCCCTGTATCAGGTGAAGCTGGAGAGGGGAATACCGGAGGGGACGGTGACAGGGAACGGGATTGTTTATATCACGGACCGGCCGAATGCCGTGCGGGAAAGGGCGGGTAAGGATGCCTGTATCCTGCTTTTTCTGACGGAAGGGAACCGGAGCGGGGACTGGAAGGATATCCCTTATGCGGTGGAGTCCCTGGAAGGGCTGGACGGAGATTTCCTGGAAAAGGTGTATCAGAGGCATATCGGGGAACCATGGGATATCCTGGAGACGGAACGGCTGCTTGTCCGGGAAATGGCGGAAGCGGATTTGGAGGCGTTGTACCGCATCTATGACCAGGCGGACGCCGGGGATTTCCTGGACGGGCTTTCTGCGGATCGGGAAGAGGAAAGGGCCTATATTAAAAGCTATATTGAAAAGGTATATCCTTTTTTCGGGTTCGGCATCTGGATGCTGGTGGAAAAGGAATGCGGGCGCTGTGTGGGAAGGGCCGGTTTTCATAGGAGGGAGGGCTTTGCCTATCCTGAGCTTGGTTTTATTGTAGAAAAAAAGGAACAACGGAAGGGATATTGCCTGGAAGCCTGTAACGCGCTTCTGGAATATGGCTTCCGGGAACTGGAATTCGAGGGGATCCAGGCTCTGGTGGTGGAGGGAAACCGGGCTTCGGAGGAAATATGCAGGAAACTGGGAGGCCATTTGGCGGAAAACGTCTGTTGGAAGGGAAAGAAATGCCTCCGGTTTGTCTGGGAGGCCGGCCAGCCGTTATCTTCTGTTGACGTGATGGGCGGAAGAAAGTTATAATCCCTTTAGTAAGAGATACTATAAAGGATAAAATGGGGAGAAACGATGAAAAACAGAGCAGGGAGATTACTAGCCATACTATTGCTTGTGTTGGGACTTCTGCTGACGGCAGGATGCGGCGGTGCGGCGGAGGAAACAGTATCGCAGGAGCAGAACGAGAAGGTGACGGTTTATTTTTTCCATAACAATCCCTGCGAATCCTGTCATGAAGGGAAGAAATTCCGGGATCTTGCATCGAAGACGATGGAGGGCAGGCAGCCGGCAATCCCTTATCAGATTGAAGAATACTATGTGTACCGTACGGACGGGAGGGCGGCGCTGGACCGGCTGGTACAGGAGTTGGGGATTCCGGAGGAAGAGGTATCCTATCCTATGGTGATCGTGGGAAACCGCTGGATTACGGGATATACCCGGATGGAGGAGGAGCTTTACGATTCTCTTGCAAAAGCAGCGGGAATGGAGCCGGAGATGGCCGAAACCACGGAACCCGGGAGCGGACGCAAGGACGGGGAGAGCGTTCCGGGAAAAGCCGGAGGGGAAGGCGGGCTCACCATACGGGATGCAGAGAAGGACAGCATGAATATCCTGTTTTTTTCTACGGAAAGCTGCAGCAGCTGTGATAAGGTAAAAGAATATCTGAAGGAGCTTCCGGCGGAAATAACGGCGGACGGATCCTCTCTGCCTGTGCATATCCGGGAGCTATCCGTGATGGAAGAGGAGAATGCCTCGTATTTGCTCCGGTTATATGAGGCCTATCAGGTACCGGTATCCCATCAGAAGGTTCCTGTCATATTCATAGGGAACTGGTATCTGTCCGGAGAAAAGCAGATTCGGAGCGGACTTGCGGATTTGATGCAGGCAGGGGAGGGGATCGGAGCAGGTTACGATCCGGAAACGCTTGCGGGAGCTGCTACGGGAGGCGGCAGCTTTGCCGGAATGGCTTCCGTGGGGGCTGTCCTGCTTACCGGTTTCCTGAACGGGCTGAATCCCTGTGCCCTGTCCATGACACTGCTGTTTCTCTCACTGCTTGCAGCGGCGGGAGGCCGGTTCCTGCGGTACGGGCTTTGTTATCTGGCAGGGAAATTCCTGGCCTATCTCGGACTGGGAATGGCGGTGGCAGCCGCGGCTTCTTTTATCCCGATGGATGCCTTCGGAACGGCCAGGGATGTGCTGAATATTCTTCTGCTCGTTTTCTGTCTGGCGGCGGCCCTGGGAAATTTGTGGGATTTTGTCCAGGTCAGGAAAGGGAATTTTGGGAAAGTGCGGATGCAGCTTCCCAAGGCGCTGCGCAGATGGAACGAAAAGCTGATGCAGTCGGCTGTGCGGCCGGGGATGGGGAAGCTTTTGTTTCTGGCTGTGTTCGGAGGAAGCGTGGTGATTGCCCTGGGTGAATTTTTCTGTACCGGTCAGATCTATCTGGCCTCCATCCTGCAATGGGTACAGTCGTCTCCGGGGGAAGGCGTCCCTTTCTTTATCTTCTGCCTTTATATCGCGGCCATGTGTATCCCTGCTTTGCTCATCATTATTCTTGTGGCAGGCGGAAAAAGTGTGTTTGCCCTATCGGAAAAAAGCCTGCAGCGGATGCCTGCGGTAAAACTGCTGTATGCGGTCCTGTTTCTTGTGTTTGCCCTGTTTTCGCTGTATATGCTGCTATAAGGGAGGTGCCGGCCTGTGTTCGGAAAAAAGAAGGAAAAAGAAGAGTTTATCCGTATCTGCCTGAACGGGGTGGAGATCTATCGGGGAACCATGACCGATCTTCCCCTGAAGGAAGAAGTCATATTGGGTAAAAGCGATGAGTTTTTTAATGATCCCAATCCCTGCTTTATCCACCGCAGCGCGGTCCGCGTCCGGCTTCTGGCGGAGCTGGAGGAGGCGGAAAGGCAGGAGAACTGGGAGCTTTGGAACCGATATGCATCCTTTCCGGGAGTGGATTCGGTAGAACGCATATGAAGCAGCAGGGGGGCTACGGCAGCCCTCTCCCCTTCTTTTCCCCGGGGTGGCAGTGCTGCAAGGTTCCTTACAGGGGAACGACTTTAGTCGTTTTCGCTCTCGCTCGACCAAAAACGCAGCAGTACTAACGCTGCAAAGGACACAGCGTAAGGACTGGCGTTTTTAGACGCCCCTTCCAGGAATCCTTGCAGCACTGCCACCCCGGGGAAAAGGAGGGGAGAGGGATGCCGCAGGATACAAGGGGCCGTCTGAACTGTTACCCTGTGTGAAGGAAATAATAAAAATAAAGAAAAAAACATTTGACAATCATTTTCAGGTGTGTATAATAGAGTTCAAACAAAGGCGTTTTAACCAATATCTGGTTAAGGCGCTTTTTTGTTTTTTAGAAAAGACACGGAGTGTCTGTTTCTCAAGGAGGGAACGCGTATGAAAAAGCTGGAAATTATTATTAAGCCGGAAAAGCTGGAGGATTTGAAAGATCTTCTGGACACGGAAGAGGTAAACGGCCTGAATATCGTCAATATTATGGGCTGCGGGAATCAAAAGGGCATTGTGAAAAAATACAGGGGCGCCGAATACAGGGTGAACCTTCTGCCTAAGATCAAGGTGGAAACCGTTGTCGCCAGGGAACATGCGGATAAACTGATTGACAAGATAGTGAAGGAAATCAATACCGGCAGCATCGGCGACGGAAAGATTTTTGTATATGATGTGGCGGACGCGGTGAGAATCCGTACCGGGGAACACGGAACCGACGCTTTGTAAAGGTCCCGGGAAACAGCAGGAAAAAACAGGATGGAAAAATTTATCGAAGGAGATAACAAAGGGGCTGCACTCTTTATTATCTCTTTTTTTGCGCATGTGCTTGATTTGCCCGGCGCGGTAACCGCTGTTAAGGAAGCAGGCCGGGGAGCAGAAAGCTCTGTGCTGTGAAAAGAGGAGGAAATGGTATGTATTTATCGGATTTGATTGCAGGCGGCATGAGTTCGGAAGCTGCGGTAGAATTATTGTTAAATATTGTATGGACCTGTCTGGGAGCTTTTCTGGTATTTTTTATGCAGGCGGGGTTTGCCCTGGTGGAAACCGGCTTTACAAGAGCAAAAAATGCCGGAAATATAACAATGAAAAATTTAATGGACTTTGTATTAGGAAGTATTTTCTTCTTTGTGATTGGTTTTGCCATTATGTTCGGAAAGGATGCCGGAGGGTTTATAGGAACAACAGGGTTTTTTGGCACCTATGGCCTGGCGGACGCAAAAGGCATGTTCCATGGGCTTCCCATCGGGGTATTCATGATTTTCCACACGGTGTTCTGTGCGACCTCGGCCACTATTGTTTCCGGCGCCATGGCGGAAAGGACAAAGTTTTCCGCATATCTGATTTACAGCGCCGCCATTTCTATTTTTATATACCCGGTAACAGGGCACTGGATCTGGTCCGACGGCTGGCTTTCGGGATTGGGCTTCCATGATTTCGCCGGTTCCACGGCGGTACATATGGTGGGCGGTGTGTGCGCATTTATCGGGGCCGCTGTTGTCGGACCCCGTATCGGAAAATTTGATAAGGACAAAAAACCCCAGGCAATACCCGGACATAATATCATCATTGGCGCCCTTGGCGTATTTATCCTCTGGTTCTGCTGGTTCGGTTTCAACTGCGGTTCCACGACCGGCGCCGCCACAAGCCTCGGTGATATCGCCATGACCACCAATCTTGCCGCTGTCGTTTCTACCGTTACCGTTCTTTTCCTTACCTGGTTCCGTTACGGCAAACCCGATGTCTCCATGACACTGAACGGTTCCCTGGCCGGCCTGGTCGCTATCACTGCCGGCTGTGACGTAGTTTCCCCTTATGCGGCTATGGCTATCGGACTCCTTGCCGGTTTTCTGGTGGTATTTATTGTAGAACTGCTTGACAAGGTTCTGAAGGTTGACGATCCGGTAGGTGCTGTGGCTGTCCACTGCGGCTGCGGTGCGATGGGTACTGTCCTCACCGGTGTATTCGTCAAATCCTCCGTACTGGCGGACTGGGGGATGAGCCGTATGCAGTTCCTGGGTATCCAGGTGCTGGGCGTGGTATCCGTTATCGCCTACGTGGCGGTATGCGCGTTTGTCCTCTTCACCGTACTGAATAAAACCATGGGCCTGCGGGTTACCGCGGAAGAAGAAATCGAAGGCCTGGATATGCATGAGCACGGCATGAGCGCCTATGCCAATTTCCGGCTGCACGACGACAGATAAGCTACCTTTTAGTTTCATGTAATTCCTGTCTCTGTTCCGGCAGATCGGAAAACAGCCGGAGAAAAGCATTTCCCGCCAGGGATAAAGGCGTATCGGTCCGGTAAATAACACAGATTTCCCGTTCCGGGACAGTTTCCGTCAGGCGGATCGCAAACACCTTTCCTTCCTCCAGCGCGTTTTCCGCAAACGGGAGGGGGACAAAGCCGACTCCCAGATTATTGGCAGCCATAGGTGTGATTAAATCCGTGGTAGCCAATTCAATATCAGGGCTTATGGTAAGATGGAAGGAGAGAAAAAAATCGTCCAGATATTGTCTGGTGACCGTCCCGGGCTCCATACAGATGAAGGGATATCCGGCCAGCTCCCTGGGAGTGACCTGGCGGCCGGCCAGCGCGGAGAAATCGGATCCTGCGATGAAAATATCCTGAAAACCGGCGAGCCTGGTGACGGAAAAATTGTCCCGGGGAAGAAAAGCCCCTTTATAATCAGGCCGCATAACCAGTATGGCAAAGTCGATGTGGCCTGCACGGAGGGCGGCAAGGGCTGCGGGAGTGCTGGTGTTGTTCACTTTTATTTTCACACCGGGATGGGAAGTCTTAAACTGCTTCAGGAATGGAAGCAGAAAAAAATGAAGGGTGGTTTCGCTGGCCCCGATCCGAATCTGGCCCTCCAGCAGTTCTTTTTTTGCCCTCAGTGCGTTTTCCGCTTCAAAAATATGCTCACAGGCGGTCTTTACATGTTCATACAGCATCACCGCTTCCGGTGTCAGCGATACCCCTTTCCGGGAGCGTTGAAACAGGATGCAGCCCAGTTCCTTTTCCAGAGTCTGTATGGCATGGGTAACTGTGGGCTGCGTGACATAAAGCGCCTTTGCCGCCTCCGTGAAGCTTCTGAACTTTGCCACATAGTAAAAGGTTTTGTAAGAATCAAAGCTTACGCTCATCTATTAGTTCCCCTTTCCGTCTCAGGCGTGCCGTGCCTTTTCTGGACAGATACATAGATAATATCTATAAAATAAATAGAAAATATTGATTTTATTTATCTTATGGAAAGTAGTATAATACAGGACGGTCTGAAAGGCAAATAAACAGATACGTTAAGTAAATCTATGAGGACGGCAGGACAGGGAGGAAAGAAGAATGAATAAGGATCTGACGGTGGGAGAACCGCAAAGCGTGCTATGGAAATTTTCCATTCCGATGTTTGTCAGCGTGATTTTCCAGCAGCTGTATAATATTGCGGATAGTGTCATTGCGGGCAAATTTGCAGGGGAGGATGCGCTGGCGGCAGTGGGCGCATCATATCCGATCACTATGATTTTCATGGCGATCGCGGTGGGAAGCAACATCGGATGCTCGGTGGTGATTTCCCAGTATTTCGGGGCCAAATGGTACAAGGAGATGAAAACGGCGGTTTCCACCACCATGATTGCCTCTCTTGTCCTGTCCGTACTGCTTACGGCAGCAGGGCTTTTGGGCAGCAGGGGACTGATGCATATGATCAATACCCCGGATAATATATTCGGAGATGGGGATCTGTATCTGCGGATTTATATCGGGGGGTTTGTTTTTCTCTTCCTGTATAATGTTGCCACCGGTATTTTTACTTCGCTGGGTGATTCGAAAACACCGTTGTATTTTCTGATTGGTTCCTCCATCGGGAATATTTTTCTGGATACGCTTTTTGTAGCGGTATTTCACTGGGGAGTGGCCGGTGTGGCATGGGCCACCTTCCTGGCACAGGGAATTGCCTGTATTCTGGCGCTTATTACTCTTAAAAAAAGACTGGCAGCTATACATACGGAGGAAAAGGCCGCGGCCTTTTCCTGGAATATGCTGGGGAAAATCAGCAGGATTGCGGTTCCCAGCATCTTGCAGCAAAGTTTTATTTCCATAGGGAATATCTTTATCCAGGGACTGATTAATTCTTATGGTTCCTCGGTTATTGCCGGTTACTCCGCGGCGGTTAAGCTGAATACCTTTGCCATCACCAGCCTGACGACACTGGGAAACGGAACCAGCAGCTTCACGGCCCAGAACCTGGGGGCAGGAAAACAGGAGCGTGTTAAGAAGGGATTCCGGGCATCGGTAAAGCTGGCCTTGCTCATCACGGTCCCCTTTTTTGCGGTATTCTTTTTCGGAAGCCATGCCGTGCTTTCCCTCTTTATGAATGAGGGGAGTACGGTGGCTATGGAAACCGGAACACAGTTTTTACAGATTGTCTCGCCCTTTTATTTCGTGATTTCCCTGAAGCTGATGGCGGACGGCGTCCTGAGGGGAGCGGGGGCGATGAAATCCTTCATGACAGCTACATTTACGGACTTGCTTCTGCGTGTCGTCCTGGCCTTCGTGCTGGCGGTGCCTTTTAAAACCATGGGAATCTGGCTTTCCTGGCCCATCGGCTGGACGGTTGCCATGGTGCTGTCCCTTTTCTTCTATAAAAAAGGGGTGTGGAAAAACAGTTTCCTGACGGCAGGGGAAGAAGGAAATATTTAGTAACGGCTCAGATAGGTTCGCTCCTGTTATAACATCTGAAGAATTGTATCCTTATGTGAAAAATTGTTTCTGTACGTTTTCCCTAAAATGTGATACAAACAAGGTATGATAATCGCTGCGGCGGTACAGAAAGGGGAAACAAGGGATGAAGGATTATTGTCTGTGGGAAAAGCAGCCTGCCGGACAGTTCTGTGATGCCCATTATCTGGGAAACGGGAGTCTGGGGATGTCTGTTATGGGCAAAGCGGTGCTGGAGGAGGTATTTATCAATGAGGATACCCTCTGGTCGGGGAGTGAGGGCTTTTATCTGAATCCATGGCATTATGACCGGTTTGTGGAAGCCAGAAGGCTTGTTTTGGAGGGAAGGGAAAAAGAGGCCAATACCATTATTAATAATGATATGGAAGGCCGCTGGTTTGAAACCTATCTGCCTCTGGCCAGCCTGCATATGACTATGGGGCAGGCGGATAACAGGAGAAACATGCCTCTTAAGATGGTGATAGAACCTCAGCCGGAAGATATTAAGGAATACCGGCGCTGCTTAAGCCTCGGGGATGCGGTGGAAACAGTTTCCTGGATGCGGGACGGAATCAGATACCGGAGAGACTATTTTGTCAGCTATCCGGATAACACGGCATATGTGTATTGTACGGCGGAGCCGGAAGATGGACAGGGGCAGGAAAAGGTACTGGATTTTGCCTTTGGCCTGGATTCTCCGCTTCATTATAGCAATGGGACAAAAGACGGGGAGGCTTTTCTGACAGGGATAGCCCCGGATCATGCGGAACCTAATTACACAGCGGTTACGCCCCGTTTTATTTACAAGGATCCGGAAAATTCGGATGCGCTCCGGTTTGCATGCTGCGCCAGAGTGATTTCCAGTGACGGAACTGTGGCTTCGGACGGTGCGAGGGTGTACGTGAGCGGAGCGGGTTATGCCCTGCTTGCCATCCGGGCTGCTACCAATTATGCTGGCTACCGGGTTCCCAGAGATCGGGATGCGGGCAGACTGCTGGCGGAAATACGAAGCGGTATCGACAGCCTGCAGAAGGCGGGACGGGACTATCAGGGGGCGATGGAGGCACATCTTAGGGATTACCAGGCGCTTTATAACCGGGTGGATCTGGATTTGGGAACCCAGCTTACCGGAAACCTTCCCACCACCCAGCGGCTTCGTTTCTGCGCGGAAGGGGTGTTTGATCCGTCCCTGGCGGCTCTGATGCTGCAGTACTCCCGGTATCTGACCATAGCAGGATCCCGTCCCGGCAGCCAGGCGCTGACGCTGCAGGGGATATGGAACGACACGCCGAATCCGCCCTGGTCCAGCAATTATACCAACAATATCAATGTGGAAATGAATTATTGGCCCTGTGAAGTCCTGGGCCTTCCGGAATGCCACCTCCCTTTGATGGATCTGCTGACGGAGCTGGCGGACGCGGGCAGGCAGACGGCAAGGGAATATTATCATATGGGCGGCTGGGTGGCCCATCACAATGCGGATTTGTGGCGTTCCACGGAGCCAAGCTGTGAGGATGCTTCCTGGAGCTGGTGGCCTTTTGGCGGCGCGTGGATGTGTGAACACATTTGGACCCATTATGAGTTCACCAGGGACAGGGAGTTCCTGAAAAAAATGTATCCCGTACTCCGGGAAGCGGCTGCATTTATGCTGGATTTCCTGGTGGAGAACAACGACGGCTATCTGGTGACCGCTCCCTCCCTTTCCCCGGAAAATAAGTTCCTTACCAGCGGGGAAGAAACCGTAATTGAACTGATAGAGGAGGTGGCAAAGGAAAGCAGATGCTCGCCCAACCATCCCTGTATCAGTGCGGTCACCATGGGATCTGTCATGGATATGAGCATCCTGCGGGAGCTTTTTTCCAATGTGGAAGAGGCGGCCCGGATTCTGGATATCAAAGGGGATCCGGTGCCCGGACAGGCGGCGGAGGCCAGGAAAAGATTCCCTCCGTATCGTACCGGGCGGTTCGGGCAGCTGCTGGAATGGTATGGGGACTATGAGGAATGTACGCCGGGTATGTCTCACACATCCCATATGTATCCGGTATATCCCGGCGGGCTGATTACCGAAACCAGAACGCCGGAGCTGTTCGAAGCGGCGCGGCGCAGTCTGGAGAGAAGGCTTCTTCATGCGAAAAAACAGAGCGGCTGGCCCGGTTCCTGGAAGGTTTCCCTGATGGCACGGTTTAAAAACCCGCTGGAATGCGGGCATATCCTGAAAAGCACGGGAGAGGATCTGGGTGCGGGCATGATGACCGGCGTAAACCAGCAGATTGATGCGATATTCGGGCTTGGGGCCGGTGTGGCGGAGATGCTGATACAAAGCCACCAGGGCTTTATTGAACTACTTCCTGCCGTGCCCGTGGACTGGATAGACGGTTCCTTCCGGGGAATGCGGGCGAGAGGAGGATTTTCGGTATCCGCAGCCTGGAAAAAAGGACGGTTGACGGAAGCGCAAATCCGGGCGGAAGCGGACGGCCTTTGCCGTATTAAGGCCCGGGGCCTGCTCCGTGCGAACGGTTTGGGAGGCAGCCGGGAGGCTGCGGAAGGAATGGTGGAATGGGAAGCCCGAAAGGGGGAGATTTATACCCTGGAGTTTTCCGGCGAAGAAATAGCGGACAGGAGCTACCAGGTATAGGGCTGCCTGATCCGTTTCCGGGATCGCTGATAAAAACAGGACCGGCCTGTGGGAAAACCCGCAGCCCGGTCCTGTTTTCTGCCTGGGAGACAGGCGTCAGTTAAAACGCCCTCCCGGCACTCTCTATGAAATTAACGCAGGCGTTAAGCCGCGCTTACCACCACACGCCCATTGCGGGTGAGAGCGATGCCGATATGGAAAACCTCCACACAGGCACAGAGCTTATCCGCACCGGAAATAATCCAGGCTTCCTGGGTTTTCGGAAGAGGGCCCAAGGGAAACATATGGGACAATATGGCTTCTTTTTCTTTTTCGGTGATATCGAAGGTATCTTCGCTGTTTGCCGCAGCTACCTTGGGATGGCAGAATGCCTGCATTTCCCGGGAGGGACGGCCCTGCCTGGGATCATATAAAAAGAAATCATGGAGCAGTCCTGCCCTGGCGGCCGCTTTGGCGTCGCAGCCTAATTTCTTTGCCATCAGCCATGAAATATAGGAGACATTCATGCTGTGCATCAGCCTTGTGGTTGCGTAATGATGCCTGAAGCAGTTCAAGGCTAAGAATTCCCTGTTTGTGAGGATGTCAGAGACATCCTCAAGATACTCTGCGTCAATATCCTCCGACAATGTAATGTCCATCGGCAACACGTCCTTTCTCTTTTTGTCTATTTATATTATGACGCAAATCCGGAACGGTATCAATAGACTTAAGAAAGATGTAAGATTCTTTTCACAAATTCCTGTCCCCGGCCCCTGCCCGTACCTGCCCTGCGCCCTGTCCCGGCTTCCCCTCCCGGACGGGCTATGTTCCCTGCGTGGGCACACTTTCGTTCTGCCAAAAACGCAGCGGTACTAAGATTGCACAGGACGCAATCTTAGTACCGGCGTTTTTAGAAGGCCCGTGCAGGGAACATAGCCCGTCCGGGAGGGGAAGCCGGGACAGGGCGCAGGGCGGGTACGGGCAGGGCCACAGGGGGACGGGAATTTTCACAAAGTACCTTCACATATCGTTCCGGAAAAACCTGCGGTAAAGGCGCCCTCCCTGTTCAAATAGCCACAGGGCGGCGTGCATGGCGGGCTGGGCCAGGAGGAGGAATACCGCCATGACCAGGGAGGTCTGGAGCGTGAGGGGCGTAAGGCTGAACAGGCTGCCGAAGAAAAGAACGCAGATGACAGCGGCAGAGGCCATACTTCCCCAGATAACCCGCCTTTTCCAGTCAAAGGGCCTGCAGACCTGGAACAGGACAAGAAGCCCCACAAAAAGAACGATAACGGCGGATATGGTATACAACTGCTCCCGGGGGAAGGCAAACGCATAGGCATACAGCTCCACGCCAAGCACAAGTACCAGGTTGGTCAGGCCTCCCGGCAGAGCCTTATAAAAAACATTGCTGAGAAAATGGCCTTCCACCCGGCTGTTGTTAGGCTCCAGGGCGAGGAAAAAGGAAGGGATACCGATGGTCAGGGAGCCGATCAGGGACAGCTGCAGGGGCAGAAGGGGATAAGGGAACCCCGCAAACAGGCTTACCAGGGAAAGCAGCAGGGAAAATATGTTTTTTACCAGGAACAGGGAAGCGGCACGCTGGATATTGTTGATTACCCTGCGGCCTTCGGCCACGATTGCCGGCATGGACTGGAAATCGGAATTCAGCAGTACGAGCTGGGCGATCTGGCAGGCGGCCTGGCTTCCGGAGGCCATGGCGATGCCGCAGTCCGCTTCCTTCAGGGCGAGCACATCGTTGACGCCGTCCCCGGTCATGGCAACGGTATGGCCGTTTTTCTGCAGCGCCCTGATCAGCCGGCATTTCTGTTCCGGGGTGACGCGCCCGAATACCTTGTACTTTTCTGCGGCGGCCTCCAGGCTGCTGTCCGATTTCAAGGCGGAAGCGTCCACGAACCTGTCCGCCCCTTCAATACCGGCCTGTATGGCGACCTGGGAAACCGTGGCGGGATTATCACCGGATATCACCCGGATGGATACGCCCTGCTCCCGGAAATACCGGAAGGTTTCGGCGGCTTCCTTCCGCAGCCGGTTGGTAATAAGAATCAGGGCCATGGGATGGATTTGTCCTTCCTCGAGGCCATGTACGTCCGGTGTCCCGTCATAGGAAGCTGCCAGCAGCACCCGCATTCCCTGTTCCGCCCAGGGCCGTATTTTCTTTTTCAGCTCTTTTATCCGGGAACCCATGATAAATTCCGGCGCGCCGATGAGATAGCTGCCCTTTTCCCGGAAGGTAATGCCGCTCCATTTGGTTTCCGAGGTGAAAGGGAAGAATTCCAGGGCTTCCCAGTCGGAATCCTGCTTAAAATAGCTGGAAAGGGCCTGTCCGGTGTCATTGTCGGCTTCCATATTGTCATAGAAGGCGGCCAGCATTTCCATAACCCTGTCCTCAGGGAAACTTTCCTCATCCAGCAGAAGCAGCCTGTCCACATCCATCCCCGGTTCGGTGATGGTACCTGTTTTATCCACACAAAGCGTATCCACGCGTGCCAGGATTTCCACACAGTTCATATCCCTCACCAGGACCTTCCTGCGGGAAAGGCGCAGGACGCCTACGGCGATAGCAATACTCGTAAGAAGATATAGGCCCTCGGGGATCATGCCGATGAGAGCCGCCACAGTGGCCTCCACGGCCTCCTTCACCGGCAGCCCCTGCATCCGGTACTGACTGATAAAAAGGCAGATGCCAACGGGCACCAGAAGGATACCGATAACACGGATCAGCCGATCCAGGGAACGCATCATTTCGGATTTGGCAAGCTTAACGTTGCTTTTGGCTTCCTCTGCAAGGCGTGAGGCATAAGAATCGGAACCCACATGGGTGAGCCGGGCGGTACAATGTCCGCCGCTTATAAAGCTGCCTGATTTCAGGGCGTCGCCGGGCATCCGGGGAATGGCGTCCGTTTCTCCGGTAAGCAGCGATTCATTCACGGTAACCTGCCCGGTGAGGATTACGGCATCGGCACAGATCTGGCTGCCGTTTTCAAACGCCACAATATCGTCTCTCACCAGTTCAGAAGAAGGGAGCTCTTCTGGCATACCGTCTCTCATACAGGGGATTTTCTGTTCCGCCAGGAGAGTGAGCCGGTCTATGGCCCGTTTGGAACGGACTTCCTGGAAAATGCCGATACCTGTATTGGCAGCAGCAATGATGAGGAAAAGCAGGTTTGTATAAGAACCCACCGCTATCAGACAGGCGGCCAGCACTACAAATACCAGGTTGAAAAAGGTGAGGGTGTTGGTCTTTACGATTTGCCCTATCGTTTTGGTGGGGGAGGAGGAGGCCTGGTTCCCATAGCCGTTCTCCACCCGGAGCTGCACTTCCCCGGAGGTCAGCCCGATGGCCGGATCCGTATCCGGGATAGGGATATCTGTCCGGGACAAGATTTCCGTTTGCTGTGTTCTGTGTTTTTTCCGTAATTCCGTTATTTGGTAGTGTTTCATGGGCACCGTTCCTTTTCTGGCAGATTCCGTTACAAGGGGTAACTGTTCATAGCTTGTATCCTTACTCAAACTTCGCAGTGGCCAAATGGCCCTCCGCCCGCTGTCTGCGTGGCGCCTCCGGGATGGGAAAGGAA
>URMK01000025.1 GCA_900548905.1 uncultured Lachnospiraceae bacterium | reverse complement strand
CCTTGCAGCACGCCGCCCCGGGGACAAGCAGGGGGAGGGGATGCCGCAGGGCTTAAAGGGCCGTCTGAACTGTTACACTTAAGTAACTATTTAACCGATGTACTTTTCTAAACCTTTTCAGAACAGTGCATATACGTACATAAGTATAGGAGGAGAACAAATGAAAAAAGGTGTATCAAAGATATTTGATAAGAAAAAGAAAACAGTGCTGCTATTTATGATTGCCGCCCTGCTGCTCATAAGCTTTCTTTATATTTGCCGTATATACAGAGGATACCATACGGAAAATACTGATATGAAAACCTTTCTGGCGGGCAGCGGGCTGAAAGCGGAAGTATCATATCTGCCGAATGAAAATAAGGTGCAGAACAAGAATAGCATGTCCTCCGCAGAGAATGTCCTTATTGAACAAATGGTTAAGGATTTAGAATCCATAACTGTATATTTGGAGGACTTGGAAGAAGCAGTTGAAAAAAATAAGAAAGAAATACTGCGTTTAGAAATCAACCGGAGGGAAGGTGGAAACGAACTGCAGGATACTGATGATTCCACGGATCAAAACCTGTCAGATGAAGTAAAAAATCTTATGGAGCATTTGAACCAGGTAAGCGATAAGATAACCAGCACCCAAAATGACATAAAAGAAGCGTTGGCAGATAGCAATAATGCAAATTCTTCATGGAGAGAGACGGTTTTTGAAAAATTTACGGATATTACCATCAATCTGGCGGATATCAATGTATCTGTTGATACGGCGCACACCGAACTGAAAAAAATGATTGAGGCTGTAAAGACGGACGGAAAGGAAAATCATAAGGAGCTGCTTACTGTTTTAGAAGAGCTTACTATCTCCTTTTCCGAGGAAAATACCTCAAACCTTGGGGCGCTACTGATCTCCCTGCAGACACAGAGCGATACTTTAAAAACACAATATGAGAGTATAGATAATAATTTAAGCAATGGATTCGGGCAGTTAACGGACAATGTGACAGTCGTTAACCGGGGGATTACAGATACAAAAACAGAGGTACTGGAGGGATTGCAGAAAATAGATACAAATATGGGCCGGAACTATACTTCTGCAGCGATGGCGATTGCAGACAGCAGGGAAGCAATTATAGAGAGGATTGCTTCTATGGAGGCAAAAACGGATAACAGATTAGATAATCTGGACAGCGCAATACAATCGGTTTTTCAATCTGTGAGTGACGGTAAAAAACTGTTGGCGACTGCGTTGCTCACTAAAAATGTTACAGTTGCCGATGATGCGGCATTTGTGGAAATGCAGCAGGCAATCCTTGCAATACCCCAAAAGATAGTAATCGGAGTAGAGCAGGTACCGGGAGAAATAGAGTATACCTATCATTATCATACCGGATATACAGACAATGGGGGCGGCTGCTATACGGTTCGGCTTTATCATCAGCATTCGGCGGAATGCTATACAAAAGCAACGTGTCAGCCTTATTGTTTGGGATTGACACATGCATCCCGAAATGATCATTGGGATGTGCATGAAAATTCCCGCTTCATGCATCCGGATTGCGGTATGGGAATTATTTACAGAAGCCCGAAACATTTTGTAGGGGATCCCTGTAATTGTGATAAGTTATCTTCCCATACGTATGATAGATTGTCATGCGGAAAGACGAATGCAACACCCGAGGGATGGGTGGCCGGATGCGGCTTTGTTAACGGACAGATCATCGAGGTCCGTATTATATACAATACGGATGCTGCCGAAACACGGACAGTAGATGCCATAACACAAGGCAAAGAATATATACCGCGGATTTATGATGATTATACAATGGATCCCCAACAAGCATCGGATGAAAATAAGAAGGAAACAGAATGGGAATCGACCGGGTCACCCGGGGAAACAGAGAGGGAATCAGCAGAGATACCCATGGAAACAGAGGGGGAATCAGCAGATCCACCCGGGGAAACAGAGAGGGAATCAGCAGATCCACCCGGGGAAACAGAGGGGGAACCGGCAGACCCATCCGGGGAAACAGAGGAGGAATCAGCAGAGATACCCATGGAAACAGAGCGGGAATCAACGCAGGACTCCTGACGGGATCTTAATCGGTTTTGTCAGAGGCAGACGAATTCATTCTGCATCAATTCAATAAAACGCTTCAGCGCCGGATGTGTACTGCGGTTTTTGTAATAAAGCCCGAAATGCAGGGTCGGTGTGTTTTCCATAGGGATATAGGAAAGCCCCGCCGCCCGCTGTCCCGGGATATCGGGTACCAGGGAAAAGCCCAGCCCGGCCCTGGCAAGGATGAGGATGGAAGACAGATTGTCACAAAAATAAATATTTTCCAGGGAACGCTGACCGATCAGGGGTGCAATGACTGCAGAAATTACGGGATGCGTCTGACGGGGTTCACTGGCCAGAATACTCAGATCTTTTAAATCCCGGCTGGAAAGGCTTTTCCGGGAGGCAAGCGGATGCTCCGGAGAGAGAATACAGGCGACAGGTGTTTTGGCAAGCAGGGCAAAGGAACCCGTTTTTTTGGTTGAGCCGGGGGAAAGCTCGGCGCTCTCCTCCCTCCCCTCTGTAAAGCCGAACAGCACATGCAGCGCTTCTTCCTGCAGCTGGTTCTGCATGATAGGCAACGGTCCCATTTTAATCAGCGGGTGAAGCCGGGGAAATTCTTCTGTGAGCGTGTGCAGGACAGAAGGAAGAAGATTCTGTTCGGAAATACCGGGGCAGCCGATGGAAAATTCGGAAATATGTCCGGGATCACTGCTGGAAATCCGGGCCTTGGCCGCCCGGGTCCGTCCCAGGATATCCTTGGCGTCGCTGATAAAGGCAAAACCTGCCGGTGTCAATTCTACAGAACGTGTGGTACGGACAAAAAGCCGGGTATTCAGTTCTGCTTCCAGGGATTGGATCTGGTGGGTGACTGCAGGCTGGGTGATATGCAGCTGCTCGGCCGCACGCGCAAAATTGAGATTGTCTGATACGGCAAGAAAACATTCCAGTTGTATGGTGTTCATAATAGCATTTCCCTTTTATTTATAAAATAAATTAATAAAATTACTTTATTAATAATAACATTTTTCGATTTCACTTTCCAGAGGTTTTGTAGTAAAACTAGTAAATAAAGTTAACTGGTTAATATTTAAGGTTTGATGTTTCCGGAAGGGATTCCGATACAGTAAGCCCGAAAATAATAGGAAAGGAATGTAAATGGAAAATAAAAAGGATGATAGTGTTTTGCGGCTGCTGAAAAAGCTGAGTTTGACAGCTTCCGTCAGAGCGGATCAGATATTTGCAGAAAACGATTTGACATCAGCCCAAAGTGAAGTACTGAAGTTCCTTCTGGATCAGGAAGGAAAGAAGGTAATCTTTTCCGGGGATATTCATATGGAACTGGGGATTTCCAAAGCGGCTGTTTCTATGCTGCTGAAAAAACTGAGACAGAAAGGCTATATCGACCTGCAGTCTGTTTCCGGGGACGACCG
This sequence comes from uncultured Lachnospiraceae bacterium, assembly GCA_900548905.1. GTDB lineage: Bacteria > Bacillota > Clostridia > Lachnospirales > Lachnospiraceae > Eisenbergiella. The sequence goes on along the minus strand of URMK01000025.1, from coordinate 84,746 downwards.
CATGAAACAAATACTGCTTACCCCCAGGGCCTGCCAGGTGAAGGAAGAACTGGATAAAAAGATGGATATATTCCAGAAATATTTATATCAGGGCTTTTCCGAAAGCGAATATGAGCAGCTGGGCCAATTAGTCGGCAGGATGCTTGCAAATCTGAAATCCGGTGAGGAAACAGCAGGGCAGGGACAGAAAAATATAGAGGAGGTAATATTATGATTGCAACATTGCTCGGTCAGGTAAAACAATATAAAAAAGACTCGATACTGACCCCGTTTTTTACAGCGGTGGAAGTGCTGATGGAGGTGCTGATACCTTTTGTCACCGCACAGATAATTGATAAGGGAATTGAAGCGGGAAATATGAAAAATGTATATTCTTACGGCTTACTGATGCTGGTTCTGGCCGCGATTTCCCTGGTTTCCGGTATCCTGGCGGGTACCTTTGCAGCCAGAGCTTCTTCCGGCTTTGCCTGTAACCTCCGGGACGGGATGTATGAAAACATACAGACGTTCTCTTTTTCCAACATAGATAAATACAGCACGGCAGGTCTGGTCACCAGGATGACCACGGATGTCACAAATGTACAGAATTCCTACCAGATGATACTCCGTATAGCGGTCAGGGCGCCTCTGATGCTGATCTGCAGCATGTTCATGTGCTTTGCCATCAATGCGAGGCTCAGCCTGATATTTGTTGCGGCTATCGTGGTGCTGTCCGTTGTGCTTTTGTTTATCATGAGCCACGCGACGCGGATATTTGATGTGGTATTCAAAAAATACGATGACTTAAATGCCAGCGTCCAGGAAAATGTATCCGCCATCCGTGTGGTAAAGGCTTTTGTAAGAGAAGATTATGAAAACGATAAATTTACCCGGGCTGCACAGAACCTGTACCGGCTTTTCACAAAAGCGGAAGGTATCCTGGCCTTTAACAATCCGGCCATGATGCTGGTGGTCTATGGATGCATTCTTCTGCTTTCCTGGTTTGGTGCCAGATTTGTGGTAGCGGGAAATCTTACCACCGGCCAGCTGACATCCATGTTCAGCTATGTAATGAGCATATTGATGTCACTCATGATGCTGTCTATGATCTTTGTTATGGTAACCATGAGTGCGGCCAGCGGCAGGCGGATTGCCCAGGTGCTGACAGAGGTTCCGGATATGAAAAATGCGCAGAATCCGGTTATGGATATTCCTGATGGAAGGATCGACTTTGACCATGTGAGCTTTGCGTATAAGGCGGGTGAAAAGAAGGAAGGGGAAGAAAGAGAAGAAACCCTGACGGACATCGATCTGCATATCCGATCCGGGGAAACAATAGGAATTATCGGCGGTACCGGCTGCGGCAAATCCAGCCTTGTGAACCTGGTAAGCCGTTTATACGATGTATCACAAGGCGCGGTCCGGGTTGGCGGGCGGAATGTGAAGGAATACGATTGTGAGGCCCTTAGAAACCAGGTGGCCGTGGTTCTGCAGAAAAACGTACTGTTTTCCGGTACGATTCTGGAAAACCTGAGATGGGGGAATGAAAATGCCACCCTGGAGGAATGTATGGAAGCCTGCCGGCAGGCCTGTGCCGATGAATTCATAAACCGGTTCCCGGACGGCTATGAGACCTATATCGAGCAGGGAGGATCCAATGTATCCGGCGGACAGAAGCAGCGGCTCTGCATTGCCAGGGCATTGTTAAAGAAGCCCAGGATATTGATTCTGGATGATTCCACCAGTGCGGTGGACACGGCAACGGATGCGAAGATCAGGAGTGCTTTTGCGGAAAAAATACCGGGAACCACCAAGCTGATCATTGCCCAGCGGATTTCGTCCGTCCAGGATGCGGATCGCATTGTGGTGCTGGACAACGGAAGGCTGAATGGCTTCGGAACCCATGAAGAGCTTCTCCGTTCCAACGCTATTTATCAGGAGATTTATGAAGGGCAGACGCAGGGCGGGGGCGATTTTGATCAGCAGCCCGGAACCGGCGACGAAGAAACAGGAAAGGCAGGTGCTGTAAATGGCTGACAGAATGAAAAAGGAAATGCGGGACGCAATGGGCCCCGGTACAGGCGAAAAATTACAGAATCCGGGTAAGACCCTGCTGCGGCTTCTGGGTATTATGATAAAAGGATACGGGATACAAGTAGGGATTGTTTTTATCTGTATTATAGGGGCCGCCCTGTGTACTCTGAAAGGCACCTTATTTATGCAGACGCTTATTGACGATTATATCCTTCCGTTAACCAATACGGCAAATCCTGATTTTGCACCCTTGCTGCGGGCTTTGGGAACGATGGCCAGCATATATGGGGCGGGCATTATCTGTGCCTATGGCTACAACCGGATTATGGTAAATGTCAGCCAGGGAACGATGCGCAACCTGCGTATCCGGCTTTTCACCCATATGGAATCCCTGCCCATTAAGTATTTCGATCCCCATGCCCATGGGGATATTATGTCCGTTTATACCAATGATGTGGATACCCTTAGGCAGCTTATGGGGCAAAGCATTCCCCAGGTTATCAATTCAGCGGTCACGGTGGTTATGACCCTGGTAAGTATGATTATCCTGAATGTTCCCCTGACCCTGGTAACTCTGTTTATGGTGGGTATCATGCTGTTTGTTACAAGCAGGCTAAGCGGTTTGTCCGGACAGTATTTTGTTAAACAGCAGTCGGATCTGGGACGTGTGAACGGCTACATTGAAGAAATGATGGAAGGACAGAAGGTAGTGAAGGTGTTCTGCCATGAGAAACGGAGTCTGGAACAGTTCCGGGAAATAAACGGGGAACTGAAAAACAGTGCGGATCTGGCAAACCGGATATCCAATATCATGATGCCGGTAAATGCCAACCTGGGAAATATCAGCTATGTGCTTTGTGCTATTTTAGGGGCGGTTCTGGCGCTGAACGGATATGTGGGCCTGACTTTGGGAACTCTGGTTTCGTTTCTTACCCTGAATAAAAACTTTACCCAGCCCATTACCCAGATAAGCCAGCAGATGAACAGCATTGTAATGGCTATGGCAGGGGCGGGACGTGTATTTGCCCTGCTGGATGAAGCCCCGGAAACCGACGACGGTTATGTGGAACTGGTAAATGCTCGTCAGATGCCGGATGGTTCCGTGACAGAAGCCCATGAACGTACCGGTATATGGGCATGGAAGCATCCGCATAAGGCGGAAGGAACGATAACCTATACGAAACTGGAAGGGGATGTAACCTTTCATGATGTGGATTTCGGCTACGATATAGAAAAAATTGTCCTTCACAACATAAAAATGTTTGCCGAACCGGGGCAGAAGCTGGCTTTTGTGGGAAGCACCGGGGCCGGAAAAACCACAATCACCAACCTGATTAACCGTTTTTATGATATCCAGGATGGAAAAATCCGCTATGACAACATCAATATTAATAAGATTAAAAAAGCCGATCTGCGCCGTTCCCTTGGCATAGTCCTTCAGGATACCCACCTATTTACAGGAACGGTAATGGATAATATCCGTTACGGCCGTCTGGAGGCCACTGACGATGAATGCCGGGCGGCGGCAAAGCTGGCCAATGCGGATGGCTTTATCCGGCGGCTCCCGGAAGGCTACCAGACCGTCCTCACCGGAGACGGGGGCAGCCTGAGCCAGGGGCAGAGACAGCTTTTAGCCATTGCCCGTGCCGCGGTGGCGGATCCGCCGGTACTGATTCTGGACGAAGCCACTTCCTCCATTGATACCAGAACGGAAAAGCTTGTGCAGAAGGGAATGGATGAACTCATGAAGGGGAGAACCACCTTTGTCATCGCCCACCGGCTGTCCACGATCCGGAATGCCGACTGTATCATGGTTATGGAACAGGGCAGGATCATTGAACGGGGGAACCATGAGCAGCTGATGGAGGAAAAAGGAAAATATTATCAGCTTTATACGGGAAAGTTTGCATAGACTTTTTCCTCCGCCCCTGTGCCGCCGTTCCCGCCCGCTTTTGGACGGGAACGGCGCAGGAGGGGGCAGATATTATGGAGGCAGGACTTGCAAAACAGAAGAAAAGGAAGTAAGGTAATAAAGGCAGGAAGCAACAAAAACAATAAAGGAGCCTGAAACCAATGAATTCTTCTTCTGCACAATCACATATGAACAAAACGGGCGTTGTGTTTATCTGCGCCCTTATTTGCTGTTTTCTCTGGGGCAGCGCCTTCCCTTGTATCAAGCTTGGATATGAGCTGTTTGCAATCGGTGCTTCGGACAGCGCTTCCCAGATCGTATTTGCCGGGACAAGGTTTACCCTTGCCGGTATTCTTGTCATTGCGTTCGGCAGCCTCCTTAGCAGAAAGCCTTTGGTGCCTGCGAGGACAAGCCTGCATATGGTACTTAAGCTGGCGATGGTACAGACTGTGGGACAATATATTTTCTTCTACATTGGACTGGCCCATACCTCCGGAGTGAAATCCTCCATCATCGGCGCCTCCAATGTCTTTCTTTCCATACTTGTGGCTGTAGTCATCTTTCGTATGGAAAAGCTTACGGCTAAAAAAGTACTCGGCTGCGCGGCAGGGTTTGCAGGTGTAGTGCTCATCAACGTCGGCGGCCAAAGCCTGGATATGAATTTTTCTTTCCTGGGAGAAGGGTTTATTTTCCTTTCTGCGGTGAGCTATGCTTTTTCATCAGCCCTGATTAAGCGGTATTCGGACAAAGAAAATCCGGTAACGCTGAGCGGCTGGCAGTTTTTAGCGGGCGGGATCGCACTTACCTGCTTCGGCCTGGCCGCGGGCGGCAGAATCCGCTTTGACGGAGCAGGGCCGGCTGGGTTGGGGCTGCTTCTGTATATGGCTTTTATTTCCGCAGCCGCCTATACGCTGTGGGGAATTCTCCTGAAATATAACCCGGTGGCGAGAGTGGCGGTGTTCGGGTTCATGAACCCGGTATTCGGCGTCCTGCTTTCCGCACTGTTTCTCGGAGAAAGCAGCCAGGCCTTCGGCCTGACCGGCGTGGCGGCATTGCTTCTCGTATGTGTGGGTATTATGATTGTGAACGGGCCGGCAGGTGCGGGAAAGGAGAGGAGAGAGGATGAATTGGAAAGCGTTTGAAAAAACAGAAGCCTATATGCTTTCCTGTATGGAAGACAGCGCCCATGATAAGGAGCATATTTACCGGGTGTTATATACGGCGCTGGATATTGCATCCGGGGAGAAGGATGTGGATTATGAGATCTTAATCACAGCCTGCCTCCTGCACGATATCGGGCGCAAAGAGCAGTTTGAAAATCCCGCCCTGTGCCATGCGGCTGTGGGCGGAGATAAGGCTTTTGGTTTTCTTCTGGAGAATGGCTGGACGAAGGAACGGGCCGGCAGAGTGAAAGAGGCGATAGCCGCACACCGGTTCCGTTCGGATAAACCGCCTGTTTCGGCCGAAGCCAGAATCGTATTTGATGCGGATAAACTGGATGTGACAGGCGCTATAGGAATAGCGCGGACCTTGCTTTATGCCGGTGAGACGGGCTGTCCTCTCTATACGAAGAACAGCGACGGGACTGTGGATGACGGTTCCGGAGACGGGGAGGATTGTTTTTTCAGGGAATATAAGCGCAAGCTGGAGACGCTGTATGACCGGTTCTTTACAAGGCGTGGGGCGGAACTGGCGGCGGGAAGGAAGGCGGCGGCAGTTATGTTTTACGGAAAGCTGTTGGAGGAAATTAAAGATTCTAATAAGGGAAGGGAAAAACTGAAGAATATTGTAAGTGATAAATATTAAGTAAATTCTTATGACAATCAGGTTTTATGTTTTTCGGAAAATAAATATTCTGTAATGAAAAAAGCGAAGGGGTACAATTTGATTTGTTGTAACATAATTGTGATTCGGGTATAATTGAAGATAATCGTAATGATACTGAACAGAGAAAATATAAGCAGACGCTCCGGTAATGATTATTACTCATGAAATATGATAAGAATATAGAAAATAATAAAGAGGTGAACGGATGAAAATATCTAATATCCAGGTTAACAATTTTATGCTTTTTGATAACTTAAGAATAGATTGGTCACCAAATATAAACATTATCAGCGGAGAAAACAGTACGGGAAAAACTACTTTATTAAAATTAATGTATTCTTCCTTAAAACCTATTGGAAGAAAAAACATCTCCTTAATGACTCAAGAGCAGATCGAGGATGGAATTGTAAAAAAAATGCAAGGCGTTTTTCGGCCTGATGAAGGAAAAATTGGCAGACTTGTAAGCAGAATACAGGGCAGTAACAGAACCGATATAATTTTATGTCTGGAGAAAAAGGGAAAGATATCTATAGGATTCGGAAATCGTCAGGAGCGCCATGCGGATGTTGAAATTAATGTAGCTGATTATCAAAAATTTGAACCAATATATCTTCCGCCGAAAGAAATGATTTCTGCGACGGAGCACTTTCAGTCATTATATGAGGAATATCACATTGATTTTGAAGAGATGTATTATGATCTTACCAAACTGTTGGATAAGCCACTGAAAAGAGGCGCAAATACAGCAGAACAAAATCAGGTGTTATCAAATTTTGAAAGGATATTGGATGGAAATATCATTCAGAGAGATAAAAAATTTTATTTAAAACTAAAAGGGGCTGGTGAATTTGAAATGGGTCTTGTTTCCGAAGGATATAGGAAACTGGCAACCATCATATATCTGATTAGCTCAGGAAGTTTAGACAAAAATTCTATTCTGTTTTGGGATGAACCCGAAACAAATATGAACCCCAAAATGATGAAATCTATAGCAGAAGCAGTTGTGGAACTTGCCAAAATGGGAGTGCAGATATTTATTACAACCCATGACTATTTCGTACAGCAAAGTTTTAATCTGATTTCAGCTTATCCGGAGCTTAATAAGGCAAATCTGAATTTTAAGTTCGTTTCTTTATTCAGAGATGATAATTCAAAGATTAAATATACATCTGCAGAACGTGTTTCCGAATTAGAGCATAATTCCATTATGGATGAGTTTGATGCAATGTATATGAGGGAGCAGGAAATAATATATGGTAATTGAAGAAAGCGGATTGAAATTTAGGTTTGCTGGAAATGTCAGAGCTAAAAAATATGATGAAAGTAATTTTTACTGCAATTATATGAAACAGTTGCCGGAGGCAAAAGGTGTAGACATTATATCGATTCAAAACGGACGGCTGATACTAACTGAAATTAAAAATTGCAGCGGACATGAAGCAGATAATAATTGGAGAATTTATCCCAACAACAGAAAAGTCAGTACTGCACATACAACTGTTAATACTGAAAAAAGAGAAAGCCTGGATATAGAAGTCGCCAAAAAGATTGCTATGACTATCAATGGCCTGGTTGGTGCTTATACGAAAATTTCCGGATGTACGGCAGCTGAGGAATTGTATGAATATGCTGAAATAATGATATCCGATTCCATTCGGTCCGGGAAAAGTCAGTTACTGATTATCTTATTTCTGGAAGGCGCTTTTGGTTGTGAGTCACGTCGAAAAACAACAATTATGAGTGAACTGCAAAAAAGTATAAAGAAAAAGCTTAGCTGGCTTAATTGCCTTGTATCCGTAGTAGATTCTGATACATATAACCGGAAGATTTTTCAAGTTGAATAGTGATTGTCAGTGTTATGTCATTTATTTCCGCGGGCAACGAGCCAAACGAACGCGCTTGTGCGTCCGGTTGGCGACTGCCGCGAGGGGTGCTATGTGCTGGTGGCACATGTTTAGCACCGACCGAAGCGGAGCGTAGACCATATACCCCGCGGTTCATGGCGTTTCAAGTTTGATGCCCCGTTTCTTGCGGCGGGGTGTTTGACTTATGACTGTATAGTAACCAGACACACGTTAGTAAACCGGAACAACATTAATAATTTCATTATCCTCCACATCAAACTGCCACACGGAATGACCCGGAAGCCGGTGTTCGGTGAGATAATAATGGCCGTCAAAGGCGGTAATATAATAAGGGGTCCCGCCGCCGATAAAATACGAATAAATATCCTCATAATCCCCGTCAGCCAGGGAACGCAGATCTTTAGTCCGTATAAAAGTAGCGTAATCCTGATTGAAATCCGCATCCGTGGAAACGGTAATATAATAATAATCTTCTATTTTAATAAGCTGGACCATCCCGGCAATTTCCGGGGGAACCGGATATTCCTCCAGTATTTTTAAATCTGAAAGCCTTGCCCGGATAATGGTGGAATTACCGGATACGAAATAGATCGCATCCCCCATAATGGTGAAGGAGCGGACATAAATCCCGTTCAGTTTATCAATGGAACGGATATCCTTTAATACCATGCGGGTGGAATCTTTTTCCCGGGCGAACACATAGAGTTCTCCGGTCATGGAGCTGAGGGCATAAAAACAGCGGTTTTTTTCATCATAAACGATATAATGGGGCCTTATGCCGATATCGGAAAAGGTCTGGGTATGGATAAAGCGGCCGTTCTCTTGCTCGAATATCAGGATACGGTTGTTCTCCGTATCATCAGCCAGCCAGACTTCTCCGTCACCGGCGACGGTATGTCCCCGGTTGATTTCATCTGTCATAATCTCCCATTCATTTAACGGACGTGTCAGGGAATCGCTGTAAATGATCTCATCATGATAACAGTCCACCAGGAAATAGGTATCCTGCAGTTTTGTAATATAGGTGGGGACGCTCAGGTCAAAGTAAGGATTGACCCGGGGGTCCTTTTCTTCCTTGGAGGCTTCGTTTACTTCGGAAAGCTGGAGGAAGGCTTCCCGGGTGCGGGTGCGTCGGATATAAAACAGTATTCCGGCAGCCGACAGAAAAATAAGCAGGAAAACGATGCAGACAGAAAGAATAGTCGTCGTCTTTTTCTTCATGGTAATCCAGGCCTTTCATGAAACTGTGAAGGTACGGAACAGTTAAAGTATAACACAAGATGGACAGGGCGCAAAGAGGGACCGGCTGGGTGTAGATAAAAAAGCAGGCGCCGCCCGGGGTCGGCAGGTTCTTTTCCGGGCCGCCATAGCCCTTCCCGGCAGCTGTCCCCGGGCAGTCAGTGTTCCTTACAGGGGACGTTCTCACTCGGCTAAAAACGCAGCAGTACTAACGCTGCAAAGAACGCAGCGTAAGGACTGGCGTTTTTAGACGCCCCTTCCAGGAATCACTGATTGCCCGGGGACAGCTGCCGGGAAGGGCTATGGCGGCCCGGAAAAGAACCTGCCGGCCCCGGGCGGCGCCTGCTTTTTTATCTACACCCCGGGGACTCTGTCGTTCCAATATTTTATAGGCCTGTCCCTTCCGGAATCGGAAGCCGGACAATGGCAATGGTGCCTTCCGGCGTATTATTTTCAAAGGAAAGTCCATAGCCGGGGCCATACAGCAGTGTGAGACGGGAAGATACATTGTGTATGCCGTAGCCATGTCCGTTTTTCCCTTGAACGGTGCCTCTGTTTGGCATAGTGAGGGGAGATTTTTTCATGCCAATCCCATCATCGGTTATGCGGATGATAATAGTTTTGCCGTTTTCTTTTTCTATCCTTATAGAAAGATGTCCGGGTATTTTCTTACTTTCCTGCAGACCATGGGTAATTGCATTTTCTACCAGGGGTTGAAGGGTAGTTTTCGGTATCAGGTATTCCATCAGGTCTTTGTCGAATTCCTCTTCATAAATAAATGTGTCGGGAAAGCGCAGCTTTTGAAGACGGATATAGGAACGTACGTGTTCTGCTTCCTCTCTCAGCGGGATAAATTCTTTTCCGTTGCTCAGGCTGAGCCGGTAAAAGGTTGCCAAAGAGGATACGGCATCTTCAATCTGAGTAAGCATCCCTTCTTCGGCAAACCATTGAATCATATCCAGTGTATTGTAAAGGAAATGGGGATTGATCTGTGCCTGCAGGATTTTAAGCTCCGCTGTTTTTGTTTCCTGGCCGAGAAGATATTCCTTTTCAATCAGCTCCTGCATGGCGTGTATCATGTAATTATAAGTACTTGTCAATTCTCCGATTTCGTCCTTACCCTGAATGAAAGAAGCGGGCAGAGGAATCAGTTCGCCTTTTTTTACATGCCTCATCCGGGAGGTAAGGCGTATGATTCTTCCGGACATGGTTTTCGATAATACAGTGGATAAAAAGAGGCAGAAAACCAGAAGAATTCCTCCTATAAGAAAAGTAAAATTGCGGTGTATGTAATATTCGCTTAACAGACTGCTGGCGGGAAGCATCGTTATCAGTGTCAGCGGGTAGGACTGGAGTGACTGGCGGATTACAAAATAATCGATTCCTTCCAATTGGAACTTTTTCCAGGAATCCAGTGTGTTTTTGTCCGGAACGGGGACGGATCCGGTTAATTCTTCATACAGAGGTTCCGTGCCCTCTGCGGATAATGCGATCAGGTTTCCTGTTTCTTCAGATACCAGGAAGGTCAGGGCATTGTCAAAATTATTGGGGTTTATGGCCTCATTCAGATAGCCGCCTGAAAAATCGAGCCGTATCACTGCAAGCGGGGAAGGATAATAATTTTTATCAGGAATGACACGGGCTATTGACAGAAAAATCTCCTCTTTATATTCTGCAAGTTCTTTGGAAGAAAGAATATAGAATGAAGTCCGATCCTTATGATAAGAAGAATACACGCGGGTAAACCAGTCTTCCGTTTTAATAGAGGAATACGTGGAATAACGGGTTTCATTATTGAAATAGGGAAAGGAATCATCAAAGAACACACGGATATCGCAATCGGTAACCGAATTTCTTATTTGTATGGGAATACAGGAATACATGGCCTTCTCAAATTCACTTCTGTCCTTACGGATTCCGCTGTAATCGTAATCAGGGCCGGGGTGGGAAAAAATGTCCGTGACGGTTTCCATCATGGAAAAGCTGTATGTCATATTATCATATTTCTGAATGATATTTTCCAGGGACAATGTGATTTTCTCAGAAGTGGCTTCTGCGGAATTAAGCAGCTTCCGTTCCAGGATCCGTGCGGAGTTGGTATAGAGCAGCGCCGTAAGCAGAAGAATAGCAAGAACAGAAAGTGTGAGATGGGAAATAAGAAGCTTATACTCCATCTTCAGATCATATAAGTAAGCAGATTTCAGCTTGTTGAAAAAATTCATAACAATATCCTTTTCTAAGAAATACAGCCTCTGTATGCAGAGGGTGTCATTCCTGTATATTTCTTAAACAGCTTCGTAAAATAATTTTGATCGGTAAAACCGCAGCAGCCTGCGATATCGGATATTTTCTGATCACTCTTAAGAAGCAGGGAGGAAGCCATATCAATCCGGTAGGATATAATATACTGGTTAATTGTTGTTCCGGTTTCCTGCTTGAAAAGCTGGCTGATATAAGACTGCGATAATTTCAGGCGTTCACTCAAAAACTGCAGGCCAAGCCCGGGGTTCCCGTAATTTTCTTCGATGAGCTTCTTCAGTTTCCCGGAGACGGACAGCCGGGACTCATTAGTCCTTATAAAATCAAAGTAAGACTGATACAGGTTAACGGCAATGGTATGCAGCTCCCGTAGTGTGGCGGCGGAGGAAATAACGTCCCAAAGCTGCTGATTGCTTGCAGACGGAAAGGCGATATGGTGGATGAGGCAATGCTGGAACAACTGGGAAAGAATCCCATAGTAATTTTCTCTTACCACACTGATCAGGCCGGTAGGATGCTGCTGGTAAGATTCATACAAGGACTGCAGAAGTAAGAAGCAGGTGCCGGGATCATTCTGCTTTACCGAACCCAGAAGCCCGCGGCGGAAGCTTTCATCCGGGACAAACTCCGGGGATACGGAAAGACCGGCAAAGGAAACGGAGTTCATGCCGAGGAAGAAGTTTTGCTGCAGGCTTATAACAGCAGACTGATAGGAATGATAGATCTCCTGTATATTTTCGGCTATAGCACCTACGGCTATAAAGTAAGATGTATTCTTCAGTAAATAGGAGGCTCTTTGGAACAGTGATTGGAAAAAGGGTTCTGTAAGGGAAGAAACCAGCTTTTCCTTATCTGACAGCAGATGGATGACAAGTATATTATCATGATGATCTCCTAAAATATAACGAAGTCCGCTGTGCGTGAGTAAGCCGCCTAATTTATCGGTAAGACCGGAAGGAATCCCGTCACCGGAAAGGATCTGTATCAGAATCGTCCGGGAATCCGCAAAATGGAGAAGAGAAAGGGAACAGTCTTCCAAAAGAGAAGATAACTGGCCTGCGTCCGGCTTGGGTACACAAAGCAGCCGGACCAGCCGGGCTTCCTTTATTTTGGAGGCAAAAGCGGAATTCTGCAGGTTACTGCAGTAGGAGACAGCTTCCTTAACGGCGGCAATGACCTGTTCCGGTGAAACCGGTTTATCTATATACGAAAGGGCATGGAGTGAGATTGCGGAACGGAGGTATTCCTTATCCGAATAGCCGCTTAAAAAGAGTATGACACAGTCAGGATACAGTTCCCTGATAGCGGCTGCCATTTCTATGCCGTCCATCCGGGGCATGCGGATATCGGAGATAAGGATATCTATTTTCACATGTCCCGCGATTTCGTATCCCTGTTCCCCGTCCCCTGCTTCCAGGACACGTTCAATACCCAGGGCCTTCCAATCGATTTTATCCAGCAGTTTTTTTCTGACATGATATTCGTCATCTACCAGTAACAGGTTCATAAAGCTCTCTCCGTTTATACGTAACCGTTCAGACCTGTCTGAACGGTTGCATTTATACTACAATAATTTCCGTCTTTACTATAAACTGATTGTAACACAAGGAAAACGGGGTTTCCATAAACTTAGGAGCGAGTGGAAGAATTTACTAGAAGTCAAAGAATTTACTACTATTTTCATGGGTTCTTCCAGCAGACAGGAGAATTTACTATTGAGGACATGGAGAAGAAATACATATAATGACGCTGTAGATAATAACAAGTGCCGTCCGGCATAAATACGTCGTATGGAGAATACAGGGGAAGAATAATGAAGAAAAGAGGATTCTGGATACAGGTACGGAAAAACAGGACATTGCTGTATATGCTCCTGCCGGCTTTGCTTTATGTGGTAATTTTCAGCTATATTCCTATGTTCGGGATAATGATAGCGTTTAAAAATTATAACTATAATGACGGGATTCTGGGAAGCCCATGGTGCGGGCTGCAGAACTTTGCCTACCTGAAAATATCCGGTAAGCTGTGGGCGCTGACACGAAATACCCTTCTGTATAATCTGGCTTTTATTGTTTTCGGTGTGATTTTTGAAGTCGGATTTGCAATAATGCTGAGCGAAATTACGAAAAAAACATTCAAAAAGGCGGCCCAGGCATTTATGTTTCTTCCGTATTTTATTTCCTGGGTAGTGGTTTCCACTGTAATGCTCAATATATTTGGACAGAACGGGGTTTTGAGCAATATCCTCAGCACGTTTGGCATGGAGGATTTCAGTATTTACCAGCAGGTAAAACAGTGGCCCATAGTAATGGTCTGTATCAGATTGTGGAAGCAGACCGGATACGGAACAGTGGTATATCTGGCAGCTATTGCGGGTTTGAATCAGGAAATATTTGAAGCCGCCTCTATAGACGGCGCCGATATCTGGAAGAAAATACGATATATAACGATCCCTGGCCTGAAGCCCACTATTTTTATCATGTTCCTTTTGGCAGTCGGGAATATATTCCGCGGAGACTTCGGTATGTTCTATCAGCTTGTGGGAAATAACCAGCTTCTTCTGGAGACGTCGGATGTGATTGATACCTTTGTTTACCGCTCGCTGATTACCACTCCCAATATCGGAATGTCGGCCGCAGCAGGCTTTTATCAGTCCGTACTTTGCTTTGTCACCATAATCTCGGTGAATACGCTTGTCAAGAGGATTGACCCGGATTATACACTGTTTTAATGATGGGGAGGATATTATGAAAATGAAAAAAGGCAAAGATGAAAAAATTTTTATGGGTATTGCCTATGTGATGGTAACATTGTTTGCAATCGTATGTCTGCTTCCATTTTACCTGATATTGGTTGGTTCCTTTACCAAAGAGAGCACGATACTGACGGAAGGCTACAGCTTTATCCTGACAGCCCGGAATTTTTCCATGGAAGCTTATAAAATGGCGTTTAAAAGTCCGGACACAATTATACAGGCCTATGGCATCACTTTATTTGTTACGGCAACAGGAACGGTAATTGCGGTGGGATTGTCGGCTATGACGGGTTATGTACTGGCAAGGCCGGATTTTCCCTGGAGAAATAAGATTTCTTTCTTCTTTTTCTTTACCACCCTGTTCAGCGGCGGCCTTGTTCCGTGGTATTTAATGTGTTCCAAGTTTTTTAAATTCAATAACCATATCTATTCGCTCATTCTGCCGTGTTTGTTTTCCGTTTGGAACATGATTATAGCAAAAAGCTTTATGAAAGGCATTCCGTTTGAACTGACAGAGGCAGCCAAGGTGGACGGGGCGGGTGACTTCTATATTTTCTGGAGGATTATACTGCCGACGGCAAAACCGCTGATTGCCACAATAGGGCTTTTTACCGCTCTTACCTACTGGAACGACTGGTATAACTGCATGTTGTTTATGAGTACGGGAGGAACCTGGAATCTGCAGTATACGCTTCAGAATATTCTCAACAGCTCCGAAGCGCTTAAGAGAATTGCATCCATGACAGGAATGCAGGTGGGACAGGTGCCAACGGAAGGGTTGAAACTGTCCATGACAGTAATTGCAACCGGACCTATTATCCTGTTGTATCCGTTCCTTCAGAAGTATTTTGTAAAAGGAATGACAATAGGAGCCGTAAAGGGCTGAAGAAAACACAAATAAAGAAATCCGTAGCTGTAAAAAAGGAACAGTTACGAGAACTTTATTCATAAATTTAAGGAGGGTTATCATGAAAAACAAATGGATGAAAAAGCTGTCTGTACTGGTTGCCGTTGTAATGACCGCGGGGCTGTGCGCCTGTTCAGGTGCAGCGGATACCGGACAGGAAGGAGCGGGTGCGGCGCCGGTACAGGAGACCGCGCAGGAGCAGGCCCGGGAAGAGGCCGTTTCACCGGAAAGCCCTTATTATGGAAAGGGCTATGATTTGGCGGAAACAGAAAATATTGTCTTGTATGTGCTGGGGGATGAACCAAAGGATATGAAAAAGGTGCTGGAGGAAGTAAACAGTAAATATCTCCTGCCGAACCTGAATTCCACACTGGAAATCAAATTCCTGAACTGGAGCGATTACCAGACGAAGTATTCCCTGGTACTGGCAGGAGGGGAAAACGTGGATCTAATCTATACCGCTTCCTGGTGCTACTATAACGAAGAAGCTGCCAAGGGCGCCTTCAAGGAAATGGATATGGATTTTGTGCAGACATATCTTCCCTATACCTTTGAACAGCAGCCGGAGGTAAGCTGGGAGCAGGCTAAGATAGGAGATAAATTATTTGCGGTGCCGAAAGGGAATGCATCCTTCAGTAACTATGATTTTATTGTGGCAAGAAAGGATTTGATAGATAAATATCAGCTGACGGAACCGGAGGATTGGGACAGCTTTAAAGTATTCCTGAAGGAGCTGGCTAAGGTGCAGAGTGAAACAGGTGTGGTTGCCCTGAATACCAATGCCAACAGAAACCAGACATTAGAGCCGTATTTACAGGCAAAGGGTTACGATTACTTTACCGAAGGCTTTGACTATTTTTATAATGCAGGCAATAAGGAGGAGCTTCCTGCGTGGGATTCGGTGCTTTATCTTTATACATCAGATTTGTATCTGGATTATGCGGAGGAAATGGCGGAGCTGGCAGCAGAAGGTGTTTGGTCAAAGGATGCGATTAATGATACCAACGATGCAACCGCTTATTTTGAAAATGGGACATCAGGCTGTATAGGTTGGAACTTCTCGGCGGTTGATGCCGGTGAAAAGCTGGAAAAGGCCGGACTGGGGACCTTCAGTGTATATGATGTATCTCCGGATATCCATATGGCAAGAAGCCGTTACAACGGAGATATGATCGCCATTGCCACCAACTCCAAGCATCCGGAGAGAGCGGCTCTTGTTCTTGATTATATGAAAAGCGATGTGGATTTGAACCGTACCCTTTTAGGGGGAATCCGGGGGGAACACTGGGATCTGAACGAGGATGGACAGAGAATGGTATTGGAGGCTGCCGGGAATTACAGCTGGAACAGCTGGGGCTGGGCGCTGAACCGTGCAGATGAGCCGGTTATGGCAGGAACCGATGAAAGAAGGCTGGCGATTAGTGACAGCATTGATTCCAGGGAACTGTTTGCGGAAGTAGCAGGGTTTACTTTTGACTCTTCTTCCGTTGCCACAGAGCTTTCCGTTGTCAATTCGATTGTGGATGAGTATGAATACAGCTTTTCCCTTGGTATTTACGGCGACAATACGGAAGCCAAATTTAATGAATTTAAAGGAAAACTGGAAGCTGCCGGACTGGATAAGGTGACGGAAGCTATGAAAACACAGTATGAGGCCTTTGCAGCAAAAAATCAGTAAACAGAGAAAAAGGGCGCCCGATGGTGCCCTTTTTTATATACCGGATAAAGAATGGAGAGTAAGTATGAGTGAGCAACAGCCGGATAGGGAAAAGAATGATAATGCATGGGGGGAAAGAAACGAAACCTCCCAATTTCTGGCGCCGTTTCAAGGACAGGAAATCACAGACATTGCGCTGCATTTTAAATGGAGCAAAACGAAGGACAGCAAGGCCGCCGCGTATGTGCTGGAACTTGCGGATAATCAGGAATTTATGGATGCAGCAAAGCTGGAAGCCGCCATTCTGCCTGATTCCGAGGTGGGGTACTATTTTCCCGCGACAGAGGAACTGCCCCGACATGAAGGGATTTGGCATGCCAGAGTGAGAGAAACGGGAAGTGATATATGGTCATGTCCTGTAAGCTTCCGTATCAATAAAAAACATGGTAAAAATCCGGTAAAGAGGGAAATTAACCGGGAAAATCCGTGGTTCACTGTTTTTGATTATAGTGAGCATGAGCCTGCCGAGGTATGGAACCTGCTTCCGGAGGACCTGAAGCCGTATACCGGAATGGGATTAATCGCATCCTATAAGGCCAGGGCCGATAAGGTGACGGCGTATATGCTGGAGGAGGATGCGAAGGGGTATTTATGGCATCTGGGAGCACTGGGGCCTCATGAAACACAGTTTGGTAAGTATACGATTACCAGCCTTTCGGAGATTGAATATGTGATGCAGCACAGCCGCAATCTGGTGAGTACAGGCTTTGTGGAGCAGTATCTGGGGACAAAAGAGGAAAGCTATTGGAGAAACGAATATTTCTTCCGGCTGCTTGCCCTGTGTGCAAAATATGGAATTACGTTCATTTATGCGGATGGGAACCGAAATAACCTGGAGCTTGCCGCCATGATAAAAAGACCGTTTTTCATGGAAAAAATGAGAGAGTATGCGGATTATTTTATATTTTCCTATAAACAAAATCATGCCCATGCGGCATATTCCTGTTTTGGAGCCGTACTTGGGGCATGGATTGACGGTGCCTGCGGCCAGATAGGGGTACAGCCGGAAAACTGGTACTGGAATGATGCCGGTTTCCGGGATGTACCGGGCGAATGTCATGGATATCTGCAGGGAAATGAACAACAGATATCCTTAGGGTTTACGGTGGAAATGCTTCTTACCGGATTGTCGCTGGGCGCGGTAAATTATTCCTGTGAAGGGGAAAGCTGGCTGATAGAATGCGGCCCTTATAATCAGCTTGTCTGGTCTGTACAGGGACTTGCCGTGATCGCTTTTTTCAGGGCCGTTATCCTGCAAAAGCTGATTCCTGAGAAAACGGAGGTACTGAATAAAATACATATGGCGGTTGATTATAATGGCCATATGCCGGAAGAACTGGGAGATGCGTGGACGGGAGGGATTTTCCGGGAAATATTTATGCCGGTTTATCAGATCAGGAATAACATGGAGCTGATACCGAAGGAATCCAGATTTTATTATCTGCCTTTCGTAACAGACCGGCCGGATGCTTTTAAAGGTATGGGGAAGCTTTACGCGGGTACGACAGGAAGCGGGGAGGCTTATGAGACACTATGCCGTGCCTATCCGGTCGAAGCGGACGGAAATGTATACTATGCCCTGTTCAGGAATCTTATGATTATTATGCACTCCCGTGAAAATGAAGAGGAGGCCCAGTGGTTTTCCATACCCGGAAAGGACTGTTTCCTTCTGCATATACGCGGGGCTTTGGCGCTTTGGCAGTATCTGGTTATTAAAAATAAAAAAGACAGCTGTTTTATTCACGTAAACAGTGAAAAAGGAAAGAATATATGCTTTAGCCTGCGGTTGGCCCGGGAACCTTTCCGTATCGCAAATTCAGACAGGGTGAGCTTTCAATGGACTGCCGGATGGCTGGAAATCACTGTAAAAGGAGATGGGATCCCCGTGGAAATTGCCGTTGCAGACAGGGCGGAAGCGCTGCCGGCGTTAGCCCCTCCGTATAAAAACCGGAAAGATAAGGAGTGCAGGCTTCTGTCCGAACTTCCCTGGTACCATTGGGAAACTTCACAAAATTGTCCTGTGCAGAAGGATATATGTGCAAATACAGCATATGGCAGGCTCCCTTTGGTGGTAGATCATCTGCGGTACAGTCATGGCCTGAGTATGGGGAACCGTACCAGAATTGTATGGAAGCTTGGCGGAAAATACCAACGGTTGTCATTCCGGTATGGATTTGATATTGACGCCTGGACACCGAAGATCTTGGACAGGGAACATATTATATGGGATCGGGAGGAGAAAACAATAAATATGCGGCTGCAGCTGTCAGGAGACGGCAGGGCATTGTTTTGCTCCCCGAAGCTGACCGATACAGGCGGTACCTATACAGGAGAAGCGGATCTGACAGGGGTTGATATGTTGGAACTGACAACGGAAGGCGAGCTGTTTTCCGAAGATCCCTGTGCGCGGGTTTATCTGGATATTTTGAATCCGGTGCTTGTGTAAGGAAACGTATATCCGGTGTTACGTATAAAAAGGAATAGCTTTGATGAACCTATTGTAAAAAATATGGCAGAAAAGGGGGTACTATGATAAAATAAGGTATATAGAACTATTACAAATGAGAAGGGGAAAAGCAATGAAAAAGTTTCTGAAGGAATTTGAGAAATTCATCATGCGCGGCAACGTGATCGATATGGCGGTGGGTGTCATTGTGGGTGCCGCTTTCCAGGGAATTGTGAATTCGCTGGTAAACGATGTGATTTCTCCTCTGCTGGGGCTTATTGCCAATACGGATTTAAGCTACCTTGTGCTCACTGTCAGAGGTGTGGATATTAAATACGGATCCTTTCTGACAGCGGTGATCAATTTCCTTATCATGGCCTTTGTGATCTTCCTGTTGGTAAAAGGCATCAATAAAATTGCGGAGCTTGGAAACAGGAAGGAGAAAGGAAAAAAGGAGGAAGAGCCGGCAAAGCCTGCCACGAAAATCTGTCCCTATTGTAAAAGCGAGATACCGGCTGATGCGGTGAAATGCTGTCATTGTACCTCTGATTTGGAGGAACCTGTTTCTGAGTAAAATTTCCTGCTGCAGGCAGAAGGCATCTAATCGGACAGCCTGAAGTGTATAACACACGTCAGCGTTCCATGCGGAAAGAAAAGGAGGGATTTGGTATGAAGAAAAAAGTAACGGTTACCATCGGACGTGAGTATGGAAGCGGCGGACGGGAAGTGGGTGAAAAGCTTGCGGAAAAGCTTGGCTTTACTTTCCTGGACAAAAATATCCTGAATGAAATTTCAGGGAAAAGCGGCATCAGTGTGGAAGAATTGATGGAAAACGATGAAAAGCCTTCCAGCCCTTTCCGGGAATCCTTTATCCCTTATGATTTTGACGCGGATACGCTGAGTGAGCGGCTGTTTGACATGCAGGCGGATTTGATTCTGAATAAAACCCGGGAAGAATCCTGTGTGGTGGTGGGGCGCTGTGCCGATGTAATCCTGGAGTATCAGGATGATGTGGTGAATGTGTTTATCTATGCGGATATGGAAGATAAGATCAAACGGATCATGAAGCTGTATTCCCTGGAGGACAAGCAGAAGGCAGCGAAGCTGATTAAGAAAACAGAGAAAATCCGCAGGAATTATTACCAGTATTATACGGATGAGATCTGGGGGGATAAGAGGAATAAGGCTCTGATGATCAATACCTCGGCCTGCGGGGTAGAGGGCGCGGTGGAGATGATAGCGGCTTATTTGAAGATGAAGGGATATGTGGAGGAACTGTAAAGATACGGAACCGTTGCTATGCGGAATAACAGTTCAGATCTGTCTGAACTGTTATTAATAAAGGACAGAAAAGCCGCCGGTTGGAGTAAACCGGCGGCTTTTCCATGTACTGTTATTCTTTGGTTCACCTGAGCCGATAAAAAAGCCTTTTCATCCGTCCGCATCCGCAAAGATAGTGTTTTTCCAGAATTTGGACATACTGCTCCATTTCCCGCACCTGCTCCCCGGATACAGGTACACCCCCGAACCGGATGCTTTGGTACAAATATATGATTGTGGAAAATGGATGCTCCGGCATATCCAGGGCACTGCCCGCCCGCCGTCCATAGGAGGAAAGGGTTTCTCCTTTTTCCAGTCGTATCCCCTGCAGTTCTCCCAGGTACAATACTTTCTTCATCCCCTCTTCCAGCTTTTTCTCAGCGTCAAGACGGCAGTAGGAGCGGCGCCGCAGGCGGTTCCGGCAGAAGAAAAAGAAAGCCAGGAGCAGAAGCAGCAGTACCAGAAGAAGGAGGGCTTCTCCCGCATGTCGCAAAAGCGATGGTCCATGCAGGGACATGTAGGAAGCCGCGGGAGAAGGACGATCAACGTTTTCGGTTTCCGGTATCAAATCTGTTTCCCGGGGACCCGGTAGGGCGGGAGCAGAGGCGGCAGGGACAAAAGGCTGGCTCCAGGCAGCGGCAGCCGCCTCATAATAACGGGGCGTGGCTTCAAACGGCACCCATCCTACGTTTTCGATATAACATTCCGCCCAGGCATGGGCGTTGTCTCCGGTCAGATAGACCGGATGGCTTTCCGTCCTGCGTGTGCCCGTGGTTACAAACCCTTCCACGTAGCGCGTGGGGATGCCGCAGCAGCGGCCCAGTACGGCCATCGCCGTTGCAAAATAGGTACAGTAGCCTTCCGGATTGTCGAACAGGAAATAGTCGGTAAAATCCTGCTCTTCGGGACAGGCAGCAGGGCTGGTCGTATAAGTGAGTTTGCTCAGCCAGGCTTCCAGCAGCTTCAGCTTGTCGTAATCATTGGCGGCTCCCCGGGTGATTTCCTCTGCAAGCGTATAAACTCTCCGGGGAACCGTATCGGGCAGAGCGGTATAATGCTGGTAAATATAAGTCTCCCGTTCTTGCAGGGCTGCATCCAAAACCGGCGGGCCGGCCCAGGCCTGCTGGCGGAGAAGCTGCTGCATCAGGGGACTGCCCCAGTCCACGTCCAGACAGAGAAGTGTATAACTGTAGCCGACTCCCTGGGCCTTGGGCAGGAGGAGGCTGTCGTAGCGGGTATCCGGGGGCTTTCCTTTGGAAAATACAAATTTGCTTGTATAAGGGGCAAAGAATACGGTTTCTGTTTTCAGCCCTTCAAATCGCACTTCAAAACGGCAGGTCCGTATCAGCGCGGCCTGTTCCTCCGAAGTAAGTGTGCTTTGGGAGAAAGCGGATTCCAGCTGTTTGCAATGGAGGAGGTATTCTTCTCCGGGATAATTTTTAGCAAGCGCTCTTTGTTCCCAGCCATGTCCATTATAATAATCATGGATGGTTCCGGTAAGATAGAGCGGGGATTTTGTTTTACTTCCAGTTACGGAAATCTGATTGGAGGGAGCAGAAAAAAGACTGCCTTCCAAATTCCCATCGCCGCTGTAGCCGGTGAAGGAAAGGCTATAGGTATCCCGGCTGCCTGTAAATAGATAGCTGGTATGGACCAGCAGAGCTTTTGTTTTTTCTTCCAGAACGGCCGCAAGAGTGCGCAGCGTATTCCAGCGCACGGGCTTTTCTCCTGTCGGAAGAAGGACAAGAAGAACGGCAGCGGTAAGGAATACCGGTGTCAGATACAGAACATTTTCAGCCGGCGGGGTAAAAAATAAAGACAAGCCGCTCTTCAGGGAAAACGGAATTGTTTCCCTGCTCCGGCTGATAAAACAGGCGGCTGTTTCCGCCAGAAAAAGAAGGAGGCAGAACAGGATTATGACAATCCCCCATTTGGAAAAAGGAATTTTCCAAATGGCATAAGCAGCAAGAATACCTGTCTGGGAAAGCAGAATGATACCTTTCAGCCAGAGCCGTTGGGAGGACAGGAAGGCCGTTACACCGCACATAAGCACAAGGAGTCCGCTGATTAGGAAAAAAAGATACAGCTCCCGTCCGGCTATGGGAGAGGAGGAGATGGGAACAGCCTCCTGAGCGTAATGTGCCGCTTTCCCTCTTTCCAATAGAAAAACAAAGAAGCCTGCGAGCAGGGAAAATACAGCCAGGCCGCCCCATACCGGCAGACGCAGCTTTTTTTCTTCCGTCCAGGTGATTAAAAGGAGACAGAGTATCGAAGACAAGAGAAGCCCTCCGGGGGAGAAAAGAAGGTTTGTACTGCTGTTTTCCAGGCCCGGCAGCAAAGGCAGGGCCAAAGCGGCATCCGTTCCTTCGGCTGCTGCTGTAAGGGTCCCGGCGGAAAGCTCCCAAAAGCTTTTCAGCATAAGCAGACTTCCGGTACAAAGGCAGGAAGAAGCCGTCAGGGCATATATTTTTTTAACTCGGTTTGCTATCGGTTTCATAAAGAAAGCTCTCCCACATTGACAAGCAGGACTTCATTTCCTGCCACCTGTTTTTCCGCCACACTGCAGGCCAGGGCATCCGTAACGGCGGCAGTCACCAGAATATAGGCATTGGGACCGCCGGACGAGGAAAGGAAGCTGTCCCATACTTTTTCCAGAGGATAAGGGGATACAAAAGAAAGCTCTGAGCATTTGTCATAAAACGGCTCAAACCCGGTGCTTTCATCCACCAGAATTTCCCGGAGGGAATCCTCCATAAATAAAACCCGGATGGGAATATTCTTCAGATAATAATCATGGACGAAGGACAGCGCGGTTTCGATAATATTATCTTCCATGGAACGTACTTCTTCCATGGGGTGCTTCGCTCCCATGCCCCCTCCCTGCGGGGTCAAATCCATAAAAAGGATCGTTTCAAACAGTTCCTCCGGCATCTGTTTGCGAACCAGAAGCTCTCCGGCCCGTGCGGAATTTTTCCAGTGAATGTATTTCCTGGAATCCCCGGGAAGATAGGAGCGAAGTTCATAATCGGGCAGATCCTGGAGCCGGGATACCGGGAACAGGGAGGTTTTTGGATCCTGTTCCTGGAGGACGATTTTCAGCTGTTCCAAAGGGATGATGCGGGGCCTTGCTGTCAGTCGGATTTGGGACATCATCGGGTAGCGGATTGTAAAAAGTCCCAGGAAATCCGTGACCTCCACACTTTTCACGCCAACGGGATAGGTCCCCCTGTATTTGCAGTACATTTTGGTATCCACCCGGATTTCCTCATGGGGAAGCAGGGATATGACACCCGGATCCGCAGGCTCCATACGAACCATATCGGAAAAAAAGTGAAGCCTGATATGGGTAAAGGGAAGAAAATCTTCGTTTGCCAGCAAAAGACGATAAGGGACTTCCTGCGCTTTTACGACAACACGGGAGACATCCTGTACGATTTTAAACCGATAGAACACATACAGGGAATAGAGGAAAGCCAGCGCCGGCAGCAAAAGGGCGAAATAAAAAAGCAGGTAGGAAATATTCCCGCCCCGGCAGCTTACCAGTATTGTGGAGCTGATGAGGAAAAGAAGATAAAGGAGCTTGCCCCATCGGTTTTTCAGCCGTTTTTCCTTCTTTTTCTTTTCTTTCATAATACGGGTACTTTTGCCGCACGCATGGCTTCCTGCAGCACATCCTTTTCTTTTTTCCCTTCCAGACGCGCCTGGGCGGAAAGAATCAGGCGGTGGAGCAGTACCGGTGGTGCCAGGGCGGCCACATCTTCAGGCGTGGCGAAGCTGCGGCCTTCCAGATAGGCCCGGCTTCTGGCTGCCCGCACCAGGGCTATAGCGGCCCTTGGGCTGGCGCCCAGGGTAAGATATCTGCTTTTTCTCGTATTCCGGGCGATTTCCACGGCATAGCTCATAATATCGTCATGCACCCGGACCTCCCGGAGTTCTTTTTTCATAGCGGCAACCGCGTCCCTTGTGGTAACGGGAGAAAGCTGTTTTACCGTCTCTCCGTTCAGGGCGCGGCGGACGATATCGGCTTCTTCTTTTTCTTTTTCGGGATAGCCCATGGAAACCTTCATCAGGAAACGGTCCAGCTGGGCTTCCGGCAGCCGGTAGGTACCCAGCTGTTCGATCGGGTTCTGGGTGGCGATGACCATAAACAGCTCCGGAAGCGGATATGTTTTTCCGTCTGCGGTAATCTGTCTTTCTTCCATGGCTTCCAGCAGGCTGGCCTGTGTCTTCGGGGAGGTCCGGTTGATTTCATCAGCCAGCAGGATATCGTTCATGACCACTCCGGGCATAAAACGGAATTCACCGGTCTGCATCTGGTAAACGGACATGCCGGTCACATCTGACGGAAGGGTATCGGGAGTGAACTGTATGCGGGCAAAGCTGCAGCGGATGGATTGGGCCAGGGCCTTCCCCAGAGTGGTTTTACCCACTCCCGGTACATCCTCCAGAAGAAGATGGCCGTCCGAAAGCAGGGTGATGAGAGCAAGCTCTATCACCTCCCGTTTTCCTATAATAACGGTTTCCATGTTGGAAATGATTTGCTGCAGGGCCTGGGACTGGGGCATGAGGAAAACCTCCTTTTCCGAGAGTATATGATAATAGGGTGACGGACGATTTGTATTCTGCGCCGAACAGATATTCTACTTATACCATATCAGGGACGGGAGCGGATGTAAATGGATAAAGAGGGGAAATGTTGGATAGGATTGGTGGGGATACTGCCGGAAGTATTCTGTTGTGGATGCGTATGGAAACGGTAACCGTCCGTTAATGACACATTTGATATATGCGAAGTTTATGGCAGACATGTCGAATTATAAAAGTTTTTGTATTACATTCCAATAAATATTGATATTTGGATCTTTTTGGGAATATAGCGTAATAAACAAATATAAGGAGGTCATTATGTCTGTTCAAAGAATTGAAAGAAAAGAATATCTGGATAAGCTCATTGCTTTCAGGGATAAAAAGCTTATTAAGGTAGTTACCGGAATCCGTCGATGCGGAAAGTCAACAATAATGGAAATCTATCAGGATTATTTGAGAGAACAGGGAGTTACCGGGGAGGCATAAAATTTCAGATACAATGATGCTGGAAAGTGTTACAAGATTTGTTTTCGACAATATAGGAAGTCCGCTCTCCTCTAAAAAATAGCTGACACGATGACTTCGGACGGTAGAAAAATTGATGTAAAAACAGTAGAGAAATATTTACGGGCGCTTATGGAAAGCTTTATTATCTATCAGGCGAAAAGATACAATGTGAAAGGAAAGCAATATCTGAAAACTCTTGAAAAGTATTATGTAGTAGATATTGGTATGAGATATATGCTGCTTGGTTCCCGTTCCACCGATGTGGGCCATATACTTGAGAATGTAGTATATCTGGAACTTCTTCGAAGAGGCTATGAGGTTTATGTGGGTAAAATTGATGATTTGGAAGTCGATTTTGTAACCATGGAACCTAAAAAGACAGTTTATTACCAGGTCGCGGCATCCGTAAGGGATGAAACAACTTTAAAAAGAGAACTGGCGCCTCTTCAAAAAATAACGGATCACTATCCTAAACTTATATTGACGCTTGATGAAGATCCGGAAGCGGATTATGATGGCATCCGCCGGATTAATGTTTTGGACTGGCTAGTTGGGATCAACGAATAATGGCGCATATTGTTTAATTTTGCAACTGGTCAGCCCTGCTGTTTCCTTGCCAATTTTTAACCCCTGCGGTATGGTTACAAAAAAGGGAGGAGGTAAACGGGATGGCTATGGTAATTGATAAGATACTGGAGGGAAGGAGACGAAGGCTGCGTACGAATCCGGAAAAAGTGTTAATGAACGCAAGCGGGCTCCGGCTCTGGGCGGATTATCTGGATGTGGAACCGGGATTTTCCGGTCGGATAGATTTTATACATAAAATAAATATTCCATCTCTTTTCCGGGTGGGTTGTTCTGTTGTCAAAGAGTATGAGGGAGCCATAATAACATGGAAGCCCAGCCATATTAGTATGATTTTTGAAACGGAAGGGGTAAGTCTGAAAGAGGAGAAGTTCATAACCTTGTATGATACAGCAGTATCCTGCATGACGTGGGAAAATACCGGAGACGGCTCTTATTGCGTCACTTTCGAGCCGGGTACGGAGGATGGGCGGTTTCCAACCACTTACGGGAAAACGCTGACGGCCGTTTATTTCTGCAACGGGGAAAGGCTGAACAAGAGGGAATGGATCGTTTCTCCGGGGGAAAAGCTGGAGCTTTGTGTGGCGGCGCAGGTCTGTCTGGAAGAAGAAACTGAACGGATAGAAGCTGTATGCAGGGAAATTAAAAAGAAGTTCCGGTGTGGCAAAGCAGGTCTGGATATCCATAGAAAGGAGTATCAGACATGGTTTGACAAGGTTCCGGAATTTGAATCGGATAATCCCATGATCGATAAAACATGGGCATATCGTTGGTTTATTTTCCGTCATAATATGATGGAACCCGGCACCGGTAATCTAAAAGAGCGGTATTTTTGTGAGGGCCGTTCCCATAAAATGAGTAAAACACCCTATATGCCGGAAGGCTGGGAATTTTCTAAACTGATTCCTTTGAGTGTACCCATGCATATGCTGGATTTACGTTGGTATCAGGAGAAGGAATTTGGAAGTTCCATTCTGCATACCATGCGGGAGAACCAGGATGAAAATGGGGAATTCCGTTGTGCCAAAGTGAATTGGACAGGGAATCCCTATGCTAATTTTTTCAGCTGGTCTGTCTGGCAGTATTTTCTGGTAAGCCAGGATAAAGCGTTTGCCAGGGAAGCGCTTCCTGTAATGAAAAAACAAGTGGATGCCTGGAAAAAAGTGTATGGCAATGAGTCGGATTCTCTGCTCATCCAATATGTCCACCAGCTTACCGGAATGGAATACCAGCCTAGCTATTGGTATTTTCATGGCTTTCCCCTTAACTGCCGTGATGAAAAGCAATTTACGCCGTTAAAACGTGTGGACAGGAATGTATATCATTATCTGAATACTCTGGGAACGGCTTATCTTTGCAGAAGCTGCCAGGATCCGGAGGAAGGCAAGTATCGGAAGGAAGCGGAACAGATAAAAAATGAGATATTGGATAAAATGTGGGATGAAGAAAGCGGATTTTTTTATGATCTTCATTACCGAACCGATGAAAAAGCTTTTGTTAAAAATATTGTGGGAGCCTTCCCTTTTTTTGCAGGGATAACGGGGGAAAACCACCGTAAATGTCTGGAAACCTTGTTTTCGGAGGAATTTGATACAGGCTGTCCATTCCCTTCCGTGAGTAAAAACTGTCCGGTATTCACACCGGAAGGCGGCTGGATGGGGCAGTTCTTTAAAGGAAGGAACGGCTGCATCTGGAATGGGCCGGCCTGGCCTTATGCAAACAGTATTATATTGGATGGGATAGGGAGGGAAAGCCTTGCACAAGGGCATGTTTGGGATAAGGAATTTGCCAGGTACTTTTTGAAATATACCAGGCTCCATTATTATGGAGGGGATGGTCAGACTCCTTACCTTGTGGAGCATTATAATAGCATGACGGGAGAATGCATCAGCGATGATGTGGATTACAGTCATTCGTATTATATTGATCTGGTGGTGAGGTATATTGCCGGAGTATCTGTTTTACCCGGAAAAATCATTGTGGAGCCATTAGCTATCGGGCTGAAATATTTCTGCCTTTCCAACCTTTCCATACAGGGACATCGGATAAGAATCTGCCTGGAAAAGGACAGCGGCAGGCTGACGGTTACTGTGGATGGAACGGAGAAAGCAGCCTGTGACGGCCTTGGGCGGCTTGAGGCAGTCTTATGAAAAGGGCGTCTGCGGATCCGGATGAAGCTTACCGAAGCTATGCTTTACAGGAGAATATGGGGAAGGTCCTTCTGCGGACAGGAACCCCTCTTGCATTTTATCAGGCCCTGAATACATTATACAAGATGCTGGACTCTCTGATGGCATCCCATATTAATGCGGAGGCTGTCAGTGCGGTAGCCTATCTTTCCCAGATTACTATTACAGTATCGGCCGTCGGAATGGGGCTTTCCATGGGCAGCAGCCTGAAAATAAGCGAGGCATACGGGGCGGGTGACTACGCACTTGTGAAACGGCGTGTGAGCACCCTGTTTGCCATGGTTGGGCTTTTGGATATGATTCTGCTTTCCGGCATTCCTTTTACAGAAAAGCTTCTTAAGGCGGCCCGGACACCGGTAGAATTGATTGCGGCAGGCAGTACTTATTTTAATATCGAACTGGCAGGGCTGGCCATAGCCTTCTTTAATAATGCTTATATTGCCGTGGAACGGGCGAGAGGAAATACGAAACGTATATTCCGTCTCAATATGATAGTAATTGTTATCAAGTTGGCTTTTACCGCTTTTTTTGTGTATGTCCTTGAAAGCGGAATAACGATGATTGCTATAGCCAGTGTGGCTTCCCAGGCTTTACTGATGCTCATGGGACTGCGGCATATACGGAAAAAGGACAGCTCCTTCCAATTTTCTGTAAAGAGCATCTGTCTGCATCCGAAAACAGTGGCTCCCATGCTGAAAATTTCCTTTCCGCTGATCGTGGAAAAAGTGGCCTTTTCCGCAGGAAAAGTTATCGTAAATTCCATGTGCAGCGCATATGGCACTCTTACGGTGGGAGCGTTGGGAATCTGCAATAACTTGACAGGGATTTTTTCCAACGCCCAAAGCGGATATCAGGAAGGCTGTGCGGCGATAATCAGTCAGAATCTGGGAGCCGGAAAACCGGAAAGAGCGCTGGAGGCTCTTAAAAAAGTTTTTGTTATTAATTTGGTATTTGGCAGTGCGGGACTGATAATCAGCCTGCTTTCCATTAACTCGCTGAGCTATCTTTATGCCAGTTCGTCCAATGGCCTGCAAGTGGAATTCAGGGATATTATTCGTAATATATTCCGATACGATGCGTTGGGAACCATCATTCCCTGGGGGATAGGCGCCTCGGTAATGGCATTTATGTATGGTTTGGGAAAAACAAAGAAAATATTGGTTATTAATGTCTGCAGACTGTTTTTGTTCCGTATCCTGCTGTTATGGCTGCTTCAGCATTTCACTACCCTGGGAAGTGAAAGCGTGGGTATTGTCATGATGGCAAGCAATTCCCTGACAGCGGTACTGGCGTGTATTCTGGTGGTATTTGATATCCGTTCCTTTTGCGAGGAAAACCGGTTGGGATAGGCAGGAAGAGGGGGCCGGGAAAAAGGGATCCTTACATTTATAGCTTTAATATACGCCATAGGGTGGTTCGGCTTATTCCGAGTCTCCTTGCGGCGGCACTTTGATTACCGCCTTCCTCTTTTACAACAAGTTCCACTATTTCCCGGTTTATTTCTTCCAGCGTGCGGTGCAGGTTCATATGGGTATGCTGTTTGGACGGCGTGTCCGGAACAAGTATCTGCAGTCTTGCTTCCTTTTCCTCGGCTATCAGTATTTTGCTGACATCGGCGCTTTTTACATAAGGATCGTCGGTGATATTGCCCAGACGTGTAATTACTCTTCGCAGTTGGGCATAATTAAACGGCCAGTCGAACTCCTGAAGCATTTTAAGGGCTTCCGGTTCGAAACCTGCGATTTCCTTACCGAAATCCACATTAAATGCGCCGATGAAAAGACCTGCCATATGAGGAATATATTCCTTTGTTTCCCGTAAAGGCGGGATTTCTATTGTAATACAATTCAGTATATTTTTTGTGAGGATAAAACGGTCCGGATAAGGGGTGTTTTCCTTATGGGACAATTCGAAAAGGATGCGGTTGCGTTTATGAAGCCCCGTATCCTTTATGGTATATATAAGCTCCTGAAAATGTGTTTCCGGAAGTAAATCTATATTCCGTATATAGATGGTGGTGCCGGTATCGCTTAAAGGGGAGTTCATATCCTGCATTAAGTAATCCCAGTTTTTTCCGCACAGCAGGCGGGAGCAGTCTATCAGGGCCAGGGGATTATTCTGGTCACTGCTTTGCAGATACAGCATCTCTGCAAAATGTTGTTTATCCATTCCCCTTTCAGCAAGGATAAACAGAGGAGAACGGGTGCGGAGCGCTTCATTCGTCAGGCTTTCTATAAATTGCTGGGGAGCCGTATTAAGATAGAAATTTTCCGGGTTATTCAATAACTCCTCTTTATCAAGATAATGAAGGCCGTTTTTCAAAAGGGAAAGGGGAACCTTTCTGAAATTTACGTAAAACTGAATGATATCTTCTTCATCTATTTTCTTCAGGGACCCTGAAATAGAAGCAAGAATACCGGAATATTTTCGGTATACCTTTTTCTGCCCGTCTTTTATTACCGAGGGAACCAGTCCTGCCATAATATCCGTAAGTACTTTGGAATATAAATCATCTCTGGAATGATAAACCATCTCTCCCTCCGTACTGAATACATAGACATCAAAAGGATGCGTTTCCAGGAGACACCGGTACATTTTGCACTGGTGAAGCGTTTCTTTATACATATTTCCGTAAGAAACCACCTGTTCAAATGTGGCATCAATACTTTCTGTCCCGGAAGTGATCAATATGGAACGGAAATGATAGGATTTTGCAAGAGAATTGCTGATGGAGTCGCTTAAAATAACATCAATGTCGGAGGAAGCGATATCTTTAAGCACTTTTTCCGCTTCTTTCTGGTTGTGGATGGTATAAATATCCATTTTATAGTTCAGCAGGGTATTGATGAAATGTGTATTTTTAGTGATGTTGGGAAAACCGATAAGGGCATAATGGTTAGAGGCACTTTGAGCCAGTTGGATGCAGCGGAGCAAATCATAAAGGGAGATAGTAATCTCGATTACCGGTATGCTGCTTACCTGGCGGATCAGCTGAGCAGTTCCTCCGCGTGAGACGATAAAATCAAAATCATTTCTGGTATACCGGGAGGCGATAGCAGCTCCTGCCTCCAAATCTCCTGTATAAACGGTGAGTGTGATGTCATTTCTTTTAGAGCCTGCCTGCAGCAAGAGGGCGCTCATACTTTCAAATGGGGCAATCCCAAGTATTTTTATCTTCTTCATCTCGTTTCCTCCTTACAATATTACTACAGAACTATAGATAATTATTCTGGTAAATGTTTCAATTTAAAACACTTAATTCATTTATTTGCCTTTTGTTTCGTTGATAAAACGAAAGTAAATTGCTAGACTAAGTGTAAATTAGATAAAAACATAGCAAGATAATCATTTAATTTATATAAAATATACAAAATACTCCATAAACAATGGAAGTGTAGAAAAATGAAAATAAAACAAAAGTGTTACAATATGAAACACTTTTGAAATAGGGTGGGAGTCATGGAGAAATTGTTGATAATTGCGGATGATTTTACCGGAGCGTTGGATACTGGAATACAGTTTGCCGCATATGGGGCCAGAACAGAAATCATGACAGATGCCGAAATAAATTTTGAAGATTACCCCTTAACAGAAGTATTTATTGTGGATACGGAATCCAGGCATTTACCGGGACCGGATGCTTATGCGGCTGTTTACAGTCTTGCTGGAAAGGCTGTAAGAGCAGGAATTACGTATTTGTATAAAAAAACGGATTCCGGCCTGCGGGGAAATATAGCCCATGAATTAATGGCTGTACTGGATGCATCAGAAAAAGGCTTCCTGGCTTTCCTGCCTGCTTTTCCCGGAATGAACAGGGTTGTGAAAAACGGAGTGAGTTATGTGGATGGAGTTCCCATTGAGGACAGTGTATTCGGACATGATCCCTTTGAGCCGGTCACCTGTTCCCGGGTAAAACAGCTTTTCGGGGAATATGAGCATATTGTCAGGGAATACCGCAGGCCGGAGGAATTGGAGATTAGGGAAGGGGAGAAACAGATTGCAATATTTGATTCATCTACAGATGAAGATCTGAAACGGATTGCAGAAATCCTTCAGCGGGAGGAAAGGCTTAGGGTGCTGGCCGGCTGTGCGGGCTTTGCTTCAGTAATAACGGGGTATCTTCCGGTGTTCCGGCATGAACAAAAACAGGAAAAAATCGGAAAGCCGCTTTTAATTGTGTGCGGCAGTATCAACGAAATATCTAAAAAACAGATTGCGTTTGCCAGGCAGGCCGGAATAACCGGGATTACCCTTACATTGGAGCAGCAGCTTCAGCCTGATTATCTCAGGACGTCTCCGGGGGAAAAACTGATTTCCGGCATTACAGGTATATGTATCCGGGAAGGGGTATGTATGATTGATACACAGTCCGAAATGGAACGGGTAAACCAATACCTGGGAAAGGAAAAGCTTACGCTGGAGAAGGCCCGGGTGGACATTGCTGACAGAATCAGTGAAATACTGGAGGAGGTGATAAAAGGCGGGCTTCATGCAACCATAATGGTTATCGGGGGGGATACTCTGATTCATTTTGTGAAAAAAATGAAGTGCCGTCAAATATCACTGCTTTGCGAACTGGATAAAGGGGTAGTGTATACCGATATGAAGCTGCAGGGGAAGAACTACAAAGTGATTTCTAAATCGGGAGGTTTTGGGAACGAGGATTTGCTGATAAGGCTCATCCATATGATGGAAGAAAAGCGGGAGAAAGGATGTGGGGAAAATGGCGACACCGTCTTGTTTAAGGCTGCCGGGGAATGTGTACTGCGGTGAAGGGGCTTTGGCTCGGACAGAAACCATTGTAAGAGGATATAAAAAAGCAGCCCTCTTTACGGATAAAGGAATTGAGAGAGCCGGGCTGTTGGAATATCCGCTGGCGTATATGAAGAAATCAGGTATAGAAACGATCATCCTGGATGAACTGCCTTCGGAACCGACGTTTATACAGGCGCAGCAGATTATTGATACGTTTAAAGCATCGGGGGCCGACGTGATCGTGGGGATTGGAGGCGGGAGTGTTCTTGATATGGCAAAGCTTTCCTCTATTGCCGCATCGGAGGATTACGGGGTGAAAGAGCTTTTGGAGAATCCTCTGCTGGGTAGAAAGAAAGCAGATACTCTTTTGATACCCACAACGGCAGGCACCGGTTCCGAAGCCACGCCTAACAGTATTGTTGCAGTACCGGAAAAGGAATTGAAGGTGGGTATTGTGAATCCGGAAATGACAGCGGATTATGTGATTCTGGATGGAATTATGATTAAAAACCTTCCGTTGCCGATAGCCGCCTCGACAGGAATTGATGCCATGGCCCATGCTGTGGAATGCTATACCTCCAACAAAGCAAATCTTGTCAGTAATTTGTTCGCGGGGGAAGCCTTGAAGCTGATTTTTGATAATATTGAAGAAGCCTGTACAAATCCGGATGCAATGGCTGCAAAAAACAGGATGCTTCTGGCTGCTTTTTACGCAGGGGCAGCAATTACTTCATCCGGTACTACGGCTGTACATGCATTATCGTATCCGTTGGGAGGAAAATATCATATAGCCCATGGTATCTCCAATGCAATTTTACTTATGCCCGTGATGCGTTTTAATGCCGATGCCTGTCAGGAGGAGTTGGCACAGATTTATGATATGACAGCGCCGGGGGGTGCAGGCATAAGTACGGCGGACAAGGCCGATGTGGTTTTGAGGAGGATGGAAGAAATCATACATCATCTGAAGGTACCTGTTTCCCTGGCTCCGTTTCATGTGGACGAAAGGGAAATAGACGGTTTGGTAAAAGCGGGGATGCAGGTGACAAGACTTCTTTCTAATAACAAGAAAACAGTTACACCGGAGGATGCACGCCGTATTTACCAGGAAATCATCGTTGACAGGAGAACGGGAAATGATTGAAATCAAAGGAATAATACCTCCTATCATTACGCCAATGGATGAAGAGGAGGCCATAAATGAGAAGGAACTTATGTCTCAGGTTAACCGGCTTATAGAATGCGGTATGCATGGTATCTTTGCCCTGGGAACCAATGGAGAGGGGTACATACTTAGCGTTGAGGAAAAGGAAAGAGTCCTTGAAGCGGTAATTAAAGCCTGTGCCGGACGAGTGCCGGTCTATGCGGGAACGGGCTGCGTGTCCACGAAGGATACGATCCGAATGAGTAAACGGGCGGAAGAACTGGGAGCAGATGTATTATCGGTAATAACCCCCTGGTTTGCAGCAGCATCACAGGAGGAATTGTATCTTCATTATAAAAAAGTTGCGGAATCGGTCGGACTTCCTATCGTGCTGTATAATATTCCCGCCAGGACCGGAAATTCACTGGCTCCTGCCACCGTCGCCCGGCTGGCTGATATAGATAATATCGTGGGGGTAAAGGACAGCAGCGGCAATTTTGACAACATGCTTCGGTATATAGAGCTTACCAAAGAGAAAAATTTCAGTGTCCTTTCGGGAAATGATTCTCTCATTCTCTGGAATTTACTTGCCGGCGGGACAGGGGGGATAGCAGGATGTGCCAACGTATTTCCTGAGAATATGGCAGCTGTTTATGAATGCTTCCAGGCAGGTGATCTGGAGGGAGCCCGCAGGGCGCAGGATAATATTCGTCCTTTCCGTAACCTTTTTGCCTATGGAAACCCCAACACGGTGGTAAAAAAAGCGGTGGAACTGCTGGGCTATCCGGTAGGAAAATGCAGGAGTCCCTTTGATTATATTTCTCCGGAAGGAGTGGAATCGATGAAACAGGTACTGGCAGAATGCAGTGCTGCCGGTATCCGGTAGTAAGAAGAGAGGGTCAAAGCACATATAGGGGAGTGGACTGAATAAAAGGCGTGCCCCGGCACGCGGACAGGAGCTGGAAATGAGACCGATTCTTGGAATTACTATGGGAGATCCGTCGGGGAACGGACCCGAAATCAGTGTAAAGGCATTGATGAGGCCGGATGTGTATGAAAGGTGCAGGCCGGTGATTATCGGAGATGCTGTTTGTATGGAAGAGGCTGTCCGGGTTGTGGAAGGTGCGCAGGCGTTCCGGATACATGCCATACAAAGGATGGAGGATGCAAAATTTACCTATGGTACCATAGATGTACTGGACATGGGGCTGGTGGAGATAACCAAAAGGCTGTATCGGAAGGATTGGAATGAAAAAGCGGCCATAATGGGGGAGGAAGCGGCAGGGGAGGCATATCGGGAAAGCCATAAAATGTGCGGGGAAGCGGCATTCCAATATGTAAAAAAAGTAATACAGCTTGCCATGGACAAAACTGTTGACGCTACGGTTACCAATGCTTTGAACAAGGACTACATCAATCTGGCCGGACATCATTATTCGGGACATACCGAAATTTATGCGGATTACACGAAAACCTCACGGTATACTATGATGCTGGCACATGAAAATCTCCGGGTAGTGCATGTTTCCACCCATGTTTCTTTAAGACAAGCCTGCGATTGCGTAAAAAAAGAGCGTGTGCTTGAGGTCATCAAAATTGCGGACAAAGGCTGCAGGGCACTGGGAATCAGAGAACCTAAAATCGGAGTGGCAGGATTGAATCCCCATTGCGGGGAGAACGGCTTATTTGGCAGAGAGGAAATCGAAGAGATTCAGCCTGCAATCGATGAAGCCCTTTCACAGGGAATATGTATCCCGGAGAGAAAACCCACTCCCCCGGACACCGTGTTTTCCAAAGCTTTGGGAGGATGGTATGACATTGTGGTCGTTATGTACCATGACCAGGGCCACATCCCCTTAAAGGTAAATGGCTTTGTTTATAATCAGGCGCTGCAGAAATGGGATGCAGTTGCCGGCATTAATGTCACACTGGGGCTTCCTATTATCAGGGCGTCGGTGGATCATGGTACAGGGGAAGGACATGCCGGAGACGGCAGCGCAAATGAGTTAAGTTTGGTAAACGCTGTGGATTATGCAATCCGTATGGCGGAAGCAGGACTGACAGACCATGGCAGTTACGGCAACGGTAAGGTAACAGGATAATTGTTTTAATAAAAGAAGGTATACGTAAAGGAGGACCAGGTTATGAGAAACAAAAAGAAGGTATTATCTATCATTATGGCATTGTCCATGACGGCGGCAGCTTTAACGGCATGCGGAACCGGAAGCAAAGAAGCAGGAAATACACAGTCAGTTCCGGAGAACACGGCATCCACAGCAGACACATCATCCGCAGCGGAAGCAGAAGGCGTCACCGCCGGTGCAAATGAAAATACGGAATCGGGATATGTGGGAAACGGGGGAACCTATACCATGTATCTGCGTTCTACCTTCGTTGATTGGATTAATGATTTGGAATGGTACAAGGAGGCGGAAAAACGGACCGGTGTTACGGTGGAATATCAAAAAGGTACCAGCGTGGAAAATGATGTGTATACGGAAGTGGATCAGATGGTATTGAGCGGCACCCTGACGGATTCCACGATGTGTAAGCAGGATCAGGCTAATATCTATGGGGCGCAGGGTGCATTTTATGATTTAAAGCCCCTGATTGATGAATATGCCCCGCATATCAAAGCGTACCTGGAAGAGAATCCTGACTATGAATCTTTGGTAACCAATGCGGATGGTTCCATTTACGGACTTTTGGTAGAAGGAATACAGAAAGGAAGCTTTGTTTTCTACCGCCAGGATCATTTTGATAAAGCAGGAGTGGATGTTTCAGGTATTAAGACAGTGGATGATTTCACGGAAGCACTGCGTGCGCTGAAGGCTTATTACAGCGATGTACCTAACTATTATCCTTTAAATGGCCGTGAGACGCCTCTCCGGTTCCAGAGCTTTTTTAACTGTAACAGTAATATATCGGCACAGGAATCCAATGGATTTTATTACAACAATGTAGAGATGGGTTATGACATACATGCGGACGGCGCTTATGATATGGTCCAGACTATGAAATTATGGTGTGATGAAGGACTTATTAATCCGGAGTGGATAGCCGGCGCCTTTTCAGAAGGGGACTGGGAAGCCGCCATGTGGGAAGGACGCGGCTCCGTAAGCTTTGATTTCTATACAAGGCCGGCTGCCTTTAACCTGGAAGGCAAGAACTATGATCCCGACTACAATATGGCTATCATGGATTTTCTTTCCGATAAAAACGGAAATCCTCTGAAGGTACAGACCGATACGAAATATAATCAGAAAAGAGCGACGGTTATCAATGCAAAGGCATCGGAAGAAACGGCAAAGACAATCATACAGTTCATTGATTATTTTTACAGTGAGGAAGGCCAGACACTGGCAAACTGGGGTGTGGAAGGCGTCAGCTATGAGGAAACGGACGGACAGAAGAATTATATAGTAAGTTATGACGACGAACTGGCAAAACCCGACGGAGAGATGGAATGGAGCTTTTTGAGCGATCGTTTTACTATCTGTAAACCGCTTGATACCACTGCCTTTTATTCCTTTAATTCTGAAATTGTAAAGGATGCCGCTTTAAGGCTGTTCACAGATGAGTATTTACAGTATGGCATTAATATTATCTATTCGGATGAGCAGTCGGAAGAGCTTGCAACACTGACCGCTTCCCTGAAGGACAGCTGTGATGCAGGAATTATAGCATTTATCAGAGGAACAAAGGAACTGAATGAAGAAAACTGGAAGGCATTCCTGGATGAAATGGATGCAGCCGGTTATACCAGGATGGAAGAGCTTCAGCTGGAAGCTTACAATAATACGTATATGGAATGAGAGCGTCAGGATGTAAAGAAGTATGAAATCAGGCCGGAATTGTTACGGATTCCGGTCTGATATAAAAAGAAAGAGGTGTATGTATGGCCGGTAAGATAAAAAAACGGGTATCTGATATCCCGGTACATAAATTACCGATGCAAGAACGGATAAAAAAGGATTTGAAGAGGAATTACCTTTTATACCTTATGCTGTTACCCGGCATTTTTATCTTAATCTGCTTTAAGGTGGGGCCGGTGGGTGCGATGGTAATCGCATTCCAGGACTTCAGTGCATTTAAAGGAATATGGGGCAGTGAGTGGGTCGGACTGAAGCAGTTCATAAAAATATTCCAGGATCCGTATATGCTTAAGTTGATAAAAAATACGGTCATCCTTGCAATTTTATCCATTGTGGTGGTATTTCCGTTCCCTATTCTGTTTTCTTTATTCTTAAATGAGGTGAGGATTAAGAAAATACGCCATGCGGTTCAATCGCTCAGCTTTCTTCCGTATTTTATATCATCGGCAATTATGGTCAGTATTCTTTATACGCTGGTATCCCCTTCCTATGGGCTGGTGAATAAGATCATTGAATTTTTCGGAGGAGATGCCATATTTTTTATGGCAGAACCGGAGTGGTTCCGGCCCCTGTATATTATACTCCAGATCTGGCAGACCTTCGGCTACTCCACAGTTATTTATGTGGCGGCTATGATGGCTATCGATACGGAACAATATGAGGCCGCAGATATGGACGGAGCGAACCGGTGGCAGAAAATGTTTTTTATAACCCTGCCTTCTATTTCCAGTTCCATTATTGTTATGCTGATTATAAGTATCGGAAATATTTTTTCCGTAGATTTGGATCGGATTCTGTTGATGTATAATTCCAGTGTTTATGAGACGGCGGATGTAATTCAGACCTATGTATACAGGATAGCATTCCAGGCAACCGGATTCCCCAACTACAGCTATGGTACCGCCGTTAATATGTTGAAATCAATTATTGCATTTATTCTGGTAATCGCCGCAAATAAGCTGGCTTCCAGGTACTCGGAAACCAGATTGTTCTAGGGAGGAAAAGGATGAAAAAGAAAATTGATCTGTTTGAAATCATAAATGACTTTCTGCTATGTATGATTGGATTCATCTGTATCTACCCTTTCCTGTACGAGATATTTGTGGCCGTAAGCGACGGCAGGTTTCTGGCAGCAGGACAGGTGACTTTTCTTCCCAAAGGGTTCAATCTGGAGGTTTTTAAGTATGTGCTTTCCAATCCCAAGCTTGACATTGCCCTCGGAATGAAGAATTCTTTTCTGTATACGGCCGGAGGTACTCTGGCGGGTGTGCTGACCACTTACATTACGGCTTATGCCCTTTCACGTCCCCAGATTAAATCCAGATATATACTCATGGGAATCTTTACAATGACATGGGTTTTTGAGGCAGGTATCATCCCTACCTATATTGTTTACAGCCAGTTTGGCTTTATAGACAATCCTCTGGTGATGATTGTGCCGGGTGCCATAAATACCCAGTATCTGGTTCCCCAGATATATCTGAAAGCCACCGGACTGAAGGTTATTCAGCAGATTCTTAAGGATGTGGTAATCTCGTCTGAAGGAGCGGGGGAAATGATGCAAACGGTTATACGGAACGGCGTATCTATCAATCAGTATAATATGAAAGCTGCTGCGGTGGTCATCGCCATGCTGCCTATTGTATGTGTATATCCCTTTGTACAGAAATATTTTAAGTCCGGTATTCTGATAGGATCCGTGAAAGGATAAACGAAAGAACAGGCCCAGGCCGGGAAAGGTAGGAATTTATGGAGAGAACTTATGTAACCTTGAATAGGATGAAAGAGGATGGGACGCTATATTATAACGGGCTTCGTGATACGGTGGAAAGCCTGATTCCCAATCCTTATGAGAGCGCTCATGCGGCAGATTTGCTGGAGCTTCCCGGAGGGGATCTTCTGTGCTGCTGGTTTGCCGGTTCCAATGAAGGAAATGCAGATATCAGTATAGTGGTTTCACGGCTGAAGGCTGGGGAAAGCAAGTGGAGTGTCCCGGTGAAGGTATCGGACGATGAGGAACGCTCGGAACAGAACCCTTCGCTTTTTCTGACGCCGGAAGGGGATATATGGCTGATGTATACGGCACAGATATCCCGGGCAGCCAGACCGGATTCACCGTTTAATCTCCAGTATACAGCTCAAATACGGCGGAAAATTTCCAAAGACAATGGAGAAACATGGGGAGAAACAGAAGTTATGTTTTCCAGGGAAGGTTCCTTCTGCAGACAAAAAATACAGATACTGAGCAATGGAAGATGGATATTTGGAAATTGGATTTGTTATAACGACGACACTCATAACGGCAGTGATATAACCGTGGTACAGATATCCGATAATAATGGCCTTAGCTGGAAGGGTGTGGAAATACCGGGCAGCAGAGGAAGGGTTCATGCCAATCTTATAGAAACGGAGCCGGGGAAGGTAATCGCATTATTCCGAAGCCGCTCCGCCGATAATATTTATATCGCGCATTCGGATGATTGGGGAGAAAGCTGGAGCGGGCCGGTCAGGACACAACTGCCGAATAACAATTCCAGCATCAGTGCCATCCGTCTGCAGTCCGGTGCACTGGCAGTGTCTTACAACCCTGTGAGGGCCAATGATAATCCGGATATTACGGTCTGGCCCCGTCAAAGATGTCCCGTAGCGATTGCCCTTTCCATGGACAACGGAAGAACCTGGCCTTTTTCCAGACTGGTGGAACAGGGGGAGGGTTTTACCGGAAACGAAAACGACGTGAGAAACCGCAGATATGAATATCCCGTTATCATGCAGACTGCCGATGGAAGGATACATGCTGCTTACAGTTACGGCGATCGAAGGTGTGTGAAGTATGTATCGGTTACGGAGGAGTGGATACGGGGAGATAACAGAGAAACGGGGAACTGGCTGAATCCGACAGAGGAGAAGGTTCTGTAAATAATAAAAAAATAAATGCACTGCTTCTTCCGCGGGCCGCTTATAAAAAACAGGCCGCAAAGAGAAGCGGTGCATTTGTCCTATACCCACAGAAAAATAGACTCCTAAATCCCTTCCATATCTGCTATGATAAAGATAACGGCCGGTAAGGCCGAAAGCGGGGAGTGCGGGGGATGAAAAAAGAGAAATGGGAAGCATGGGGAAAAAGACTTTTAGGAAACCTATCCATGGGCAGGAGTCTGGGGATACAGATGCTGGTGGTATCCCTGATTATGGCCGGCCTGGGGGTGATCAGCCTGTACGCAAACCGGACGATTGAAAAGCAGGCCAATGATGCCAATCTGAAAATAGTATCCATGACCGTTGAAAAAATCGATGAACAGATACTGACAACCGAGAACCAGATGGCAAGTTATCTGACAAGCCGCAGAAGCGAACTGGTGGAAATTGAAAAAAATACATTGAACAGGGAGTATCTTTACGCCATTCTGGACAAGGAAATGAAGAACAGTTTTTCTGCGAACAGCTGGATCCAAGCCGGTTTTCTGTATAACAGCGCGGGCCGGAGAATGGTCTCCTTCCGCAGCTCGGAATATTCCCTTCTTGCGGATGTGAGGGATTATAACCAGAGAATTGTATCCGGGAAAGAGGTTTTTTCCAATGACTGGGTTGCCAGAAAAATCGGAGACAAGGTTTACTTTGTGCGGACTATGCGTACCCTGGGATATTATCTTACCGTGTATATGGATGGGGATTCCTTCCTGAAGGTGATAGAAAAAGGGGAAAACAACCCTTTTGACGTTCTTTTTTTTACGGATGAGAACCGGAATGCCATCAGCGAAGCGGCACTTTCGGACGAAGCAAAGAAGCGGATCAGGCAGTTCGGACAGGAATTGATATACAATGCACCAGGGGAAACGGCAGCGGTCATCGGCAGCAGTTCCGCCCGGACCGGTCTGAGTCTGATCGGGCTGCGTTATAAATCCTTTCTGCAGAAAAATATCGGTGCGCTCCAGATTCTCCTCGCTTTTTTTATGATACTCGCCGTGGCCTATATCATAGGATGGAGCTGGTTTAACCGGAAAACGCTGGTATATCCGGTTGACAAGCTGGTAAAAGCCATGGAAGAGGTGGAAAAGGGGAATCTGCAGGTAAAGGTGGAGGAGGAAGCCTATTATCAGGAATTCCGGTGCCTCAATTACCAGTTCAACCGTATGGTATCGGAAATAGAAAAACTGAAAATCGATGTGTATGAGGAGCAGCTGAACCGTCAGAATTCAGAACTCAAATTCCTGCTTCTGCAAATCAATCCCCATTTTTTCCTGAATGCCCTGAATATCCTGTATACCCTGGCGCTGACCAGGCAGACCGATAAAATCAAGGAACTGGTTGCCCATCTGATGAAGCACAGCAGGTATATCCTGAAGGCGAGAAGTGAAAAAATCGGGGTGGAGGAGGAGCTGAAGCATATTGAGAATTTCATAGAAATCCAGAGGATCCGCTATACTTACCCCATTCAGTTTATACGAGAGGGGGAGCCGGAGTTGGCCGGCTGCCTGATTCCGCCCATGATGCTGTATACCTTTGTGGAAAATTCGGTGAAATACGGTCTGGTAGATGAAGAAGAGGGAGTACATATCACACTGCGGGTTGAAAAAGGGCAGAAGGAAGAGGAAAAGGGAACAGAGGCATGCCCGGGCTATTATTTCCGGCTCAAAGACTGCGGGCCCGGATATGCGCAGGAGGTGCTTCCGGTCCTGAACAGCGGGGATACTCTGCTGGACCGCCGGGGGGAGGAGCATTATGGTGTGGCAAATGTTGTGCAAAGGCTTGCAATCCTGTATCATGGAGAAGCGGAAATTACGTTTGGCAACGTTTCGCAGGGCGGCGCACAGGTGGATATCTGGATCCCCGGGGAAAAGCAGGGGGAGGCGGGGATGGCAGTTTAAAAATTCCTTTCAAACTACGGATTGATGCAGGATTGCAGGCAGGCCTGCGATGGCAGGGGGGATAAGAATGAAGGTTTTACTGGTAGATGATGAAAAATTGGCGCTGGACGGACTCCGGATGGTGGTAGAGGTCCAGAAGGATCTGGCGGATCAGGTTTTCTGTGCCTCCAGTGCGGCTGAAGCCAAAAAAATCCTGGAGGAAGAAGTGGTGGACGTGGTGGTGACGGATATTGAGATGCCCATGGGGAGCGGACTGTCCCTGCTGCGCTGGATCCGGGATGAGAAAATAGAGATTGCCTGTATTTTCCAGACCTGTCACGAAAGCTTTGCTTTTGCCAGGGAGGCCCTGGCCCTGGGCAGCTCCGATTACCTTGTAAAGCCTGTCCGGGAAACGGAAATCCGGGAGGCCCTGATAAAGGCCCGGGATAGTAGGGAACGCAGGCTGCGTCTGAAAAATGAGATCGCCCATGCAAGCATGATAAAGCAGTACCAGGGGGTTATGAAAAGCGTTTTCCTGACGGAGCTGCTCCGGGGAAAGTTCGGAATGGACAGAGAAAAGATAAGGGAACAATTTGCTGTCCAGGGAATCGGGCTGAAGGAAGGGGAGCAGGTGCTGCTGCTTTCCATCAGCGTAACACGAATCGGGAAATCGGTGGCCGGCTGGGAAAAGGATATTTATGATTTTGCCATGCGTAATGTCATTGGGGAATCCCTGAATCTCGCGGGAACAAACCGGATATGTCAGACCAATGTGGGAACCGACATCAATTATGCGGTGCTTTTGCTGGAAGGGGAGATCAACAAGGAGGGAATCCGGGAGGAATGCAGGCAGTTGATCCGTTGGATGCATAAGGAATTTGATACGGATATCCAGATTTATATGGCCGGTTTTGTAGATCCTGAGTCACTTCCCACACAGTTTGAAACGCTGAGGCGGATGCAGCAGGATACCATATGGCAGGATAGCTTCTGTCTGTGTGAGGGGAGAAAGGAACCGCCCGGAGAGCCAAACCTTCAGGCCTTTGAGGTGCTTATCCGGAAAGGGAGGCAGGAGGAATGTGCAGCCTTAGCGGAACGGTATATTGACCGGCTGGCCGGAGACGGGGGGATGACCAGGCCTGTCCTCCAGACCCTTTTAACGGGGCTGCGGAGTCTGGTCATCAGAAGCGGGAGGGAAAAGGCCGAACAGGGCATCCCGGCCGAACAGCTGGATGAAACGGAGTATTCCGGCCGCTATCAGGCCGCCTTTGTATCCCGGGAAAATGCCGGGGATTTCCTCCGGTGGCTGCTGCTGCGGGATGGAGGCCGGGGAGAGAAATCCGTGGTGGATCAGCTGAAGGAATTTATAAGCAACAATATTAATAAAGAAATCACACGAAAAATGCTGGAGGATGCGGTACATTTGAACCGGGATTATTTGAACCGTCTGTTTAAAAAGGAGACAGGGTTGTCCCTGGCGGAGTATATCGTGGAAAAGAAAATGGAGACCGCCAAAGAGCTTCTGGTGATGACGGATCTCTCTGTAGGGGAGGTGGGATATTGGGTAGGATATGAGAACTTTTCCTACTTTTCGAGATATTTCAAGAAGATTACAGGCGATTCCCCGGCCAGCTACCGGCAGAAATATAAAGGGGAAAATTAAAACGGACGGCGGTGGACGGAAGGAAATCCGTCACATATGAAGTCTGCGTACATGATATCATTCTAAGGTCCCTGACGGGACAGACAGGAGAAGGCAATGGAAGGTTTGGAACGGATTTTCGAGTTATGCAAAGAAGCGGGGGTTCATGAGCAGGCGGTCCTGCCGGTGGAAAAACTGAAGTTTTCCGAGGAGGTCCGCCATCTGTGTGAAGTGAATTACTGCGGCTGCTATGGGAAAACCTGGGCATGCCCTCCCGGTGTGGGAAGCGTGGAGGAATGCCGGAAAAAATGTATGGCTTTTTCACAGGTATATGTATTTACCACATGGCATCCGCTGGAGGATTCTCTGGATTTGGAGGGAATGCAGGAAGGAAAAGAAGAGCATGAAAAGGTATGTGTAAGGATACGGAAAATCTTTGAAAAAGCGTTTGAACAGATACTGGTTCTTACTTCGGAAGGCTGCGGAAACTGTCAGACATGCACGTATCCGGACGCGCCCTGCCGGTT
Source organism: uncultured Lachnospiraceae bacterium (assembly GCA_900548905.1). Classification (GTDB taxonomy): domain Bacteria; phylum Bacillota; class Clostridia; order Lachnospirales; family Lachnospiraceae; genus Eisenbergiella. The sequence goes on along the minus strand of URMK01000025.1, from coordinate 39,828 downwards.
CCCGGAGCGTATGTGTCCCTCTGTGGAAAGCTATGGGATTTTTGTCAATGAAGAGGCAGCGGAAACGGGGATCCACTATATTAATGGAGTGAATACGGTAACTTACTTCGGTAATGTTTTCTTTTAAAACGGTCAGTACAGGCAGACCTCAAACCGAAGAACGCCCGCCATGGGGCCGATAGAAGCACGCATTCGCTCATCACCGTTTAGAATTCGTCCGGGACAGAAGCGGTTCCCGGTAAAGATGCCTTCCTCCAGCCGCAGGAGGCTGACTTTTTTCTCGCTTCCCTTTTTAGCCAGAACCTCAATCCGGAAATTACAGCCGGTAATATAAAAACCAAAATCCCCGTCCTCTATCAGGAAACCGGCGCTGCCCGGCATGTCCGGCCGGCCTCCTGTATAGGTGAGCTTTACGTCTGTCCGGGGAAGGGAGAGGATGATCCCCTTGTCATGTTCATTTTTGCGGAGGAAGGCATGCAGCTTTCCGGAACCCCGGTGTTCCGTAAGGAGTCCGGTCATACCGGAAAGGATTTCATAGCTTCTTTGCAGGTAGCAGCCCGTCCCCGTGCTGGAAAAAGCGGACATATCAATTTGCAGTGCGGCCATCACTGCGGCGTCCGGCGACGGCAGCTCCCCGGGAGCAGCGGCGGACGGAAGCATATCTTCGATACCGAAAGGAGAAAAGCCCAGCGCGTAATATTGGCCGAAGGCGTAAAATACGTTGGAGGCGGTAACCGGATCCCTTCTGGCTTCCGGGATAAACAGGGGATTGCCGCCCGCACTGTAAGCATCGCAGACCCCCTTGAAATCGGAGAGGTAAACATCGGGGGAAAGCATGTCGATGGAGGGAACAAGCTTTTTCCACAGATCCATATATTTGGCGATGGGACCGCCGCAGGGATAGGATCCGGGGATTTCGGGAAATTGTTCCAGCCAGGCATTTACATTCAAGGGAAGAGGATATTCCGTCTTCCCCGCATGGGCGATCTTCTGGATGGCGAGACAATAATGAAAGGTCATGAAAAGCTCCGGTGCATCCTCTTTGAACAGGGGATACCAGGAGTCTTTATTTTCTATTGCAATACCGGCATATTCCTTCATGGAAGGAGGGACAGGGGAGCAGTAGGCCGTCCGGGCTTGTTCGCTGTAATCCCTCTGGGCGCCGAGAAAACCGATCTCATTTTCCACCTGTACCATAATAACGGTATTTTCTTCCTTGTCGGTTTCCCGCAGATGCGCCATGAAGCGGGCAAAGGCAAAGGCATCAGCTTCTATGGCATCGGTGCAGAGCGGGGAAACGGTATCCGACGGATTTTCAGGGCTGTAACAGGCCCGGAAATAGCGGCCGGGGTTTTCTTTTATCCAGGAGGGCGCGTACATGGATTCCCCGTTTTTCCAGAGGCCGAACCACAGCAGGATAAGCTTTTTCCCCTCCCTTCCGGCCTGGGAAAGCAGACTGTCCATAAGGCTGAAATCAAAGTGTCCTTCCTCCGGCTCCAGAGTTTCCCAGTATACCGGGGCGATTACCGTGTTCAGGGGAAGGGAGCGAAGGGCGGGCCATACGTGTTCCTCCATATAAGCGGGGGAGGAACTGCTGGAATTATGGATTTCCCCGCCAAGAATCAAAAAAGGCTGATCCTTTACATAGAGAGTGGGAATTCCGTAACGGTTGGGTGCTATTCGTGGTATCATCATTGCTGTTCCTCCTTTTCCACATAATCCGTATAGGATTGAAGTTTACATAACGTGTGCATCAAATGGGAGGCGGCAAGAAGAAGCTGAGGCCTGGTTACCCGGCCTTCCTCATAGCCCCTGCGTACCTGGGCAATTACCGGCGGGCCTCCGGGCATAATGATATCATTACCCGCAGCCACAGCGTCCGCGCCGTCCACCACAATATCCATATCGCCCCAATCGGTGACCACAATGCCTTCATAACCCCATTCTTCCCGGAGAATGCGGGTGCACAGATTGCAGCTGCCTCCGGCAAAGGTTCCGTTAATCTTATTAAAGGAAGACATAAAGGTATGGACATGGCTTCCTCTGACCGCCATTTCAAAGGGCTTCAGGTAAAGCTCTCTTGCTGCGCGTTCGGTGAGGATGGAATCCACCGCATCAAAGGAAAAACGGGCGCTGCCCCGCCGGTAGGTTTCCTGTTCATTGACCGCGAAATGCTTGGGGCAGGCGGTAAGGGGATTGTTTTCCTGCGCGCCTCTGCATACATAGGTACCGCAGACGCCGGCGAGCACCGGATCTTCAGAGAAATATTCAAAATTTCTGCCGCCGGTGGGACTGCGGTGCAGATTCAGTGCGGGAGCCAGCCAGCTGTCCACATGCTGCCGGGCGGCTTCATAACCGCAGGCGCTGCCGAAATCCATAAGCACCTGCGGATCAAAGCTGCAGGCCAGAAGCATTCCGGTGGGCCAGGCGGTCTGTCCCACACTGGCAGGGCCGTCTTTATAAAAAAGGGAGGGAATCCCGTATTTGGGAAGGGAAGGGGATACATAACCCATGCTCCCTTCCGGATGAGAGCAGACGGCAATGGGATCTCCATTTTCATAATAACAGGTTGGCGCTGCCTGGGAACCGAAGCCTCCGAAGGGAAGCCCGGGGCCGTAGCCGTTTACGAGGACCGCCAGTTCTTCCGTGCTCATTTGTGCCAGAAATGCATCCATAGATACGTTCCCGTCCGCCACATCACATAACCGGAGGGGATGGGGATATGCCCGGGAGATTTCCGCAGCTGTCCGGGAGATTTCCGGCATTGCGGCAGTGCGGATGGTAATATCGTCCTGCAATACGGAAAAAGCCGGAGCTATCCGCTTTTCCTGTTCCTCCCCGGGATAAGTGATAGGTGAGGCACCCTTTGCCGAAAGAAAAGAAAGCTTATCCCTGTTACAGGGCTTCAGGCTAAGGCAGTTTGTAAAGCGGGCGCAGATTACGGGCCCGGATACTGTAAAAGAGCCTGCAATTCGGGTACTCCGGGAGGAATTGCCCACCCGTATGTAGTAGGTTCCTGCTTCCATCAGATAGGATGCGCTCTCCTCGTCATAGGAAGAAAGCTGCTCCAGCGGTATGGCAATGGTGATCTTCTGAGTTTCTCCCGGTGCCAGCAGCTTTGTTTTTTCCCAGGCCTTCAGTTCCTGGTAAGGTTTTTCCAGCTTTCCCCAGGGAGCGGATACATATACCTGCACCACCTCTTTTCCGGGATAGCGGCCGGAACGGTTTTTGACCGTCGCGCGGACCAGGAGGGTACCGGCCTCTTTCCCGATCCCCGTATCCGTTATGGAAAAATCCGCATAGGACAGACCATGCCCGAAGGGATAGACCACGTCTTTTCCGAAGGAGTCAAAATACCGGTAACCCATATAAATATCCTCCAGGTAAACGGTAACAGGACTCTTTGCGAAGTCCGTACTTCCATTATCCGCCGCATCCAGGCCGTAATCCCCGTATTCCTTCAGGGTCTCCGGATGCTCCTTATCCCAGCTGAAATGAGAAGAACCGGGATACTCTTCATAGGAGCGGGCAAACGTGGAGCATAGCTTGCCGGACGGGGTGAGATCCCCTACAAGGATATCTGCCAGCGCGGCAGCACCCTGTTCCCCGGGAAGGCCGATAAACAATACGGATTCAACGGAAGCATAATTTCGGATCCAGTCGGTATCGTGGACGCCGTTGCTGTTCAGGATTATAACCACATGAGAAAAGGCGGTGCAGACCTGCCTGCACAGTCGCTTTTCCTGCGACGTCAGATAATAGTCGTCAGGCACGTGTCTGTCACATTCTTCACCGCCCGAGGAACGGCCCAGTACCAGAATGGCCGTATCCGTCCGGGCGGCAGCTTCCCCAAGCAAATCATCGGGAACGGTGAATTCTTCCTTCGGAGGCTCGTATTTCCCGAAAATTTCATAGATGATACCGCTGTTAATCAAATCCGTCCCCGATCCCGCCAGCCGGGCAAAAGGATCCTCCGTAACCTGGGAGGAGAGCTGTTCCCGGTAGAATGCGGCAGTCTCCGGCACAGGCCGAATCCCGGCCCTCCTGCATTCCTCCAGGATAGAGAGAGGCTGTTCCACGTTCCGGGAAGCGCCGGAGCCTGCTCCGCCAATCAGGGTATCCAGCTGGGAGCGACCGAAAAAGGCCGCTGTACTTCCTTTATCCAGAGGAAGAAAATGATTCTTGTTGGCGAGCAGGACAATGGATTCCCCCGCCAGCTTTTTTGCGGTGCCGCGCAGTTCCTCCCTTGTCCTTATGGCAGGAGCAGGCAGGCTGTAAGGCTGCTTTGCTGTGTATAAATTGGACATTTTGTACTCCCTTCTTATTGGTAAAATATATGTTTTGTATATGTTTTGTTGATTCTACCATAAAGAAATAAAAAAATATACAAACATACCAAAAATGTCGCGATAGGTAAAAGGATTGGTCGTGTTTGTGAAAGACGGGAGATAGAAATAATGTTACACTGTAAACACTTCAGTAAATTACGATAAACTGATTAAAGGAGAGGATTATATGAAAAGGAAAAGTCTTGCAATGCTTTTGGCATTCACTTTGGCGGCAGGCGCCCTTACCGCCTGCGGAGGATCCGCGGCCACAGCTCCGGTAGAGTCCGCACAGGCGGGTACCACGGCGAGTACGGAGTCCGGGACGGAAAACAGCAGCGGACAGGCGGCCGAAGACGGCGCAGCAGCTGCGTCAGCGCTGCCCCTTACCGATGAGCCGGTAACGCTGAAAGCCTGGATGTCTATTGATGCCACCACCGCCAATAACATAACGACATATGCGCAAACGCCTGCGGCACAGGAAGCGGAGAAGCGTACCGGAGTACATATCGAATATTCCCACCCGGCCACCACCGCTACCCAGGAGCAGTTTAATCTTCTGGTAGCAAGCGGTAATCTGCCGGATATCATGTGGTATAACTCCAACAGCGCCAAATATACAGGCGGTATGGATGCCCTGATTGATGACGGTATTTTCCTGGATCTTACGGATTATCTGCAGTATATGCCAAATTATGTGGCAGCTATGGAACGGAATGCGGAGACACAGCTGCAGTGCAAGACGGATACCGGACGCTATGCTGTGGCATGGATGCTTAATATTGAAAAAGAATGGGACTGGGGAGGCCCGCTAGTGCGAAAGGACTGGCTGGATGACTGCGGCCTGGATACGCCGGTAACCTATGATGACTGGTACGAAATGCTGAAGGCTTTTAAGGAACAAAAGGGCGCTGCGGTACCTATGCTCACCGGCGCCAAGGAATTCTACAATATGCTGGAGGATTTGAATGCAGGCTACGGTGTAACCGATGATTTTATCAATAAGGACGGAAAAGCTACTTATGCCCCTATTCTGGATGATTACAAGGATTATATGAAGCTGATGGGCCGGTGGTACAGCGAAGGGTTGATCGATCCGGAATTCATGACCAGGGATACACAGGATCAATCCACGATGGCTAATGACCAGACAGGCGTACATTTGTTTGGCGTATGGACCTTCCCCAGTATTTTTGAAGCCAAATACAGCCAGGAATGGATACCGGTGCCTTATCCGGTGAAGACAGAGGGAGAGGTCGCCCATCTGGGATGGCAGCAGTATGAAATCTGCTCCGATGCCCTTGGTATTACCACCAGCTGTAAGGATCCTGTCCTGGCGGCGAAATGGATTGACTATTTCTATTCTGAAGAAGGATCCCTTCTGAAGAACTATGGTATTGAAGGGGAAACCTTTGAATATATCGACGGCGAGCCTCAGCTGAATGAAGAGGTGCGCCAGGCTAAGGCGGATGGTACCAAATCGGGCTATGATTATCTGGGTGTTGCCCTGACCGGCATTTATGACTGGAAAAATTCCCTGTACGGAAATGACGAAAAGAATCTGGTTTGCTATGATGTATGGGATGCTTCCACAGACGGCTCCTATGTAATGCCTCCTATTTCCATGACCTCTGAGGAAGGCACTGATTATTCCGCAATTATGGGGGATATCACCACTTATGTACAGGAATGTACGGTGAAATTCATCACCGGGGCCATGGATGTGGAGAAGGATTGGGATACCTATGTTTCCCAAATCCGGTCCATGGGTATCGAACAGGCGGCGGAGTACCAGCAGGCGGCTTTGGACAGATACTTTGCGCGTTAACCGGTGCTTGTTTCTTTCGGACAGGTAAGTAAAGGTATGGTAACAAGTACGAGGCATTGGCAGAAGGGAAGAAAGGCGCCGCTCCATGGGCGGCGCTTTGCGGCCGATGCTGCCGGGCACATATAGGTGGATATAAGGAGAAGTTTATGAATGCTTTAAAAAAAGATCTGAAGAGGAATTATTCTCTTTACCTGATATTCCTGCCGACGATACTCTTTTTTGTGATTTTTTCCTACGGTCCCATGGTAGGGCTGCTGATGGCGTTTCAGAATTATAAACCCCAGCTTGGTTTTTTTAGAAGTCCGTTTGTAGGTTTCAAGCATTTCCAGGATTTTTTTCAGAGCTACTATTTCTGGAGACTGTTAAAGAATACTTTTTTAATCAGTTTCTTTGATTTGCTGATTGGCTTTCCTCTTCCTATTATTTTTGCCCTGCTTCTGAATGAGGTCAGGGGCAGATTTTTTAAGAAAAGTATACAGACCATCAGCTATATGCCCTACTTTGTATCGATGGTTGTCGTCTGCTCCCTGGTTAACCAGTTCTGTTCCCAGAACGGGGCCATTACCCAGCTGTGGTCCATGATTACCCAAAATGAACCGGCAAGCCTGATTGCACAGCCCCAGTTTTTCCGGGCTATATTTGTGGGAAGCAATGTCTGGCAGAGCCTGGGCTATAACTCCATCATCTATATAGCCGCGCTGGCAAGTGTGGATCAGGAACTTTATGAGGCGGCTGTGATTGACGGCGCCAATCGCTGGAAGCAGACGATACATGTGACGCTTCCGGGCATCTCCAGCACTATTATCATTCTTTTGATTCTGCGCTGCGGCCAATTGCTGAATGTGGGATATGAAAAAATCATCCTGCTTTATGGTCCCAGCACCTATGAAACGGCGGATGTTATCAATTCCTTTGTATACAGGAAAGGTCTGCAGGAATTTAACTACGGCTACTCCGCAGCGGTGGGGCTGTTTAATTCGGTGATATCCTTCATCCTTCTGATGACGGTAAACAAAATCAGCGCCAAAGTTACAGATACAAGTCTGTTTTAAGGAGGGACGAGGAATGATTCGGTCGAAATCTGTGGGATACAAAATATTTACCGTAATTAATTATGCCATTCTAACCATGATAGGGTTCCTCTGCCTGGCGCCTATGCTCCATACCGTATTTGCTTCCTTCAGTGAACCGGGGCCTTTAAGCGCCCATATCGGCTTCATTTTTAAACCGCTTGGCTTCACCCTGAACGGTTATGCCCTGGTTTTCCAGAACCCCAATATATATACGGGCTATATCAATACCATTATATATGTGATTTTTTCCACCCTGCTCGGGACGGCGCTCACTATATCCAGCGGGTATGTTTTATCCAGGAAACAGCTGCTTTTGAAAAAGCAGATGATGTTTTTCCTTGCTTTTACCATGATGTTCAACGGCGGTATGATCCCTTTCTATATGATAGTCCGTAACCTGGGGATGCTGGACACCAGATGGGCGCTGATCATACCCGGCTGTGTGAACGTGTTCAATATTATTATCATGAGAACCTCTATGGCGGAAATACCCGATTCCCTGGAGGAGGCTGCCAGGATAGACGGGGCCGGAAACATGACTATAATGACAAAAATCATCATTCCCCTGTCCAAAGCCACGATTGCGGTTGTCGTGCTGTTTTATGCGGTGGGCCAGTGGAATTCCTGGTTTAATGCGTCTATTTTCCTGCAGGATCGTTCCCTGTATCCGCTGCAGCTGATACTGAGGGATATACTGATACAGAATGATGCATCCCAGATGAACCGGAGCGATCTGGAAAATAATCTGGCAATCTATAAGGACTTGATTAAATACTGTACAACGGTTATCGCCACACTGCCCATTTTGTGTATCTATCCGTTTGTGCAGAAGTATTTTGTAAAAGGGGTTATGATCGGTTCCGTAAAAGGATAGCCCCCTTTTTCTAACATAAAACCAAGCAGCAGGAGGGATAGCGATGAAACAGTTTACCTGGGACTATAAGGAAGAAGTAAAGCCTTTAAAATCGTATTGGAACATGTGTGTGGGAAGCTGTCACGGAACCACGGCTCTGCGGCAGGATTACCGGGAACAGCTGGAAAAATGCCAGCGGGAGCTGGGGTTTCGTTATGTGAGGTTTCACGGGCTTTTTGATGATGATATGAGCGTGCTCACCCGTCCCATGATGGGGGCGGCGGATGAATGGGTGGTCTCATTTACCAACGTGGATTCGGTATTTGATTTTTTGCTGTCCATAAATATGAAGCCGTTTGTGGAAATAGGATTTATGCCGGAGGCGCTTAAAAGCAAGGATACCACCATTTTCCACTATAAGGGGAATACCTCCCGGCCGGCAAGCTACGAAAAATGGGAGTGGCTCATCGGTCTGTTTGCAGAGCATCTGACAGAGAGGTACGGTACGGGAGAAGTGAGACAGTGGTTTTTTGAGGTCTGGAATGAGCCGAACCTGGGAGGGCCGGATTCTCCGTTTGGTTTCTGGTCCGATACGATGGAGGAATACTTTAATCTGTATTCCCATACCGCCCATGCCCTGAAAGAGGTGGATGAACGGCTGAAGGTGGGAGGACCGGCAACCTCCAATAATTCCTGGATACCGGAACTGCTTAATCATTGCAGAAAAACGAATACTCCCATTGATTTTATTTCCACCCATCACTATCCTACCGATGTTATTCTGGGATACGGCGTGGAGGACAGCCAGAACTTTATGACACCCGGAGAAGGGGAAACCGTGGAAGCGTTTCTGGAACGAAGAAAAGAGCAGCATAAACATCTTTGGGAAAAGGTGGATCGGGGCGTCCTGACGCAAATGACCGTAAAAGCCGTGGGAGAAGCCGGAGGACTGCCTGTTTATTATACGGAATGGAACAGCGGCGCGGGAATTGCCTCCGACGGCCCATTCGGTTCCTCCTTTATTTTGAAAACGATTATGGATTCCACAGATCTGGTGGAGGGCTATTCCTACTGGACCTTTTCCGATATTTTTGAGGAAGGCGGCATGCCCTGTAAACCCTTCCACGGCGGCTTCGGCCTGTTGAATCTGCAGGGGATACCCAAGGCGTCCTACCGCGCATTCCAGCTGCTGCACAAACTGGGGGAGGAAATGTATGTAAAAACCGGGGCCCAGGGTACGGTGGATGTATACGGGGTAAGAAAAAATACCTGCCGGGCAGTCCAGTTCCTGGCGGTGAACCATCATTCCCTGCTCCATGATATTACGGAAGAAGAAATCCAAATCCGCCTTACCGGAGCAAGTCCGGTGAAAGTTACCATCGAACGTCTGGATGATACCCACGGAAATGCGCTTGCCTGCTGGCAGGCCATGGGAGAACCCGAATATCCGGACCGATCCCAGCTTGCCCTTCTGGAAGCGGCCTCCTATACAAAAGAAGAGACAGCACAGGTAAAAGATGGTACAATATCCCTGGCCCTTCCTCCTATGGGAGCGGCACTGATTACTATGTATTTGTAAGGGAGGAAACAACCGTGAGCTATGAAATTAAAAACCCGCTGTTACCGGGATTTTATCCGGATCCATCCATTGTCCGTGCAGAGGATGATTTTTATATGGTGACCTCATCCTTCTCGTACTACCCCGGCGTGCCGGTTTTCCACAGCCGGGATCTGGCGCATTGGGAGCAGATCGGACATGTGCTGGATCGTGCGTCCCAGCTGCCGTTAGGCGCGGACTGGATCTCCGGGGGAATCTTTGCCCCTACTATCCGGTACCATGACGGGCTTTTTTATATGATTACCACCAACGTGGATCATGGCGGGAACTTTATTGTAACAGCAGAGGATCCGGCGGGGCCATGGTCGGAGCCGCACTGGATAGAGGGGGCGGAGGGAATCGATCCCTCTTTGTTCTGGGATGAGGACGGCACCGCCTATTATACAGGAACCAGCTCGGGCGAGGATATGCGCCACAGTAAGATATGGATAAGCCGGATTGACCTGAAAGATTTTCGGCTGGAGGGAGAAAAGAAAAAAATCTGGGGAGGTTCCCAGGTCCTGGCCTGGTGCCCGGAAGCGCCCCACCTATACAAAAAGGACGGCTGGTATTATCTTTTGATAGCCGAAGGCGGTACCGAACATTTCCATGCGGTGACTATAGCCAGGAGCAGGGAGGTGATGGGGGATTATGAAGGATATGACGGAAACCCCATCATGACCCACAGGCATCTGGGTATGGGGGCGGCTATCGCCAATACGGGACATGCGGATATCGTGGAACTGAAGGACGGCAGCTGGTATATGGTTATGCTGGCTTCCAGGCCCTATGGCGGATACCATAAAAATATGGGAAGGGAGACCTTCATCGCCCCTATGGTATGGGAAAACGGCTGGCCTGTGGTATGTCCGGGAACCGGAAAGCTGGACTGGACCTATCCGGCCCCCGCTCTGCCGGAAGCCCCTGTGCCTGCCCTGCCGGAAACCGATGATTTTGACGGAGAGCGTCCGGGCTTTTCCTGGAACTGTCTGGGAACACCCGCAGAGGGGGATTTCCGCTTGGAGGACAGCTGTCTGAAAATCAGGACAACGGCCAGGCCCATGGAACCCACGAACCCGGAAACGATGGAAAAAATACGTTCCGGCCGGCTTCCCAATGTAAACTGTGCCGGTTTTGTGGGACGCAGGCAGCAGCATATGAGCTATACGGCCCTTACAAAAATGCGGTTTGAGCCGCAAGAGGGGCAGACCGCGGGCCTGATACTGCTGCAGAATAATTACCATTCCCTGCGGGCGGAAATGACTCTGGAAAAGGGAAAACGGCTTCTGCGGGCGGTGAAAGGATATCTGACCCAGGAAGCGGAGGTGACCTACCACAATGTGGAAAGGCCCTGGCAGAAAGAGATTTGCGGAGAGATGGAATGGTATTCGGACACCGTGCTGTTGGAGCTTGCGGCAGAAGGGCAGAAAAACACGTTTACGGCGGTGGAAGAGGACGGAACCAGACATGTGCTGGCCGACGGACTGGACGGCAGCTTCCTTGGCTCCGAGACGGCCGGCGGTTTTGTGGGCGCCTATGTGGGTATGTTTGCCAGCGGTAACGGGAAGGAAGGGAGCAATTTTGCGGCCTTTGATTTCTTTACCTACAGGCCGGAGGAGTAAGCAGGCCCGCCGGGGATAAAAATATACGATCTGAAAAATCCCGGACATCTTTGCCATAGGCAAGGACATACCGGGATTTTTATATCGGGTACCGGGACATTATTGCCCCGATGAAGCCGGAGCAACAGGATAACCGCTTTTTTAGCTTTTAATAATTCGTATCCTTTTCATAAAATGCAGTATAAGCATCCTGAAGCTTTTTCAGGGTCACCGGATCGTTTCCGCCGATAGAGGTTCCGTCCAGTTCATCCGCAGCGATGCAGAGGCCGCCGGAGCTGCTGATAATGACTTCATCTGCCGCTCTGAGCTCATCCATGGTAAAGACCGCTTCCCTGGTGGGAATGCCGTTGGCATCCGCCAGCTCCAGGAGATGTTTTAAAGTGATGCCGGGCAAAATCAGGTTATCCCTGGGAGGCGTACACAAAACGCCGTCCTTAATCATCAGGACATTGCTGTGGGCACATTCCGTAACCCGTTCCCCCCGGTGGAAAATTGTTTCCTGGCAGCCTTTTTCCATACAGCGCTGGTAAGCGATAACGCTGGGGATTAAGTTCAGAGTCTTGATGTTACAGTGCAGGAACCGGGTATCCTCCATGGATATCAGCTTAAAGGTGCTGTCCATGGGAACCAGCTCACAGGGAACGGTAAAAATCATCAGGTTGGGCTTCACCTGGGCCGGAGGAAAGTTATGCGCCCGCAGCGCGGTTCCTCTGGAGCATTGCCAGTAAAGCATGCCGTGATCGATTTCATTGGCATCGATACATTTCTGCAGCGCTTCCACCAGGACTTCCCGCGGCATGTCAAAAGGGATTTCCAGCATTTTGCAGCTGTTGTAAAAACGATCCACATGATCCTTTACCGCAAAAATGTGATTATGGGCAAAGGTAGTGGCATCGTAGCAGCCATCGCCAAAATAAACGGCCCGGTCCAGCATGGGGATTTTCATTTCTTCCAATGACCCGATTTCTCCATTGTAATATCCTACATATTTCATATCAAAGTTCTCCTTATATGTAATTCTTTACTTTTTATTCTTATAACGGATTATTTTGTAACCGCCGATAAACAGGGTGGGCAGCAGATAGAACAGGATAAAGCCGTAGGACAGATAGGAATATCCTTTTTCAATCAGGGTAACTACACCGATGCGGGAAAGAAGCAGGGCGGCAAGCAGGGTGATTACCGTGATAAGCCCTCTCTTTTTGTCGGTGAGCCTGGTATTTCCCCTTTCCTCCAGGGCGATGTCGAAACGGTCAATAATCATATGGATACAGCCCGTAGCCGTTTCCACCAGGGTCCAGCCCATAACGATACTGAACAGGGCAAGAAGGAAGGGACCGCCGTTTACCGCTTTGATCATTTCCATCCAGGGGGTGGCCACATCGGCTCCCACAATGGAAACATCCCCATAGAAGCACATCATGGCAAAATAAGAGAGGAACCAGGGGATAACCATTAACAGTCCCGCGATCAGACCGGAAATAAAGGTTTCCTTCCGTTTGGTCTGTCTGGTGAGGGAAAACATCCCCATGGGGATGGAGTTAATATTATACGCCACATACAGGATTCCTGTCCAGATGCACAGACCCAGGGTGACCTTGCCGTCATAAGCGCTGGTGTCCGCGGATGCAAATACTTGCGGGATGTTGCTTCCCTTGCTTATCAGGACAATGATGGTAAACAGGATATAGCCGCCGTAAAGAAGCACGGTTCCCACGGATTCGAACTTTTCAATGACCTTGGAGCCTTTGAAATTCAGAAGGCCGCACAGGAAAACGATGACCACCGCTCCCAGGAAATTAGGCAGGCCGACCTGTTCAAAAATACTTCCTGTGGCCGCTGCCATAACGGCGATGAGCATAATGGCTATTAATATAGTAAGAACATCCATTACCGGCCATAAGGGGCCAATCACCTGCTTGATATAATTTTTGTAGTCATATACCTTGTAAATCCGGCAGATTTCGAAGGTAAGAAAGGCAAAAAGGGCAAAGCCGATTCCGATGGTCAGACCGGATATCCAGCCGAAAGCACCGAATTTGGCTCCGTAGGAATAAATCTCCCGTCCTGTGGCATAACCGCCGCCTATCAGAACAGACTGCAGCAGCACACCGGGCAGAATGTATTTGGCGTAGCCGCCCTCATAAAATTTCTTCAGACTTTTCAATAGTAAGCACCTGCTTTCTTTTGTAATTCATAAATAGAATTATAAGGCAAAAAATAGGCAGTTGCAAATAGTAAGATTGCATATTACAATAAGTAAAACTTATTACTAACTCAAACTTCACAGGTGCCAAATGGCCCTCCGTCCGCTGTCTGCGGGGCGCTGCCGGGATGGAGGGCCATTTGGCACCTGTGAAGCTTGAGGTACTACAAAGTAAAATCAATAGTAAGTACAACCGGAAAAGCAGGAGGAACAGGATGAATCTGAAACAGCTGGAATATTTTGTGTCGGTGGGGGAGACCCTGAATTTCACAAAGGCCGCTAAAAAATGCTTTATTTCCCAAACGGCCATGACCCAGCAGATCCGGGCGCTGGAGGAAGGGATTGGAGCGCTTCTGTTTATAAGGGATAAACACCATGTGGAGCTGACACCCGCAGGCAGGGTGTTCATGAATGAAGCGAAAGCCATTCTTGCCAGGGCGGATGAAGCCGTGAAGCTGGCGCGGTCGGCTGCGGAAGGTTTTTCCGGCTCCATTTCCATCGGATTTATCCGGGGATACGAACAGAGCCTGTTTTCTGAGACAATCCGGAATTTCCATGAAACCTACCCTAATATTTCCATACGTCTGATCCGGGAAAATATGAGCGCTTTATATGGGCTGCTGGAGGATGGGGAATGCGATATCGCCTTCAATCTGTCTCCAAACATACGCAATTACCAGGATTTGAGCCGCCGCTTTTTAAAAGCGTATCCCCTGATGGCGGTTCTGTATCCGGGACATCCCCTGGCATCCAGGAAACATCTGAGCTACCGGGAGCTGGCAGGGGAAGAATTTATTATCATGCAGCCCAAAGGGCGTCCGAATGACGAAGCAGAGGAGGTTATCCTGTGCTACAACCGGGGCGGCTACGCGCCCAATATTGTGAGCAGGGAGAAGGAGGTACAGACGTTGCTGCTCATGGTTTCCGCTGGGCTCGGCATTGCCATACTGCCGGAATACGCGGTGAGATATTACCGGAATACCCGCAATCTTGTCGTAATTCCCATGCACAAGGAGGAGGAAGGGCAGGAAGAAGAAACTCTGGATTTTGAAGTGAGCTGGCTTACGGAAAACCATAACCCTGCTATTGAAAAGCTGCTGCAGTGGGTGAGCATCATGAAAGTGACCGAATAGTGGCAGAGCGGGCCTGCAGATTTGGTACTGTTATGAGGCAAGGGGGCATAGACTGGATAACAAGGAAGCATAGCAGAGGCGTGGGTATGCAGGATATTGTTATTGACATCATGAATCAGTTCGGCTATTTGGGAATTGGTCTTTTGATCGTGGTGGAAACGGTGTTTCCGCCCATCCCTTCGGAAGTGATACTCACTTTTGGGGGCTTTCTTACTACCTGTACGAAAATGACGGTTCCGGGGGTGATTTTTGTTTCCACCGCCGCGTCGGTAGCCAGCGCTTTCCTGCTGTATGGACTGGGCGCCCTTCTTAGCCCGCAACGATTCGGAAAATTACTGGACAGTAATCTGTGCAGGCGGCTGGGCTTTAAAAAGGATGAAATTGTCCGGACACTGCAGTGGTTTGACGGGCAGGGAAGAAAAGCGGTATTTTTCGGAAGGTGTATCCCCATCATCCGCAGCCTGATATCCATTCCTGCCGGAATGGCCAGGATGAAGCTGCCTGTTTTTACCCTGTTTACCGTGGCAGGAAGTCTGATCTGGGATACCGTGCTGGTGGTCTTTGGGGCGGTGGCAGGGGAATCCTGGGGGATTATTACAGAATATCTGGATACCTATTCCGCACTGGCCTGGATTATTATAGGAACGGCGGCAGTGACGCTGGCGCTGCGGGTATGGAAACGGCATAAACAGAAGAAGATATAAAATGGCGTGAAAAGAGACTGTGGCATTTGTGTTTTTTTGGCAGAATATCATCCTGAAAACATATTAGGATTCTTACTCCGGTTTGGGGATGCCGTACCCAAACCGGAGTAAGAACCCATATTAGTGCCAAAACACCTTTTTAATTATATATCAAACTCTTTAAAGAGCTTTTTCTGAAATGCAGGGTCGCTGGCAGCCCTGACGATATCCTCCGTACGGTTTTGCTCGGCAAGGAGCCGGTTTAAGAGGTTTACCCTTTCCTGGCCTTTGCTTTGCCCTTTTTCCATTCCAATCTCAAGAATATTCATCTTCACAGCCTCCCATTCTTCCGATTGCTTTACTTCTTTTACAATCCGGTCCAGCTTCGCAATCCTTTTGTCCTTTACCAGTATTTCCGGATTATCCAGCGTTGTATTCTTCATATATTGTAGTAAACTAACCAGTTCCGGTCTCCCGTTAAGGCTTGTCATATTCAGGAATATTTTTTTCGTCCCGTCCTCTAAATGAAGCCCGGCTATCTCTTCGCATTGTTCCGTAAAAGTATACATTGCCAGATTCCGGGAAAAAATATCCTCTTGTGTGATGAAAATAATAATCGTGGATGGCAGGTGCCGATATTTGGTCTTTCGTCCCGCTTTTAGTATGGGGGTATCCAGCAGTCCCTGGTAAAAACGGGAGCGTTTCCGCAGGTTATCAGTTCTGGAGTCATTCTGCATTTCCGTATTAAACTGCCGGTTTTGCCCGTCGCGTGCCCAGGCATCCAAACGGATGGCGCGTTTCCCGGATCGGTTGAGCACCACCTGCTCCACCTTCACTTCTCTCAGATTTAAGCCCGGTTCATCAAGAATGATGCTCAGTGTACTCTCATAAGCGGCCTTATTTTTCATCACAGATAAAAACAGGGCAAAATCACTCAGATTGAACTGATAATCAGGGGGAATGATCTGCTCAGCCAACGTTGTTATTGTTTTTTGTTCCATAGGCGTTCCTCTCTTTCTTTTTGTGCAGAGAGAAGCTTCGCCTTTTCTTCTCCCTGCTATTTTTTTGTCAGCAAGGAGTTCATGCATGCACATACATATCCATGTATGTTAACGTATCTGCAGACGATACCATGCATTAGATACCGGTCAGTGAAAAGACGCGGTAAATAAGAGTAAAGATAATCAGAATTGTTGAATTCATTGCCTGCTTTGATTGTAACATAGCCCAAACAGAACCGCAATATTTAACCAGCAGCCAGCTATATTTCGGAAGTAAGCCGGCGCATGGATTTGTTATAATAATTTCACATGATAACGTCGAAAGACAGCCACTTTCCGTCCTTTCGCATCCGCTCCGGGATCTGCGATACTGGAGTGTGTTTGAAAATTCACTCTGGCGGACATGCCTGCTTAGAGCCGGATGATGCATACGGACGGGAGAAACCGAAACTATGGAGGAGTGATATAATGCGAAACAGAGAATGGGCGGAAAATAAAGCCCGCGAACTGGTATCCCGGATGACACTGGAAGAAAAGGCATCTCAGTTAAGATATGATGCCCCGGCTATTCCCCGTCTGGGTATTCCCACCTATAACTGGTGGAATGAAGCGCTTCACGGCGTGGCGAGGGCAGGCGTGGCGACCAGTTTCCCTCAGGCAATCGCCATGGCGGCTTCCTTTGACGATGAGCTGCTGAAAACAGTGGGCGATGCGGTAGCAACGGAAGGAAGAGCCAAATATAATGAATATTCCAGACATGATGACCGGGATATTTATAAAGGACTTACTTTCTGGTCACCTAACGTAAATATTTTCCGGGATCCCAGATGGGGACGGGGACATGAGACTTACGGTGAGGATCCTTATCTGACCTCCCGGCTGGGTGTCGCCTATGTGGAAGGGCTTCAGGGAAGCCAGGATGACACCTATATGAAAACAGCGGCCTGTGCCAAGCATTTTGCCGTACATTCCGGCCCTGAAAGCCTGCGTCATGAATTTGATGCACAGGCCAGCAAAAAAGATATGTATGAAACGTATCTTCCCGCATTTGAGGCCTGTGTAAAAGAGGCAGGGGTGGAGTCCGTGATGGGTGCCTATAACAGGACAAACGGGGAACCCTGCTGCGGCAGCCCCACCCTTATCCGGGATATCTTAAGGGAGGAATGGGATTTTAAAGGACATTATGTATCCGACTGCTGGGCAATCGCCGATTTCCATATGCATCATATGGTAACCAAAACACCGGAAGAATCTGCGGCGCTGGCCCTGAAAGCCGGCTGTGATGTGAACTGCGGCGTTACGTATCTGCATCTGCTGAAAGCATACCAGCAGGGGCTTGTTACGGAAGAGGAGATTACACAGGCGGCAGAACGTCTTTTTACCACCAGATTCCTGCTGGGCTGCTTTGATGAAAACAGTTACGACAACATTCCTTTTGAAGTGGTGGAATGTAAAGAGCATCTGGAGTTGGCGCAGAAAATGGCAAGGGAGAGTATGGTGCTCCTGAAAAATGACGGCATCCTTCCTCTGCATAAGGACGGCCTGAAGACGATTGGCGTTATCGGCCCCAATGCGGACAGCCGTACTCCCCTGGTAGGAAATTACCATGGGACATCCTCCCGCTATATCACCCTGTTGGAAGGGATCCAGGACTATGTGGGTGAGGATGTGCGTGTTTACTATTCGGAAGGCTGCCATATTTATAAGGAAAAGGTAGAAGGCCTGGGATGGAAGCAGGATCGTATTTCGGAAGCGCTTACGGTGGCAGAACACAGTGATGTGGTAATTCTCTGCCTTGGGCTGGATGAAAATCTGGAAGGCGAGGAAGGCGATACCGGAAACAGCTACGCCTCCGGGGATAAGAAGGATCTGGAGCTGCCCGAATCCCAGAGAGAGCTTCTGGAAGCGGTGGCAGGCTGCGGAAAACCGGTGGTGCTGTGCATGATGTCGGGAAGCGCTATCGACATGCAGTATGCGGCGGAGCATGTAAATGCGATTCTCCAGGTATGGTATCCCGGTGCAAGAGGCGGAAAAGCGGCGGCGGATATCCTGTTTGGTGCCTGTTCTCCATCCGGAAAGCTTCCCGTTACCTTCTACAAGGATCTGGACGGCTTCCCTTCCTTTGAGGATTATTCCATGAAGGGCAGAACCTACCGTTACCTGGAAAAAGAGCCTTTGTATCCTTTTGGATATGGTCTTACTTATGGAAAGGTTATTGTTAAAACAGCCGGACTGGCCGGTAAGGTCACGGAAGGGGAAGCCTTCACGGTAAAAGCGGTGCTGGAAAATACGGGAGCTTATGATACGGATGAGGTGGTTCAGATTTATATCAAGGATCTGGATTCCCGATATGCCGTACCCAATCACAGTCTGTGTGCATTTAAGAGAGTAAGTCTGAAAAAAGGGGAAACAGCGGAAATAGAGCTGAAGGTTCCTTATGAAGCACTGATGGCAGTGGATGAAGAAGGAAAGAAGTATGTGGACGGAAGCCATTTTGTCCTGTCCGTAGGAACCAGCCAGCCTGATGACAGAAGCATCAGCCTGACCGGAACCGAACCTGCAAAGGTGGAAATCAGCCTTGCCTGATTACAGGGACGGGGAACCGGCGGTATCAAGCCGGGTTCCCCTGTTCAGGGATTTATAAGAGGAAGGCGTACAGTTTTTGGCCGTTTTAAATATCCGGTTAAAGGTGGAAAGGCTGTTGAAGCCGGACTGCATAGCCACTTCCGTAATGGACAGATCCGGCGCAAGCAGCAGCCTTTCCGCGTACGCAAGCCTCCTGCTGATTAAATATTCGTAGCAGGAAATACCTGTGAACTGCTTAAAGAGCCTGGAAAAATGATACTTGCTGAAACCGGCCATAGAGGCAAGGGCTTCTATACTCAGCGCTTCCGTGCAATGATCATTTACATAGCTGCAGATAGACATAAATTTTTCAATATATTCCTGCTGCTTGCTGGGAGAGATATCGGGGAATTTATTCCCATCGGCCAGACTCCTGCGTCCTAAGGCCACAAAAAAGCGGAGGAACAGGGAATGGACAATGGGCTCCCGGAAAGGATCCTCGCCGGTATATTCCGTCATGATTTCCTCCAGATAAGCCCGCAGCGTTTCCGCCAGTCCGCCGGATTTCCCGGCCTGTATCAGACGATAAGGCCGAAGCATGTGCAGCAGGGAATCCATACCTGCCAGACCGCAGAACAGGGAATAATCAAACTGCAGTATCATCCGTTCCCCCTTCCCCGGAGCATGAAGAGAATGCAGCTCTCCCGGAGGAATGAGTATAATGTCCCCCGGAGAAAACCGGACGGTCTCTCCATTGGTCCGCACCGTATAGCCATTTTCCGTGGGCATAATCAGTTCCAGCGCGGTATGCCAGTGTAGGGGAAAATCTTCGGGATCCGTATTCATAAATACCTTGATGCCTTTCATATCCCGGTATGCCACTGTCTCATGCGTGCCGTTCAGTATTTCTATCATAACCGTATCTCCTAAAAATCTGCTGTCAATTCGTAAAAAAAATCCGGCGCCAGCCTGACAATAGTATAGCATTTCAGATAAAAATTGTAACTAGCAATCTTTTTCCGGACTGGTATAAAGAATGTAAAAGTGTAACCGTTCAGACTGATCTGGTAGATTACGTAAAAGTACACAATTTTTCTGCTCTGTATATGCGTAAAAATAAACAAAAATGCATGTATAACAAGAAAAATCACTTGCCCCAACCCTTTGGAATTTGGTAAAATAAATACAGGAAACCCGGGAAAACCGTACTGCCGTACTATTTGGGGCAGCATGGTTTTTTCCTTTTCCTGGAATAGCAGCGGAGTACGGCTTTTATGCGGGCCGGGATCGGTACCGCAGGAAGAAAGGAGCGGCAGCATGTTTCAAAAAGGGGAATTGATCATTTACGGAAGCAAAGGTGTCTGTGAAGTGACGGATATTTCAACGATTACTATAAGCGGGGCGGACAGGGATAAGCTGTATTATATCCTACGGCCTGTCCATGATAAGGATGGCAGGATTTTTACACCGGTGGACGGACAGAAGACGGTAATGCGGAGGATTCTTAACAGGGAAGAAGCTATGGAACTGATTGAAAGCATCCCTTCCGTCGGGCATCTCTGGGTGGCGGATGAGCGTCTGCGGGAAATGAATTATAAGCAGGCGGTGAACAGCTGTGACTGCCGGGAATGGATTAAGATCATCAAAACGCTCTGGAGCCGGAACCAGCAGCGTCTCTCCCAGGGGAAAAAAATTACGGCCATGGATCGGAAGTATTTTAAGATGGCGGAGGATAATCTGTACGGGGAGCTTTCCGCCAGCCTGGATTTACCCCAGGAAAACATGGAGGAGTATATTACCCGGAAGGTTGGCGGGGAGGGACAGGATATGGCGGAAAGTTACGTGCGGGAATAAAAGAAAGAGGTTACAAAAGATGAGAATCATGGACAAAAAAGTGGTGCACAAACGTTTCGGAATGGGAAGTATCATCGGACTGAAGGATAACAAGATTTATGTGTCCTTCGGCAAGATTTTCGGTGATAAAATATTTCCTTATCCGGAGGTCTTTGCAGGCGATATGAAAATGATGGATGAGGATCTCCAGGAAGAACTGATGGAGGATATCGGCAGAAGTATCTGAAACGGCGGAAGACGGGGAAACAGGCAGACGGGCATAGCGGACGGCTGCCTGTTTTTTGTACGGACAAAAATCCGGTGCACGGAACGGATCAGCCAGAATCCGGTTTGTGCATATTCAGCATGCGGAATTCTCTGGGAGACATACCGTATTCTTTTTTGAAAAGGCGGTAAAAAGAAGAGTAATCCGGGAAGCCGCAGGACTCCCATACATCCTGAAGGGCGGTACCCTGCAGGATTTTATTTTTTGAATGGATCAGCCGGCGCTGAATGACACAATGGTAAAAGGAGACATCCAGCTGTTTGCGGAACATGTGGGATATGGTGGAGCTGCTCACATGGAACTGGCTTGCGACATGATCCAGGGTAAGCTTTTCACACAAATGGGTATCAATATATTGGAAAACATCATCAAACAAGCTCCGGGTTTCCGTTTTGGCAACGGAGGTATTGCGGTAATAAAAGGTGCGGCTGATATGTATCATTAAATGGATGGCCCCCAGAGCTACGGCGGCCTCCCAGCCGAAGCGCTGTCCCTCCTGTTCCAGCCACAGCGTATGAAAACCGGCATAAAGGCCGGAGTAGGTGGCGTTTGTACTGCGGAGCAGACCGCTGTCCGCAAGGCGGCATTGCTCCAGGGCATAATTGAGTTCCGGGAATTGGGATGCATGGGAATGAAAAAAATCGGGATCAATCCATAGTGCGTAGCGTTCATAGGGTTCTGTAAACTCCCCGGAAAAAACAGGCCGGTGCGTCACCCCGGGCGGAATCAGCATGATATCCCCCTTTTGCAGACGGTAGCGGTTATTGTTCCAGAGATACTGCACGTTCTGACCGCGGCAGACAAACAATATTTCATAAAAAACATGAGAATGGAGATCTATCTGGTCCGCCGTGTGGCTGGTATCGTGGTTGATCTGTGCACCGGTTTGCACCATGGGGAGCTGCTGGTAAAGATTTTCGGTACTTCCCTCGAGATGAAACAGGACCTGTTTTAACTTTTGCATACTTATACTATTCATAAGGCGCTTTTCTACAAAAGTTTTATATGCATTTTCAATAATTTCTCTATCCATATTTTATCCAATCTATACAATGTGACGGAAATATTTGCCGGAATAACAAAGTTATTTGCAGAATTAACAATTCTAATTGTGATTTCAATAACGTATGCTTTGAGTATACGGAAGCGGAAAGAAAAAAGCAAGCCGCTGGCAAAATAAAAAGGAGAGAAAAATATGGGAAAAACATCGGTTTCTTCCTCCCGCAGCAGCCTTACCAGAAAAAATCTGATAGGTTATGCCATGGGAGATCTGGGCGGTTGTATGACTTTTGCGGTAATGGGTTCTTTTCTGACACCCTATTACACGGAAGTAGCGGGACTTACCACCGGGGCGGTTGCCTCCATGTATCTGATCCTGAAAATCTGGGATGCCGTCAACGATCCCATGATGGGCGCTCTGATGGATAAAGTGTTCGCCCGCACCCACAGCAGCAAGGGAAAATTCCGTCCATGGATGGTGAGGGCGACGCCGCTCCTGCTTATAACGGCCATTCTGATGTATACGGCTCCCACCTATGTAAACGGTGCGGCCAAGGTGTTGGTGGCCCTGGTTACCTATCTGTTATATGAAGCCAGCTATACCATGTTCAATATTCCCTATGGATCCCTTTTAAGCGCAATGGCGGGAAATGATGCGGAACGTGCCAACCTGTCCAGCGCCAGGGGGTTTGGTTCCATGATTGGAAATCTTATTCCTATGTTTATGTTCCCGATTATCATCGACACCATGACAGCCAATCCTCAGCTGGGATACACGGCAGGCGTTACCGTATGTGCGGTGGTGGGCTTTATCGCCTGTATATTGAGCTGCAAGTGGACCTGCGAACACAATTCCCGGCCTGTGGAAGAGGATATCAAGGATTCCAGCGATATTAAATTTACGGATATTCTGGTGGTATTCAAAAAGAACCGTGCGTTTGTGGCGTTGTGCCTTCAGGGGTTATTTTACTGTATCATGCAGTATATGGGCACCACACTCGGCATTTATATGTACAGGGATGTGCTTGGCGCTCTCAGCATGATGAGCATGATGACCTTGATCAGTATGGGGCTGAGTTTTATTTTCCTGGCACTGGTTCCTAAAATAGTTGCCAAAAAAGGGCTGGAAAAAACAGTTCGTGCCAGCCAGCTTATCAGCGTTGCCCTGTATGTCCTCCTGTTCCTGCTCCCCAATAATATTTTCCTTTATATGGGAGTATCCGCATTTGCCAGCGGTTTCGGCGGTATAACCGTGCTGATGCAGTGGGGCATGGTGGGAGAAGCCATTGATTATAACGAATATGTTACCGGAAAAAGGACGGAAGGATCCATTTACGGAACCTTCAACCTGATGCGCCGTATCGGGCAGGCCCTGGGTTCCTCGGCGGCAGTGGCCCTGCTGGGAGTCATCGGGTATGTGCCGGGGGCACAGGCCCAGTCGGCGGGCGTACAGATGGGAATTAAAGCCCTCGTCGTGCTGACACCTGCGGTTTTCCTGTTCCTTTGCTGGGTTTCCCTGAAATTTGTGTGGAATATCACTCCGGAAATCCGGGAATTAATGTCGGCATCCAGGAATCCGGAGCAGTCCGGAAAATAAAGGAAAGCAGCGGACGGCGGTGTCATACATAAGCCCGGGAAAGGATCGGGTTACCGCCGCCCGTACAAAGCAGAAAGGAGATCAATATGGAACTGCGAAGCCGTTTTTTGCCGAAATTATTAAACAGTGAGGTAGAAGCGTACCTGGAAGAAAAGGATATCATCATCGTGCCGGTGGGGACGGTTGAGATGCACGGCGGACTGCCGCTGGACTGTGAGACGGTTATCAGTGAGGCGGTGGCACTTAAAATGGCGGAGGCCTGTGACGGCCTGGTTCTGTCAGGGCTCCCCTATTTTTATGCGGGGGCCACGGCCAGCGGAAGGGGAACCACACAGGTCAGCGTGCGTCAGGGAATTGATTATTTGGGAGCCATTGCACGCAGTCTGCTGCGTCAGGGCTTCCAACGCCAGATCTATATCAGCCTGCACGGGCCGGCGCATATGACCTGCAGTCCTATGGTGCGGGATTTTTTCGATGAAACCGGCGTTCCCATTCTTTATATGGATATGACTATGCAGATGTTCGGCGCAGCAAAGGATTTGTTTCAGGCAGAGGATATGCAGAAAAATCCCGTCGCTTTTATGGAAAAGCTGGATGGGATGTTCCTGGGGGCTTATGATATCCTGGGAAGGCTGGAGGACGTACCTCTCACTACGGAATTTTTCTCCATGAAGCCCCAGACGGTGGCGCCCTTTAACGGGATTTTCAATATGGCCTACCAGAGCGGGAGCGTGGGATACTGCTTTGGGGATCCGAGGGATCATGCTTCCACGACGGCGCTGCCCACACCCGGACGCAGGCAGGAGCTGGCGGATGAGGGGAAACGGAGGATCGACGAGCTTGTAAAAAGGCTGGATATGCCTGGTGTGGTGGAAAACCTTGCCCGCCTTAAGGGGTTTGAAGACGGGGTTATGGAACGGTTTCCATGGATGCCGGCGGCTTATAACAGGAAAGGAAAGTAAAACGCAATGATACAGGATTACCGGGTACAGACGCCCTGCGGACTCATACAGGGAGCGGAAGGAAAAGAAGAGGGCGTTGCTGTTTTTAAAGGGATCCGTTATGCAAAAGCAGGGCGGTGGGAATATCCCGGACAGGTGACCCATTGGGAAGGCGTTTATAATGCAGGCAGCTTCGGCGCCTGCAGCTTTCAGCCCCGTGCCTTTTATAACGAAGAGGAGGTACCGGAAAAGGCCTTTTACTACCGGGAATTTCGGAAAGGAGAAACTTATACCTACAGCGAGGACTGCTTTTTCCTGAATATATGGGCGCCTGTGGAAAGCCGGGATGCGCCGGTGCTTTTCTATATCCATGGAGGCGGCTTTAAGGGAGGCTGCGGGCATGAAAAGCATTTTTCGGGAGAAGCCTACTGTAAACGGGGGATCATTCTGGTAACCTGCAACTACCGTCTGGGACCGCTGGGCTTCTGCTGCCTGCCGGAGCTGGAAACGGAGGCGGGACATACCGGCAACTATGGTCTGTATGATCAGCTGTGTGCGCTTCAGTGGGTGTATGACAATATAGCGGCGTTCGGAGGAGATCCGGGACGCATTACCATTATGGGGCAGTCGGCAGGGGCTATGAGCGTACAGCAGCTGTGCGTCAGCCCTCTGACCAGGGGCCTTATTTCCGGTGCCGTCATGCTGAGCGGCGGGGGCGTTTCCCGTCTGCTGGCCCCACGCACCGCCCGGGCTGCCTTTTCTTTCTGGGAGGAACTGGCCGGCCGTCTGAAGGCTCCGGATCTGCAGGCGCTGCGTGAGATAGGGCCGGAGAGGCTTTTTGAGGAATTCGCAAGACTGGGCAGGGAGAAGAAAAATGCCATGGCCTTTGCAGGCCCCGTACTGGACGGGACCATGCTTACAGAGACGGCTTGGGCGGCGGCCGGAGCGGGGCACCAGCTTGCAATCCCTTATTTGTGCGGATCTACCAGTGAGGATATTATGCCGCCCCTTATTCATAAAATGGCAAGAAGATGGGCCGGGATCCAATCTGAACAGGGCAAATGCAGCAGCTATGCTTATTTCTTCTGCCGGCAGCTGCCCGGTGATGACAACGGGGCATGGCATTCTTCGGATCTGTGGTATGTATTCGGTACGCTGGCAAATGGCTGGAGACCCTTTACGGAATGGGATTACCGGCTGTCGGAGGCTATGGTGGATTATTTCTCCCATTTTATCAAAACCGGAAATCCCAATGGGCCGGGGCTTGCGCAGTGGCTTCCTGTGGAAAAGGGACAGAACAAGGTGATGCGTTTCGGGGATCAGGATATGCATATGGGCGGCGTGTCACTGGCCGGGCTGGTACGTACTATGGTGACCAGGCATTCTGTGGGGGAATAGGGGGATGCGGACTCCCCGGCCCGGACTATCGCCCGGAGGGGGAGCCGTCCAAAGGAAAGCGGAGCTGCCGGACGACTGCGCAAGAGCCGGATTTTCTGGTAATTGTGTCTTGTTTGTGTGTTGGTAAAACCCTATAATAGTACCAGAATAGTATAAGCGGCATAATAGGGAAAAGGAGCGGGCAGACATGCAGACAATGAGCAGGGAAGGGAACAGGCTGGTACATCGGTGGGACGGGGAAACCCTGGTGGTGGAGCCCTGGGGAAACAACAGTTTCCGGGTGAGGAGCGCCATGATGGGGGATCCGGAGGATACGGATTATGCACTTCTTCCTCCGGCGCAGACAGAGGTTTTCCTGGATATCGGTACGGGTAAGAGTGAGATCAGGAACGGCAGGCTGCGGGCGGTTATGGAGAGAGAAGGCGGTGCACGGGAGGAAGGCGGGCCGGTCTGTCTTTCTTTTTATGATGGGAAAGGGCGCCTGCTGCTTCAGGAAGAAGGGAAGGGCGGAGCTCTGAACAGGAGGAGCCGTTGGTTTAAACCGATTATCGGCGGCGATTATGAACTGACCGTCACCTTTGCCTCGCAGGCGGAGGAAAAGCTGTATGGGATGGGGCAGTATCAGCAGGATTTTCTGAATATTAAGAACTGCAGCCTGGAGCTGGCGCAGAGAAATTCCCAGGCCAGTGTCCCCTTTGTGCTGTCCAGCCTGGGCTATGGCTTTTTGTGGCATAATCCGGCTGTGGGACGTGTCAGCTTCTGCGCGAATACCACGCAGTGGCAGGCACAGAGTACACGGCAGATGGATTATTGGATTACGGCGGGGGATACGCCGGATGAAATAGAGTGCGCTTATGCGGCGGCCACAGGGACGGTACCGCAGATGCCGGAATATGGCCTGGGCTTCTGGCAGTGCAAGCTGCGGTACTGGAACCAGGAGCAGCTTCTTCAGGTGGCCCGGGAATACCGGCGGCGGGAAATTCCGCTGGACGTGATCGTGTGTGACTTTTTCCATTGGCCCAGGATGGGGGATTTCCGGTTCGACGAGGCATTTTTCCCTGATCCGGAAGGAATGGTGCGCACCCTGAAGGAAATGGGGGTGGAGCTGATGGTTTCCGTCTGGCCGGAGGTGGCCTGGACCAGTGAAAATTATGAAGAAATGAAACAGAAGGGGTATCTGGTCAAGGCGGAGAAAGGGATAGATCTCGCCAAGCTTTTCAATGAAAACAGCACCTTTACCGATGTGACCAATTCCCAGGCAAGGGATTATCTGTGGGAAAAATGCAGGAAGAATTATTATGAGAAAGGGATCCGTCTGTTCTGGCTGGATGAGGCGGAGCCGGGCTTATCTGTGTATGACTATGATAATTACCGGTGCCGTATGGGAACTCAGGCACAGATCGGGAATCTGTATCCCCAGCTCTTTGCCAGGGCCTTTTATGAAGGGCTGCATCAGGCAGGGGAGGAGCAGATAGTCAGCCTGGTGCGCTGTGCATGGGCGGGGAGCCAGCGGTATGGCGCCCTTGTCTGGTCCGGGGATATCCATTCCGACTGGGTCACTCTCAGGAGGCAGCTGTGCGCCGGGCTGAATATGGGAATTGCGGGAATACCCTGGTGGACCACCGATATCGGCGGCTTTACCGGCGGGGATCCGGAAAAAGAAGAATTCCGGAGCCTGCTGGTACGCTGGTTTGAATGGGGGACCTTCTGTCCTGTGATGCGTCTTCATGGAGATCGTCTTCCGGCGGAAGAGGTGGTTGGAACAGACGGGACAGGATACCAGCATTCCGGCGGCCCCAACGAGGTATGGAGCTTCGGGGAGGATATCTGCCGGATCCTGACCTCTTATATCCGTCTCCGGGAGGCTATGCGCCCTTATATAAGACAGCTGATGCAGGAAGCCCATGAATGGGGAAGGCCGGTGATGCGTCCTATGTTCTATGAATTCCCGGATCAGGAGTGCTGCTGGGAACTAAAGGAGCAGTATATGTTCGGCAGCGATATGCTGGCAGCGCCGATCCTGTATGAAGGGGAGGTACAACGAAGGGTATATCTGCCCGCAGGCCATACCTGGACATACCTCCATGATGGTACGGCCTATGAAGGCGGACAGACTGTTCTCGTACAGGCTCCCCTGGAAGTGATTCCCGTTTTTTTGAAGGATGGGAGCTTCCGGGAACTTATTGGTCTGATTTAACCGGAAAATAAATGCTGTAGGGTTCATAACCCACTTCATGTAACGGGATGAAACGGATACCCCTTTCCTGTCCTGTGGTTCGGAAGGTGGATTTCCAGCTTCCCCATTCCCGTTCGTTGTCATGGGTAAGAATCTGCTCCGGATGGGCGGCATCCGGTACATGAAGGATGCGTTCCTCTTCACACAGGCCGGCCAGGACGAGGGGCCCGTACAGGAAGGCAACCGTGCTTTCATCCTCCGGAAGCGGGAAGCAGGTTACCGCCCTGGGAAGAAGGATGCGGATGACATCCCCGTCTTTCCAGACACGTTTTAAAGGTACAAAAAGGCAGGAATCGCCGCTTCGATATGCTTCCGTGTCGTTTACCAGGATAACGGCTTCGCCGGCAAGCCATCCGGGTATACGCAGCTGAAGCGTCATTTCCGTATCTTTTTCTAATTCCAGCTTCAGACAGGGAACCAGACAGTCCGGCTGAGAAGGGTATTTCCGGGTATCCTCCAGCACGGACTGTTTTGCCGAGGAGGTACTCGCCAGATGAGAGCTGCCCGTCAGAGGATCCGCGTGCTGCAAAAGCGTCACGCTGCTGCCGTTTACCGTGAAGGTGGTCTGACTGTCCCGATACTGGCAGACATATATATGATCCTCCTGCTGGTAATAAATCCCCCTGTTGAAAGCCGCGTTAGCCTGCACCAGCGTTCCGTGGCAGCAGAAAAAATCACCGGTTTTGCTGCTCCAGCCTTTTCTTCCGCCTGCCCGCATGGGAAGAAAATACGTGAGCAGCCCCCTGGAAGGATAAGGGCTGGTAAAACCATGGCTCAGATTGCTCTGCCAGTAAGCCTGGGACATCAGGCCGTTATACAGCAGCCGCTCCTGATAATCCAGATAAGCCGGATCCCGGCTCCAGCGGAAAAGAAAGCCCGCAAGACGGATCATATTGTAGACCGTACAATGTTCCTGGCCCTTCAGGCCGAGCCTGGCCCCCAGCTTCTTTTTGGGCGACCAGATTTCTCCGCAGGTCTGCCCTCCGGTAGCGTACTGCCCCCTCTGGGTCACCGCCAGATCCCAGTAATTCTCTGCGATTTTCCGCCATTTTTCATCACCTGTCACGTCATAGGCCCGGGCACAGCCGATAACCTCCGGTATGGTGGTGTTTGCATGCATATTGGTAAGAACATCCTCGCCTCTCAGAAGAGGATCAAACAGCCGGCCCCTGTAGTACCGTTCCATCAGCGCCGCATATTTCTCCTTACCCGTAATGCCGTATAGCTGAACCCAGATCTCCAGCATGCCGCCGGTTTCAAAGTCCAGGATATCATCCATTTGTTCCCGGCTGAAATCCTTTGTCCAGTCATAGAACCAATCAGCAAAATTCTCTGCGATCTGCAGTGCCGTCTCATTTCCCGCATATTCGTACATATCCAGTAAGCCCATAAATACCTTATGGATGGTGTAATGGGGAGCCCATACCTGCTTCCCGCCTGCGATATGGTACAGGTATTTCTCCGGGATAGGAGCCGCCCACTGCCCTCCGTTTTCCTTCTGGCATTCCGCCAGCTCATCCACGATACTGTCCGCTTTCGCTTTGATTTCCCTGTCTCCCGATGCATGATAACGCATAGCCGCCGCAGAAAGCCAGTGCCCTAAAAAATGCCCCCGCAGCTCGCAGGTGGGAAATTCCCAGCCGCCATGCATACCTTCGATAGCTTCCGCAGAGGTGTCACGCCCTGCCTCCAGATTAAAATTCAGCAATAAAAACCGGTTTTCCAGATGTATCATATAGCTGCGGTTTTCTTCCTCGCGCCGGCGCAGCTCCGGATCCAGCAGCTGCGTCTGCCTGCCGTCCAGTTCCCTGAATTGACTGTTCGTATTCATTCGTTCCCTCCTGTATGTAATTGATAAACTGCCGGCAGCATTATGAAAACAGCCTGCCGTGCCGATGCCTATATTATAAGAAGGAATACATGCCGCCGGAATGGACAGAGTGGTAGAAAGCATGTATAAAGTGGAAAAGTTCCCCCCCTATATTGCCTAAAAAATGCGGCACTTAATTTTTTTATGGTCAACGGACGACTTTATCCGGACAGGAAAGGGTTACGGTGTAACCGGCTCTCCCGGAAAAAAGCAAAAGAAAAACAGGCGTATGGAACGCCTGCCGTAATAAGCTCGGAAATCCTTTTCGTAAAATACTTCCTTTTGCGAAATAAACTCTGTCTTTAAATCTATAATAATACAATGCTCTTTTGAGATTTATTATAAAAGAGGTTTTAAATTTTGTCAATCTATGTATAAAATATAAAATTAATATTTACTTTTACACGAAATTCGTCTTATTCACCAAACAGATGTAACGATGTAACTTTAAACAAGTAAAATAATAACAGAAAACAGATTATATTAAAAAAGATTTTCCGGCAAGCGGTTCCGGTTAATTTATGAACCGTCAAATATTTCGTCAGGACAATGGAGGAGATTATGGCAAGAAAAGGCGAAAATATATATAAAAGAAAAGATGGCAGATGGGAAGGCAGATACCGTATCCCGCAGGCCTTAGGCACAAAAATCTCGTACCGTTCCGTATATGGGCATTCCTACCGGGAGGTCAGGGAAAAGCTGATTTTGAGAAAACAGGCCCTTATGCAGCCGGCAGGGAAAAAAACACAGCTTCCGCCCATGCTGACACTGGGGGACGCGGCCGGACTCTGGCTGGAGGAGAACAGGATTAAATGGAAGGAGTCAACCTATGCAACCTACCGCTCCATTACAGAAAAGCATATCCTCCCTCTATGGGGAACGCAGCCGGCCGGCATATTTTTAACGGAGAAACAGCTTTCTTTTCCGGAGCACCCGGAAAGAAAGGAAAAGGGAAATACATATTCCGGTACATACCAGCATCAGATCCATGTGATAGCGGGCCAGATTTTCCGCTTCCTGGATAAAAAATATCAATGCGGCATACCCCAGTGCCCGCCTCCTCCGGCCCCGGTCAAAAATAAAACCATTATGCCCCCCGAAGGAGACAGGCTGCGCAAGCTGGAGACTTACCTCCTGAGCCGGGCAAAGGACAAGGATCCTACCAGCATCGGGATTCTGTTATCCGGCTGCTGCGGCCTGCGGATCGGAGAACTATGCGCCCTGCGGTGGGAAAATATAAATTGGGAGCAGGGTACGCTCCGGATAAGGGGAACGATGCAGCGGATCCGCACATTCCAGCAGGAAAAGGGCGGAACCAAGGTTATCGTAACCGGCCCCAAATCCAGAAGCTCCAACCGGGAAATCCCTTTGCCGGCCTATCTTCTGGAATTTCTAAAAAGAATAAAAGGAACAGAAGACGGATATGTCCTTTCCGGGAAGAAAAAAGAATATCTGGAACCGAGGACCCTGCAGTACCGCTTTAAGAAAATCCTGGAACAGCTGGAAATCCCCTATTTTAATTTCCATATGCTCCGGCATATTTTTGCAACAAACTGTATCTCCAGAGGATTTGACATGAAAACGCTCAGCGAACTGCTGGGTCATTCCAACATTACCACGACCATGAGAATATACGTTCATTCCGATATGGAAAGAAAAAAGCAATTGATGGCCGGATACAGGCTGGCATCTTAAAACACAGCCATAGGCCGTCAAAAAAATGGTCATTTTTTACAACATAACTGTAGTATATTGTGATCTGCCGTTTATTTCGCAAAAGGAAGTATTTTACGAAAACTCGGATCCCGTCAGGAAAGACAGCAGGTGTATAAAATGTCCCAATCAAAAAGCTACAACCGTCTGATGGCAGGCAACCGTCTGTACGAGCGGCGGAAACAGCTGGGCTGGAGCAGAGGATATGTATCCGAAAGAGTGGGCAAGGTGGAAAAATACTATGCGGATATCGAACGCGGAAGCTGCGGTATGAGTATAGAGACGCTGATAGCCCTGTCCGATCTCTATGGCATATCCCTGGATTATATTATATATGGAAACCCGGAAGAAAAGAAAGAGGAATTACCTGATAAAGGAACGGCAGTAATGAATATTCTGAAAGGCCTGACGCCGGCGGAATACGAGTGCTGCCTTGATATGATGCTTATTTTTGCCAGAGGAGTGGGCAGTAAGCAGGAACAGGATGCTTTCGGGGAAAGCCGGACAGAACATCTCACATAGTTACAGAGGATATTCAAATTATGTGTTCCTAACTGATGCATGATTGGATATAAATTTAATGACACGCAAGGAGGAGAAGAAGATGAAAAGTAAGTCATTAAAAAAAGTGCTTGCAACAGCACTTGCACTGAGCCTTGTCATGGCTCCGGTGATGGGAGTGAACGCATCTACCAACAATAATGCTCCGTCCGAAGGATCCAGTACTTCCGTATCAACAGAAGTAGCCGCTACGATCCCCGAGACAAGCACAGTAAGCGTTGGCGGAAAAGTTTTGACTTCCACAGTAAAGGGAGCGTATATGTCCAAGACAATTCCCGGAACTGTAGTTGCAACCGATAAGGCGACCCTGGCAGCAGGCTACGGCCTGGCAGCAGGAGAGCAGCCTTATACAAGAGTATACGATATCAATGAAGCAAAGAGCCCTGCGGCAATGGCAAGCATCAATGCGGCTGCCGGAGCAGTTGGCGGTACCGTAATTGCTACCGTTAACGTAGAACTGGGCAAGCTTGCAGGCGGAAAATTTTCCCTGCTGGCACAGGACGGAGCGCCTATAACCATGGCATTCGGAATCCCGAAGAGCGCTGTTAAGGCAGGCTTCGCGTATGCTATGATCTGTGTACGTCCCGGCGGCGTTATTGAAGTGCTTCCCGACCTGGATGCAGATCCTAACACCGTAACTTTTAATACGACAGGCGGTCTTGGCGCATATGCAATGATTATGTATCCTGTAGCTTAATTTCACAGGATAACCATAAGAAAACAACAGGAAAGATGTCTGGGAGATGACCGGCAGGCGGCTGTCGGTTGTTTCCCAGTATTCTCGTAAGGGACGGGTATGTTACATAAGTGGAAAAAAAACAAAGCAGCTGTCTATCTGGTGCTGCTGATGCTTTTGTGTTTTTGCCTGTGCCAGTACGGGCTGCAGCGTATCTTTGGTTTTTCCCTGTTTCCGGATGAATTCGGATACTGGGCGCCGGCTGCAAAAATGCTGGGGTGGGACTGGTCGGAGGCTACCTCTCTCGGCTCCTATTATTCCTTCGGATACAGCCTGGTATTAGCCCCCATTCTCTATTTTGTTAAAGACTCTATTCTTGCCTACCGGACGGCGGTAGTTATAAATATGATTTTGATGTGCATCGGGCTTCTGCTGCTGTATAAGCTGATGCAGAAACTTTTTCCCGGAATGGAAAAAGAAAGGGCTGTGATAATCAGCGGGATTGCCGTGCTGTACCCGCCCTGGATTTTTTATATGCAGATGACAATGACGGAAGGCCTGCTTCTGTTTTTATATATCCTGATATGTTATTTATTTTTCTGTTTCCTTGAAAAACCCCGCGTATTGACGGCTGTCGGGCTGTCGGCCGCGCTGGTATATATCTATTTCGTGCACATGAGAAGTATTGGAATGATTGCGGCAGGGAGCGTGACTTTGCTTTTGTGGGCTTTTGGCAATAAGGATTCCAAACTTCGTAAAAATGTACTATTGGCATTATTTCTGCTGTTTGCTTTCGTTTTAGTTGGGTTGGGAATAAAGGATGGCCTGATTGAAAAGCTTTATCATGGGGCCTCGGAGGAACTGCTTCAATACAATGACTATTCCGGACAGTGGGAAAAGCTTAAGGTTCTGGTGAGTATCAGCGGGATAAAGAATTTCCTGGCGGGCTGCGCCGGTAAAGCACTGTATCTGGGGCTGGCAACCTGTGGTCTTGCTTATTGGGGAATTTATCTCCTTATAACAAAAGTGGCTGATACCTTTCGGGAATGGAAAAAAGGAAGCCTGGTAAAAAAAGATTATATCTGGTGTTTTATGCTTCTTGCGACTGCGGCACAGTTTATAGTTACAGTGATTTACACATTGGGCAGTGCGGATACGGGAAACAGCCGATTGGATTTATTTATACATGGAAGATACAGCGAATTGATTGTTCCCCTTCTTCTGGCACTGGGAATCAAGAAGGTCCTGGAAAGCCGGAGGCTGTGGCTTGGCACCGGCATAGCGATAGGAAGCACGGCGCTGTTTGCCGGGATTGCAACTTTTATTATCCATGCAAATGATACCGGCATGGACAATATCCATGGCTATTTTATGATAGGTATGAGTTATCTGCTGGAGGAAGAACACTTCCGGGCAATTCCTTTTTTATGGAAGGCCTGGGGAGCCGGGGTATGCCTGATGCTTTTACTGGCTCTGGTAATAACCGTATTTGGAAAAAGACAGGCGGAATGGATTCTGGCAGGTATGCTGTGTCTGCAGGCGGCGCTTGGGCTTCAGGCGGGCGAGCATTATGTTTATATCGGGAATTCCTATGGATATGGGGATATACAGATTGCGGACAAGCTGAAGGAAGCGATGGAGATGGATGATTCAGGCCGGATTATCCACATTTACGAAGGAGATAATCCTTACATACAACAGGTACAGTTCCGGATGAGAGAAATAAAAATTGAAATCTGGGATGCAGGGAAAACGGAAATCAGGCCGGAGGATATACGTGGGAACGATAAGCTTATCCTGGAAGCCGGCAGTGAATATAGAAAAATAATGGAAACACAATACGAAAGAAGCTGGGAAGCCGGGCATCTGTGTCTGTACTATAATTCCTGATTCGTGACGGATAGGAAAGAACGGACAGGAAGCGTCAGCAATGTACCATCGGAGAAAGCGGAGGCTGTTATGAAACTGATTATTCAAATCCCGTGTTATAACGAAGCGGAAACTCTGGAAGTAGCACTCAATGATCTGCCCAAAAAACTGGATGGAATTGATGCGATCGAGTATTTGATCATCAATGACGGAAGCCATGACGATACGGTGGAAGTGGCCCGGAAATGGGGCGTGCATCATGTAGTAAACTTTAAACAGAACAAGGGGCTGGCAAAAGGTTTTGTGGCCGGCCTGGACGGCTGCCTGAAATGCGGCGCCGATATCATCGTGAATACCGATGCCGATAACCAGTATTGCGGAGACGACATTGCGGTACTGATTAACCCCATTCTGGACGGGGAAGCGGATATGGTAATCGGAGAGAGGCCTATTGATGATACGGATCATTTTTCCTTTGTAAAAAAGAAACTGCAGCATTTCGGAAGCTGGGTAGTGCGCAAAGCTTCCCATACGGAAATTCCCGATGCACCCAGCGGTTTCCGTGCCTTTTCACGGGAAGCCGCCATGCGCGTGAATGTGGTAAATGATTATACCTATACGTTGGAGACGATCGTACAGGCGGGCAGGGAAAAAATTGCCGTCACAAGCGTTCCCATCCGGACAAATGCGGAACTGCGTCCCTCCAGATTATTCAAGAGTATCTGGGGCTATGTGAAAAAATCGGTTCTGACTATTTTGCGGGCCTATATGATGTACAAGCCGCTTATGTGCTTTACTCTGCTGTCCATTCCAAGCGTGCTGATCGGATTAGGGATTGGCGTGCGGTTTTTATATTTTCTTGCAAATGGTACGGGCAGCGGGCATATACAGTCCCTTATTCTGGCGTGTACCCTGATTATAATTGGATTTTTAACCTTCATGATAGGTCTGGTTGCGGATGTGATCGCGGCAAACAGGAAAATACTGCAGGATGTGCAGTATCATGTGAAACGGATGGAATATGACAGGGAAGCGCCGGTGAAAGAGGATAAGAAGAAGGACTTAACAACGGATATTCTTTATTTTAGCCCGGAACGCAGTGACGGGGCGGCAGTAAGGTAAGGAAAAAGGGAAGATAGAGCAGGATTGAGATTGCCTTTTAAACTACGGATTGATGCAGTATTGCAGGCAGGCCTGTGATTTGCAAGAGGGATAAAAATGAGAAAAACCAGAGATATAGATAATTTCAGACAGAAAGCATTTCGTTTATTATTAGGATTATTGCTTCTGCTTTTATGGGGCGGCTATATGTCTTTGCACGTGCGGGCGGAGGAAGCGGATGGATCACAGAATGCTAATGTCCAGGGGAATTTAATGGCAGCTGCAGTGGATACGATTGGCCGCGGACAGCCCTCGGAGAATGCAGCTTCCGTAGTGGAACTGCCGGTTGGGACCCACCTTTTTGTTGTGGGGGAAGAAACAGATGGCTGGTATGAAATTTATTACCAGGGGAAAACGGCATACGTACCTTCAGCGGATTTGACGGTATCTGCGGCAGTGGATACGGCGGCACTTGAACAGGAAATGCAGAAAATCGGGGAAGAGGACAGTGCATTTATTGAATCTTTGGAAATGCAGAGAAAAGCAATAACACGGTCAAAGGTTTGGAGAATCGTTATTATTGTTTTAATTGCTGCAGTGTTTGTGACAGGAGTGGTTTCCGCATTGCGAAAACCAAAGAATGACGGAAAACCTGCAGGTATGAAGAAGAATACAGGAAAAATGAGATGAGAGAGAACATGGAAAATATAGTTCTTGTAGGACCGGTATACCCGTATAAAGGAGGAATTTCCCATTATACAGGTCTGATGTACCGTGCACTTTCTAAGAAATATAAGGTTACCATGGTCTCTTACAAATTCCAGTATCCCAGGCTGCTTTATAAAAATAAGCAAAGAGATTATGATAACGACAGTTTTAAAATTGAGGGCACCAATTATTGGTTACATACGGCAAACCCAATAAACTGGTTTACAACAGCCGGAAAAATAAAAAAACAAAAACCGGATCTTGTGATTATTCAATGGTGGCATCCTTATTTTGCGCCATGCTATTGGAGCCTGGCGAAAGCCCTGGGAGGATTAAAAATTCTGTTTGTCTGCCATAACGTATTCCCGCATGAAAGATTCCCGCTGGACAGAATGCTGACGAGAATGGTCCTGAAGCAGGGAGATTATTTTATCGTACAATCGGGAACGGATGCCGGGGATTTGAAAGGTATCATGCCGGATGCCAGATACGAACAGACAGTTCATCCAACCTACAATGCCTTTAAGTTTGAAAACCTGTCTAAAGAAAAGTCCAGGGAACTTTTAAAAAAATCCATGCAGGAAAAAGTACTTCTGTTTTTTGGTTTTGTAAGAGAGTATAAAGGGCTGCGGTATCTGATAGAAGCCATGCCTGAAATAAGCCGTAACATAGCAGATATTAAGTTAATGATTGTCGGTGATTTTGGAAGTGAAGAGAATAAAGAGGCGTATGTCAATTTAATAAAGGAAAATGGAGCAGAAGAATTTATCGATATTTATGATGGGTATATTCCTGACCGGGAGATAGAAAAATTTTTTGCTGCATGTGATTTAGTGGTACTGCCTTACGTTGATGCCACGCAAAGCGGGATAGTCCAGATTGCGTATGGGTTTGAGAAGCCTGTGGTGGTTACGGATGTGGGAGGACTGCCGGATGTGGTTGAGGACGGGAAAACAGGGTATGTGGTGGAAGCACGGAACCAGGGAGAATTGGCGGAGGCTGTAATTGCATATTTTCAAGAGCAGAAGGAAACAGATTTTGAAAAAAATGTAAGGGCTGAGGCTTATAGATTTTCCTGGGAGCGGATTGCGGAAGTTTTAGAAAGGTTAGTTCGTTGAAATAAGAAAGAGGGAATTGTCCGTGAAAATATTGTTTATAGCAGGACATGAATTTTTATATAATCCTCAAAATGGAGGACAGTTATGCAGTCTACGAAATTACAATCTGCTTAGAAGTATATTTGGTTATAAAAATGTATATTTGTGTATGTTTTCTAATCATAGGTATGAGGAGTTATGTGAAAATGAAAAGATATTTCCTACACAGAATAATAAAATGAGTTTGCTGATAAATACTATGTCGGGAAGAAATGTCTGCAACCGAAAAATAAAAAAGGCAGCAGTTAATTATATAAATCATTTGAATGCTGAGATTATATTTTGTGACTCTTCTACGATAGGGGGGTTTTTAAAAGACATAGGAGGGGATCCATTAAAAATTATTTTTTTTCACAATATTGAAAGGAATTATGCTAAAAATAAGCTTATTCATGAGAGTATTGGTTATATCATTCCTTTTTTTTCATATTCATATAATGAAAAACAGGCGGTTAAGGCCGCTGATTACTGTATTTATCTGAATGAAAGAGATAAAAAGGAATCGAGACAACTTTATGGAGATAAGAAGAGTTATATACTACCCATTACTTTAAAAGATGCATATGTTGAGAGAATAAATAATGTAGGTATAAAATCAAAGCCTATACTACTTTTTGTAGGATCTTTATTTGCTCCTAATATAGCAGGTATAAAATGGTTTATTGAAGAGGTAATGCAGGAACTTACAGACTATGTACTCTATATCGTTGGAAAAAATATGGAAAGCAAAAAAAAAGAGTTGGAAAGGAATAATGTTGAAGTAATAGGAACTGTAGAAAATTTATCTGATTATTATAATCAGGCAAATGCAGTTATTATACCCATTTTTTTCGGTAATGGTATGAAAGTCAAAACAGCGGAAGCCATGATGTATGGGAAAAATGTATTTGCAACCCAGGAAGCACTTGAAGGTTATGATATAGAAGAAATAAGAAACAGGGGAATTTATGAATGTAATACCAAGGAAGAGTTTGTGAAACAAATCAAATCCAATATCAATAGTAATTCTTGTATTAATCAATTAGTTAGACAGCATTTTTTAGATAAATATGAAACTAGTATAGTAGAAAAAGATTTCAGGAATTTCCTGAATAAATGCATTGAAGGAAAAGTTGAGAATGCAAAATGTATTGAATAAGACAAGCATAATATTGTTGGGTAAAAGAGTGAAAAAGTTCTGTTGTCCTGATTTATATGAAGGTAGAATGGCCATTCTTGATATCTATTTGAGGATTATGTGTTTTTTTTATCCGCTGTATTTGTCGGATACTAAAATACTTGAAGTTTTTACGGAAAAAGAACTCGTTTATTATTTGTTGACATTATTGACAGCCCTATTAGTTCTTTCTTTTTTTCGCAGAAAAACTATAGTAGTAAAAAAGCCATTATGCCGTATAGACTGTATTTTGTTTTTTTTAACAGCATTACTTATAATTAAAGGGAGTATAAGGTTTGCTTTTCAGGAAGTTTATTTTTATTCTGAAATATTTTTTTTATGCCTGATAATTACAATCTTTCTTTTGAAATCATTTTCAGGAAACTTAGGATATTATCTCAATTTGATATTGTTTTCTGCTTTTTTTCTATATTTGGATATGCTATATCAATATCTGACTGAAAGACAAGGATTTCTGGGATCAGATATTATACTGCGACAGCCTGAAGCTGCATCTTGGTTATTGCTTACTTTTGGTATTAGTTCTATTTTATATGAAAAGGAGTGTAGAACAAAAAGGAGAATTTTTTATCTGTTGGTATCAATTATGGGAATAATACTACTCTTTTTATTCGGGGATACAGTAGCTATCTGTCTGGCAGGAATTTTCTTGTTATCATTACCGCTATTTTATCAACCTTCAGTAAATTTAATAAAAAGAAATCTGACACTTTGCTTTAGCTTTCTTGGATTATTGGCTAATTTACCTTTACTGCAGTATTTAACTAGTGTACTGACATATTGATATTTAGCTTTACCACCACCTTTTAAAAGACGGAAG